>NZ_PDWM01000058.1 GCF_010093225.1 Pseudoxanthomonas koreensis | reverse complement strand
CACGGCGTGGTGCGCATCCTGGAGCGCCTTGCGATCCAGCGCGGCCTGCCGGAGGTGATCCGCACCGACAACGGCAAGGAGTTCTGCGGCAAGGCGATGCTCCAGTGGGCGCACGCCCGGGGCGTTGCCCTGCGTCTCATCGAGCCGGGCAAGCCCAACCAGAACGCCTACATCGAGAGCTTCAACGGCCGCCTGCGCGACGAGTGCCTCAACGAGCACTGGTTCACCAGCCTGCTGCACGCCCGCACGGTCATCGAAACCTGGCGTCGCGAATACAACGAGGAGCGACCCAAGAAGGCAATCGGCGGGCTCACCCCGGAAGCCTATGCCAAAACCCTGACCATCTCGGATACCCTAACCGCGGACTCCAAAGCCGACCGCTACTGAAAGCGGGGGGACGTCGAGTTGAAGGAAAATGAAAGAACTGACTATGGAAGAGTCGAATGGCGTTGGGGGTGGTTTTCCTTTCGCTCCGATAATCACGGCTGTCATTGCGGCGGTTGCTGCTGGCGCTTATCTCGGTGAGCGAATGGCGGAGCGTGACAATCGGAATACCGATTCGTAAACGGGCAGTGTGCCGCTGGGCTGGGCCTGTGTCCTGCCCAGCGGCGTCCACGGGAAGAATCTGGAGGAGCCTTCGGTGAATAAATCAGGGAACAGGACGGCAAGGATCGTATTTGTCCTTGTTGTTGTCTTCATTGCAGCGTTTTTCTTCGGCCTTCATCTTGGTGCGAAGCTGGCGGAGCGGGACAACGCGGCCAGTACAGGTGTGCACCTGGGGACGGATGCGAATGGAAACGGGGGAAGGGCATCCGCTGCGCGTGACGCTGGATGTGCATGCAGTGCTGCGTCTCGTGACATCGCATGAATCGGGAGTAATCCTTGCCGCGGCCCATTCTCCAGTCCGAAGCCTCCGAGTGTGGCCTGGCGACCATCGCCATGGTCGCGGCGGCCCATGGCGCGAGCATCGCG
The DNA here is from genome assembly GCF_010093225.1 of Pseudoxanthomonas koreensis. GTDB lineage: Bacteria > Pseudomonadota > Gammaproteobacteria > Xanthomonadales > Xanthomonadaceae > Pseudoxanthomonas > Pseudoxanthomonas koreensis. Next base: position 12,871 of record NZ_PDWM01000058.1, on the reverse strand, counting down.
TTGCCCGAGATGCGCCGCCGCTTCCCGCTGTCGCTCAAGGGTGCCAGGCTCGACCAGCTGATCGGCACCGCCCAGCGGTTGGGCTTCGGCACGCGCGCGTTGCGGCTGGAGATGGAGGACTTGGGCAAGCTGCGGCTGCCATGCATCCTGCACTGGGATTTCAATCATTTCGTGGTCCTGGCCAGGGTCGGCAAGGGCAGGGCCACGATCCTGGATCCGGCCGTCGGCGAGCGGCGGCTGCCGCTGGCGGAGGTGTCAGGGCACTTCACCGGGGTGGCGCTGGAGCTGGCGCCATCGGCGGAATTCAAGCCGCAGAAGGCCGCGCCCGGCCTCTCCGTGCGCCAGCTGACCGGTCCGGTGCGCGGTCTGTGGCGCGCGCTGGCGCAGATCCTGCTGCTGTCGGTCGCGCTGCAGGTGTTCGTGGTGCTGGCCCCGTTCTTCATGCAATGGGTGGTGGACCAGGTGCTGGTCTCGGCCGACCGCGACCTGTTGACCGTGCTCGGCCTGGGCTTCGGCCTGGCGCTGCTGCTGCAGGTCGGCATCGGCCTGCTGCGCGGCTGGTCGGTGGTGTACCTGTCCACGCGGCTGGGGCTGCAGTGGATGGGCAATGTCTTCGCCCACGCGCTGCGCCTGCCGCTGGACTTCTTCCAGAAGCGGCACCTGGGCGACATCACTTCGCGCATGGACTCGGTGCAGGCGATCCAGCACACCCTCACCACCAGTTTCGTCGAGGCGCTCATCGACGGGCTGATGGCGGTGGTGACCCTGGGCCTGATGCTGCTCTACAGCTGGAAGCTGGCGCTGGTGACGCTGCTGGCGGTGGCCCTGTACCTGGGCATCCGTGCGCTGGCCTACCGGCCGGTGCGCGACCGCACCGAGCAGCAGCTGGTGGCGGCGGCGAAGCAGCACAGCCACCTGCTCGAATCGCTACGCGGGATGCAGAGCCTGAAGGTCGCCGGGCAGGAGCCGCAGCGGCGCGCCACCTACGAGAACCTGATGGTCGACACGGTCAACCACGAGGTGCGGCTGGCGCGGATGGGCCTGGGCTTCGGTGGCGCCAGCCAGCTGGTGTTCGGCATCGAGCGCATCGCGGTGATCTGGATCGGCGCGACGCTGGCCCTGCAGAACGTGTTCTCGGTGGGCATGCTGATCGCCTACCTGGCCTACAAGGACCAGTTCGCGGGGCGCATGGCGGCGCTGATCGACAAGTGGGTCGAATTCCGGATGCTGCGCCTGCACGGCGAACGCCTGGCCGACATCGTGTTGACGGCGCCGGAGGACGAGGGTGTGCACCCGGAACTGCCACCGCCGCCGGATACGCGGATCGAAGTGGAGGGCCTGTCGTTCCGCTACGGCGACGGTGAGCCGTGGGTGCTGAAGGACTGCAGCTTCAGCATCGCGCCGGGCGAATCGGTGGCGGTGGTGGGCGCGTCCGGTTGCGGCAAGACCACTCTGGTCAAGCTGCTGCTGGGGCTGCTGCGGCCGAGCGAGGGGCGGATCTGCATCGGCGGCTACGATCTGGAGAAGGTGGGTGCGCGCAACGTGCGCGCGATCGTCGGGGCGGTGATGCAGGACGACCAGCTGTTCGCCGGCAGCATCGCCGACAACATCGGCTTCTTCGACAGCGTGCACGACCAGGCGCGGATCGAGGCGGCCGCGCGCCTGGCCGCGGTCCACGACGACATCGCGGCGATGCCGATGGGCTACCACGGCCTGATCGGCGACATGGGCAGTTCGCTGTCCGGCGGGCAGAAGCAGCGCATCCTGCTGGCCCGCGCGCTGTATCGGCGGCCGAAGCTGCTGTTCCTGGACGAGGCCACCAGCCACCTGGACGTGGGCAACGAGCGCCTGGTGAACGACGCGGTGAAGGGCCTGGCGCTGACCCGGGTGATCGTGGCCCACCGCCCGGAAACCATCGCCAGCGCCGACCGCGTGCTGGTGATGGAGCAGGGCCGGATCGTGCAGCAGCTGCGCCAGCGCCCCGCGGCAGCCTCCGCGGCATCAATCCAGCCCTTGTAGGAGCCCACTTCAGGGGGCGACCCGACGCCGTCTGCAAGCATCCACGCTTAACGCGACTCCTCCGAGGGTGCGCGTTGAATACAGCGCCTTCCGACGGCCTCGGGTCGCCCCCTGAAGTGGGCTCCTACAGAGGCGCCTGCAGTTGCCGCCGCAGCCAGCCGGCCAGCGCTTCGATGCGTGGATCCTCGCGGTCGCGCGCGCTGCACAGCACCCACTGGCCGCCGGTGTCGTGGAAGCCCCAGGGCGCGGCGAGGCGGCCGTCGTCGATGTCGGCCTGCACCAGTTCCTGCGGCGCGATGGCCACGCCCAGTCCGGCGATGGCCGCCTCCAGCAGGTAGGTGAGGTGGTCGAAGCCCGTGCCCATCCGCGCCGCGCTGCCGGCCAGGCCGCGGGCGGCCAGCCAGCGCGGCCAGGCCTGCGGCCGCGAGGTCGTGTGCAGCAGCGGTTCGTCGAGCAGCGCCTCCACGCCGCCGCTGCACAGCAGGTGGTAGCGCGGATGGCGCGGACCGAGCACCGGCCCGATCCGTTCCGGCGCCAGCGCGTGCACCTGCCATTGCGCCGGCCAGGGCGCCTCGCCCAGCAGCAGGGCCGCGTCGAGGCCGGGCAGGGCGGGGTCGAACGCGCGTTCCTGCGCCGACAGGTGCAGGGTCAGCCCGGGCAGATCGTTCGCCAGCCGCTCCATGCGCGGGATGAACCAGCGCGCAAGCAGGCTGCCGGGGCAGCCGAGCACCAGTGCCGCCGCCGAAGGGCCGCGGCGCAGGCCGGCCCACGCCGATTGCAGCGAGGCGAACGCGTCGCCCGCCGCGTCGCGCAGGCGCAGCCCGGCGGCGGTCAGGACCAGGCCGCGGCCCTCGCGCACGAACAGCGGCGTGCCCAGCGCTTCCTCCAGGGTGCGGACGTGGCGGCTGACCGCACCATGGGTGACATGCAGTTCGTCCGCCGCGCGGCTCACGCTGCCCAGGCGGGCGGCGGCCTCGAAGGCACGCAGGGCGTTGAGCGGCGGCAGCTGGCGCGTCATCCTGTGACTATAACTCACAGGTAGGCCAGTTTATTTCGATGTATGGCCAGGCATCCGTGCGCTAACCTGACGACATCGATCCGCCGGAACCCGTCCTGATGGCCGCCCCCACCGACTACCACGCCTGGCCCGACGCCACCGGCCATTTCGGCCGCCACGGTGGCCGCTTCGTCGCCGAGACCCTGATCGGGCCGCTGCAGGAACTGGCCGCCGCCTACGATGCCGCGCGGGTCGATCCGGCCTTCGTCGCGGCCTTCAACAAGGACCTCAAGCACTACGTCGGCCGGCCCAGCCCGATCTACCACGCCGAGCGGCTGAGCCGCGAGACCGGCGGCGCGCAGATCCTGCTCAAGCGCGAGGACCTCAACCACACCGGCGCGCACAAGATCAACAACACCATCGGCCAGGCGCTGCTGGCCGCGCGCATGGGCAAGAAGCGGATCATCGCCGAGACCGGCGCCGGCCAGCATGGCGTGGCCAGCGCGACGGTGGCCACGCGCCTGGGCCTGGAATGCGTGGTCTACATGGGCGCCACCGACATCGAGCGGCAGAAGATCAATGTCTACCGGATGAAGCTGCTTGGCGCGACCGTGGTCCCGGTGACCTCCGGCTCGGCCACGCTCAAGGACGCGCTCAACGAGGCCATGCGCGACTGGGTGACCAACGTGCAGGACACGTTCTACATCATCGGCACGGTGGCCGGCCCGGACCCGTACCCGCGCATGGTGCGCGACTTCAACGCCGTGGTCGGGCGCGAGGCGAGGGCGCAGATGCTGGCCGACTACGGCCGCCTGCCCGACGCGATCACCGCCTGCGTCGGCGGCGGCAGCAATGCGATCGGGCTGTTCCATGCCTTCCTCAACGATGCATCGGTGCGCATCGTCGGCGCCGAAGCGGCGGGCGAGGGCATCGAGACCGGGCGCCACGCTTCCTCGCTGTCGGCCGGCCGGGTCGGCGTGCTGCACGGCAATCGCACCTACGTGATCTGCGACGACGATGGCCAGATCATCGAGACCCATTCGATCTCCGCCGGCCTGGACTATCCGGGCGTCGGCCCCGAGCACGCGTTCCTGAAGGACAGCGGCCGCGCCGAATACGTCGGCGTCACCGACGCCGAAGCGCTGGCCGCCTTCCACACGCTTACCCGCACCGAAGGCATCCTGCCTGCGCTCGAATCCAGCCACGCGGTCGCCCACGCGATCAAGCTGGCGCGCGAACTGCCGAAGGACGCACTGGTGCTGTGCAACCTCTCCGGCCGCGGCGACAAGGACGTGCACACCATCGCCGCGCGCGAGGGGATCGAACTGTGAACCGCTTCGAGAACACATTCGCGCGACTGCGCAACGACGGCCGCAAGGCGCTGATCCCGTTCTTCACCGCCGGCGACCCGTCGCTGGAGGCGACCGTGCCGGTGATGCATGCGCTCGTCGCCGCTGGCGCCGACGTCATCGAACTGGGCGTGGCCTTCTCCGACCCAATGGCCGACGGCCCGGTGATCCAGCGCAGTTCCGAACGCGCGCTGGCGCGCGGCGCCGGTACCGGCTACGTATTCGACTGCGTGCGCCGCTTCCGCGAACGCGATGGCGACACTCCGGTGGTGCTGATGGGCTATCTCAATCCGGTGGAAATCCGCGGCGCGGCGCGCTTCGCCACCGAGGCGGTGGCCGCCGGCGTGGACGGCGTGCTGCTGGTGGACCTGCCGCCGGAAGAGGCGGCCGGGTTCCAGGCCGCGTTCGACCAGGCCGGGCTGGCGCTGGTGATGCTGGCCTCGCCGACCACCCCGGCCGCGCGCGCGGCGATGCTGTGCGCGAATGCGCAGGGCTACCTGTACTACGTCAGCTACGCCGGGGTGACCGGCGCCGACCACCTGGACACCGCCGCCGCCGGCCGGCGCCTGCAGGAACTGCGCGCGTCGGCGCGGGTGCCGGTGGTGGCCGGCTTCGGCATCCGGGACGCGGCCAGCGCCGCGGCGATGGCGGCCGACGCCGATGGCGTGGTGGTGGGTAGCGCGCTGGTGTCGGAGATGGCCGGGGCCACGAGTGCCGAAGATGCCGCTGTGCGTGCGAAGGCGTTCCTGGCGCCGCTGCGGCAGGCCATCGACGCGGGGTGATCAACCGCCGGCGTGCTGTACCCACCGCCGCAGCGGCCCATTGTAGGAGCCCACTTCAGGGGGCGACCCGACGAACCCGTGAGACGCCGCGTTCAACGCGGGATCTCCGGATGGATCGCGATGACCGCGGCATTGCTCCGGCGTCGTCGGGTCGCCCCCTGAAGTGGGCTCCTACAGGAGAGCGTGCAGGAGGTGCAGTCCGTCGTTGTAGCCGCGTCCATCAGCCGAACAGATCCGGCGCCGCGGCTTCCCGCGGCAGCGCGCCTTCCAGTTCCAGCAGGAAGCGCTTGGTCGGCAGGCCGCCGCCGAAGCCGGTGAGCGAGCCGTCGGCGCCGATCACGCGGTGGCAGGGCAGCACGATCGGTAGCGGGTTGCGGCCGTTCGCGGCGCCGACCGCGCGGGTGGCCGCGGGCCGGTCCACGCGCGCGGCCAGTTGCGCGTAGCTGGCGGTTTCGCCGTAGGGAATCGACGCCAGCGCGAACCACACCTGGCGCTGGAACGCGGTGCCGCGCGGCGCCAGCGGCAGATCGAAAGCGTGCCGCGTGCCGGCGAAATACTCCTCAAGCTGCGCCTGCGCCCGCTGCAGCAGCGGGTGGTCGCCCTCGCGCCAGTCGCGGTCGCGCCGTACAGGATGGCGGTTGGCGGGGAACTCGACCGCATGCAGGCCGGCATCGGAGGCGGCCACGGTCAGGGTGCCGACCGGGCTGTCGATGCGGCGGAAGAAGATCGTGCTCATCGTTGCTTCTCCACGGGAGCGGGCGATGCCATCGCATCGCGCCAGAGATGGATCACCGCGTACGCGCGCCACGGGCGCCACGCCTCGGCGTGGTCGCGCAGGCGCCGTTCGGTGAGGCGCGTGCCGTCGCCCGGCAGCGCCTTCTGCAGCACCAGGTCGCCGGCCGGGAACGCATCGGGATGGCCGAGCGCGCGCAATGCCAGGTACTGCGCGGTCCACGCACCCACGCCGGGCAGCGCGCTCCACGCGGCGACGAATTCGTCCAGGGTCTGTTCGGGAGCGAAGCCGACCCGCCCCTCGAGCAGCGCCCGGGCGATGCCACGCACGCTGGACGCGCGCGCGCCGGTGAGGCCCAGTCCGTCGAGGTCGCCGTCGGCCAGCGCCGCCGGCGTGGGGAACAGGTGGCTCAGCCCGGGCAGCGACGTGGCCGCCAGCGCGTGGCCATGGCGCTGCGCCAGGCGCGCGGCCAGCGTGCGCGCGGCGGCCACGCTGACCTGCTGGCCGAGCACCGCGCGCACTGCGATCTCGAACCCGTCCCAGCCGCTGGGCAGGCGCAGGCCGGGGCGTTTGCGCAGAAGCGGGCGCAGGCGCGGATCGGGCGACAGTGCCGCGGCGATCGCGTCCGGGTCGGCATCCAGGTCGAACATGCGCCGCACGCGCTGGACGATGCCGGCCAGCTGCGCCGGCGCGGCGCCGTGCAATTCCAGCCGCAGCGCGTGCACGCGCGCGCCGCCGCGGCCACCGGGCCAGGCGCCGACCCGCAGCCAGCCCGGCGCCTGCGGCGTGCCGATCGGGCGCGCTTAGCTGCGTGCGTCGACGGTCTCGACGCCGGGCAGGGCGCGGCCACGCAGGAACTCCAGCATCGCCGCGAAGTCGTACGGCGGCCGGTAGCCCAGCCGCAGCACCAGCGGCCGCGCCGGATCGGCGGTGGCCCCCCCCGCCCCGCGGCTGCGGCGCCGGTCGCGCGGGGCCCTGCGGTAGGCGTCGAGGAACGCGGCATTGAACCGGCGCAGGCTGGAGAAGCCGGCCGCCAGCGCCACCTCGGGGACCGGCAGCGCGGTCTCGGGCAGCAGCTGCTTGGCGAACAGCAGCCGGCGGGTGCCATGCACGCCACCCGGCGCCGCTCCGAGGCGTTCGACGAACAGCCGCCGCAGCTGGCGTTCGCCCAGGTGCACGCGCGCGGCCAGGTCGGACAACGGGCGCTCGGCAAGGAAACCCTGGTCGATCAGCTTGAGCGCGCGGGCCACGGTCTCGTCGCCGCGGCGCCAGGCGCCTTCGCCCGGTGCCAGCTCCGGCCGGCAGCGCAGGCAGGGGCGGAACCCGGCCGCTTCGGCGGCCGCGGCGCTGGGGTAGTAGCCGACGTTCGCCTGCTTTGCCGGCGGCGCCGGGCCCACCGGCCGGCAATAGATGCCGGGGCTGCGCACGCCGGTGAAGAACAGTCCGTCGAAGCGCGCGTCGCGGCTCAGCCGCGCGCGTTCGCAGACGCGCGGGTCGGGCAGGGCGGTAGTAGCGGTGGTGCGGGACTGCATGGCTGCAGGCTAGCACCGCGGGCCGGTGCGGACTGGCCATTTTCGGACATCGATGCCGTCATTGCGAAGCCGGCGCCGCCACCGGCACCGCCAGCGCCGGCAACAGCGTGCGCGGGTCGCCGTCGTTGGGCGCTGGCGGGATGCCCAGCAGCTGGGCCAGCAGCGGATACACGTCGACGTTGTCGAACGGCGGCAGCACCATCCCCTCGCGGAACGAAGGGCCGGCGGCGACGAACACCGCGCGCATCGACGGCAGCTCCGGATCGAAACCATGCGATCCGCGTGGGCCGGCCTCGCGCCGGTGCGCCAGGTACGCGCGCGGCAGCGCGTCCCAGCCCTCGTGCATCTGGCAGACGATCGGCGGGATGCGCGGATGGCTGCCGTAATGCCAGCGTGCCGGCAGCTCGCCCTTGCGCCAGCAGTCGAAGCGCTCGTGCGCGCCGAGCAGCCGGCGTTCGACCGCGTCGGCCTGGCCTGGCAACGGTTCGATGCCCACCACCTGGCCGATGCTGACCACGCGCGCCTGCTCCGGCGCGACCATGTCCTCCACCGCGACCTGGTGGTCGGGCGCGACCGCGGCCATGCCGTGGTCGGAGACCACGACGATGTCGATCCCGCCGGGCAGGTCGAGCGCGGCCAGGCCGTCGAACAGGTGGCCGAGCGCGGCGTCGGTCTCGCGGATCGCCGCGCGCACCTGGGCCGATGCCGGGCCATGCGCGTGGCCGGCGCTGTCGACCGCATCGAAGTACAGCGTCACCAGTCGCGGCCGGGTCGCGGCCGGTTCGGCCAGCCAGGCCAGCACCTGGTCGGCGCGCGCCTGCGACGGCATCGCCGCATCGAACGGCATCCAGCGTTGCGGGTGCAGGCCCTGGATCGGCGCCTCGCTGCCCGGCCAGAACATCGTCGCCGCGCCCAGCCCGGCCTTGCGCGCGCCGTTCCACAGCGGTTCGCCGCCCCACCAGCGCGCCTCGCCCACCGCCTCGCGGTCGCTCAGCTTGAATCCGCCCAGTTCCGGGTCGTGCATCGTGTTGTGGACGATGCCGTGGTGGTCCGGGCGCAGGCCGGTGACCAGGGTGTAGTGGTTGGGGAAGGTCAGCACCGGGTACGAGGGCCGCATCCAACGCGCGCGTACGCCGCCGGCGGCCAGGCGATCGAGGTTGGGCGTATCGCCGCGGCCCAGCGCATCGGCGCGCAGGCCGTCGATGGAGACCAGCAGCAGCGCTGCCGGCGGGGCGTCGGCGACAGGGGGAGTGGAGCGGGGAGCCGGCGCCGAACAGGCGCACAGTGGCAACAGCAGGACGAGGCAGGCGATGCGGAACAGGCGTAAGGACATTGCGCAGGGAGGCCGGAACGATGGCCACAGCTTGGCAGACCGGCGCGTCCGGCGCATGACAGGTTGCCTTCCACCCCGCTGACGCGTGCCTGAAGGGGCGCCGCGCATCCACGGTGGCGGCGGCATGCGCGGCCTATAGTCGGTGCATGCACCGCCGTTCGCCCCTGTCACTGTTGCTCGTGCTCGCCCTTGCCGGCACCGCGCACGCACAGTCCGTGCAACCGAATCGCTACGGTCCGCCGCCGCCCGCGGTGGGCAGCGACGCCTACCAGCGCCAACAGCAGGCCAGCCAGGTGCAGCAGCGGCAGCAGCGCGAGGCCACCCAGCGCGCCTCGCGCGACCAGTACGCCATCGCCCTCGATGCCAACCGCCGCCGGCTGGAAGCCGACCGCGCCCATACCGAACGCCGCCGCGCCGCCGCGGCCAGCCCGGCCGAATCCGAGCGCCTGCGCCAGGACTTCGAGCAGCGCCGCCAGGCCTACGAACGCGAGCGCGAGGAACTGGAGCGGCAGCGGGCACAAGCCGGGGCACGACTGGAGCCGAGCCCCGAGCCGCGCTGACGGTGCAGGTCGCGCCGGTCCGCGTCGAACCGGCCAGGCCCGCAAGACAGCAGGCACGGGACCGCCTCACCGCCACCCCTGCGATAATGCCGGCCTGTCCTTCGAGGTCCCCGGCATGTCCGACCCGCGCCACGATCCCTCCCGCGTGATCCGCGCCCCGCGCGGCGCGCAACTCAACTGCCGCAGCTGGCTCACCGAAGCCCCGTTCCGCATGCTGCAGAACAACCTGGACCCGGACGTGGCCGAGCGCCCGGAGGACCTGGTGGTGTACGGCGGCATCGGCCGCGCCGCGCGCGACTGGGCCAGCTACGACGCGATCCTGGCCACGCTGAAGGAACTGGGCGACGACGAGACCCTGCTGGTGCAGTCGGGCAAGCCGGTGGGCGTGTTCCCGACCCACCCCGACGCCCCGCGCGTGCTGCTGGCCAATTCCAACCTGGTGCCGCACTGGGCCACGGGGGAACACTTCAACGAGCTCGACCGCAAGGGCCTGATGATGTACGGGCAGATGACCGCCGGCTCGTGGATCTACATCGGTTCGCAGGGGATCGTGCAGGGCACCTACGAGACCTTCGTGGAGATGGGCCGCCAGCACTACGGCGGCGAGCTCAAGGGCCGCTGGATCCTCACCGCCGGCCTGGGCGGCATGGGTGGCGCGCAGCCGCTGGCCGCCTCGCTGGCCGGCGCCTGCTCGCTGACCATCGAATGCCAGCAGAGCCGGATCGATTTCCGCCTGCGCACGCGCTACGTGGACGAGCAGGCGACCGATCTCGACGATGCGCTGGCGCGGATCGCCAGGTACACCGCGGCCGGCGAGGCGAAATCCATCGCGCTGCTCGGCAACGCCGCCGAAGTGCTGCCGGAGCTGGTGAAGCGCGGCGTGCGCCCGGACTGCGTCACCGACCAGACCAGCGCCCACGACCCGGTGCACGGCTACTTGCCCATCGGCTGGAGCGTGGAGCGGTGGCTGGCCGCGCAGAAGGACGACCCGGAGCAGGTGCGCGACGCGGCCAAGGCCTCGATGCGCACCCACGTCGAGGCGATGCTGGCCTTCCACGCGCAGGGCATCCCGACCGTGGACTACGGCAACAACATCCGGCAGATGGCCAAGGACGAAGGCTGCGCGAATGCGTTCGACTTCCCCGGCTTCGTCCCGGCCTACGTGCGGCCGCTGTTCTGCCGCGGCATCGGCCCGTTCCGCTGGGTCGCGCTGAGCGGCGACCCGGAGGACATCTACCGGACCGACGCGAAGGTCAAGGAACTGATCCCGGACGATGCGCACCTGCACCGCTGGCTGGACATGGCGCGCGAGCGGATCGACTTCCAGGGCCTGCCCGCGCGGATCTGCTGGGTCGGCCTGGGCCTGCGCCACAAACTGGGCCTGGCGTTCAACGAGATGGTGCGCAACGGCGAGCTGAAGGCGCCGGTGGTGATCGGCCGCGACCATCTCGATTCGGGCAGCGTGGCCTCGCCGAACCGCGAGACCGAGGCGATGGCCGACGGCAGCGACGCGGTGTCCGACTGGCCGCTGCTCAACGCCATGCTCAACGTCGCCGGCGGCGCCACCTGGGTGTCGCTGCACCATGGCGGCGGCGTGGGCATGGGCTACAGCCAGCACAGCGGCGTGGTCATCGTCTGCGACGGCAGCGAGGCCGCCGACCGGCGCATCGCCCGGGTGCTGTGGAACGACCCGGGCACCGGGGTGATGCGCCATGCCGATGCCGGCTACGAGATCGCCAGGCAGTGCGCGAAGGAGCAGGGGCTGAAGCTGCCGATGGGCTGACGCCCGCGTGCCGGCCTCAGCGGTCCAGCGGGCTGAGCACCCCGTGCGCGCCGCGGTTGAGCACGTGGGTGTAGATCTGGGTGGTGGCCACGTCCTTGTGGCCGAGCAGTTCCTGCACGGTGCGGATGTCGGCGCCGGCCTCCAGCAGATGGGTGGCGAAGCAGTGGCGCAGCGTATGCGGCGTCACCGGCCGGTCGAAGCCTGCCTCGAGTGCGGCGCGCCGCACCACCTTCTGCAGCACCTTCTCGTCGATGTGGTGGCGCCGTCGCGCGGGTCCACCGAGAGACGCGTGGCCGGGAACACGTATTGCCAGGCCGGCTCGGCCGCCGCGTTCGGATACTTGCGCGCCAGCGCGTGCGGCAGGTGCACGCGGCCCAGCCCGCAGGCCAGGTCGCGCGCGTGCAGCACGCGCACCTCGGCCAGCTGTCGCGCCAGCCCCTCGCGCAGCGCGGCGGGCAGCACCGTCATCCGGTCCTTGCCGCCCTTGCCGTCGCGCACGACCAGCTCATTGCGCTCCCGGCCCACGTCCTTCACCCGCAGGCGCGCGCATTCCATCAGGCGCAGCCCGCTGCCGTAGAGCAGGCCGGCCATCAACGCCTCGCGCCCGGCCAGGCGTTCCAGCAGCCGCCCGACCTGGGCGCGTGAGAGCACCACCGGCAACCGCTGCGGCCGCTTGGCCCGGACCACGTTCTCCATCCATGGCAGGTCCACGCCCAGCACTTCCCGATACAGGAACAGCAGCGCCGACAGCGCCTGGTTCTGGGTGCTGGCGGCGACATGGTCGCGGGTGGCCAGGCGGGTGAGGAAGGCCTCCACGGCCGCCCCGTCGAGCTCGCGCGGATGCCGGGGCAGGTTGGCCCGGATATACCGGCGTGCCCAGTAGAGATAGGCCTGCTCGGTACGTAGGCTGTAGTGCTTGAGCCGCATCCGCGCCCGAATCTGGTCGAGCAACCGCGGCTCGCGTGCCTGCGCTACACCCCCTGATACCGGGGGCTGCCCACCGTCATAAGACATATCGGGGCCTCCTTGCCGTCGATATGGGGATGCTGGGGGTTACCCCGAAAGCGCGGTCATAGGATAAAGCCGTGAACTGGTTGGGATTTTTCCGCGTTGACGACTATCCGGCCTCCACGCAAACTCCGGCTACGCCCCGGGGAGGGGTCTACTGGTAGTTAGGCACCACACATGACATTTCCGCTGCCCAATAATTCCTATGAAGAATCCGTGCTCCGAAACATTGAGCAGTACGGGTGGCACTTCACTCATGTCTTCGGAGACGATAAGGGGCCGTCTTTTTCTTACTCGGTCGGCCTGAAATTTTCATACAACCACCCCGAGATCATCCTGTTCGGCCTACCGCAGAAAGCGGCACATGGCTTGGTCAGCCTGATCGCCGAACGAGCAGCAAGCAGTGATCCTATAGACCTTGCTAAACCGAGCGACGAAATTATTCAGGGTTACCCGTGCGTCTTCGTTGAAGCTAGTCAGGCCAACCGGCAGGAGTACGCACTTTCCAATTGCTGGTTGTATCAAGGCGATGACTTCTCCTTGCATCAGCTCGTCTGGCCATCCGAGGAAGGCTTTTTCCCATGGCACCCTGGCGCGCACGAGAGCTTCCGTCGGTCTCAGCCGGTTATCGGAGGTATCCGCAGTGGTGCCTAACAATTCCGTAAGGAACTCCCCGTCAACTCCATGCACGAGCCGCTCTTGCCTGTAGCTTTCGGGCGATAGCTGCCTTCTTGCTTGTTCCGCGTGTTGCGTACTGCGTGTCAGCGTAAGCAGC
>NZ_PDWM01000057.1 GCF_010093225.1 Pseudoxanthomonas koreensis | reverse complement strand
CGCGAAGCGCTGGTGCGAAGGTGGCTCATGCATCCTCTACGGGCCATGCTGGAAACGCTCCGCCAACTCTCGCCTGAGGCCAGTCAAAACATGGCGATCCGGATATGAAAATATGGGGAAACCTCAGCCTCCGTCCCCTTTTTCTCCTTTTTCTGCCGCCCCCTTTTTCTTTTTTCTCCTACCCCGCCGGATCGTGCTTGCTGCCACCACGGCAGCGCGGCGAATCGGGCACGCTGGCGTCGGCCTCCCATTCGGCCGGCGTATACGTATGCAGCGCCAGCGCGTGGACCTGCTGCATCAGCGGGCCCATCGCGGCGTAGGCGGCCTGGTGGCGCTGGATCGCGCGCCTGCCTTCGAACTGCGGGCTGACGATCACTGCCTTGTAGTGCGTTTCCAGGCCGCGGCTGTGCATGTGGCTCTCGTCGATCACCTCCAGGTGCAGCGGCTGCAGGGCGGAGAGGGCGTCGCGGATCTGGTCGGCGCGGGTGGTCATGCGGGCGTTTCCGGAGATGATCGGGCAGGTACAAGGATGGTGACGCGGCTGGCCGAATCAATGGCCGCTGGTCCGAAGCGGACCGTGATCCGGTCCCGGGGCCTGTCGACAGGCCGGATGTCACGCACCGCGTGACCGCGCATCCGGTCCGCCGCTCAATCGAGAACGTGCACCGAATCCGCCAGCCGCCGCACCTCATCGGGGTGGTGGCTGACGTAGAGCATCGGCAGCCGTACCTCGTCGCGCACGCGCTGCAGGTACGGGATCAGCTCCTCGCGTCGCGCCTGGTCCAGCGCCGACAGCGGTTCGTCGAACAGCAGGATCGCCGGCTGCGAGAGCAGGGCGCGGCCGATCGCCACGCGCTGCGATTCGCCGCCCGACAGGTTGGCGGTGCGCCGTTCCAGCAGGTGGCCGATGCCGAGCAGTTCGACCACGGCGTCGAAGCCGAAGCGGGCCTCGCCGCCGCCGTGGCGGCCGTAGCGCAGGTTGCGGCGCACGTCCAGGTGCGGGAACAGGCGTGCGTCCTGGAACACGTAGCCGATGCGGCGGCGGTGAGTGGGTACGTCGATGCCGCGTGTGCTGTCGTAGAGCACGCGGTCGTCGATGCGGATGTGCCCGGACTGCGGCCGCACCAGCCCGGCGATGGCGTTGAGCACGCTGGTCTTGCCCGCGCCCGAAGGCCCGGCCAGCGCGACCACGCGCGCCTGCTCCTCGATCCGCACGTGGCGCTGGAAGGCTCCGCGGCGCAGCTGCAGATCCAGGCTCAGCACGGGCGCCTCCCGTGGAAGGCCATCGCCGCAGCCGGCACCTGCCGGCCGCAGGTGGATGCGGCGTGATGCGCCGCGCGTCGCGCGGGAGACTCCAGGCGCGGCTTCACTCCGCCTCCTCCGCGCCGCGGTGGCGCCGCACCAGCCATTCCGACAGCAGCAGCGCGCCCAGCGAGATCAGCAACGACACCAGGGCCAGCCGCCAGATCCCCGCCTCGCCGCCGGGCACCTGCATCAGCCCGTAGATGGCCGACGACAGCGTCTGCGTCTCGCCGGGAATGGCCGAGACGAAGGTGATGGTGGCGCCGAACTCGCCCAGCGCCTTGGCGAACGCCAGCGCAGCGCCGGCGACCAGGCCGGGCCAGGCCAGCGGCAGGGTGACGGTGAGGAATACCCGCCACGGCGCCGCGCCCAGGGTCGAGGCGGCCTGTTCCAGCCGGCGGTCCACGTTCTCGATCGACAGGCGGATCGCGCGCACCATCAGCGGGAAGCCCATCACCGCGCAGGCCAGCGCCGCGCCGGTCCAGCGGAACGCCAGGACGATGCCGAAGCTGTCGTGCAGCCAGGCGCCCACCGGCCCGCGCGTGCCGAGCATCACCAGCAGCACGTAGCCCATCACCACCGGCGGCAGCACCAGCGGCAGGTGCACCAGTGCATCGACCAGGGCCTTGCCGGGGAAGCGCCGCCGCGCGAGCAGCCAGCCGATGGCCACGCCGAACGGCAGGCTGGCCAGCGCCGCGACCGTGGCCACCTTCAGGCTCAGGCCGATGGCGGTGACTTCCGCGGGTGTGAACCAGTCGCTCAAGCCGGAGCCTCAGCTGCCACCAAGTGCGGCGTTGAGCGTGGCGGCCAGGCGTGCACCGGCCAGGCGCAGCTGCCGTTCGACGATCGGCAGGTGCCTGTCGGCATACGCCTGGTCGATGACGTGGCCGGAGGGATAGAAGCCCGGTGCGTTCACCACCCTGCACGACTGTTCGGCCCACAGCCGCGGCGCATCCGCCGGCAGCGGCGATGCGGGTGGCAGCGGCTGTGCCCGCAGTCGCGCCAGCCACTGGCCTTCGTCCAGTCCCTTGCTGTTGAGCAGGCCGCTGTCCCACAGTGAATGCATGTTGCTGCCCTTGCCGCGCCAGTTGACCTGGTAGTCGTTGCCGCCACGGTCCGCACCACGACCCGCGTGCAGCGGCTGGTGCACGTCGCCGGTGAAATGGACCACGAACTTCAGCGCCTGGCGGCGCTCGGCATCGCTGCGCGCCGGATCGGCGAGGATCGCGGCCTGCGCCTCCAGCGCGGCGACCACGCAGTCGTCGCCGGGACAGTCGCGCGCGGCGTCGAAGGCGCAATCCGGGTCGGCGATGTTGACGTAGTGCCAGCGCGCGCTGCGCTTGCCCAGCTCCGGATCGTTGCCGCGCAGATCGTCGGCCCAGTTGGCGATGCCGGCCAGGGTCGGCTCGGCTTCGCCCTGCAGCAGGCGGGCCACGGTCGCGCGCGCCTGCGGGTCCAGGCCCGGTTCGGCCAGGCTGGCCACCAGCCGGTGGCCCAGCGGCCCCCAGGCCTGCGCCGGCAGCGCCAGCGCCAGGGCGAGCGGCAGGCCCAGCAGCGCCAGCGCGCGCGGCCTGCCGCGGAAAAGAAACGGTGAAGCGGGTGCGGGAGTGGAAGCGGTCATGCCGGCACTTTAACCGACCGGCCGCGGCCGCTCCCGCTCCTGCGCGGATGTCCTCAGAACTTCATGACATAAGCGGCGCCGTACACCAGCGGGTCGATGTTGGCGGTGCCCAGGCGGGCGCCGTCCACGCGCACGCTGCTGTCGATGTCGATCCAGCGCACGTCCACGCGGATCGCGCCGTTGTCGCCGACCCGGAAGTCCAGGCCCGCGTGCGCGGCCAGGCCCCAGGAATCGCCCAGCTGCAGGTCGGCGCCTTCCAGCGCGCCGCGGGTGTCCTCGCTGAAGAAGGTGGTGTAGTTCAGGCCCAGGCCGACCAGCGGCGAGACCACGCCCTTGTCGTTGAAGTGGTACTGCAGGCTGAACGTCGGCGGCAGGTGCTTGGTGCTGCCGACCCGGCCCAGGCCCGCCACCGAGATGTCGTGCTGGAACGGCCACGCGGCCAGGACCTCGATGCCGAGGTTGTCGCGGATGAAGTATTCGAAGGTCAGGCTCGGCTTGGCGTCGCTGTCGATCGACAGCGGCAGGGTGCCGCCGGCCAGGGTGCCGTTGTCGGACTTGGGGTCGACCTGGTGCACGCCCAGGCCCAGGGTCCAGTCGCCGGCGGACTGCGCGGCGGCGGGCAGGGCGGCGCCGGCGAGGAGGGCGGCGGCAACGACGGGGAGGAGCTTCTGTTTCATAGGCAACGCTCTTGCGTGTGGGGGTGCGGGAATTTTCCGCCTGCGCCCGCGGCTGCGCCTTGATTGTGGTCAAGGCGCGGCAGGTCCAGCCCCCGGGCGGGCGGCAGGCGGGCTGCTAGAATGGATACCCCTTTCCATCCACCACGGGCCGCGCCCGGCGCGGCCGTCAGGAGTCACGAGCAATGGCGATCAAGGTTGGCATCAACGGGTTCGGCCGCATCGGCCGCAACGTGCTGCGTTCGGCGGTGCAGAACTTCGGCGGCGACATCGAGGTCGTTGCGATCAACGACCTGCTCGAGCCGGATTACCTGGCCTACATGCTGCAGTACGACTCCGTGCACGGTCGCTTCAAGGGCGAGGTGAAGGTCGAGGGCAACACGCTCATCGTCAACGGCAGGAAGATCCGCCTGACCCAGGAGCGCGACCCGGCCAACCTGAAGTGGGACGAGGTCGGCGCCGACGTCGTCATCGAGTCCACCGGCCTGTTCCTGGACAAGGCCAGCGCGCAGAAGCACCTGGATGCCGGCGCGAAGAAGGTGATCCTGTCGGCGCCGTCCAAGGACGACACGCCGATGTTCGTGTTCGGCGTGAACCACCACGAGTACGCCGGCCAGGCGATCGTCTCGAATGCTTCCTGCACCACCAACTGCCTGGCGCCGCTGGCCAAGGTGATCAACGACAAGTGGGGCATCAAGCGCGGCCTGATGACCACCGTGCACGCGGCCACCGCGACCCAGAAGACCGTCGACGGCCCGAGCAACAAGGACTGGCGCGGCGGCCGCGGCATCCTCGAGAACATCATTCCCTCCAGCACCGGCGCGGCCAAGGCCGTGGGCGTGGTGATCCCGGCGCTGAACAAGAAGCTGACCGGCATGAGCTTCCGCGTGCCGACCTCGGACGTGTCGGTGGTCGACCTGACCGCGGAGCTCGAAAACCCGGCCAGCTACGAGGAGATCAAGGCCGAGATCAAGGCGCAGAGCGAAGGCGCGCTGAAGGGCATCCTCGGCTACACCGAGGACAAGGTCGTCGCCACCGATTTCGTCGGCGACACCCGCACCTCGATCTTCGACGCCGACGCCGGCATCCAGCTCGATCCGACCTTCGTCAAGCTGGTGGCCTGGTACGACAACGAGTGGGGCTACTCCAACAAGTGCCTGGAGATGGTCCGCGTGGTCGCCGGCAAGTAAGCGGCGTACAAGGCTGCAATGAAAGGGCGCCCGAGGGCGCCCTTTCCATTCCTGCGCCCGGCATGCGGCGGCGAGCGTCGCCGCGGCCTTGCATTCCCGTCCCGCATCGTCGACGCTGCCGGCGCCATGCCCTGCATGGACTTGCCGGCACCACTGTGCGGCGTACGACGATCCGGACGGGGAAGGAATGGGCGACATGGTGGGGATCCTGGTGCTCGTGGGCCTGGCGCTGCTGGCCATGCCGATACTGCTGGTCGTCGCCCTGGTGTCGTTGTCCTCGCTCAAGGCGCGCGTGGCCGGACTGGAGCGGCAACTGGCCGGACTGCAGCAGGCCGCCGCGCACGGGCCGCAGCAGGAGCGTGCCGCGGCGATGCCACCGGCAGCGGCGCCGTCGCCGCAGGCGGCAGCCACCGCGACCGGCGATGCCGGCGACGAAGCGCCCACGCTGTCGGAGCTGATGCGCAGGCAAGGCGCCGCGGCCACGCCGGCCGCTGCAGCGCCCGCGGCCGCCGGGGACACCACGCCGCCCATGCACGCGGACCACGCGGGAGCGGATCGACCGGCCACCGACCCGGGCGCGACCCCGGCACCGATGCCGCCGCCGCTGCCCCCGTTGCATGCGCAGCCGTCGCATGCGGAAGTCGAGGTCGACGCCGCCACCCGCGCCCGTGTCGCCGCCGCATCCACCCGCATTTCCCACGCGCCGTCGCGGCCGTTCCCGCCACCGGAAAACGCGCTGCTGCGCGCGGTGAAGCGCTGGTTCACCGTCGGCAACGTGCCGGTCAAGATCGGCATGCTGGTGCTGCTGGCCGGCGTCGCCGCGCTGCTCAAGTACGCCAGCGACCAGGGCCTGTTCTCGCTGCCGCGCGAACTGCGCCTGGCCGCCGTGGCCGCCGCGGCGCTGGCGGCCCTGGCCTTCGCCTGGAAGCGGCGCGAGAGCAACCGCGTGTTCGCGCTGAGCCTGCAGGGCGGTGCGATCGGCGTGCTGCTGCTGACCGTGTACGCGGCGTTCAAGCTCTACGGCCTGCTGCCGGCCGGTGCCGCGTTCGCGCTGAGCGTGGTGCTGGTCGCGGGCATGGGCCTGCTGGCGGTGCTGCAGGACGCGAAGGCGCTGGCGGTGTTCGCGCTGCTGGCCGGGTTCCTCGCCCCGATCTGGCTGTCGACCGGCAGCGGCAACCACGTGGCGCTGTTCTCCTATTACGCGCTGCTCAACGCGGCGATCGTGGCGATCGCCTGGTTCCGGTCGTGGCGCATCCTCAACCTGCTCGGCTTCGCCTTCACCTTCGGCATCGGCGCGCTGTGGGGCGCCACCAGCTACAGCGCGGGCCAGTACGCGAGCACGCAACCGTTCCTGCTGCTGTTCTTCGCCTTCTACCTGCTGGTGCCGATCCTGTTCGCGCGGCGCCAGCCCGAGGGGCGGCGCGACCTGGTCGATGGTTGCCTGGTGTTCGGCACGCCGCTGGTCGCGTTCTCGATGCAGGCCGGCCTGCTCGACAGCGTCATGCCCGATGGCAGCCGCATGCCGCTGGCGCTGTGTGCGCTCGGCCTGGGCGTCCTCTACGCCGGGCTGGCCTGGGCGCTGCTGCGTCGTGCCGGCTACATCGCGCTGGGCCAGTCGCACGCGATCCTGGCGGTGGGCTTCGCCACCCTGGCGGTGCCACTGGCGCTGTCGGCGCGCGCAACCGCCAGCGTATTCGCGCTGGAAGGCGCCGGCCTGGTCTGGCTCGGCCTGCGCCAGGGGCGGATGCTGCCGCAGTTCGGCGGCACGGTGCTGCAGTTGCTCGCGGCCGGCGCCTTGCTGGTCGGCTTCTTCGACCATGGCGCCAGCGACCTGCAGCCGCTGCTCAATCCGACCGCGATGGGTGCGCTGCTGATCGCGCTGGCCGGTTTCGCCAGCGCCTGGGCGTTGCGCGCGCACGGGCAGGGTGGCGGCGCGCTGCTGTTCTACCTGTGGGGCCTGGCCTGGTGGACCGGCACCGGCGTGCACGAGATCGACCGTTTCGTCGCCAGCGATGCGCGGCCGGATGCGCTGCTCGCGTTCGCCGCGTTCAGCGGCTGGCTCGCGGCCGAAGTTTCGCGCGTGAGGCCGGCGCGCGCACTGGCCTGGACGGTGTTCGCCGCATTGGTGATGGCGCTGCCGTTGCTGGCCTGGCAGGACGCGGCGCATACGCATCCGGCCGGCGGCGCCTGGGGCGCGCTGGCGTGGCTGCTGTACGCGGTGCTGGGCCTGCGCAGCCTGTGGTGCCTGCGCGCGCAGGGCGGTGCTGCTGACCTGGCGCAGTTCGCCTGGTGGCTGGCGTGGCCGTTGCTGCTGTCGCTGGAAGGCGCCTGGTTCGCCGGGCAGTCCGGCCTGGCCGACGGCTGGCGCCAGGCGATGCTGGCACTGCCGTGGCTGGCGCTGGGCGCGCTGGCGCTGTGGCGCTGGGCGTGGCTCGCATTCCCGCGCGACGCGGAGGCCAACGAAGGACTGCGCGTGCCGCTGCTGGGCGTGGCCTTCGCCGTGATCGCCGCCGGCTGGCTGCTGGCGCTGACGCGGGCGCTGTCGCCGGCGCCGCTGCCATGGTTGCCGCTGCTCAATCCTGGCGAGCTGGCGCAACTGGTGGCACTGGGGCTGGGCGCGGCGTGGATGTGGTCCGATGGCGAAGGGTCGCTGTCGCGGCTGCGCACGGCGGTGGTCGCGCTGGGTGGCTTCCTGCTGCTCAGCGCCAGCACGCTGCGCAGTGTCCACCACTGGGGCGGCGTGGCCTGGGATGCGCAGCTGCTTTCCACCAGCCTGGCCCAGACCAGCCTGACCGTGGTCTGGAGCGTGCTCGGCGTACTCGGCTGGATCCTCGGCTCGCGCCGCGGCCAACGTGGCCTGTGGTTGGCCGGCGCGCTGCTGATGGGTGTGGTCCTGGCCAAGCTGCTGCTGGTCGACCGCCAGCACCTGGGTGGCATGTTCGGCATCGTTTCGTTCATCGCCTACGGCGTGCTGTGCACGATCGTGGGCTACCTGGCGCCGGCGCCGCCGCGCGCGGGCAGCGTTCCGCAGGAGGAGTCGCGCGCATGAGCAGGACTGGCGGGGAAATCGCGGCGAAGGCCTGCGGCACGGCCGGCTTGCTCCGTGGCGGCCTGTTCGCGGCGCTGGTGCTGCTGCCGTTGCTGGCGGTCGCCGGCAGCCGCGGGGACTACGCGCGGCAGTGGCCGCTGGACCTGGGCCAGGAGGAAAGCGGTGCCTACCGCGTGGTCCTGGACGAGGCGGTGTACCGCAGCGCCAGCCAGCCGTCGCTGGGCGACATCGAGGTGTTCAACGGCGAGGGCCAGTCGTTGCCGGCGGCGCTGCTGTCGCCGGCGCAGCCGCTGGCGCAGCCGCCGCGCACGCTGGCACTGCCGTGGTTCCCGCTTCCGGCGCTGGACCCGGCCGCCGGCGGTGGCGACCTGCGCCTGGTCGCCGAGCGCGACGCCGACGGCAACATCATCCGCATCGAAGCCGGGACCGGATCGCGCGCCGGCGCCGCCGATGCCCCGGGGCAATGGCTGGTCGATGCCAGCCGCCTGCGCGAACCGGTGCGCGCGTTGCAGCTGGAATGGGAGCGGCCGCAGCAGTCGCTGCAGGCGCGCTACCGCGTCGAAGGCAGCAACGACCTGCGCCAGTGGCGCACGCTCAACGAAGGCACCACGCTGCTGGACCTGGAGCGCGGCGGCGAGCGCCTGCACCAGGGCCGGATCGAACTGGACGGCCAGGCCCGCTACCTGCGCCTGCTGCCGCTGCGCAGCGGCCCGGTGCCGGTGCTCGCCGGCGTCACCGCCGAACTGGCGCCCCCGCCGCCGGAGGCGCGCTGGGAATGGGTGGAGATCGAAGGCGAGCGTCGCCGCGAGGGCGGCCGCGACTACTTCGAATACCTCCTGCCCGGGCGTTTCCCGGTCGAGCGCGCCGACGTGCGCCTGCCCGGCAACAGCGCGGTCGAGTGGACCCTGCACAGTCGCGAGCGCGGCGATGCGGCCTGGCTGTGGCGCGCCGGCCCGTGGATGGCGTTCCAGGTCGGCGGCGCCGGAGGCGGCAACCAGTCCGAGCCGAAGCCACTGGCCACGCCGGTGCGCGACCGCCACTGGCGCCTGGGTGCCGGTAGCCCGGTCGGCGAGGCGGTGCCGGTGCTGCGCCTGGGTTACCGGCCGGAGGTGGTGGTGTTCCTGGCCCAGGGCACGCCGCCGTTCGCGCTGGCCGCCGGCAGCGCCAACGCGCAGCGCGCCGAGGCGCCGATTCCCGCGCTGCTCGATGCGCTGCGTCGCCAGCGCGGCGCCGGCTGGCAGCCCGCGCCGGCCTACCTGGCCGGGACGCCGGAGGAACTGGCAGGCGAACGCGCATTGAAGGCGCAGCACGCCGGCGACTGGAAATCTCTGCTGCTGTGGGGCCTGCTGGGCGGCGGCGCGCTGCTGGTCGCCGCGCTCGGCCTGAGCCTGCTGCGGCAGCGCCCGGCGCAGGACTGAGCGACGGCCTGCCGCGTTTGCGATGGCCGCGTGCGGGCGGGACAATGCGCTCCCGCCCGGCGCTGCCGCGCACCTTCAGCTTCGGCGTGCAGCCGGCGTGTTGCGGACGCCGCGCGCCACCTCCCCCTTCGAACGATGAGAGCCCCACGATGACGATCCTGCGGATGACCGACCTCGACCTCGCCGGCAAGCGCGTGCTGATCCGGCAGGACCTGAACGTACCGATCGACGCCGGCAGGATCACTTCAGAACAGCGCATCACCGCTTCGGTGCCGACGCTCCGGCTGGCGCTGGAGAAGGGCGCGGCGGTGATGGTCACCTCGCACCTGGGCCGGCCGAAGGAAGGCATGTGGAGCGAGGCCGATTCGCTGGCGCCGGTGGCCGCGCGGCTGTCGCAACTGCTGGGCGTGGACGTGCCGCTGGTACGCGACTGGGTCGATGGCGTGCAGGTGCAGCCCGGCCAGGTCGTGCTGCTGGAGAACTGCCGTATGAACGTGGGCGAGGGCAAGGACGACGAGGCGCTGTCGCGGAAGTACGCCGCGCTGTGCGACGTGTTCGTGATGGACGCCTTCGGCACCGCGCACCGCGCCCAGGCTTCGACCCACGGCGTGATCCGTTTCGCCCCGGTCGCCGCCGGTGGCCCGCTGCTGATGGCCGAACTGGACGCGCTGGACAGGGCGCTGGCCAGCCCGGCGCGGCCGCTGCTGGCGATCGTGGCCGGCAGCAAGGTCTCGACCAAGCTCGAGCTGCTCACCAGCCTGGTCGGCAAGGTCGACCAGCTGATCGTCGGCGGCGGCATCGCCAACACCTTCCTCGCCGCCACCGGCCATCCGGTCGGCAAGTCGCTGTACGAACCGGACCTGCTCGACACTGCGAAGCGGATCCTCGCCGACGCCAGGGCGCGCGGCGCCGACATCCCGTTGCCCAGCGACGTGGTAGTGGCCAAGGCCTTCGCCGCCGACGCCGAAGCCACGGTCAAGCCGGTGGGCGAAGTGGCCGAAGACGACCTGATCCTCGACATCGGCCCGCAGACCGGCGCGCGCTATGCGCAGCTGATCGCCGACGCCGGCACGGTGGTGTGGAACGGCCCGGTGGGCGTGTTCGAATTCGATGCCTTCGCCGGCGGCACCGAGGCGGTGGCGCGCGCGATCGCCGCGTCGAAGGCGTTCTCCATCGCCGGCGGTGGCGACACCTTGGCGGCGGTGGACAAGTTCGGGATCGAGGAGCAGGTCGGCTACATCTCCACCGGCGGTGGCGCCTTCCTCGAGTTCCTGGAAGGCAAGACCCTGCCGGCGGGGGCGGCGCTGGCCGCGCGCGGCGGCTGATGCAGGAAGGGCGGCCCGTCGCCGGGTCGCCCTTCCGTTGCACTGCTTCCTGTAGGAGCCCACTTAAGGGGGCGACCCGGTTCCGCTGGGATACGCCCGGTTCGACGCGGAGTTTCCGGAAAGGCCGCGTTGAACGCCCCCCCGTGGACGCGGCGCGGGGTCGCCCTCATGCGGGCTCCTACAGAGGAGCCGAGCGGGGCCGGCGGCTCAGCGATGGAGGTCGCCGGACGCTTCGGGCTGGTAGCGGACCGACTTCACGCGCAGCCGCAGCGGGCGGCCGCCGGGGGCCTGCCAGTCGATGGTCTGGCCGACCGAGAGGCCGAGCAGGGCGCTGCCGACCGGCGCGAGCACCGACACGCGGCCACGCTCGACGTCGGCCTCGTTGGGGTAGACCAGGGTGAGGATGTGCTCCTCGCCGCTGGCGACGTCTTCGCATTCCACGCGCGAGTGCATGGTCACGACGTCGGCCGGGATCTGCTCGGGCGGCCGCACTTCGGCACGGTTGAGCTCGTCCATCAGCGCGAGCGCGGCCGGATGGCGGCTCAGCACCGGGGAATCGAGCAGGGCCTCGAGGCGGGCCAGGTCGCGGCTGGAGACGATCAGGGGGGGCGGAAGGCCGCTGGTGGGCGGGGTAGGCATGGAACTCCTCGTACGGTGGATGCGCGGCAGGCGCGCAGGGATGAAGGCAGGCAGGAATGAAGAAGGCGGCGCGTCTCCGCACCGCCCCTAATGAACTGTTTGTAGGCCTACCGTAGCCCGGAACCGCGGCCGGTTCAACCGGCGGGCGGGGCCGGTCCCGGCTTCAGGCCCAGTCGCTGCGCGGCGCCGGGACCGGCGCGGGGGCCTGCGCCGGCGTGGCCACCGCCTCGCCCGGGGCGAGCAGGCCAGGCGGCAGGTCGCGGAACACCTGCGCCAGCCGCCCCAGGAACCCCGCCATGGCCGAACTGCGACGCCAGGCCATGGCGATGCTGCGGCTGGGATGGGAGTCGGAGAAGCTGAGCAGGTGGATGCTGTCCGAGCGCGCCACCGGGGGCTTCACCGCCAGCGCCGGCAGCAGGGTGACGCCGACGTTGGCAGCGACCATCTGCCGCAGCGTCTCCAGGCTGGTGGCGCGGAACTCGGTCTTCTCGTGCGCACCCGACAGGCGGCACACGTCCAGCGCCTGCTCGCGCAGGCAGTGTCCATCCTCGAGCAGCAGCAGGCGCTGCTCGGACAGCTCGTCCAGGGTCAGCGTGCCGCGCCGCGACAGCGGATGGCCCTCGGGCACCGCCAGTACGAACGGTTCCTCGAACAGGAACTCGGCGTGCAGCTGCTCGTCGTTCACCGGCAGCGCCAGCACCGCCGCGTCGAGCCGGCCCGCGCGCAGCCGCGCGAGCAGCTCATCGCTTTTTTCCTCCACCAGCAGAAGCTCCAGCTGGGGGAAGCGCGTGCGGATGCGCGGCACCACGTGCGGCAACAGGTAGGGCGCCAGGGTGGGGAAGATGCCCAGCCGCACCGTGCCGGCCTCCGGATCCTGGCTGCGGCGCGCGGCCTCCTTCATCTGTTCGACCTCGGCCACGATCCGGCGCGCGCGCTCGGCGGCCTCGCGCCCGGCCGGGGTCAGCATCACCTTGCGCGGCGCGCGCTCGACCAGCGACACGCCCAGCTCGTCCTCCAGCTTGCGGATCTGGGTGGACAGCGTGGGCTGGCTGACGTAGCACGCCGCGGCGGCGCGGCCGAAATGCTTGTGGTCGGCCAGGGCCACCAGGTACTTGAGATCGCGCAGGTTCATCGCATTGCCTCCGGAGCCCGGTCCACCGGTGAAGTGCGTGGTGGACTGCGGCCGGCCTGGTCAGGCGCGGCCGCAATCCACCCTAGCGCGATCAGGCGGCTTCCGCGACTGCCTCGTCCTTCGGCGCCGATTCGCGGATCAGGTGGTCGAAGGCGGCGAGCGCGGCCTTGGAGCCTTCGCCCATCGCCACCACGATCTGCTTGTACGGCACGGTGGTGCAGTCGCCGGCGGCGAACACGCCCGGCACGCTGGTCTGGCCGCGGTCGTCGACCACGATCTCGCCGCGCGGGGTCAGTTCCACCGTGCCCTTGAGCCATTCGGTGTTGGGCAGCAGGCCGATCTGCACGAACACGCCCTCCAGTTCGATGCGGTGGCTGTCGCCGCCGTTGCGGTCGCGGTAGACCAGGCCGGCGACCTTCTGCCCGTCGCCCAGCACCTCGGTGGTCTGCGCGCTGGTGACGATGCGCACGTTGGGCAGGCTGCGCAGCTTGCGCTGCAGTACCTCGTCGGCGCGCAGCTTCGAATCGAATTCGACCAGGGTCACATGGGCGACGATGCCGGCCAGGTCGATCGCCGCCTCCACGCCGGAGTTGCCGCCGCCGACCACCGCCACGCGCTTGCCCTTGAACAGCGGGCCGTCGCAGTGCGGGCAGTAGGCCACGCCCTTGTTGCGGTACTCCGCCTCGCCGGGCACGTCCATGGTGCGCCAGCGCGCGCCGGTGGAAAGCACCACGCTGCGCGACTTCAGTGAAGCACCGTTGGCCAGCTTTACTTCCACCAGGCCATCCTTGCCGGCCGGCACCAGCGCGGTCGCGCGCTGCAGGTTCATCACGTCCACGTCGTAGCCGCGCACGTGCTGTTCCAGCGCGGCCGCCAGCTTCGGGCCTTCGGTGTGCGGCACCGAGATGAAGTTCTCGATCGACAGCGTGTCCAGCACCTGGCCGCCGAAGCGCTCGGCGGCCACGCCGGTGCGGATGCCCTTGCGCGCGGCATAGACTGCCGCCGCCGCGCCGGCCGGGCCGCCGCCGACGACGAGCACGTCGAACGCGGCCTTGCCCGCGATCTTCTCCGCCTCGCGCTTCTCCGCGCCGGTGTCGAGCTTGGCGACGATCTCCTCCAGGCCCATGCGCCCGTAGGCGAACAGCTCGCCGTTGAGGAAGATCGCCGGCACCGACATCACCTGGCGCGCCTCGACCTCGTCCTGGAACAGGGCGCCATCGATCGCCACGTGCTTCACCTTCGGGTTCAGCACCGCCATCAGGTTCAACGCCTGGACCACGTCCGGGCAGTTCTGGCACGACAGCGAGAAATAGCTTTCGAAGGCGAATTCGCCCTCCAGCGAACGCACCTGTTCGATCGCCTCGGCGGTGGCCTTGGACGGATGCCCGCCGGCCTGCAGCAGCGCCAGCACCAGCGAGGTGAACTCGTGGCCCAGCGGCAGCCCGGCGAAGCGCAGCGAGATGTCATGGCCGGGGCTGGTGATGGCGAACGAGGGCTTGCGCTCGGCGTCGTCGCGGCGCGTTTCCAGGCTCACCTGCGGCGACAGCGAGGCGATGTCCTGCAGCAGTTCGAGCATTTCCGCCGAGCTGGCGCCGTCGTCGAGCGAGGCGACCAGGTGCACCGGGCGGGTGAGGCGCTCCAGGTAGGCCTGGAGCTGGGTCTTGAGGCTGTCGTCCAACATGGGGGGAGCTCCGTGGGGGAGG
>NZ_PDWM01000056.1 GCF_010093225.1 Pseudoxanthomonas koreensis | reverse complement strand
TGTGAATAGGGGACAGCGGGGGGCCAGCGGCGGGGCCGGGACCACGGCGGCAGCATCGGCCGGGGCGGTTGCAGTCGAAGCCATGGCCTGCGGCTGCGGGGATTCGTGTTCCGGATGCGGGTGGGTTGTGGATCCCGTGCCTGCGGCGGTGATCGCCTCCGGCGCTTCGGGGGTGACGCTTCCGGGCGTGGCCGCCTCCGGCGTGGTCGCCGCGCCGCTGGCCTTCGCGCCGTCGGCCGCCGTGCCCGGCGGCGTGGCGGCCGGCGTGGCGGGCGAAGTCGACGGCTTGGCGCCGGGCGCGGGTTCCGGGAACGGCAGGGAGTTCTGTTCGGGCATGGGGGGATTATCGCCCAGTGGCCGGCCCGGCCGGCGGGGCGCTGGCCGGACCGGTATCGGTGTCGGGCATGGCGACGGGCGGCAGCGGCAGTCCCGGCAGCCCCGGCTCGCCACCTGCGGGCGGCTCGGCCAGCAGTTCGGCGGCGTGTTCCAGGTAGTCGCTCAGGTACCAGCGCCCGTCGCGGCGGGTCAGGCTGACCAGGGTGTCGATCTCGCGTCCGGCCAGCGGGTAGTGGATGCGTACGGTGGCGTGGTCGCCCTTCTCCTCGACCAGGCCGGTGCGCAGGTCGGCCAGGCTGTGGTCCAGGTCCAGGCCGTAGTCGGCCAGCACCGCCTTGGCGGCCGCGGCGAACGGGCCCAGCTGGCGCAGGCTCCCGTCCATGCCGGCCGCGGCCAGGGCGTCGTCGCCGTCCAGGCCGGTGGCGCGGGCCGCTTCGGCCAGGCGCGCGATCGCGGCGTGGCCACGCTTGCGTTCCCCCAGCGGCGCGGTCGCCGACCACTGGCCCAGCGCGGCCACGATCTGGACGTAATGGGCGCGCTCCTCGTCGCTGTACTCGCCCTGCGTGCCCAGGTACTGCTGGCCGAACAGCGCCAGCGAGCGCGCCGCGTCGCGCAGGGCCTTGTCCTGGCCGGCCATCTGGCGGTCGAAGGTCCGCACCAGTTCGCGTTCGGCCCCGGCGGCGGAGAGGGTGGCCAGCAGCGGGCCGAGCTGGTCGTCCAGCGGCAGCTCGGTCAGCGGCCAGCGGCTGTGGCCCTGGGCCCAGGCATCGGCCAGGTACGCGTGCTCCGCCGGCGGCAGCGCGTCGCGGGCGAACGCTTCCAGGCGTTGCGTTGCAGGTGGTCGGCGAGCTGACGCACGGCGCCGGCCGGCTCGCTGGCCGCACCGGGCAGCTCACCGGGCGTGGCCGGCGGACGGCGGCAGGCGGTGGGCAGGAAGATCACGGCCAGCAACAGCAGGGCGCACGCGGCAGTGCGGATCGGCCGGTGGCAGCACGATGGGAGCATGGGCGGCGGCATCCGGTGGGTCCGGGCCGAGTGTGGCCGCAGCCCGGTGGCGGCGGCAAGGCGGCCGCAAAGAAAAAGGGAGGCACCTGGCCTCCCCAATCCGGCAATGCCGGAGGACATCGTGTTGTGGCACGGCTCCGGCCAGTGACCGGACGCGGGCCATCCTAGCGCCCCCGGCGAGCTGAAGCAACACTTGAAATTGCACATTTCAAGTGGCTGATATTTCAGGAAATAGAGCGCAGGATCTCGGCCTGGATGGCCTCGGCCGCAGCGCGCGGATCGGCGGCCTGGCGGATCGGCCGGCCGACCACGATGGCGTCGGCGCCGTCGGCGAAGGCCCGGGCCACGCCGACGCTGCGCTTCTGGTCGTCGCCGGCCGGGCCGCCGGGGCGGATGCCCGGGCAGACGATGGAGAAGCCGGCGCCGGTGGCGCGGCGGATCGGGCCGGCCTCCAGGCCGGACGCGATCACGCCATCGATGCCCGCGGCCTGCGCGGCAAGGGCGCGTTCGACGACGATGGCTTCGGGTTCGCCGGAGATACCCATGGAGCGCAGGTCGTTGCCGTCCATCGACGTCAGCACGGTGACCGCCAGCAGGCGCATGGCGGATCCGGCGTTCGCCTCGGCCGCGGCCTGCATCATTGCCGGGTGCCAGCCGTGGATGGTGCAGTAGCTGACCGGCCAGCGCTCCAGGCCGCGGATCACGCCGGCCACGGTCGCCGGGATGTCGAAGAACTTCAGGTCCACGAACACGCGCTTGCCGCGTGCGGCCAGGTCGTCGAGCACCTGGAAGTACTCGCCCGAGGCCAGCAGCTCCATGCCGATCTTGTAGAAGCGCACCGAGTCGCCCAGGCGGTCGACCCATTCGCGCGCCTGGGTGCGGCCAGGCACGTCCAGGGCGAAGATCAGGCGCTCGTCCGGCGCCAGCGGCAGCGGCGGGCGGCTCACGGCGCCACGTCCAGGGCGGCGCGCTTGGCCGCGCGGCGATCCTCGCGCGGCTGCCGCCAGTTGTTGTCGAACAGTGCCGGCTCCCAGCTGCCGTAGGTCGGGTTGGGCAGCATCCACCAGCGTTCGCCGAACCAGTCGTCGTATTCGTCGAGCAGGGCCTGGCGGCGTTGCGGGGTGTTGGCGTCGATCTGGACGAAGTCGCCGAGCTGGTCGCCGAACTGCATCAGCACCCGGTAGTTGCGTCCGGCCAGGCGGCGGCGGCAATCCTTCTCCGAGCCTTCCTGCTCGCAGCCCGGCACCACCGTGCCCAGGCCGAGGAACACGCTGTCGTCGGTCACCGGCAGGCCGGCGGCGCGCAGGTTGGCCAGGGTCGCGTCCTTCAGGTGCACGGCGCGGTTGGAGATGTACAGCAGGGTCACGCCCTTCTGCTGCGCGGCGCGGGCGAACTCGAGCACGCCCGGCACCGGCTGCGCCCGGCGTTCCTCGACCCAGGCGTCCCAGGTCGGGTCGCTGTATTCCAGGCCGTCGCGGACCAGGCGGGCCTGGTAGGGCGAGTTGTCGAGCACGGTCTCGTCGATGTCCAGGATCACCGCTGGCCTGAGGCCGCGGCCGGGGTTGTCGCGCTCGGTCGGCACCAGCGCGTCCCAGTGCGGCTGCTTCAGCGCCTGGTCGAGGTGGTCGGCGGCAGAGCGGTAGGTCTGGATCGCCACGGCGCGGTATTCGGCCGCGCGCTGGACCCAGAGCACGGCGTTGAGGTTGTCGTCGGCGGGCACCGTAGCCGCTTCGGCGGTCGTTTCGGCGGCGGCCGGCGCCCGGGCGGGGGCTTCCTGGCGCACCGGCTGGCAGGCGGCGAGCAGGGCCACGGCGAGCGCGGCGCAGGGCAGGGAAAGACGCATGGAACGCGGTCTCGCAGTCGGCAGTGGCGCGCAGTTTACCGGCTCGGCGCAGGCGGCCGGCCGGCGGGCCGCCATGACCGGGTCAGAACACCGTGACCAGGGCGACGGCCAGTGCCGCATAGATCGCGATGACGCCCCAGTAGCCGCGCGGCGATTCGGCACGGACATAGCGCCGCGCGCCCGGACCGGACCTGGCTACCACTTCACCGGGGGCCAAGGCGTACGCGAGATACAGCGCCAGCAGCGCGCCGAGCAGGTCGAACAGCATGCACGTCCCTCCGTCGAACGAGACTAGCGCATCGACGCGCGTGCGGCGATGCGCCGGGTTTCACTCGCCCAGCAGCGCCTGGATCGCGGCGAAGCTGGCGGCGGCGCGCTCCTTCTTCGCCGCCGCGTCGGCAACCGGGTCGGCGCCGTCGCGCTGCAGTTCGGCCGCGGGCAGTTCGTCGAGGAAGCGGCTGGGCTTGAGCCGCACCTTCTCGCGGAAGCGGCGGGTCTCGCGGTTGTGGCTGAGCCACAGCCGGGTCTTGGCGCGGGTGATGCCGACGTACATCAGCCGCCGCTCCTCCTCCAGCGAGCCCTCCTCCAGCGCGGCCTCGTGCGGCAGGGTGCCGTCCTCGCAACCGACGATGAACACGTAGCCGAACTCCAGGCCCTTGGCCGCGTGCAGGCTCATCAGCCGCACCTGGTTGCCGCCGTCGTCCTTGTCGTTGCGCGACAGCAGCGCCAGCTGCGCGGCCAGGTCGCCGGCGCTGGCGCCGCGCGGGCCGCCTTCGAACCATTCGGCCAGTTCATCCAGGTTGGCCTTGCGCCGCTGGAACGAAGCCTCGTCCTTGCACTGGCCGCGCAGGTCGGCGAGCAGGCCGGACTTCTCGGCCAGGCGGCGGACCAGGTCGGCCGCGCTGAGCTTCGACGCATGCTCGCGCAGGTCTGCGATCGCGTTGTTGAACGCGCCCAGGCCATTGGCCGCGCGCGGCGGCAACTGCTGCAGCGCGCCCATCGACTGCGCCGCGCGCGACATCGGCATGTGCTTGCTGTGGGCCAGCTCGGCCAGCTTCGCCAGTGAGGTCGCGCCCACTTCGCGTTTCGGCGACTGCACCGCGCGCAGGAAGGCGGCGTCGTCCTCGGGATTGGCGATCGCCCGCAGCCAGGCCAGCGCGTCCTTCACTTCCTGGCGCTCCAGGAACGCGGTGCCGCCGGTCAGGTGGTAGGGCACGCGCAGCAGCTGCAGCGCCTTTTCCAGCACCCGCGACTGGTGGTTGCCGCGGAACAGGATGCAGAACTCGCTCCACGGCACCTGCTGCGACTCGTGCAGGAAGGAAATCTCGGCGGCGACCTTCTCCGCCTCGTGCTCGTTGTCGCGGCATTCCCACACCCGGATCCGCTCGCCGTCGGCCTGCTCGCTCCACAGCGTCTTCAGGTGCTGGTGCGGGTTGCGCGCGATCAGCGCGTTGGCCGCGCGCAGCACGCGGTTGGAGCAGCGGTAGTTCTGTTCGAGCTTGACCACCTGCAGAGCCGGGTAGTCGCGGCCCATCTGCTCCAGGTTCTCCGGGTTGGCGCCGCGCCAGGCGTAGATGCTCTGGTCGTCGTCGCCCACGCAGGTGAAGTTGCCCTTCGGCCCGGCGATCGCTTTCAACAGGCGGTACTGGGCATCGTTGGTGTCCTGGCACTCGTCCACCAGCAGGTAGCCGATGCGCTCGCGCCAGGCCATGACGACTTCTTCGTTCTCCTCCAGGATCTGCACCGGCAGCCGGATCAGGTCGTCGAAGTCGACCGCGTTGAACGAGGACAGGCGCGCCTGGTAGCGCGCGTACAGCTTGGCCGCCTCCATCTCGCGGGTGGAGCGCGCCGCGGCCAGTGCCTGTTCGGGCGACAGGCCGGCGTTCTTGGCGCGGGAGATGAGGTTCTTCGCGTCGTCGATCGCGTCGGGCTTGGCGCCCGGCATCAGGTCCTTGACCTGGGCGGCGCTGTCGTCGGCGTCGAAGATCGAGAAGCCGCGCCTGAGCCCGGCGGCGGCATGCTCGATCTGCAGGAACTTCAGCCCCAGCGCGTGGAAGGTGCAGATGGTCAGGCCCTCGGCTGCATCGCCCTTGATCCGCCTGGCCACGCGCTCGCGCATTTCCTTCGCCGACTTGTTGGTGAAGGTGATCGCGGCGATGCGCTTCGCCGGATAGCGGCCGGTGCCGACCAGGTGGGCGATCTTCTCCACGATCACCCGGGTCTTGCCGCTGCCGGCGCCGGCCAGCACCAGCAGCGGGCCTTCGTCGTGCAGGACCGCGGCGCGTTGGGGGGGATTGAGGAAATGCATGCGGCGGGAAACGGAACCGGAAGCGGATTCTACAACGCGGCACGCGGCGGGCCGCCGTCCGGCCGGCCGCGGCGGGGTGACGGATGGCACGTTGATGGGCACCGGAGCGGCGACTAGAGTGCGGCCAACGTTCCTGCGAGAAGCGGCTGCATGTCCCGGACGGCCCGCCTGGCGATACTGGTGCTGTGCCTGGCGGCGATGCCGGCGATGGCCTCGGGCGGACGCGCGCCGGAAATCGATCCGCAGGTGATGACCGAGGGTTTCCTGGCCGCGCACCCGGACCTGCGCTGGCGCGCCGAAGGCTTGCGCGCCTACGAAGGGCAGGATTACGCCCGTGCCCTGGAATACTTCGAACGCGCGGCGCGGTACGCCGACAAGCCCTCGCAGGCGATCATCGCCGGCATGTACTGGGAAGGCATGGGGGTGGCCCAGGACCGTCCGCTCGCCTACGCCTGGATGGACATCGCCGCCGAGCGGCTCTATCGCGACTTCCTGCTGGGCCGCGAAGCCTACTGGAATGCGCTGGGCGAGGCCGGGCGCGCGGACGCCCTGCGCCGCGGCCAGGCGATCCTGGCCGAGTACGGCGACCACGTGGCCAAGCCGCGCCTGGAAAAGACGCTCAGGCGCGCGATGCGGCAGACCACCGGCAGCCGGCTCGGGTTCGCCGGCCTCATCACCATCATTCCCTTCACCGGGCCGCTGGCCGAGACCGGCTTCACCCTGCGCGGGGACCAGTACTACGACAGCGACTACTGGGAGCCGGAGGCCTACTGGCGCCTGCAGGACCGCATCTGGAAGGCTCCGGTGCGCGAGCAGGTCGATGTGGGCGGCGTGGAGCAGGTGGACCCCGCCGGCAAGCCCGACTGAAGGACGCGGCGCACGGCGCGGAGGGGGCGGCCGCCGGTAGAATCCGCGCATGGCCAAGCTCTACTTCTACTACTCGGCGATGAACGCCGGGAAGACCACCACCCTGCTGCAGTCGGCGCACAACTACCGCGAACGCGGCATGCGCACGCTGATCCTGACCCCGCACCTGGACGACCGTGGCGGCCGTGGCGGCGTGGTCGCCTCGCGGATCGGCCTGCGCGCCGAGGGCACCGCGTTCGAGCGCGACACCGACCTGGAGCGGCTGGTCGAGGCCGATCTGGCCGCGCACGGCACCCTGGGCTGCGTGCTGGTCGACGAGGCGCAGTTCCTCGGCCGGTCGCAGGTGTGGCAGCTGAGCGAGGTGGTCGACCGCCTGCACATCCCGGTGCTGTGCTACGGCCTGCGCACCGATTTCCGCGGCGAACTGTTCGAGGGCAGCCAGTACCTGCTGGCGTGGGCCGACGAGCTGCAGGAGATCAAGACGATCTGCCACAGTGGCAAGAAGGCGACCATGAACGTGCGCGTGGACGCGCAGGGCCGCGCGGTGCAGGACGGCCCGCAGGTGGAGATCGGCGGCAACGAGCGCTACGTCTCGGTCAGCCGCCCGGAGTTCAAGAAGGTGATGCGCGGCGAAGGCCTGATCGAGCCGCTGCAAGTGCCGCTGCTGTAGAGCGGAGCTCGCCCCGCCCGCGTCAGTACAGGCGGCGTTCCGACGGCGGCGGCGGGTTCCACTGGTACAGCCACGTCTCGCTGAGCGCGCGGCCTTCATGGCGCAGGTACAGGCGCAGGTCGATCTGGGTGGTCGAATCGTCCGGCGGGACCACGTCGAACATCGCGCGGTAGCCGTCGATGGCCTGCAGCGGGCGCGCCGACACGGTCTGCAGTTCGCCGCGCGAGCTTTCCACCATCGCTTCCACCGTGGCATTGCGCGCGGCCAGCGCCGCCAGCCCGCCGCCGGCGAAGTCCACCGCGAAGCGCTGCGAGAACCGCTTGCGCTCAAAGCCGATCACCCCGCCCAGTCCGGTGCGCGTGGCCACCGTGCGTGCCAGCGGCGGCAGTACCGGCGGCTGTTCGCCCCAGTACAGGCGGTAGCCGTACAGCAGTTCCTGGCCCGCTTGCGGCTTCGCTTCCGGGTTCCAGAACGCGACGATGTTGTCGAAGGTCTCGTCGACGGTCGGGATCTCCACCAGCTGCACCGAGCCGCGGCCCCAGCCGTGCCTGGGCTCGACCCACAGGCTGGGGCGCTTCTCGTAAAACACGCCGTCGTCCTGGTAATGATCGAAGTCGCGGTCGCGCTGCAGCAGGCCGAAGCCGCGCGGGTTCTCGTCGGCGAAGGCGTTGAAGCGCAGGTGTTCGGGATTGCCCAGCGGCCGCCAGATCCATTCGCCGCTGCCGCTGTGCATGGCCAGGCCGTCGCTGTCGTGGATCTCCGCACGCCAGTCCCAGTCCATGCGGCGGTCGTTCTCGCCGACCTGGTACATGCTGGTGGCCGGGGCGATACCGATGCGCTCGATCTCCCTGCGCGGATACAGCGCCGCATCGACGTCCATCACCAGCGGCTCGCCCTTGGTGATCGCGAAGCGGTAGGCGCCGGCCACGCCGGGCGAATCCAGCAGCGCGTAGACCACCAGCGTTTCCGAGCCCGGAGCCGGGCGCTCGAGCCAGAACGCGGTGAAGTCCGGGAACTCTTCCGGCCGCGGCATGCCGGTATCGATCGCCAGGCCGCGCGCGGACAGCCCGTACTGCATGCTCGAACCGACCGCGCGGAAGTAGCTGGCGCCGAGGAACGCGGCCCAGTCGCGGCGGACATCGTCGGGCGAATTGAGGCGGAAGCCGGCGAAGCCCAGGTCCTGCGGCAGCTTCTTCCCGTTCACCCCGCTGCGGCCGAAGTCGAACATGGCCGGATCGTAGGCCAGTTCCTGCGCCTGCCCGCCCGCGACTTCGAACATGCGCACCGGGCGCTTGAAGTACAGGCCCAGGTGGAAGAATCTGGCCTGGAACCTGGCGCCTGCGACATCGCTCCACAGCGCGTGGTCCTGGCGGAACGAGATGGCCTGGTACTGGTCCCAGGTCAGGTTCGCCACCGGTGCCGGCAGCGCGTCGCTGCGCGGCGCGTAGGCACGGCCGGCGAGTGCGCGTGCATGGCCCTTGAGCCAGGCGTAGTCGAACGGATGGCGTGGGCCCAGGGTGGCCGGCGAGGCCAGCGCCTCGAGCAGCGGCAACGGCAGGCCGGCGGCGGCGAGGGCCGTGGCGGCGCGGGTCAGGAACTGGCGGCGTTGCATGGCGCGGCGGGTGAAAGGGGGGCGGGACATCTTACGCAAGCCGTCAGCGCGCCGCGGTGGTCCGGGCGACGTCGTCCGGGAGCGATGGGCAGGCGTCGGCCAGTGCGTCGACTTCACGCGACAGGCTGCCACCTTCGGGGCGCGCGCTGCGCAGTTCGGCATCCAGGGCGCGCAGGTGTTCGCCGCCGCCGCTGGCATCGCCGCCGATGCAGCGGGCCCGGGCGGCGTAGGCGCGGGCTTCCCAGCGCAGCGGCACCAGCGCGGCATCGCTATCGGGCAGCGTGGCGAGGAAGCGTTCAAGGGCGTCGCCGTCGCCCTTGGCGGCCTGCCAGCGGGCCAGCGCCAGTTGTGCCTGGTGCGTGCGCAGGTCGGTTGCGCCGTAACCGACCGCGGTGAGCTGGCTGCCGCGTTCCAGCCAGGGCAGTGCCGCGTCGGACTGTCCCGCGTCGAGCAGCATCTCGCCGATGCGGCGATCCAGGTCGCCCACCGCCGGGTGGCTGGCGCCGAGGCGGGCGATGCGCACCCGGCGCGCTTCGTCGAGCGTGCCGCGCGCGGCCGCGGATTCGCCACGCGCCTGCTGCGCGCGTGCCAGGTCGGCCAGGCCGTAGTCGAGCAGGTGGCGGCCGTCGGGCTGGCGCCAGATCTGCACCGCGCGCTGGAAATGGGCCACGGCCGCGTCGGCGTCGCCGCGTTCGAGCGCGAGCCGGCCCAGCGCGTCCAGGCTCAGCGCGGTCTCGCGATGGCGTGGGCCCAGCAGCGCTTCGGTCGGGCCGTGCTGGGCCTGCAGCGCCTGTTCGGCTTCGGCCAGCCGGCCCAGCTGCAGGTAGGCCTGGCCCAGCTGGCGACGCACCGCCAGGGTGAAGGGATGGCCGGGCCCGTGCAGCTCCATCGACAGGCCCAGGCCCGAGCGCAGCGCACGCTCGGCTTCGATGGCCTGGCCGCGGTCGAGGTAGAGCGCGCCGAGGCTGCGCTGGATATCGACCATCAGCGGGTGCCGGTCGGCCAGCTGCCCGCGCAGCAGGCGCCGCGCGGCGAGGAACCGGGCGATCGCCGGCCCGGTGCGCGCCGCGTCGCTCTCGAGCGCCGCCAGGTCGATCGTGCCCTCGGCAACGCCGACATCGTCGTGCAGCACGTCGCGGTTCAGGGCGATGGCGCGTTCGTACCACTGCCGTGCCGCGTACGCCTGGCCGAGCATGCGCTGGCAGCGCCCGTACTGGGTGTAGAAGTCGGCCGCCTGCTGCGGCAGTCCGGCTTCCAGGCGCTGCGCGGTCTCGGCCAGCGGCTGCATCCGCGCCGCGCATTCCTGCGAGCGGCTGAGCAGGCGCAGCACGCGCCCATGCTGGCTGGCAGCGTCCAGGCGCAGGCCCGCCGGCGCGCCATCGTCGCCGGCGAGCAACTGCCGCTGCCGTTCGGACACCGCCAGCGCCTGGCGATAGTCGCCGATGCCCAGGTACATGCGTGCGATCACGCCCAGCAGTTCGGCGCGGGCGCGCGGCTGGTCTTCCAGCTCGCTTTCGGCGCGCCGCGCCCCGGCCGAGAGCAGTTCGCGCATGGCCATGCCCTCGTTGCGCTGGGCGCCGCCGGCGTGGTCGAACAGGCCCAGCACGAAGCGCTGCAGCGCCTGCGCGCGCGCCGCCTCGTGCCGTGCCTCGTGCGCGTGCCACAGGGTCAGGGCCAGGGCGGCAAGCAGGGTGACGATGGCCAGTGCGCCGAGGCTGGCGCCCAAGCGGTGCCGCTGCAGGTATTTCTGCAGCTGGTAGCCGATCCGCGGCGGGCGCGCCTCGACCGGGCGGCCCTCGAGGTGGCGACCGATGTCGCGGGCCAGTGCCTCGGCCGAGCTGTAGCGTCGCGCCGGCACCTTGCTCAGTGCCTTGAGCACGATGTTGTCGAGGTCGCCGCGCAGCCGCCGTGCCAGCCTCCGCGCATGCACCGCCTCGAGCTGGCCGACCTCGGCCAGTCGCTGCACCGCCACCGACGGCCGCGGCGGCGACACTTCCAGGATCGCCCGCTCCCATTCGGCATCGCTCTGCCGGCGCAGCCGGTAGGGCTTGTCGCCGGCGAGCAGTTCGTACAGGACCACGCCCAGCGAGTAGACGTCGGTGAGGGTGCTGACCGGTTCGCCGCGGACCTGCTCGGGCGCGGCGTAGTGCAGGGTGAAGGCGCGCACCTCGGTGCGCGCGTGGGCGGTTTCGCTGCCGTCGCGGTCGAGCAGCTTGGCGATGCCGAAATCCAGCAGCTGGACGTCGCGGTCGGCGGTGACCAGCATGTTGGACGGCTTCAGGTCGCGGTGCACGATCAGGTTGGCGTGGGCGTGGCTGACCGCCGCGCACACCTGCAGGAACAGGCGCAGGCGCGCCTCCACCGGCAGCGCGTGGCTGTTGCAGTACTCGGTGAGCGGCACGCCTTCGACGTATTCCAGCACCAGGTAGGGCTGGTCGCCTTCGCCGATGCCGGCGTCGAGCAGGCGGGCGATGTTGGGGTGCTGCAGCCGCGCCAGGATCTCGCGCTCGCGGGAGAAGCGCAGGCGCAGGTTGGGATCGGCGTAGCCGGGGCGCAGCAGCTTCAGCGCCAGTTCGCGCCGGTAAAGGCCGTCGGCGCGCTCGGCCAGCCAGACCTGGCCCATGCCA
The DNA here is from genome assembly GCF_010093225.1 of Pseudoxanthomonas koreensis. Taxonomy (GTDB): domain Bacteria; phylum Pseudomonadota; class Gammaproteobacteria; order Xanthomonadales; family Xanthomonadaceae; genus Pseudoxanthomonas; species Pseudoxanthomonas koreensis. Next base: position 2,798 of record NZ_PDWM01000056.1, on the reverse strand, counting down.
CCTTCGCCGAGCAGGCGCTCCAGCCGGTACGGTCCCAGGCGGCTGCCCTCGCGCGACGCCGGGCGGGTGCCGGGCAGGGGATCGTGCAGGAAGTCGTTGCCGTCCTCCTCGCTGGCGAGCAGGACTTCGAGCTCGCTGGCAAGGTCGGGGTCTTCGTCGCGCAGGCGCTGCAGTTCGCCGGCGCGATCGGCCGCAGGCAGGTCGAGCAGCGCGTCCAGCAGCGGCGACAGGCGTTGCCAGCGTGCGGCGTCCATGGGCTTCCCCGCGCCGCGGACGCGGTCAGTCCTCGCGCATGGCCGCGAGCAGGAACAGGCGCGCCTTCTGCCAGTCGCGGCGCACGCTGCGCTCGGAACGTTGCAGCAGGTCGGCGATCTCCTGCTCGGAGAGCCCGGCGAAGTAGCGCAGCTCCACCACCTTGGCCAGCCTGGGGTCGACCGCGGCCAGGCGCTCCAGGGCGGTGTCCAGCGCCAGCAGGTTCTCGTCCAGGCGCAGGCTGCTTTCGGCTTCCTCGGGGATCTCGGCGACGCGCTTGAGGTCGCCACCGCGCTTGCGCGCCATGCGGTTGCGGGCGTAGTCGACCACCACGCTGCGCATGGCCGAGGCGGCGTAGGCGAAGAAGTGGGCACGGTCCTCGAAGCGGGCGCCGTTACTGGCGCCGACCAGCTTCAGGTAGGACTCGTGGACCAGCGAGGTCGGGTCCAGGGTGTTGTTCTGCTGGCCGGAGAGCTGCCGGCGGGCGAGGGTGTGCAGTTCCTGGTACAGCGTGCCCAGCACGCGGTCCAATGCCTCGCGGTCTCCGCCGCGCGCGGCATCCAGCCACACGGTGATCTCGGGGGAACTCTCGGGAGAGTCGGCCATCGTCGTCTCCACGACTGCGCCAAGGAGCTGAATATAGCCGCTTTCCGGCCGCCGCGACCGCCGCCCCCGCGCCCGCCGGAAGACTCCCTGTAGGAGCCCACTTCAGGGGGCGACCCGATCCCGCCGGAACGTGCGGCGTTCAACGCGCAGCCGCCGGAGAGGTCGCGTTGGACGTGGCTGCGATCCGCTTGCGTCGGGTCGCCCCCTGAAGTGGGCTCCTACAGGGGGTGAGCGCTCAGCGCTGGCAGCGCGGGCACCAGACGCTGGCGCGCTGGCCGATGCTGGCCTCGCGCAGCGGGGTGCCGCAGCCGGGGCAGGGCAGGCCGCCGCGACCGTAGACCGACAGCTCCTGCTCGAAGTAACCGGGCGCGCCATCCGGGTTGAGGAAATCGCGCAGGGTGGTGCCGCCGCGGGTGATGGCGTGGGCGAGGATGTCGCGCGCGGCACCGGCCAGCGCCGCGTAGCGCCCGCACGAGATGCGTCCGGCCGCGCGCAGCGGCGAAATGCCGGCGCGGTACAGGCTTTCGGCGGCGTAGATGTTGCCCACCCCGACCACGATGCGCTGGTCCATCAGGAACGCCTTCACCGGCGCGCTGCGGCCACGGCTGCGTTCGAACAGGTAATCGCCATGGAAAGCGTCGGACAGCGGCTCCGGGCCGAGTCCGCGCAGCAGTTCGTGTTCGCTGCCGGCCGGCTGCCAGAGCAGGCTGCCGAAGCGGCGCGGGTCGGTGAAGCGCAGCACGCGGCCCGAATCCAGGGCGATGTCGACGTGGTCGTGGCTGCCGACCGGCGTATCGGCCGGCAGTACCCGCAGCATCCCGGACATGCCCAGGTGCAGCAGGGCGCTGTCGCCTTCGTCGGTGTCCAGCAGCAGGTACTTGGCGCGGCGGCGCACGGCGGCGATGCGGCGGCCGGGCAGGTCGCGGCGGATTTCCTCGGGAATCGGCCAGCGCAGGTCGGGGCGGCGCAGGGTCACGGTGGCGACGCGGCGGCCTTCGACGTGCGGCGCCAGGCCGCGGCGGGTGGTCTCGACTTCGGGCAGCTCGGGCACGGTCAGCCCCCGGCGGCGGCCAGGTAGCGTTCGGTGCCGTGCGCGCCGCTCTCGCGCCAGACCCGGACCGGGCCGCCGAAGGCCTGCGAAAGGATCTCGTCGGTCAGGACCGCGCGGCGCGGGCCGTCGGCGAGGATGCGGCCGGCCTGCAGCACGACCACCCGCTCGATCTCCGCCACGATCTCCTCGATGTGGTGGGTGACCAGCAGCAGGGTCACGCCCTGCCGGGCCAGGTCGCCGAGCATGGCCAGCAGGCGGCCGCGCGCGACCAGGTCCAGGCCGGTGCCGGGTTCGTCCAGCAGCAGCGCCTGCGGGCGGTTGACCAGGGCGCGGGCGATCAGCACGCGGCGCGCCTCGCCGGTGGAAAGTTCGGCGTAGGGGCGATGGCGCAGCGGCAGGGCGTGGGCGCGTTCGAGTGCCTCCGCCGCGGCGGTGCGCATGTCCTCGCTGATCTGGCGGAACGGCGGGATCACGAAGCTGGCGAACAGGCCGCTGAGCACGGCGTCCTCGGCGGTCAGTCCGGCCATGCCGGCCAGATTGCTGCCGAAGTCGCCGGTCACGATCCCCAGCTGCGAGCGCAGCCGGTCCACCTGCCAGCGCGACTGGCCCAGCACCTGCACCGGCGGCGTGCCGTCGGCGCGTGCCAGCGGATACAGTTCGCGGGTGACCAGCTTGATCAGGGTCGACTTGCCGCAGCCGTTGGCGCCGAGCACGGCGGTGTGCTGGCCGGCGTCGATGCGCAGGGTCAGCTCGTGCAGGACGCGGACCTGGCCGCGGATGACGCTGGCCCGGTCGAGCTCGATCAGCGGCGGGCCTGTTCTTTATACACATCTCCGAGACCCCGAGGACCCCGGGCACCTTGTATGGCGACCTCTCGTTTTACAAAATA
>NZ_PDWM01000055.1 GCF_010093225.1 Pseudoxanthomonas koreensis | reverse complement strand
CACCTCCCACCTCCGCCCCCCACGCTCCTAGCTTTTTTTATCGTGAACCCGCCCACCCCCCACATCCCCCCTACCCTCTTCGCCGACGGCGCCAGATGTGAATAAGAGACACCCAACCCCCCAGCCCCCGCCACCCCGCCATGACGCCCCAACTCGACATCGACGGCCGCCTGCGCCACCTGCTCACCCTGGAAGGCCTGCCGCGCAGCACCCTGCTGCAGCTGCTCGACCGCGCCGGCCAGATCCGCGACGCCGCCGTCGGCCGCGTCGGCAAGCGCACCGTGCTGGCCGGCACCGCCGTGTGCACCCTGTTCTTCGAACCTTCCACGCGTACCCGCAGCTCGTTCCACCTCGCCGCGCAGCGGCTGGGTGCCGACGTCCTCAACTTCGATGCCTCGACCTCGTCCACGCGCAAGGGCGAGACCGCGCGCGACACGCTGAGGAACCTGGAGGCGATGGGCGTGCGCGGTTTCGTCGTGCGCCATCCCGACGACGGCGCGGTGCAGGCGCTCGCCGCCATCGCCGGCGAAGGCACCGCCCTGGTAAACGCCGGCGACGGCCGCAGCGCGCATCCGACCCAGGGTCTGCTCGACATGCTGACCCTGCGCCAGGCTTGCGGCGGCGACTTCTCGAAGCTGAAGGTGCTGATCGTCGGCGACGTGAAGCACTCGCGCGTGGCGCGTTCGGACCTGCACGCGCTGCGCACGCTCGGCGCCGGCGAAGTCCGCGTCTGCGGCCCGGCCGCACTGCTGCCGGAGGCGGGCACCACCGCCGGTTGCGCCGTCGGTGAGGATTTCGACGCCATGCTCGAGGGCGTGGACGCGGTGATGATGCTGCGCCTGCAGCGCGAGCGCATGGAGGAAGGCCTGGTGCCCTCGCTGGAGGACTACCACGCCCGCTATGGCCTCACCGCACCGCGCCTGAAGCGCGCCGCGCCGAACGCGGCCGTGCTGCATCCCGGCCCGATCAACCGCGGCGTGGAGATCACCGACGAAGTCGCCGACGGCCCGCAGTCCTGGGTCCTGCGCCAGGTCGCCAACGGCGTGGCCGTGCGCATGGCGGTGCTGGAGCACCTGCTGGGGTGAGCGGGGAGCCCGGAATCCGGCCCCCCACGCTTTGGCCTTCATTGTAGGAGCCCACTTCAGGGGGCGACCCGACGAGGTTGGATCGCAGACCGCGTTCAACGCACCCTTTCCGGAGACCGTGCGTGGTATGGCGCAGCGGCTTCCACCCTCGTCGGGTCGCCCCCTGAAGTGGGCTCCTACAGGGAGCAGAACCCGGTTCGAAACGCGACGCGGCCCAGGGATGCCCTGCGGCCCCGCCCTGGGGCGGGGCCGTTGCGATTCAATCCGCCGCGATTGCCGCCGGCGCGGCGCCGCCCGCCGCCGTGACCTGCCGCGCCGATTCCACCAGTCCGATGAACTCCCGGCGCAGCCCCCACCGATCGTCGCCCATGGCGCCACGCGCGGTCGCCGCCACGTCGTCCCAGTCCCAGTCGCCGGCATTGCCGCCACCCCGCAGCAGGTCGGCATAGCCCGCCACCGCGCTGGCGAAGCGCAGCGACTCGCCCGGCGTGCGCTGCAGCGACGAACGCAGTACCGGTGTCTCGATCAGCCGGCTGCGTTCCTGCCCCGGCAGCTTGTAGCGCAGCCGCAGGTGCGCCAGCTCGCCGGCCTTCGCCGCCGCCGCGCCAGCGCCATTGGCCGCACTGCCATATCGCAACGCCGGTAGCCGCTCCCCGCCCGAGCCCACCAGCGCCACCTCGTACAGCGCCGTCACCTCGTGCCCGGCGCCGATGTCGCCCGCATCGACCCGGTCGTTGGCGAAGTCCTCGCCGCGGAGCAGCCGGTTCTCGTAGCCGACCAGCCGGTACTCCGCGACCACCGCCGGATTGAACTCGAGCTGCACCTTCACGTCGCGGGCGATGGTCAGCAGGGTGGACTGCATCTGCTCGACCAGCACCCTGCGCGCCTCCTGCGGCGTATCGATGTAGGCGTGGTTGCCGTCGCCCGCGTCGGCCAGGCGCTCGGCCATCGCATCGTGGTAGTTGCCCTGGCCGAAGCCCAGCGTGGACAGCGCGATGCCCGACCTGCGCTGGTCCGCCACCCAGGTCTCCAGAGTGCCGCGTTCCACCGTGCCGCCATTGAAGTCGCCGTCGGTGGCCAGCAGGATCCGGTTGACCCCGCCTTCGACGAAGCCCTGGTGCGCGGCCGCGTAGGCCAGGCGGATGCCCTCGCCGCCGTTGGTGCTGCCGCCGGCCTCCAGCCGCTCCAGCGCGGCGAGGATCTCGCCGTGGCGGTCGCCCGGGGTGGGCGGCAGCCCCAGGCCGGCCGAGCCGGCGTAGACCACGATCGACACCCGGTCCTGCGCGCGCAGCTGCGGCACCAGCATGGCGAACGCCTGCTTGAGCAGCGGCAGCTTGTCCGGCGACTGCATCGAGCCGGAGGTGTCGATCAGGAACACCAGGTTGGACGGCGGCAGGGTCGCCTTGTCCACGTCGTAGCCCTTGATCCCGACCATCAGCAACTGCCGGTTGGCGTTCCACGGCGACGGCGCCAGCTCGGTGCTCACCCGGAACGGCACCTCGCGCGTTGCCGGCGCCGGATGGCCGTAGCCGAAGTAGTTGAGGAATTCCTCCACCCGCACCGCGTCGGCCGGCGGGCGCTCGCCCTGGCGCAGCATGCGCCGCACGTTGGCGTAGCTGCCGGTGTCCACGTCGACCGAGAAGGTCGACAGCGGCTGTTCGGCCGCGCGCTGGACGGGATTGTCGTCGCGCGCTTCGTAGCGCTCGGTGTTGGTTGGCGGCGCGACCATGAAATACCCGCCGGCTGGCGCCGGTGCGGCGACCTGCATGCGCATTTCCGCGGCCAGCGCGGCCAGTGCCGGCGGTGCAGGAGCATGGGCGGCAATCGCTTTGGCCGCTTCGCGCCGGTGCTGCGCGTACCCGTGCGCCTGTGCCTGCGTTCGTGCAGCTGCAGCGACGTAGGCATCGGCGGCTGCTTCGGCCTCGCGCGCCCGTCCGGCCCCGGCCGGCAGGGTGGCGCTCGTTGCGGTTGCAGCGTCGGCGGCCGCGGCCCGGGTCGCGGAGGGGCCGCTGCGGCAGGCGGACACGGACAGGGCCAGCAGCACGGCCGTGGCCAGGATGGAGGCGATCGGGGACTTCGGGGCGTTGCGCATGTCGGGACTCCCGGGTTGGACGGGAGATCGAACGCATGGTCCGAGCGTGTGGGGTTAACGCCCGCCATCTCCGCGCCGCGCCAGCCAATACGCCGTTGCTTTTCGTAGAGCGGGGCTTGCCCCGCTGCCCTCCGCCCGGTCGCCCCGCCACGCGTGGGTAGCCGGGCAAGCCCGGCGCTACGCGACCATCGGCTGGAACTCGATGCCCAGCCCCGGCATGCCTTCCTTCTCCGTCAGCAGGTCGGCGCGCAGCAGCGGTCGGCTCTCGATCCAGTCGCGCTCGAGCACCAACTGCAGGTGGTTGCCGTCGGCGGACAGGTCCAGCATCGGGATCTCGTCGTCGTCGTGGGCGCGGTGCAGCAGCACCGCCAGGCGCAGCAGCGCGGCCTTGCGCCGGGACGACAAAAGCAGGCGATCGGGCAGCGCGTCGAAGGCGGCCTTCGGCACGCCGCGGCGGTGGGTGCGGACCAGTGCGGCCAGCACCTGCTGTTCCTGGCGGGAAAAGCCGGCGATGTCCGAATTCTCCAGCACGTAGGCGCCGTGCACGTGGTACCCGCTGTGGGCGATGGCCAGGCCCAGCTCGTGCAGGCGCGCGGCCCAGCCGAGCATGCGCGCGTCGTCGTCGTCCAGGGCCCAGGCCCCGGCGACCTGCGCGAACAGGCGCATGGCCGTGTCTTCCACGCGCGCGGCCTGGATCTCGTCGATGCCGTAGCGCTGGGTCAGCGCGGCCACCGAGGCGTCGCGCGGGTCGTCGACGCCGCCGCGGCCGAGCATGTCGTAGAGGATGCCTTCGCGCATGGCCGCCTTGCTCACCAGCAGCTTCTGCAGGCCCAGCGCCTGGAACGCCGCTTCCAGCACCAGCACGCCACCGGCGAGGATCGGCCGGCGTTCGCTGGAAAGTCCCGGCAGGTCGATCCGGTCGATGCTGTCGGCCTGCAGCAGGCGTTCGCGCAGCTGTGGCAGCGCCTCGGCGGTGATCGCGCCCTTGGTGAGCCGCATGGCTGCGCAGATCTCGCCGATGGCCTTGTGCGTGCCGGACGAACCCAGCGCCTCGTGCCAGCCCAGCGCGCGGTAGCGGCCGGCGAACTGCTGGAATTCGGCGCTGATCTCGGTCAGCGCGTCCTTCCACTTCTTCTTCGACAGGCGGCCGTTGGGGAAGAACCGCCGCGTGCTGGCGATGCAGCCGGCCTGCAGGCTCTCGCGCTCGATCGGATCGAAGCCGCTGCCGATGATGAATTCGGTCGAGCCGCCGCCGATGTCGATCACCAGGCGCAGCTGCCCCGGCTTGGGCGGCTGCGCGTGGGCCACGCCAAGGTAGATCAGGCGCGCCTCCTCGCGGCCGGAAACCACCTCGATCGGCGAACCCAGCGCCGCTTCGGCCGGGCGCAGGAACGACTGCGGGTCCTGCAGCTGGCGCACCGTGTTGGTCGCCAGCGAGCGCACGTGCAGGCGCGGCACCCGGCGCAGGCGCTGGCCGAAGCGGGCCAGGCAGTCCAGCGCGCGCTGGCGGGCCGGGTCGTGCAGGCCACCCTTGCCGTCCAGGCCGTCGGCCATGCGCACGGTCTCGCGCAGGCGGTCGACCACGCGTAACTGGCCCAGCATGTGCTGGGCCAGGACCATGTGGAAACTGTTGGAACCGAGGTCGATCGCGGCCAGCGCGTCGCCATCCTGGACCTGGGGGCGGGGGGAAGCATAGGGCATGGCGCGTATCGTAGCGGATGCCACCACCGGTTCCGCCTCCCACGCGGCCACGCTACAGCGCCTCCAGCAGCGCCTGCTGCGCCGAGTACGGTGCCTCGCCTTCGGCCGGGGCGCACTTGCGGTAGCTGCCGTCGGCGCCCAGCTCCCAGGCGTTGCAGTTGTCGGCCAGGTAGTTGTGCAGCGCCTCGCGCTGCACCCGTTCGGCCAGGGCCGGGTCCAGGATCGGGAAGCAGGTCTCGACCCGGCGCAGCAGGTTGCGTTCGAGCCAGTCGGCGCTGGCGCCGTACAGCTCGGGCCTGCCGTCGTTGCCGAACCAGTACACGCGGCTGTGCTCGAGGAAGCGGCCGACGATCGAGCGCACGCGGATGTTGTCCGACACGCCGGGGACACCCGGGCGCAGGGTGCAGGCGCCGCGCACGATCAGGTCGATCTGCACCCCGGCCTGCGAGGCCATGTACAGCGCGCGCACCACCTGCGGTTCGTTGAGCGCGTTCATCTTGGCGATGATCCGGCCCGGGCGGCCGCTGGCGGCCAGCTGCGCTTCGCGTGCGATCCGCTTGAGGATCCCGCTGTGCAGGGTGAACGGCGACTGCAGCAGGCGCTTGAGCCGGTTCGACGGCGCCAGCCCGGACAACTGCTGGAACAGCAGGTGCACGTCGTTGCCGATCTCCGGGTCGGCGGTGAGCAGGCCCAGGTCGGTGTAGGCGCGCGCGGTGCCGGAGTGGTAGTTGCCGGTGCCCAGGTGCACGTAGCGGCGCAGGCGGCGGCCTTCGCGGCGCACGATCAGCAGCATCTTGGCGTGGGTCTTGAACCCGACCACGCCGTACACTACCTGCACCCCGGCCTCCTGCAGGCGGTCGGCCACGCCCAGGTTGGCGTCCTCGTCGAAGCGCGCGCGCAGTTCGACCACCACGGTCACGTCCTTGCCATTGCGCGCGGCCTGGACCAGCGCGTCGACGATCGCCGAGTTCTTGCCGGTGCGGTACAGGGTCTGCTTGATCGCCAGCACGTCCGGGTCGCCGGCGGCCCGGGCCAACAGGTCCAGCACACCGTTGAACGAGTCGAACGGATGGTGCAGCAGCACGTCGCCACGGGCGACGGTCTTGAAGATGTCCGCCTCCTCGAGCCCGTTGCGGGGGGTGAACGGCGGGTACTTCAGTTCCGGGCGCTGGACCAGGTCGTAGGCCTGGATCACGCGGTTGAGGTTGACCGGCCCGTCGATGTAGTAAGCCGCGTTCTCCCCCAGTTCAAAGTTCTGCAGCAGGGTGCGCACGATCGGCTTCGGGCAGTCGTGGGCGATTTCCAGGCGCACCGCAGGCTGGTAGCCGCGGCCGACCAGTTCGGTGCGCAGCGCCGAGGCCAGGTTGTCGACCTCGTCCTCGTCCACCACCAGGTCGGAATTGCGGGTGACCCGGAACTGGTAGGCGCCGAGCACCTGCATGCCCGGGAACAGCTCGTCGACGAACGCGGCCAGCATCGAGGACAGCAGCACGAAGGACTGTCGGCCCTTGCCGGCCAGGCTGGGCGGAAGCTCGACGATGCGGCTGAGCGAGCGCGGCGCGCGGACGATGGCCAGGTGCCCGGGGCGGCCGTACGCGTCCATGCCCTCCAGCACCACCACCACGTTGAGCGACTTGTTGAGGATGCGCGGGAACGGATGCGACGGATCCAGTCCCAGCGGCGACAGCACCGGCATGACCTTGTTGCGGAACCAGGCGCGCAGCCAGCGGCGCTGGCGGGCGTTCCAGCTGTTGCGGCCGAGGACGCCGACCCCGGCCTCGGCCAGCGCCGGGCGCAACACCTGGTTCCAGCAGCGGTACTGTGCGTCGACCAGTTGCGCGGCGCGGTCGTGGATCAGCTCCAGCAGCTGCGCCGGGGCGAGGCCGTCGGACTGCGCCGGCAGGCCCAGGTCCAGCGCGTGGCGCACGGTGGCCGCGCGGATCTCGAAGAACTCGTCCAGGTTGGTGCAGGAAATGCACAGGAAGCGCAGCCGCTCCAGCAGCGGCACCGACGGGTCCTGCGCCTGCGCCAGCACGCGGAAGTTGAAGTCCAGCTGCGACAGTTCGCGGTTCAGGTACAGCGCGGGATCGCGCAGCGCATCGCCGCCTGCCTCGGGCTCAGCGGGGGCGGGAAGGGCATCGAACGGTCGACTGTCGGTTTCCATGGCGGGATACGGTGGCACGAGTGGGGAAGGGGAGTGTCTCGCGCGGCGGCGCTCAACCGGCGGCCTGGCCGGCCGACTGGCCTTCGGCGTGCGCCGGCGCCGGGCCATCATGCCTCGGTTGCACGCGTTCGGGGCCGAAATGGCAGGCGAACACGCTGCCCTGGCCGACCTCGCTGTCGATCACCAGCCGCGCCTGGTGCAGGCCGAGCACGTGCTTGACGATGGCCAGGCCCAGGCCGGTGCCGCCGCTCTCGCGCGTGCGGCTGCTGGACACGCGGTAGAAGCGTTCGGTCAGGCGCGGGATGTGCGCCGCCGGGATGCCGTAGCCGGAGTCGCGCACCGCCAGCACCGCGCCGCCGTCGCCGGTGCGCGCGAATTCCACATCCACGCGCCCGCCTGCCGGGGTGTAGCGGATCGCGTTGGTGACCAGGTTGGAGAAGGCGCTGTGCAGCTCCTGGGTCGAACCGAGCAGGTCGCAGCCGGCCAGGTCGCGCACTTCGATCGTGTGGCGTCCCTGCGAGAAGGCTTCCGCTTCGCGCTGCAGGGTGGCCAGCGTCGGCGCCATCGCCACGGTCTCCTCGGGCAGGCTGTCGCGCGATTCCAGCCGCGAGATCGTCAGCAGGTCCTCGACCAGCCGGGTCATCCGCTGCGACTGCTTGCGCATCTCCTCGAGCATCGGTCGCCACTCGGGGACATCCTCCGGATCGAGCATGTCCAGGTAGCCGTGGACCACGGTCAGCGGCGTGCGCAGCTCGTGCGAGACGTTGGCGACGAAGTCCTGGCGCATCTGCTCCAGGCGCAGCAGCTTGCTCACGTCGCGCGCCACCAGCAGCCAGTAGTCCTCCGAGTACGGGATCAGGCGCAGGTTCAGGCGCACCTGGTCGTCGACCGGGGAGGGCGCGTCGTGCATCGGTTCGGCGTTGCGCCCGGCCGCCAGCCAGCGCGACAGCGGCAGCGGCTGCAGGCGCTCACCCACCGGTGCGCCCAGGTCCTGCGGATAGCGCAGGCCGAGCAGCCGGGGGGCGGCGCGGTTGAACCAGAGCGCGCGCTGGGTATTGCGGTCCACCACCACCACTGCGTCGGGCAGCGCGGCGGCGGCAGCGCGGTAGGCGCGCAGCATGTCCACCAGGCGTCGCTTGCGCGCGCGCATCTCGGCCTGGCTGCGATGCAGTAGGTGGTCCAGTTCGTTCCAGGCGCCGCTGCCGCGCGCCGATTCCCAGCGCCTGCGCGCGGTCAGGCCGAGCAGGACGCGGCGCAGCCGCCAGTAGTGCCAGGCCAGCACGCCCAGCGCGGCGGCCGCCAGCACCCAGCCGGCGTGGCCGATCGCAAGCCCCAGCAGGGTCGCACCGCCCAGCAGCGCGGCCAGCGCCAGCAGCGTGCGCCGCCAGGCCGTGCGCAGGTGCGGCGGCATCCTGGTGTTCATGGCGTCGCTCCGATGCCGTGCTGCCTGGAGGGCGTATCCGGATTCATCCGCGGCGGCGCCTCCTGCGCCACTTCTATCAGGTGGCTGTCGAGAACCGGTAACCGGCGCCGCGCACGGTCTGGACCATGTTGTCCACGCCGAACGGTTCCAGGGTCTTGCGCAGGCGGCGGATGTGCACGTCGATGGTGCGCTCCTCCACGTATACGCTGCCGCCCCAGACGTGGTCCAGCAACTGGGCGCGGCTGTAGACGCGCTCGGGGTGGGTCATGAAGAAGTGCAGCAGGCGGTATTCGGTCGGCCCGATCGGCACGGCGGCATCGCCGGCGAACACGCGGTGCGCGGCGCCGTCGATGCGCAGCGCGCCGACGGCGACGCTGCCGTCCTCGTCGTCCTCGCGCGAGCGGCGCATCACCGCGCGGATCCGCGCCAGCAGCTCGCGCGCGGAGAACGGCTTGACCACGTAGTCGTCGACCCCGGCCTCGAGGCCGCCGACGCGGTCGTTCTCCTCGCCGCGGGCGGTGAGCATGATGATCGGAACCTCGCGGGTCAGCGCCTCGCGGCGCCAGCGCCGGGCCAGTTCCAGGCCGGTGGTGCCGGGCAGCATCCAGTCGAGCAGGATCAGGTCGGGGACGCGGTCGGCAATGGCCGCCTGCGCCTCGCGCGCATCGCCGGCATGCACCGGGGCGTAATCGCCCTTGCGCAGGGCGAAGGCGACCATGTCACGGATCGCGGGTTCGTCGTCGACGATCAGGATCTGCTTCTGCACGGCATGTCCGGAGTCTGGGGGACAGCGGGATTAGACTACCGTTCGATGACGTAATTGTGACATCCGCGGCCCCTGTGTGCCGCCTGCGTGTCAGCGGCGTTGCACGTCCGGGTCGGTGATGCCCTGGCGGCGCAGTTCCAGCACCGTGGGGGTGATCGCGGTGATGCGGGCATCGACCCGGGAGCGGGTCACGTAGTCCAGGTCGCCGCGCTTCTTCAGGTTTTCCAGTTGGATCAGCGCCTGTTCCGGGCGGCCGTTGAGGAAGGCGGCCTCGGCGTAGGCCTCGGCGGCGCGGTGGGTGTCGCCGGCCAGTTCGCTGGCGCGGGCGAAGGTCCGCTGGAAGGCCGGATCGTCGCCGGCACGGGCCAGCAGCGGCCGCAGCACCGCCTGCGCGCGCTTGCCGGACTCGGCCGTGCCCTGTTCGACCAGGCTGTGCGCGTAACCCAGCACGACCGGACGGCTGTTGGGCATCTTCCGCAGCAGTTCGTCGTAGCGGCGGCTGGCCTGGGCAGTCCTGCCGGAGCGCGACTCGGCCTCGCCCAGGGCCAGGGCCACCCACACGTTGTCTGGATGCGCCTGCAGCAGGTCGTCCAGTTCCCGCGCCGCCAGCGCCGGCTCGCGGGCCAGGTGCGCGACCGCCAGGCCGTAGCGCTGGGGGTCGGACAGGCCGGTGGGGCTGGAGCGGCGCAGGGCGTCGTACTCGCGCACCGCCAGGTCGGGCGTGCTCGCGCTGAGCGCGCGCAGGCGCTCCTGCGCCCACGCGAACTGGCCGCCCGGGCGTTCGTCGATCGGATCGAGCGGGTTGTCCAGGCGCAGCCCGGCCGGCAGCAACGGATTGGCGTTGGCCGGTGGCGAGGCCTGGATCCGCGTCGGATCCAGACGCTCCACCCGCTCGCCGCCACCGGGGACGGACGTGGTCGCGGTGACCATGCCGCGCTTGATCTGCTCGGCGCGCTGCTTGGCCTCGCCGATGCGGGTGGTGTTGACCGGGTGGGTGCGCAGGTAGTCCGGCGCCGAGTAGCCGCCCTCGTTGGCGCGCATGGCGAAGGACATGCGCTCGAAGAAGCCCGCCATCGCGTCCACGTCGTAGCCGCTGCGCGACAGGGTGCGGATGCCGAGCCGGTCGGCTTCCGATTCGTTGGAGCGGGTGTAGTTGATCTGGTTCTGCTGGATCAGCGCCATCGCGCTGGCCAGCGCGGCCTGGGTGGCATCGCCGGCCGAATTGCCGCCCGCGGCCTGCGCGGCGACGATCGCCGCGATCATCCCCAGCAGGATCGGGATCTGGTCGCGCTGGGCGCGCTCGACCCCGCGCAGCACGTGCTGCTGGGTGACATGGGCGATTTCGTGCGAGAGAACCGCCGCGACCTCGTCCTCGCGCTCGGCGGTGAGGACCAGGCCGGCGTTCATGCCGATGTAGCCGCCCAGGGTGGCGAAGGCGTTGATCTGCCGGTCGCGCAGCATGAACAGGGTGTAGTGCTGTTCCGGGCGGTCGCTGTTGGCGCCCAGCCGGTTGCCGGCCGACTGCAGCCAGTCGTCGAGCAGAGGGTCTTCCAGCAGGTAGCCGTAGTTGCGCAGCTCGCGCAGCATCATCGCGCCGTACTCGGCCTGCTTGGCCGGGGTCAGCAGGTCGCCGGCCGAGGAACCGATGTCGGGCAGGCGCGACCCCTCCTGCGCCGGCACGCGCAGCGGGACCAGGCTCAGAGACAGGGCGGCGGCCAGCAGCAGGTAGCGCAAGGGGACGATCTCCGGAGGCGGGTTCAGGATGACGGCGGCGCGGCCGGGACGGGTGAATAGCCTGTTAACCCGGTGTGTTCCATCGGTGGAGGCTGATCGGCCCCGCGCCGCTACCATATCCACATAGACCCCATCCGTCCCGCGGAGTTTCCCGTGCCTGCGCCCGTACCCCCGATCACCATCTACTCCACCGCCATCTGCCCGTACTGCGTGGCCGCGAAGAACTTCCTGCGCAGCCAGGGCCGCGAGTGGACCGAGGTCCGGATCGACCTGGACCCGGTCGAACGCGAAAAGATGCTCAGCCTGGCGCGCCGCACCAGCGTGCCGCAGATCTTCGTCGGCGACGTCCACGTCGGCGGCTACGACGACATGATGGCCCTGCACCGCGCCGGCAGGCTGCTGCCGCTGCTGGACGGCCAGGCGCCGGAGGCCTCCGCGTGAGCTCCCCGGGAGAAGGGCAGGAGGGCGGCGACCGCGTCCGCGAATTCACCGAATTCCGCCAGCGCATGAACCAGCGCATCCTGGCCGAGCCCAACCAGGTCGTGCGCCGCTTCTTCGCCCTGGACACCCAGACCTACCAGGCCGGGGCGCTGGACGTGAAGACCAAGGAACTGCTGGGCCTGGTCGCCTCGCTGGTCCTGCGCTGCGACGACTGCATCAGCTACCACGTGGCCCAGTGCAGGGAGGCCGGGGTCGATCGCGACGAGTTCTTCGAGACGTTCTCGGTCGGCCTGGTGGTGGGCGGCTCGATCGTGATCCCGCACCTGCGCCGGGCGGTGGACTTCCTGGACCGGCTCGAGGCCGGCGCCGGTGCCACCACGGCGCCCGCGCACGACCACGGCTGATCCGGCGCCGCGCCGGCGGCCGGCAATGGCCGCCGGTCGCCGAACCGGCCCGCGCCCGGCGCCGGTCGCGGACCGGGACAGGCTGCCCTCCCAAGGTCGAGGTGGGGTGTTCAGCAGCGATCGGGCATAATTCCGCGGATAACTTTCCCTCCCCACGCGCCGCGCCCGCCCGCCGGGTCCGTGCGCCTGCTCCCGGAACCCCCACTACATGACCCAGAAGATCACGGTCATCCGCGGCGACGGCATCGGCCCGGAGATCATGGATGCGACCCTGCACGTGCTCGACAAGGTCGGCGCCGGCCTGGAATACGAATTCGCCGACGCCGGCGTGGTCGCGCTGGAGAAGCACGGCGACCTGATGCCGAAGGAGACCCTGGACTCCATCGCCCGCAACAAGGTCGCGCTCAAGAGCCCGCTGTCCACCCCGATCGGCGGCGGCTTCACCTCGATCAACGTCAGCCTGCGCCGCCACTTCGACCTGTACGCGAACGTGCGCCCGGCCAAGTCGTTCCCGAACACGAAGACCCGCTTCGGCGACGGCGTGGACCTGATCACCGTGCGCGAAAACACCGAGGGCGCCTACCTGGCCGAGGGCCAGGAGGTGTCGGCCGACGGCCTGACTGCGGTGTCCGGCTCGCGCATCACCCGCAAGGGCTCCGAGCGCATCGTCCGCTACGCCTTCGAACTGGCCCGCAGCACCGGGCGGAAGAAGGTCACCGCGGTGCACAAGGCCAACATCATCAAGTCGACCTCGGGCCTGTTCCTGGGCGTGGCCCGCGAAGTGGCGGCGAACTACCCGGACATCGAGTTCCAGGAAATGATCGTCGACAACGCCTGCATGCAGCTGGTGATGCGCCCGGAGCAGTTCGACATCCTGGTCACCACCAACCTGTTCGGCGACATCATCTCCGACCTGTGCGCCGGCCTGGTCGGCGGCCTGGGCCTGGCCCCGGGCGCCAACATCGGCGAGCACGCGGCGATCTTCGAGGCGGTGCACGGCACCGCGCCGGACATCGCCGGCAAGGGCATCGCCAATCCCTGCGCGCTGCTGCTGGCGGCCGCGCAGATGCTCGACCACATCGGCCAGCCGCAGAATGCCGAGCGCCTGCGCAAGGCGATCGTGGCCACGCTGGAAGCGAAGGATTCGCTGACCGGCGACCTGGGCGGCAGCGGCACCACCATGGGCTTCGCCGAAGCGATCGCCAGCCGCCTCTGAGCGCGGCCGCCGGCGGTACCACGGAAACGGGACGCACAGCGTCCCGTTTTTGTTCGCGGCCGTGCCACCGGTGGCGTTGGCGGCTGCGATGATGCGGCGCACAATCGACGGCCCACCGGTCCCAGGTCCGCCCATGTCCGTCCGTCCCAGCGCGCTGGCGCTGACCCCGCTGCTGCTGTTCCTGGCGCTGTTCTTCGGTGCCGGCCTGTACTACACCGCGCAGGGCGAGCCGATGGGCTTCTACCAGCTGCGCGCGCCGGTGGCGATCCTGCCGGCGCTGGCCCTGGGCCTGTGGCTGGCGCGGCGGCGCGGGGTGCCGGCGCAGCAGACCCTGCTGGCCGGCATGGGCGACAGCAACGTCATGCTGATGTGCCTGATCTTCCTGCTGGCCGGCGCGTTCGCGCTGGTCTCCAAGTCGATCGGCGCGGTCGATGCGGTGGTGGCGCTGGGCCTGGGCGCGCTGCCGCCGGCGCTGATCCTGCCGGGCCTGTTCGTGGTGGCTGCGTTCGTGTCGCTGTCGATCGGCACTTCGATGGGCACGGTTGCGGCGGTGGTGCCGATCGCGCTGGGCGTGGCCGACGCTTCCGGCCTGGACCGGGGGCTGGTGCTGGGCGCGGTGCTCGGCGGGGCGATGTTCGGCGACAACCTGTCGATCATTTCCGACACCACCATCGCCGCCACCCGCAGCCAGGGCGCGGAGATGCGCGACAAGTTCCGCGAGAACTTCCGGATCGCCGCGCCGGCGGCGATCGCCACCGTGCTGCTGCTGGCGACCCTGGGCGTCAGCGCGCCGGTCCCGCAGGCCGACGCGGACGCCTCGCCATGGCTGGTGCTGCCTTATGTGCTGGTGCTGGTGCTCGCGCTGGCGGGGCTGGACGTGGTGCTGGTGCTGGGCATCGGCCTGGTGGTGGCGGGCGGGTTCGGCCTGGCGATGGCGCCGGACTATGGCGCGGTCGAATTCGTCGGCGACATCTACGCCGGCTTCGAGAGCATGGTCGAGATCACCCTGCTGTCGATCCTGATCGGAGGCCTGGCGGCGCTGATCAAGGCCACCGGCGGCCTGGACTGGCTGGCGGCGATGATCGCGAAGTTTGCCCGAGGCCATACCGGCCGCCGTTCCGGCGAGTTCAGCATCGCCGCACTGGCGGCCGGCGCCGATGCACTGACCGCCAACAACACCGTGGCGATCCTGGTGACCGGTGGTCTGGCGCGCGACATCGCCCAGCGCCACGGCATCAGTCCGCGCCGCGCCGCCAGCGTGCTCGACATCTTCGCCTGCGTGGTCCAGGGCGTGCTGCCGTACGGCGCGCAGATCCTGCTGGCCGCCTCGCTGGCCTCGGCCTCGCCGCTGGCGCTGGCCGGCAGCGTGCACTATTGCTGGCTGCTGGCGCTGGCCGCGATCGCGTTCATGCTCTGG
The DNA here is from genome assembly GCF_010093225.1 of Pseudoxanthomonas koreensis. Lineage (GTDB taxonomy): Bacteria > Pseudomonadota > Gammaproteobacteria > Xanthomonadales > Xanthomonadaceae > Pseudoxanthomonas > Pseudoxanthomonas koreensis. Next base: position 288 of record NZ_PDWM01000055.1, on the reverse strand, counting down.
CCGGCGCGCCGCGTGGCAACCGCGCCCGCGCAGGTGGATTGACCACCCCCCACGCTGCCGCCCCCTTGTAGGAGCCCGCATGAGGGCGACCCGACGCCCTGTCCAGGCCGGTGTTGGACGCGGCCCATCCGGAAACGGCGCGTTGAATGCCGCGTATCACGCGACGTCCCCCCGGTTTTGAGTAGCACGGCGAACTGGAGTCCAATTCCCCAAAGCGAGGAGATTGGACGTGAAGAAGCGCTTTTCCGAAGAGCAGATCATCGGCTTCCTGCGTGAGGCCGAGGCCGG
>NZ_PDWM01000054.1 GCF_010093225.1 Pseudoxanthomonas koreensis | reverse complement strand
GCTGCGCGCCGGGTCGAACGCGGCGCCCAGCGCGGCGATCGCGGCGATGTCGGCCGCCGCGGGCGTGTTGCCCGAGGCGACCGGCTCGCTCACGTCGGCGACGGGCGGCTTCCGCGGCGTGGTGTCCCCCGGACGCGGCGGCCCGGAAGGCGGCGCCGGCGCCCGCCCGGCGCCCACTGTGGTCGCGGCTGCTGGGCTGGCTGGCCGACCCCTGGCTGAAGCTGACCCTCGAACCGGCCGACCTGGACGAGCACACCAGCGACCCGCGCCCGGTCTGCTACGTGCTCGAGGACTACGGCCTGTCCAACGCACTGATCCTGGACAAGGCCTGCCGCCAGGCCGGCCTGCCCTCGCCGCTGGTGCCGCTGCCGCGCGACCCGACCCGGCGCAAGCGCGCCTACGTTGCCCTGTCGCGCCGCAATGCCGCCCCGCTGATCCCGGACCAGCGCCCGGCCAAGCGCACCCATTCCGATTCGCTGGCCAGGCTGCTGCAGGCCCATCGCGCCGATCCGGCGCTGGACGTGCGCCTGGTGCCGGTGTCGATCTTCGTAGGCCGCGCCCCGGACCGGCAGAGCGGCTGGTTCTCGGTGCTGTTCTCGGAGAACTGGGCGCTGGTGGGCCGCTTCCGCCGGCTGCTGGCGATCCTGCTCAACGGCCGCGACACCCTGGTCCGCTTCGCCGAACCGGTCTCGCTGCGCGGCAGCGTGGACGAAGGCCTGGATCCGGAACGCACCGTGCGCAAGCTGCAGCGCGTGCTGCGCGCGCACTTCCGCCGGATCCGCGCCGCGGTCATCGGCCCGGACCTGTCGACCCGGCGCCTGCTGGTGGACCAGGTGCTGGCCGCCGACACCGTGCGCGAGGCCATCGCCGACCAGGCCCGGCGCGACAGCAGCAAGCCGACCGAGGCCTGGAAGAAAGCCCACGCCTACGCCTGGGAGATCGCCGCCGACTACTCGCACCCGGTGGTGCGTTCGGCCAGCTTCGTCCTCACCCCGGTGTGGAACAAGATCTACCGCGGCGTGCTGGTCCACCACCTGGACAAGCTCAAGGAAGCCGCACCCGGCCACGAGGTGGTCTACGTGCCCTGCCACCGCAGCCACATGGACTACCTGCTGCTGTCGTACCTGCTGTACGAACGCGGCATCGTGCCGCCGCACATCGCCGCCGGGATCAACCTCAACCTGCCGGTGGTGGGCACGATCCTGCGCAAGGGCGGCGCGTTCTTCATGCGCCGCAGCTTCCGCGGCAACCCGCTGTATTCGGCGGTGTTCACCGAGTACGTGGCGCAACTGGTCTCCGGCGGCTACTCGCTGGAGTACTTCGTCGAAGGCGGGCGCTCGCGCACCGGCCGGCTGCTGCAGCCCAAGGGCGGCATGATCGCCATGACCGTGCGCGCCTACCTGCGCCAGCCCACCCGGCCGGTGCTGTTCCAGCCCATCTACATCGGCTACGAGAAGCTGATGGAGGGCAACAGCTACCTGGACGAACTGTCGGGCAAGCCCAAGGAGAAGGAATCGATCTGGTCGCTGCTGTGGGGCATCCCCAAGGTGCTGCGCAGCAACTACGGCCAGGTGGTGGTGAACTTCGGCGAGCCGATCGAACTGAAGCAGGTGCTGGCCGAGCACGCGCCGGAATGGAACGGCAAGCCGCTGCCCGAGGACGAGAAGCCGGCGTGGCTGGCCGACACCGTCCAGTCGCTGGCCCAGAACATCCAGGTCAACATCAACGGCGCCGCCGACGTCAACCCGATCAACCTGCTGGCGCTGGCGATCCTGTCCACGCCCAAGCACGCCATGGGCGAGGCCGACCTGCTGGCGCAGATCGCGCTTTCCAGGACCCTGCTGGCCGAGATGCCGTACTCGGAGCGCTTCACCGTCACCCCGCACACGCCCGCCGAGATCGTCGCCCACGGCGAGGAGATCGGCGTGCTGCAGCGCATCCCGCATCCGCTGGGCGACGTGCTCACGGTGGACGACGACAACGCGGTGCTGCTGTCGTACTTCCGCAACAACGTGGTGCATCTGTTCACCGCCTCATCGTGGATCGCCTGCTGCTTCCAGCAGAACCGGCGCATGAGCCGGCGCACGCTGGTGCGGCTGGGGCGCACGGTCTATCCGTTCCTGCAGGCCGAGCTGTTCCTGCCGTGGAGCGAGGAGGAGTTCGCCTCGCGGGTGGACCGGATCGCCGACGTGTTCGTGCGCGAGGGCCTGCTGCAACAGGTCAACGACGACGAGGGCGGCATCCTGCAGCGCAACCAGGGCCAGACCGACGAGGTGTTCCGCCTGCGCGCGATCGGCCACACCCTGCAGCAGGCGTTCGAGCGCTACTACATCGCCATCTCGGTGCTGGTGAAGAACGGCCCCGGCACGCTCGGCGCGGCCGAACTGGAAAGCCTGTGCCAGCTGGCCGCGCAGCGGCTGAGCCTGCTCTACGCCGAATCGGCGCCGGAGTTCTTCGACAAGAGCCTGTTCCGCAGCTTCATCCAGAAGCTGCGCGAGATGAAGCTGGTGTGGCCGGACCAGAACAGCAAGCTGCTGTTCGACGAGCGCCTGGACGCGTGGGCCAAGGACGCGAAGATGATCCTGGGCCGCGAACTGCGGCATACGATCGAGCGAGTGAGCCCGGAGGCGGTCCGCAACGAACCGGTCGAGCAGTCCCCCGCCGACTGATCCGCCGCGCCGCCTGCCCCCCGTAGAGCCGGGCTTGCCCGGCTCCCGCCCCCGGGTCGCCTTCAGGCAGGCTCGTCGGGGATCAGCAGGCTTTCCAGCTTTGCAATGCAGTCCTTGAGCTGCAGCTTGCGCCGCTTCAGGCGCTTGGCTTCCAGATCGTCGTCCGGATTGGCGGCCAGTTGCTGGATGCGTTCGTCCAGCGCGCGGTGCTCGCCGCGCAGGGCGGCGATGCGTTCGGCGACGGCGCTGGGATCGTTGGTTTCCACGAGCCCCAAGCTTACACCGCCGCGCGCCGCACTCCGGCTGCCACATCCGCCACGCCGCGTGCAGGCGCGGCCGCTAGAATGCTCGTCGATGAACGCCGTCCTGCCCCTGCCCGAACCCGCTCCCCGCAACCCGACCGGCAACCCGGCCCGCCGCCCGGACCCGCGCGTGGTCCAGCGCGAACACGCCAAGCTGGCCAAGCGCCTGCGCCGCCAGGTCGGCCAGGCGATTGCGGATTTCGGCATGATCGAGGCCGGCGACAAGGTCATGGTCTGCCTGTCCGGCGGCAAGGACAGCTACACCCTGCTGGACATCCTGCTGCAGCTGCAGCGCAAGGCGCCGGTGCCGTTCGAGCTGGTGGCGGTCAACCTGGACCAGAAGCAGCCCGGCTTCCCGGAGCACGTGCTGCCGGACTACCTGCGCGCACTGGGCGTGCCGTTCCACATCATCGAGCAGGACACCTATTCGGTGGTCAGCCGGGTGATTCCGGAAGGCAAGACCATGTGCTCGTTGTGCTCGCGCATGCGCCGCGGCGCGCTGTATGCGTACGCCGAAGCCAATGGCTTCACCAAGATCGCGCTCGGCCACCACCGCGACGACCTGGTGGCCACGTTCTTCCTCAACCTGTTCCACCACGCCAAGCTGTCCGGCATGCCGCCCAAGCTGCTTTCCGACGACGGCAGGCACGTGGTGATCCGGCCGCTGGCCTACGTGCGCGAGGCCGACATCGTCGACTACGCCGACGCGCGCGCGTTCCCGATCATCCCCTGCAACCTGTGCGGCAGCCAGGAGAACCTGCAGCGCAAACAGGTCGGGCTGATGATGAAGGAATGGGAGCGCGACTCGCCCGGGCGGATCGAGACGATCGCCCGCGCACTGGGCGACATCCGTCCCTCGCAGCTGTCCGATCCGAACCTGTTCGACTTCCTTGGCCTGGGCCACCGCGAGGGCGCCGCGCGCGCTGACGCGCATGCCTGGCTGGCGGGCGAGCCGCACGTGGCCGCCGACGCCACCCACGTCTCCACCGACGACGAAATCCCCTGACCCCCGTCGTCCCGGCGAATACCGGGACCCAGCGACTTTCGCCGCGGTCCCGGCCGGCGTCGCGAAAGCAAAGCCGCTGGGTCCCGGCATTCGCCGGGACGACGACCAATCCGCTACCCGAGTACCCGAATGTTCTTCAAGAACCTGAGCTTCTTCCGCTTCCCCACCACCCACGATTTCTCCCAGCTCGACGCCCTGCTGCCCGAGGCCGCGCTCAAGCCGGTCGGCCCGCTGGAGTTGTCGTCGGCCGGCTTCATCTCCCCGTTCGGCCGCGGCGAAGAAGCGCTGTCGCACCGCATCGGCGATGCGATCTGGCTCACGGTCGGCAGCGAGAACAAGATCCTGCCCGGTTCGGTGGTCAACGACCTGCTCGCGCAGAAGGTCGCCGAGATCGAGGACAGGGAAGGGCGCAAGCTCGGCGGCAAGGCGCGCAAGCGGCTCAAGGACGACCTGCTGCACGAGCTGCTGCCGCGCGCGTTCGTGAAGAGCTCGCGCACCGATGCGCTGCTGGACCTGGAGCATGGCTTCCTCGCCGTGGACAGTTCCTCGCGCAAGAGTGCCGAGGCCGTGGCTTCGGAAATCCGCCGCGCGCTGGGCAGCTTCCCCGCGATCCCGCCCAACGCCGAAGTCGCGCCGCGCAGCATCCTCACCGCCTGGATCGCCGGCGAGCCGCTGCCGGACGGGCTGGCGCTGGGCGAGGAGTGCGAGCTGAAGGACGCGATGGACGGCGGCGCGGTGGTCAAGGCGCAGAACCAGGAGCTGGTCAGCGACGAGATCGCCAAGCACCTGGAGGCCGGCAAGCAGGTGACGAAGCTGGCGCTGAACCTGGACGACCACCTGTCCTTCGTCCTCGGCGAGGACCTGGTGGTGCGCAAGCTCAAGTTCCTGGAAGGCGCGGTCGACCAGCTGGAAAGCACCGAGCGCGAGGACCTGCGCGCCGAACTGGACGCACGCTTCGCCCTGCTCGCCGGCGAAGTGCGGCGCCTGTTCCTGGTGCTGGAATCCTCGCTGAAGCTGAGCAAAGCCGAGGCCTGACCGGCGCACGGCTCCCGGGCCTACAATCGCCCCATGCCTTCGCTGTTCCGCCGCCTCACCGCCCGTCCGCCGCAAGGCGTGCAGCGCGACACGCTGGAACTGGAACTGGACGACGGCCGCCGCCTCACCGTGCAGCGTGTGCGCGACCCGCGCGCGCGCCGGCTCAAGCTCAGCGTGGACGAACGCGGAGCGCGCCTGACCCTGCCGCTGCGCGCCAGCCTGGTCTCCGGCGAGCGCTTCCTGCACGAACACCGGCAGTGGCTGGCCACCCAGCTGGAGCGCCACCTGCTGGCGGCCGACGACATCGCGCCGCTGCAGCCCGGCGTCACCGGCGACCTGCCGCTGCGCGGCGCCAGCGTGCCGCTGCACTGGCGCGAAGGCCGCTACCTCCGCATCGCCCGCGACGATGCCGGCATCCACGTACAGCACCCGGCGCGCGCGACCGATGCGGCCCTGCGCCGTTCGCTGCGCGCGTTCTATGAAGCCGAGGCCCGCGCCGACATCGGCCGCTGGCTGCCGGCCTACCTGCCCGGCCTGCCGCGCGCACCGCGCCAGCTGCGGCTGAAGGTGATGTCCTCGCAATGGGGCTCACTCGCGCCCGACGGCACCCTGGCGCTGGACCTGGCCCTGGTGCTGGCGCGGCCGTCGGCGTTCGAATACGTGCTGGTCCACGAGCTGTGCCACCTGCTGCAGGCCAACCACTCGCCTGCGTTCTGGTGCGAAGTGGAAGCGCGCTTCCCCGCCTGGCGCGCCGAGCGCGACTATTTCCACGCCGAAGGCCGCCGCCTCAAGTCCACCCTGCGCACCCTGCTCCTGTAGGAGCTCCATTCATGGGCGACCCGATCCCGCCGGAAGATGCCGCGTTCAACGCGACTCCTCCGGATCGCCCGCGTTGAACGCGGCTGCGTACCGGCATCGTCGGGTCGCCCATGAATGGAGCTCCTACAGGAAAAGCGCGGGATCCGGTCCGCGCGGAGGCCACGGGTCATTCGCGCGGCGCGCGCTAGGATGATGCCGTCCTCCCCGGAGCCCGCGCATGCGCACCTCGAGCCTGGCCGTCCTGCCGCTGGTCCTGTCCAGCCTGCTCCTGGGTGGATGCCAGCGTGAAACGGCGCCCGACGCCGACCCCGCGGCGGCCGGAGCCGACGCGGCGACCAGCGCGGCACAGGCCGCCACCAGCGCCGATGCCGGCGCCGGATCCGACGGACTCCGCGCCGGCGAACGCGGCACCAGCGCCACCCACGGCCCCAACGGCGCCCTTCCGGCGTACTGCATTCCCGGCGCCGGCACCGCCCCCCGCGGCGAACTGGTCGCCACCCGCATCGCAGCCGCCGATGGCGACGGCAGCAAGGGCCTGTACGAAGGCCCGGTGTGGAACGGCGAGGCGCTGTACTTCTCCGATTTCACCTTCGCCGAAGGCTTCCCGTCGAAGATCCGCCGCCTCGATGCCGACGGCACGGTGCACACGGTGATCGATCCCAGCGGCAGCAACGGCCTGGCCCTGGGCGAAGACGGCGCGTTGATCGCCGCCACCCACGACCGCAAGGAAATCTCGCGCTTCGACCTGGCCGACGGTTCGCGCATGCGCATCAGCGGCGAGTACGCCGGGCAGCCGTTCAACTCGCCCAACGACCTGGTGGTCGCCACAGACGGCACCATCTGGTTCACCGACCCGGACTACCAGCGCACGGCCGCACCCGGTGGCCAGGACCGGACCCGCGTCTACCGCATCGGCACCGACGGCGGAGTGGACGTGGTCGACGACAGCCTGCACAACCCCAACGGCATCGCCCTGTCGCCGGACGGCAACACCCTGTACGTTGCCGGCGGCGAGGAGAACGGCGTGCTGCGCGCCTACCCGCTGGCCAGCGGCAGCCTGCGGGGTGGGCACCGCGACCTGGTCACCGGCATCGCCGGTCCCGACGGCCTGGCGGTCGATTGCCTGGGCAACATCTACCTCACCGAACACGCCGGCCGCCGGGTGCGGGTGGTCTCGCCGCAGGGCCAGCCGCTGGCGACCATCGCGGTCGACGCCAACCTCACCAACGCCGCCTTCGGCGGCCCGCAGCGGCGTACCCTCTACCTCACCGGCGCTGGCGCGATCTGGTCGATCGAACTGGACGTGGCCGGCCTGCCGTACTGACGAAAAAAAAGCCCCGCCGAAGCGGGGCTCTTTCGTTGCATACCTGTGACTCGCGGCTCAGAAGCGGTACTGCGCCGAGACGCCGAACAGGTTGGCGCCGCCGTCGTAGGAGCCGGTCAGGCGCGAACGGCTCGAGGACAGGATGTCGATCTCCGGCGTGTCGACCAGGTCGATGTACGCGTAGCTGGCATCGAGCGAGAAGTTCTCGGTGGCGTTCCAGGTCAGGCCCACGGCGTACCACATGCGGTCCTGGTCGGGCATGCGCGGAGTGCGGTGCGGGTAGCTGACCGGGGAGTCGTCGCGGGCCACGCCGGCGCGCAGGGTGAACGCGTCGTTGAGCAGGTACTCGCCGCCGACGCTGTAGAACCAGCTGTCGCCCCAGCTGTAGTCCTCGGCCGAATCGGCCTGGGCCGGGTTGTCGAACTGGATGCGGATCTCCTGCAGCGAGCTCCAGCCGGTGTGCGAAGCCTCGGCCATCAGCGCGAAGCGGTCGGTGGCCAGCCAGGTCGCGCTCAGGGTGTGCACGGCCGGGGTGGTCAGCTTCGCCATCGCGCCGGTGTCGACGTACTGCCCGGTGGAAGCCAGGATCGTGGCCACGTTCGGCGGCACGGTGAAGTCGGCCTCGCCGCTCAGCTCGTGGTCGACCTCGGAACGGTAGGCGTAGCCGATCGACACGCTGTCGGTCGGGCGCCAGCTCAGGCCGGCAATGAAGCCGAGGCTGGTGTCGGTGCCGTTGACGCTCACTTCGCCGTCGTTCTTCTGCGGGCCGAACGGACCGGTGATCGGGTTGGGCATGAAGCACAGCGCCTGGGTGGCCGGGTTGGCGCACAGGGCCGAGCCGAAGTCGATCGCGTTGGACAGGGTGACGTCGGAGTGCTCGATCACCGCGCCCAGGCCGGCGGAGAAATGCGGGCCCAGCTCGAGCGAAGCGGCCAGGGTCAGGTCGATGATCTGCACGTCCGAGTTGAGCGCGTGGTAGCGGCCCTGCCAGCCATCGTCGTACTCGGTCTTCAGGCCGAACGGCGCGCTGACCATGGCGCCCAGGGTCAGGTACTCGAAGCCGCCTTCCAGCGGCAGGATGAAGGACATCGCCGGCACCGGGGACACGCCGCCGGCGTCGCCGCCATTGCCGCCGGTCAGCGGCTGCTGCAGGGGGGTACCGGACGCGGCGTAACCGCTGCCCTCGAATTCGAAGGACAGGTCGATCGCGGTGACGTCGCCCTGGACCGTGGTGCGGTCGAAGGTCGACATCAGCGCCGGGTTGTTGACCACGACCGAGGCGTCGCCCTTGGCCGAAGCGGCGCCGGCCATGGCACGGCCCTGGGCCTTGACGCTGTTTTCCTTGAGCTGGAACGCGGCGGCATGGGCCTGGCCGCAGGCCAGCACGCCGGCGATGCCGAGTGCCAGCACGGAAATACGGGTGAGGATCTGGGCGGAATGCATGTGTCGTTTTCTCTTCTGGATGAAGGGGTTGGAATGGCACCAGCGCCCGCGGGCCCTCCCCTCCCGGGAGCCGCCCGCCTCCGTCGAGTCCCCTCCCGACATACGACGCCGTATTGGAGTATACCCCTTGCGTTTAACAGGACAATAACGACGAAAGTCATGGCACCGGCGCGGCCAGCCCCAGGCCCGCTGACGCGCCCACCCCGCCTGGGCGATAGTGGGGGCATGTTCGTGCCCCTGCCCTCACGCCGGAAGGCTGGCCCGCGCTGGGCCACGCCGCTGCTGTTCGCGGCGCTGTGGCTGGCGTTCCTGTGGTCGCTGGGTCGCCCGGACGAGGCCCGGCAAAGCCTGTGGCTGGCCTGGGGCGCGCTGGGCCGCGGCCTGGGCGGCGGCGGGGCCTGGCTGGCGGCACTGCAGGACGGCAGTGTGCTGCGGCTGTTCACCGCTCTGTTCCTGCATGCCGACTGGGCCCACCTGCTCGGCAACCTGGTGTTCCTGCTGATCTTCGGCCTGCCCGCCGAGCGGGCGATGGGGCCGTGGCGGTTCCTGCTGCTGTTCCTGCTCGGCGGGGCGGTGGCCAACCTGGCCGCGGTGCTGACCATCGGCAATCCCGACCGGGTGGTGATCGGCGCCAGCGGCGCGGTGTCGGCGGTGATCGGCGCCTACCTGGCGCTGTTCCCGGGGGCGCGACTGGGGGTGGTGCTGCCGCTGGGGCTGTTCCTGGAATTCGTGCGCGCCCCGGCCTTCCTGCTGATCGGGATCTGGGCGGCGCTGCAGGTGGTGTTCGCCTACATCGGCCCGGCCTTCGGCGCGGTGGCCTGGGCCGCGCACGTGGCCGGCTTCCTGTTCGGGGTGGTGTTCGCACTGGCGGTGCGCGCCGGGATCGCCCGGCGCCTGCGCCGCCAGCGCGGCTACTGAGCCGGGCGCGGATCGGCCGCGCCCGAAGCCGCCACGGGCGCGCCGCCGGCCAGCTTCTTCAGTTCCACCAGCGCGGCGGCCACCGGCTTGTCGCCCGGCAGGGGCTGGCCGGGCGTATAGCCCTCGGCGCCCTCCTCGTCGCCGCGCAGGTGGCCCGGCAGCTTCGCCTCGCTCATCTCCGCCAGGCTCGCGGGAACATCCACGGCCTCCGGCAGCAGCGCCGGGTCGGGCTTGAGCTCGGTATCCGGCACGATGCCGCTGGCCTGGATCGAGCGGCCGCTGGGCGTGTAGTAGCGCGCGGTGGTGAGCTTCACCGAATCGCCGTTGTCCAGCGGCAGCACGGTCTGCACCGAGCCCTTGCCGAAGGTGCGGCTGCCGACCACGCGCGCGCGGTCGTTGTCGCGCAGCGCGCCGGCCAGGACCTCCGAGGCGCTGGCCGAACCGGCGTCCACCAGCACCACCACCGGCGCACCCTTGAGGCGGTCGCCCGGGGTGGCGTCGAAGCGGGTGTCGCTGATCGGAATGCGGCCGCGGGTACTGACGATGCCGCCGCGCTCGAGCAGGTCGTCGGCCACCTGCACCGCCGCGGTGAGCAGGCCGCCGGGATTGCTGCGCAGGTCCAGCACCAGGCCGCGCAGCTTGCCACCGGCCTTGGCCTGCAGCTGGTCCACGTGCTTCTGGAAATCGGCGCCGGTGTCGGCCTGGAAGGTGCTGATGCGCACGTAGCCGTATCCCGGCTCGAGCATGCGGCTGCGCACGCTGGTGAGCTTGATGGTCTCGCGCTGCACGGCCAGGTCGAACGGCTTGTCGCGACCCTCGCGCACCAGGGTGATGGTGACCTTGCTGCCCGGCGCGCCGCGCAGCGGTTCCATGCCCTCGACCTGGGCGATCGGCTTGCCGTCGATGGCGATGATGGTGTCGCCGGCGAGGATGCCCGCGCGCGCCGCCGGGGTGTCGTCGATCGGCGCGATGACCTTGAGCGTGCCGTCCTGCTGCTGCAGCAGCTCCACGCCGATGCCATCGTAGGCACCGCTGGTCTGTTCGTCGAAGGATTCGGCCGCGTCCTTGTCCAGGTAGGCACTGTGCGGATCCAGGTCCAGCAGCAGGCCCTGGATCGCCGACTGCATCAGCTCGCGGTCCTCGACCGGGTCGACGTAAGCATCGCGAATGGCGTTGTACACGGCGACGTAGCGCTGGATCTCGGCCAGCGGCACGCGCGAAGTGGCCGCCGCGCGCGCGTCGGTTGCGTCGGGGTCGTCGCCGGCCGGGACCGGTGCGTCGGTTGCGTCGGACGCGGCAGGTGCATCCGGTGCGGGCGCAGCCTGGCCAGGTGCAGGGTCCGCAGCGGTTTTCCCGCTGCCAGCGGGCGCGGCGGGCACTTCACTGGCCCGGCTGGCCGGCTCCTGCGGTTGCGGCTGCTCGGCGACGGCGGGCAATGCCGGCCACAGGACCAGCAGCAGGGCCGATTTCAGCAGGATCGACTTCGACGGGGTCGACGTCGGCAGGAGCAGGGACGTGCGGCGCATGCAGGACTCCGGGATGCGCCAGGCGCGCATGGCCGGATTATGCGGCAACCCCGCCCCGATCCCGCCTGGACTTCACCTGGCACACGCGCCGGCGCGCGACCGGTTCAGCGCCGCTGCAGCCAGGTCGCCGGGTCCACCGGCTGTCCGTTGCGGCGCAGTTCGAAGTACAGCGCCGGCCGGCCGTGGCCACCGGAACTGCCCACCCTGGCCACCGCCTCGCCGCGGCGCACGCGGTCGCCGGCGTCGCGCAGCAGCGATTCGTTGTGCGCGTACAGGCTCATGTAGCCGTTGCCGTGGTCGATGATCAGGATCAGGCCGTAGCCGGTCATCCATTCGGAGAACACCACGGTGCCGTCGGCCACGGCGCTGACCTGGCTGCCGTTGGCCGCGCCGATCAGCACGCCGGCGCTGGTACGCCCATCGGGCAGCTTGCCGCCGTAGCGGGCGAGCAGGTCGCCGCTGGCCGGCCAGCCCAGGCCGCCGACCTTCGGCGCAGGCGCGGCGCTGGCCACCCGCGGCGGTACCTTGGCCGGTGTCGCGGGTGTGCGACCGGAGTTCGTCTGCTCCTTGCGCTCCTGCGCGGCGCGCGCGGCCGCGGCGCGGCGTTCGGCCTCGGCGCGGGCCGCGGCCGCGCGCAGGTTGGCCAGCAGCCGCTCCAGCGACTTCACGTCCTGGCCCAGCGCCTTCTCCCGCGCCTGCCGGTCCTGGTAGCGGGCATCCAGTTCGGCCACCACGCTGGCGCGCTCGCCACGGGCGCGCTTGAGCGCCGCCTGCTTCTGCTGCTGTTCTTCCTTCAGTGCCAGCAACTGCGCGGTGCGGGTGGTGATCTCCATTTCGGTCGCGGCGAGCGCTTCTAGGGCGGTGGAGAGTTCGCTCACCTGGCGCACCTGCTCGCGCTGGGCATAGCGGTAGTAGGCCAGCGCCCGCTGGGCATCGGCGACGCGGTCCTGAGCCAGCAGCAGTTTCAGCGGTGCCTGCGCGCCGGTCATGTAGGCGCTGCGCAGCAGCGCGGCCAGGCGCTCCCGGCGCTGACCCAGGTCGCGCTGCATCTGCCCGCGCTGCCGCTGCAGCGCGGCCAGCGCCTCGGCTTCACGCTGCAGCGCCGCTTCGGTCTCGGCCAGTTCGCGGCTGGAGCGGCCGAGCTGCTCGTCGGCGCTGCGCAGGCGCTGGGCGGCATCGCCGCGCTGGCCCTCCAGGCGGCGGCGTTCGCGGGCGATCTGCTGCAGTTCGCCGCGCGCCTGGCGCAGTTGCTGCTCGGTGGCCTTCTGCGACGGGGCCTGGGCGTACGCAGCAGCAGCAATACCCGAGGCCAGAACCAGGCCCAGCACCAGCGCGGGCAGCGCGCCCAGCCGGCCCGCACCCGTGCACCAACGGGCGGAAAATGGCCAGGACCGGCCCAGCTCGCGGCGATGGCGCACGCCCGGCACTCCCATGAATCCAGCCCAGTGACTTCAGACAGTGGCGGATTGTAGCCAAGGGTGGTCGTATGCTGTCCCGGTTCCCGCAATACAGGCAACGACCATGATCGCGCGCATCCTGTCCAGCCTCGCCTTCGCCTTCGCCCTGGCATGCCCACTGCCGGCGCTGGCCGGAAACGACATCAGCAAGGTCAATGGCAGCATCGAAGCCACCGCCGGCACCAGCTACGGCGACCTGGACACCGTCAATGGCGCCGTGCGCATCGGCGAGGGTGCCCAGGTCCGCGAGGCGAGCACGGTCAACGGCAGCATCACCGTCGGCGACGGCGCCAGCGTCGGCAGCCTGGAGACGGTGAACGGCTCGATCCGGCTGGGCCGCAACGTGCAGGTCGCCAAGGACATCGAGACGGTCAACGGCAGCGTGTTCGTCGACCAGGGCGGCAAGGTCGGCGGCGACGTCGAAACGGTCAACGGCGCCATCGGCCTGGTCCGCACCGAGCTGCGCGGCGGCATCGAGACGGTCAACGGCGACATCACCGTCGGGGTGGGCTCCAGGGTGGGCGGCGGCATCACCATCGAACGCTCCCACGGCTGGTTCAACACCGGCAAGAAGCGCAAGCCGCGGGTGGTGGTTGGCCCGGACGCGGTGGTCGAAGGGCCGCTGAAATTCGAGCGCGAGGTGACCCTGTACGTGCACCGCAGCGCTCGCACCGGCCCGGTCACCGGGGCCGAGGCGGTGGTGTTCGATACCGAGACCGCGCCGCAGGACTGAACCGGCGCGGCTTGGCTAGAATCGGGGTTCCGCTGTTCCTCTGGAGGCCCGATGTCCCGCAAAGTCCTGATCGGCCTTGCCGCCGGCGCCCTGGCGCTGGCCGGCTGCAAGCAGGCCGACACCCCCACCCCGGCCACGGCGCCGGCCGCCGCCGAAACGCCCGCGCTGCCCGCGAGCGACCACGCCTTCCAGCCGGCGATCGACGCCGGCGACTTCACCGAACTGGCCCGGACCCTGGCCTCGGACGAATTCGAAGGCCGCGCGCCCGGCTCGGCCGGCGAGGAGCGCACGATCGAGTACATCCGCGCGCAGATGCAGCGCATCGGCCTGCAGCCGGGCAGCGGCGACAGCTACTTCCAGGACGTGCCGATGGTGGAGACCACCGCCGACCCGTCGACGAAACTGGTCCTGGCCATCGACGGCAAGCCGGTCGAGCTGGCTTTCGGCACCGACATGGTCGTGGGCACGCGCACCGGCCAGGCCCAGGTCAGCATCAAGGACAGCCCGGTGGTGTTCGTCGGTTACGGCGTGAGTGCGCCGGAGCGCGGCTGGAACGACTACGGCGACCAGGACTGGACCGGCAAGACCGTGGTCATGTTCGTCAACGACCCCGGGTTCCACGCCGGCGACGAGAAGCTGTTCGACGGCAAGCGGATGACCTACTACGGCCGCTGGACCTACAAGTTCGAAGAGGCCGCCCGCAGGGGCGCCGCCGCCGCGCTGATCGTGCATGACGATGCCGGCGCCGCCTACGGCTGGGACGTGGTGAAGAACTCCTGGTCCGGCCCGCAGTACGACCTGCCGGCGGCCGACGATCCGGATCCGCGCCTGCCGGTGCAGGGCTGGCTCACCGCCGACGCCGCGCGCACGCTGTTCGCCGGCGCCGGCATCGACCTGGACGATGCGTACAGGCAGGCGGTCAAGCCGGGCTTCAAGCCGGTGCCGCTCAACGCCACGCTGTCGCTGGAGCTGGCCAGCACCACCGCCAACAAGACCTCGCGCAACGTGATCGGCGTGCTGCCGGGCACTTCCCGTGCCGACGAGGCCGTGCTGTACATGGCCCACTGGGACCACCTGGGCAAGCATGAGGGCGAAGGCGACCAGATCTACAACGGCGCCGTCGACAACGCCACCGGCGTGGCCGGCATCCTGGAGATCGCCGAGGCATTCGCAGGCCAGGAGCAGAAACCGGAGCGTTCGGTCGTGTTCCTGGCGGTGACGCTGGAGGAATCGGGCCTGCTGGGTTCCAAGTACTACGTCGCCCACCCGACCTTCCCGCTGGACAAGATCGCCGGCGTGGTCAATCTGGACGCGATGAGCGTGGCCGGCCGCTCGCGCGACTTCGTCGTCGTCGGCAAGGGCAACTCGGAGCTGGAAGACCTGCTCAAGGTGCATGCCGACCAGCAGGACCGCGTGCTGGAGCAGGAAGGCAACCCGGCCGGCGGTTTCTATTTCCGCAGCGACCATTTCAACTTCGCCAAGGCCGGCGTGCCGGCGCTGTACGCCAAGGGCGGCGACGACCTGCGCGAAGGCGGCAAGGAAGCCGGCAAGGCCGCCGGCGCCGAGTACGCCAGGCGCTACCACCAGCCCAGCGACGAGATCCACGAAGGCTGGCGCTACGACGGCGTGATCGAGGACCTGCAGGCGCTGTACGGCGTGGGCAAGGACCTGGCTGCCGGCGGCACCTGGCCGAACTGGTACGACGGCAACGCCTTCAAGGCCGCGCGCGACCAGATGATGGACGGCAAGGCGCCGGTGACGGACGAAGCAGGCAAGTGACGTAACTGTCGCGGGCCGATCCAAGGCCCGCGCTTTGCAGGCAGAAGGGCCGGTTCCCTCGGCGGGAACCGGCCCTTCCTTTTGGTGCTCCTCCGGACGCCACGCCCTGGCGCGCTCGTCCCGGCCGTACTCCCGAAGCCCGCGCAGGCAACCGCTTCCTGTAGGAGCCCACTTCAGGGGGCGACCCGACACCGCTGGAACTTGCGCCGCTCAACGCGACCCACCTGAAGAGGCGCGTTGAACGCAGCTTCGACCAACGTCATCGGGTCGCCCCCTGAAGTGGGCTCCTACAACCGCCGGGTTGCCCCGGCTGCGTTGCCGGATCAGCGAATCTCCAGCCTGGCGGCGACGTCCCCCCGGTTTTGAGTAGCACGGCGAACTGGAGTCCAATTCCCCAAAGCGAGGAGATTGGACGTGAAGAAGCGCTTTTCCGAAGAGCAGATCATCGGCTTCCTGCGTGAGGCCGAGGCCGG
>NZ_PDWM01000053.1 GCF_010093225.1 Pseudoxanthomonas koreensis | reverse complement strand
CGGAAGGGGCGTCCCCGTCCGGCGGCGACGCCCCTTCCGCTCCCGCCCATGACAGCGGTAGCGGCCACCAGGGCCAGGCCCAGGGCGGCCACCAGAACCAGAACGAAGGCGGCGACCGCGAGGGCGGCAACCGCAACAACCGCCGCGACCGCTTCCGCAACCGCCGCGATCGCCAGCGCGAGCGCTTCCGCGACGACGGCGGCATGCAGGACGACGGCGGCAACCAGCAGCCGCACGTGCCGCGCCCGCACCCGAACGTGCCGGAAGGCTTCCCGCAGTACTCGCTGGGCGACCTCAAGCGGATGCCGGCGCACAAGCTGCTGGAAATCGCCGACCAGTTGCAGATCCACGAGGGCGTGGCCCGCGCCCGCAAGCAGGACGTGATCTTCGCCCTGCTCAAGGTGCTCACCCGCCACGGCGAAGGCGTGGCCGCCGACGGCGTGCTGGAGATCCTGCCGGACGGCTTCGGCTTCCTGCGCGCGGCCGAGGCCAGCTACCTGGCCGGCCCGGACGACACCTACATCTCGCCCAGCCAGATCCGCCGCTTCAACCTGCGCACCGGCGACCACCTGTCCGGCCGCATCCGCTGGCCCAAGGACGGCGAGCGCTACTTCGCCCTGAGCGTGGTCGACACGATCAACGGCGAGCCGCTGGAAGCGTCGAAGAACAAGACCCTGTTCGAGAACCTCACCCCGCTGTTCCCACGCCGGCGCTTCCGCCTGGAACGCGGCGACGGTTCGACCGAGGACATCACCGGCCGCATCCTCGATCTGATGGCGCCGCAGGGCAAGGGCCAGCGCGCGCTGATCGTCTCCCAGCCCAAGGCGGGCAAGACGATGATGATGCAGCAGGTCGCCACCGCGATCACGACCAACCACCCGGACGTGCACCTGATCGTGCTGCTGATCGACGAGCGCCCCGAGGAAGTGACCGAGATGCAGCGCACCGTGCGCGGCGAGGTCATCTCCTCCACCTTCGACGAGCCGGCCGCGCGCCACGTGCAGGTCGCCGAGATGGTGATCGAGCGGGCCAAGCGCCTGGTCGAGCACAAGAAGGACGTGGTGATCCTGCTCGACTCGATCACCCGCCTGGCGCGCGCCTACAACAACGTCGTGCCCAGCTCCGGCAAGGTCCTGACCGGCGGCGTCGACGCCAACGCCCTGCACCGGCCGAAGCGCTTCTTCGGCGCGGCGCGCAACGTGGAAGAAGGCGGTTCGCTGACCATCATTGCCACCGCGCTGATCGACACCGGCAGCAAGATGGACGAGGTGATCTACGAGGAGTTCAAGGGCACCGGCAACTCCGAAGTGCACCTGTCGCGCCGGATCGCCGAGAAGCGCGTGTTCCCGGCCATCGACATCAACCGCTCCGGCACCCGCCGCGAGGACCTGCTGATCGAGCCGGAACTGCTGCAGAAGATCTGGATCCTGCGCAAGCTGCTGCACCCGATGGACGAGATCGGCGCGATGGAGTTCATGCTCGACAAGATGAAGAACACCAAGTCCAACGACGAGTTCTTCGCTTCGATGCGGCGCTAGCGCACCCGGTCGCCGCCAGAAAAAGCCCCGCTCCGGCGGGGCTTTTTCGTGGCACCTACTGCGGGAGCCCTTCAGCGGCAACCCGATCCCGTCGGGAGAGTGCGTCCAACGCGCAGTCCGCGGCGGCAGTGCCGCGCCCGCGCCTCAGCCGCCGGTCCGGTCCAGCAGCCGCAGTCCGCCCGTGCCGCCGACCGGATACACCCCGCCGTCGGCCAGCGCGTCGGGCGCGACATCGTCGGTGACCCAGGGCGCACGCTCGCGTGGGCCGGGGATATAGGCCTGCCACTGCCCGTAGCGCCTGGCGGCCGGTTCGAACGAATAGGCCACCGGCACGCGCACGCTCCAGCTGCCGTCGTCTCCTTGCGAACCATCCGTCGGCGGAAGGAACTTCCACTGCCGGGCCTTGACCAGCGCGTTCCTGGCCAGCACGCCGCGCCATTGCTTCATCGCCTTTTCGCTGGCGGCGACATGCAGGTTGACCTGTTCGGCCATGGCCTCGGCCACGTTGCCATCGGCACCGATCTTCAGCAGCAGGTAGACCGTTCCGGAAACGCCGGCGGCGGCGGCTTCCTTCGGATAGCTGGGCGGGTCCATGGCCGCCGCCTGCGGATCGCGCCCGGCCTTGGCGATCGGATGGAAGCTGGTGTTGCGCAACTCCATGTCGAATGTGGTGTCCCCCGTCGGCCGCGCGACCAGCAGCAGGCCCATCCGGTTGCGGCTGGCCACCGGCCGGCCATCGACCAGCATCGGCTCGAATCTCCAGCCCGCAATGTTCTGCTCGAGGAAGGTCCGCACGTACTCCGGCAGCTTCTCGCTGCGATCGAAACTGTAGCCGGCCACCCCGCCTGCCACGTCGACCGCTATCTCGCCGTTGACCAGCATGCTGGCCTCCACCTGGTCGCGCACCGCCTTCGGGGATGCGGCCAGCGCCAGGCCGGACCAGGCCAGCAGCAGTGCGGTGATGATGCTTCGTGCCATCGTGCCTCCCCGGGCAGCAGGTCTGTGGGTGCTGACTTTATCCGAACCTGGCCGCGCCGGCGGGGCGAACGGCACGACTGGCTCAGGCTTGCCGCAGGCGCGCGGCCATCGGCGCCAGCCACTGCGCGTAGGGCGCCCACTTGGGCTGCTCGCGCACCTGGATGCGGTCGCGCACCTGCACCGCGCTGGCGGTGACCACGGCGCGACCGCCCGCGGGGCTGAGCATCGCGTCCTCGAACCCGAGGCCGCAGAAGGCCGCCACCGCGCGCATCTCCGCCTCCGTGCCGCGGGTGAGGCGGGCGTAATCGACCTCGAGGATGCGTCCGGGGAAGCGTTCGCGCCAGTGGCGCATGAGCCGTTCCTGCAGGCGGTGGTAGTCGGCCAGCTCGATCGGGTCATAGCTGTAGGCGTTGGCCTCGGAGAACAGTTCGCGCAGGTTGGAGAAGCAGGTTTCCATCGGGTCGCGGACCATGTGCAGGATCCGGGCCCGTGGCAGCGCGTGGACGATGAAGCCGGCGTTGAGGAAGTTGGACGGCAGCTTGTCGACGAAGCAGCGCTGCGGCCCCAGGCGCCAGGCGAGGCCGTCCAGGTACATGCGCCCTGCCCCGCCGAGGTCGGCCGCGCCTGCACGCGCGACCAGCGTGCGGTCGATCACGCCGCGGCAGTGGTGGTCGGTGGCGTGGCGCATCGCGCTGGTGAAGTCGTACAGCTCGCCCAGGCCCTGCACCTGCGGGTGGCGGTCGAGCAGCTGCTCCAGCAGGGTCGTGCCCGAACGGTGCATGCCGACGATGAACACCGGCGTGCGCGCGTCGGCGGCGGCTTCGCCTTCGTCGGACGATGCAAGCGCGGACGCGGGCTCGAACCGCAACAGGTCTTCGAACAACGCCCGCGTGGCCGCCGCGTCGTAGGCCAGGCGCGAACGCTTGGCCCGGCAGCCGGTGACCAGCGCCTGCCACGCCTCGTCGTACCGGCCCAGGTCGTCCAGTTCCTTGTGCAGGGCGAAGCCGAGCAGGGCCACGTCCTCGGGCTTGCGCCCGGGGCGGGCCAGCTCGCGCCGGATCGCCTCGACGTGGTTGTCCGCGGCGGTCTGCTTCCGTACCCAGGCCTGCAGCCAGTAGCCCTGCGCGATCTCCGGCGCCCGCCGCAGCGCGCGCGCGGCATCCTGCGCCGCTTCGTCGAAGCGGCCGAGGTAGGTCAGCACCTGCGAACGCGACAGCAGCGTGGGCGGGAAGTCGGGGTCGGCGCGGCGCGCTTCGTCGAGGAAACCGATCGCACGCTCGGGCAGGTTGGCGTAGCTCAGCTGCGCGGCCACCGCGAGCAGCAGCTGGATCGGCATGCGCGACATCGGCAGCATCCGCTCGATGCACGCCAGCATTGCCTGCACCTGGTTGAAGGTGCGCAGGCGCGGCAGCAGTTCCATCAGCAGCGCCGGGTCGGTGGCGCCGCCGCGCGCGGCCTGCAGTGCGTGGTCGCGGGCCTGCCGGTAGTGTCCGGCCAGCGAATGCACGTACGACAGTTGCACATGGGTATGGGCGTCGTGCGGTGCGAGCTGGAGCGCCTGCGCGTAGCTGGCGATGGCGCCGTCCCAGTCCTGGCGCGCGGCCTGCGCCTCGGCCGTGGCCAGCAGCGGCCACAGCGCGCGTGGCGCAGGGAAGGATGCGCTGCTCATGCCGTCGCCCCGAGTCGCGCACGCAACGGCTGCAGGGGGTCGGCGTAGCGCTTCCATGCGCCGACCGCGCGCGCGTGCACTCCCTCGCGCACCTGGCTGCTGCTGGCGGTGGCCACCGGCGCGCGGTTGCGCGCGATGTCATCCAGGTCCGCCTGCGCCGGCAGGCCGAGGAAGTCGAGCAGCGCCGCGGCGGTCGCGGCCGGCGCCTGCACCAGCGCCTCGTAGTCGACCACGCGCACCGCGTGCGGCGCCACCGCCTGCCAGTGCGCCATCCAGCGCTGCGCGCGCAGGCAGTGCGCGGCCAGTTCGTCCTGCGCGTAGCTGTAGGGATAGGCGCCGCCCTGGAACAGTTCCTTCAGGTTGGAAAAGCAGGCGTCCATCGGATCGCGGCGCAGGCAGACGATGCGCACCCGCGGCAGCGCGCGCAGGATCAGCGGGATGGCGAACAGGTTCTGCGGGTTCTTGTCGAGCAGGTGGCTGGCGGTCGGCGCGCCGCGGGCGATGCGCTGCAGGTAGATCCGTCCGGCCTCGCCGGCGTCGAGTCCTTCGAGCAGCGCAGCGGCGCCTTCCTGCAGCGGCGAGGCGAAGAAGCGGCCGCTGGCCTGACTCGCCGCGGCGGCCAGGTCGTTGCGCTCGCCCAGCGAGGCCACGTCGCGGTGGTTGCCGAGGATGCGGTCGAGCAGCGTGGTGCCGGTACGCGGCATGCCGACCACGAACACCGGACGCGGCCCGGCCGATGCCGGCGCCGATGCGCCTGGCGCGGTCACGGACAACCGCAGCAGCGCGTCCACGCGCCGTGCTTCGGCCGCGTCGTCATGGCCCAGGCCGGCGCGGACCGTGGCCGCGCCCTGCTCCAGCGCCGCCCACGCCAGTGCGGTCTCGCCGGCACCGTCGTACTCATGGAACAGGGCGTACAGCAACTGCGCGCGCGCGGTCGCGTCGCCGGCCCGCTCCAGTGCGGCCCGCAGCCGCGGCACGCGCGCCAGCGGGGGCTGCGCGCGCGAATGCGTGGCCAGCGCCCAGTGCGCATCGGCCAGGCCGGGCTCCAGGGCCAGGCTGGCTTCGTACTGGCGCCCTGCCCCGTCCATGTCGCCCAGGTAGCGCAGCACGTTGCCGCGGGTGAAGGCCAGCAGCGGATGCGCCGGAGCGTGGCGCTCCATCGCGTCGAGCAGGCGCAGCGCCTCCTCGTAACGCCGCGCCAGCCACAGGTGCTGGGCCAGCGCCGGCGACTGGCGGATGAAATCGGGATCGTTCCAGTCGGCGGCCAGCACCAGCGCCGCGGCCTCGTCCTCCTCGGCGAAGTCGAGCAGGCGCGCGGTGACGTAACCGATGTGGCGGCTGCCGCCGCGCCCGCGCACCGCAGCGGCAGCCTGCAGCACGTGCGTGCGTGCGGGACTGTAGCGGTCGGCGGCCTGTTCCAGCCGCGACATGCGCAGCCGCGCGGGGACGTGGCCAGGCTCGACGGCCAGGATGGATTCGTAG
Source organism: Pseudoxanthomonas koreensis (assembly GCF_010093225.1). Classification (GTDB taxonomy): domain Bacteria; phylum Pseudomonadota; class Gammaproteobacteria; order Xanthomonadales; family Xanthomonadaceae; genus Pseudoxanthomonas; species Pseudoxanthomonas koreensis. Next base: position 11,166 of record NZ_PDWM01000053.1, on the reverse strand, counting down.
AGCGGTCGCGCCTGCCGCCATGCGCCGGCCGCTTCATGCCGCTGCGCCTGTTGCCAGAGTTCGATGACGGACTGCATGAACGACCGGGCGGAAGGAGAAGGATCAAGCATAACGGCAAGCCCTCGACCAGGCGCGCGCCTGAGGGCAAAAAAAACGGCCGCCTTGCGGCGGCCGTCGGAGAGAAGCACATCCAATGATTCGAAGATCAGAAGTCGTACTGGATCATGAAGCGCACGCTGCGCGGCGACTGGAAGGTACGCGGCAGCAGGTAGGTGTTCAGCGGGACGCCGGTGGCACCGTCTTCCGCCACTTCGGTCACCGAGGTCACCTTCTGGCTGTTGAACACGTTGAACACGTCGATCTTGAACGCCAGGCCACTCGCCCATTTCGGGAAATAGGCGACGTTGAGGTCGATCGAGTTGGTCCACGGCAGGCGCCCGGCAGTACCGCGCGGCACCGCCTCGGACGGACCGTTGACGCCACCAGCCTCGGTGGTGCCGCAACGGAAGAACGACGAGCCGTAGGGATGGATGCCGCCGTGGTACGGGTAGTAGACGCCCAGGCAGTTGATCGGGCGCCCGGACTGCACCAGCAGGTTGCCGCCCGCCGACCATTCGTCGTTGATCCGGTAGTTGCCGAACACCTTCAGGCTGTGGCGGCGGTCGTTGGGCAGGTAGCCGTAGGAGTCGACCATCAGTTCCTTGTAGTCGAAATCCTGGGTGACGCTGGTGTCGCTCTGGCCGATGTCGGACTTCACCCCGCCCTCGGTGTTGCCCTTGTTCCAGGCCATCGTGTACGAGGCGCTGGCGAACCACTTGTCCCAGCTGCCATCCCAGAACAGTTCCAGCGCCTGGTAGTTGCGCTTGGCCGCCGGCGACAGCAGCTCGCCCGGGATGGTGTACTCGGTGAGCGTGCCGTTGTCCTCGATGTCGGTGACGAACACCGCGTCGGCGCCGGGGTTGAACATGCGGCAGTACGGGAAGCCGGCGCTCGGCAGCACCGGGTCGAAGCCATCGGCCAGGGCCATGTCGTAGATCGGCGTGTAGTCGCAGTTGTCGTCGATCGCCGCCTTCAGCTTGCGGTACGTGCCCTTGGCGCCGATGGACTGGTGCTCGGTCAGCTGGTACTGGGTGCCCAGGATGAACTCGTCCTGGTACATCGGGTCGAGGTTTTTCGAGGCGATGGTCGCCGCGTTCTTCGGTTCGCCGAACTCGCCGTTGATGTAGCTGAGCGAGCCACGCGGGGTCAGGCCGATCGGCGCGCCGGTGACCGGGTCCACGCCGGTGAAGTCGAAGTTCTGCCGGGTGAACAGCGAGATGCTGGCGCCGCGCACGGCCACGCTGGAGGTCAGCGGCAGCGCGTAGCGGCCGGCGTTGCCGTAGACCTTCCAGGAGGAGTCGCCGTTGACGTCCCAGGAGAAGCCGAAGCGCGGGGCGAACTGGTTCTCGATCTTGACGTAGGCCTCGCCCTCGCCGTTGAAGTTCTCGAAGGTGTCCCAGCGCAGGCCGACGTAGGCCAGGAAGGTGTCGGAGACCTGCCAGTTGTCCTCGATGTAGTAGGCGTGCTGGTCGACCCGCACCGTGGAGCCCTGGGTCACGATCTGCTCGCGGACGATGTCGAACTCGTCGCCGGTGTTGGCCAGGCCATCCGGGCCGTTGTTGGTCGAGTAGCGCCAGACGCGGCCACCCTCGTAGGAGGTGCCGGCGACGGATTCGTACTCGTCGGTGTCGTAACCGAAGCCGATGCGGTGGTCGCCGATCTCCCAGTCGAAGTCCAGGCGGAACTGGTCGCGGGTGTCCTTGGAGTCGATGCGGTCGATCGATCCGCCGGTGATGTTGCAGGAGCTGGCGTAGGCGCCGGTGATCGCCTGGCGGTAGCCCGGACGGACGTCGGTGATGATCGGGCAACCGGTGGCCGGCTGGTTGATGTCGCCGCCGTACTCGACCTCGGTGCCGTCCGCGGTGACTAGGCGCCGCGAGCGCGAATACTCGCTGGTGCCGTACAGCGCGGACATGGAGAAGGTATCGGTCAGGTAGCCGGTGTAGCGGAAGATGTAGTTCTCGCCGCCGGACTCGGCATACGAGGTGCCGACCAGGTCGCCGCGGTCGAGCTCGCCGGGCGTGTTGAGGTAGGTCTTGGTGGTGGTGGTGCGCTTGTCCGAAAGGCCGGTGAACTCGAGGTGGTGGTCCTCGTTGATGTTCCAGTCCAGCTTGACCAGCCAGGTCGGGTCACCCTTCTCCGACTCCTTGTTGTTGGTCCGCGACAGCACGCTGCCCCAGTAGTCCTGGTCGACCTTGCTGTAGGAAATCAGGCCGTAGGCGAACAGCTTGTCCTTGATCAGCGCGCCGCTGGCCCAGGCCGAGGCGCTCATGGCGCCGAGCGTGTCCTTGGAATTGTCCGAGCGCAGGTCGCCCAGGTCGCCCGGAACCAGCGGGTTGGACAGGTAGGTATTCTCCACGTCGGAGCGCAGGGAGTCCGGCGACCAGAAGATGTTGCCGCCGGCATGGAACTCGTTGGTGCCGCGCTTGGAGACCTGGTTGACCACGCCGCCCAGCGAGCGGCCGAACTCGGCGCCGTAGCCGCCGGTCTTGGTCTCCTGCTCGGCGATCGCCTCGAACGGCACCTGGGCGAAGTTCAGGCTGCGGAACGAGTTGGTGATGTTGAAGCCGTTGAGATAGTACTGGTTCTCGGCGACCGAGGAGCCGCCGAACGAGGCCAGGTTGCCGAACGCGGCGTCGCCACGGACGGTGCCGGGCGCCAGCAGCGCCACCGAGGTGGCGTCGCGCAGCACCGGGATCTTGGCGATCTGCTCGGCGGTGAGGATGCTGGCCGAGGTGACCGAGGACACGTCGATCGGGTTGACCGCGCGGGTGCCGACCACGGTCACGCCGCCCAGTTCGGTGGCACCGGCGGCATCGGCGGCGAAGTTCACCGGAGTACCGGTACCGATGTTGACCGTGGCCTCGCGCACCACCGTGGTGCCGTCGGCACGCTTCAGGGTGACCCGGTAGGTGCCGGGCTGGATCGCCGACGCGCGATAGGTGCCGTCGGCGCTGACCGGCACTTCACGGCGGAAGCCGGTGGCCGGGTTCTCGATGACGACCGTCTCGCCGGACGCCGCCTGTCCGAACAACGCGCCGCTGGCCTGCTGCGCATTGACGACACCGGAGGTGAAGCACAGGCCCAACGCAACAGTGAGTGCGCTGCGCCGCAGATTGCGGTTCAGAGATGAGCGTTTCATGACGATCCCTGGTGGCAGGAAGGAAAAAAGGAAGGGCCCCGCTGGGGGCCCGTCGAACGTGACTTATGGCAGAGGACAACGTCAATCGGTCATACCCGGTTCATGTTAAACTTTTATTTAAAATGCGACTTGCGTCACATAAATAGAGCGTTTTTGCTCCTTCCGGGCCATCGCCCACCTGTTCATCCGCCAATCGCTGCGGAATACGGGGGCTGGTGGCTTATGACTTCCCGCTATAAGCAGGGCTGGCAGACCGGACCGTATCGGGGCCCCGCAGACGGTCCCGGCGTGGAGCGCGGGTTGCCGCGCTGCTTCCGTGCACCAGGATCAAGGCCAGCCGGCCGAGGCCGGCTCTACGCGAAGCAGGCAATGGCCGCGGCTCCGTGGGAAACAAGCAACAGCCGCGCGGTTCGCGCAGGAAGCGGACGTCAGCCGCGCGGTTCGCGCAGGAAGCGGGCCATGGAGACGCCGGACTGCTGCGCGGCGGGGGCCAGTTCGGCGGCGACATCGACGAAGCCGCGCATCACCGCGATCTCGCGCGGGCTGCGGTTGAGCGAGTCGCGCAGGTCGGGGTCGGCGCCGGCGCGCAGCAGGCGCTGGACCACGCCGCCGAGGCCGTGCAGCGCGGCCAGGTGCAGCGGGCCGAAGCCGCGCGGATCCTGGATGTCCAGCGACACGCCTTCCTCGAGCAGGCGTTCCAGGCCGGCCAGCACCACCTTCTCCTCGCAGGCGCCGCCGGGTTCGGCGCGCGCGCCGAGCAGCAGCAGCAGCGGGGTGACGCCGCCGGCGGCCGGCATGTCCGGTTCGGCGCCGGCCAGCAGCAGGGTGTCCAGCAGCGCCAGCAGGCGCGTGCGGTCGCGGCCGGTGAAGCCGTAGAGGGCGGCGCAGTGCAGCGGGGCCAGGCCCTGGCCGTCGCCGGCGTCGATGTCGGCGCCCGCGGTGAGCAGGCGCGCGGCGATGTCGGGCAGGCCCAGGGCGCAGGCCAGCATCAGCCCGGTGACGCCGCCGGGCAGGCGGTATTCCAGGTCGGCGCCGGCGTCGAGCAGGGCGGTGACGACCGCGGTCTGGCGCATGCTCACCGCGGCCGACAGCGGGGGGGCACCGCTGTGCGCGGCATGCTGCGGGGCGGCGCCGCGGGCCAGCAGCAGGTCCACCGCCGCGGCATGGCCGCCACCGGCGGCGCGGAGCAGGCCGGTGCAGCCCTGGCCGTCGACCGCATCGACCGGGAAGCCGAGTTCGAGCAGCCGGCGCACGGCATCGGCGTCGCCGGCCATGGCCGCGGAGACCAGGTCGGCGGCGCGCAGCGGCCGCCGCGGCAGCGTCCACGCGCGCCAGTCGAGCCAGTCGGCCAGATCGCGGCGGCCGCTGGCCAGGGCCACGCCCAGGGGGGTCTGGCCGTCGGCGGCGCGCGCCTCGGGCGAAGCGCCCTGCGCGACCAGGTGCCGAAGCGCGGATTCGCGGCCCAGCGCGGCGGCCAGGTGCAGCGCGGTCATGCCGTGGCCGTCGCGCGCTTCGCGGTCCACGCCGGCATCGAGCAGGGCGTCGAGCAGGCGCAGCCAGCCCAGGCGCACCGCCAGTGACAGCGGCGGATCGCCGGCAGCCGAGGCGGCGAACGGGTCGGCGCCCTGCAGGAACAGGTCCAGGGCGAGCTGTTCGTTGCCGCGCGTGGCCTGGTCGCGCTGCGCGCAGGCGGCGAGGAAGCGGGCCAGGCCGCCGGCGCCGGCGGGCGAGGCACCGTGGGCGGGCAGGACCTGGATTGCGGCGGCGCCGCCGCCGCCGGGGGCGAGCAGCGCGGGCAGCGCGGTGTCGCCTTCGACCGTGGTCTCGGCGTCGGCACCATGCGCGAGCAGCCACTGCACCCGGTCCGGCTGGGTGCGCAGCGCCGGGTCGTGCAGCAGGCCGCCCAGTTCGGCCGGGGCGCACAGCCTCGCCAGCGTGGCCAGGCCTTCCAGGCGGCCGCCCTGGAGACCGTCGCGCAGCAGCGCCAGCGGCGGGCGCTCGTCGACCGGCTGCTCGCTGGCGGCGTCGGCCACGGCGGCCGGCAGCGGGTAGGCCGGATCGAGTGCAGCGACAATGGACCAGCGCCCGGATTCGGCGGCGATGTCGACCGCGCGGCGGCCGGCCCGGTCGGGTCGGGCCGGATCCACGCCCAGTTCGAGCAGGCGCCGGACCAGGGCCAGCGAGGCCTGTTCGGCGCCGCTGACCAGGACCAGGGCGTTGCAGCCTTCGGCATCGGTGGCGGCCAGGTCGATGTCCTGCGTGGCCAGCTGTTCGACCACGCCGCCGCGCAGTGCGCGCGCGGCGTCCAGGAACGGGGTACGGCCAGCGGCGTCGCACGCCTGCGGATCGGCGCCGGCGGCCAGCAGTGCGGCGACGATGTCGGCGTGGCCGGCCAGTGCCGCCTCGTGCAGTGCGGTGCGACCGTCGCGGCCGGGCGTGCCGACCCTGGCCTTGAACTTCAGCAGCAGCTGCACGCCGGCCGGGTCGTCCTCCTCGGTAGCGGCGGCGGCCAGCAGCACCGGCTGGCCGTCCTGCGGCTCCGGGCGCGCACCGCGTTCGAGCAGGAACCTGGCCAGGCGCCAGTTGCCGCTGGCGCAGGCCACGCCCAGCGGCGAGAAGCCTTCCTGGTTGGGCGCATCGATCTCGGCGGCGGCATCGCGCAGCAGCGCGGCCACGCCCGGATCGGTGCTGCGCGCGGCATGGTGCAGCGGGGGGTTGCCTTCGGTGTCGGTGGCGCGCGGGTCGGCGCCGTTGGCGAGCAGGGTCATCACCGCCTCGGGGCGCCCATGCCAGCTGTCGCGGGTCGCGGCCAGCAACGGCGGCGTGCCACCGCCATTGAGGTCCACGCCCTGCGCGATCAGCGCGCGCAGCAGGCGCAGGTCGGGCAGCACCGCGGCCAGTGCGGCCAGGCTGCGCTGGTCGCGTACGCCGGCCGGCGCGGGGGCGTGCGCATCGGCGCCGGCTTCCAGCAGTTGCAGGGCGCGGTCGACGCGGCCGCGCGCGCGGCGGCGTAGAGCTCGACCGACAGGTCACCCGCGGCGGGCAGCGGCTCGATGGCCGCCGCCGGCGCGTTGGCCAGGTCGAGGAAATCCAGCGGCGCGGCCACTTCGGCAGCCGCGGCGACGCGCTGCAGGAGCAGGTGCAGGCCCGGCAGCAGCACCGCGAACGCGGCCGCCAGGGGCCAGCGCACGGCATCGGCGACCAGCCCCGGCCAAGCCAGGACCAGCACTCCGGCCAGCGCCGCCGCCACCGCGGCGGCGCCCGCCAGGCCGCGCCAGCTGCCGGCGTCCTGCTGCGGCAGGCGCCGCCACAGCGTGCCCAGGCGCCCGCCGCTGCGTTCCAGCGCATGCCACAGCGGCCAGGTGCGCCACAGGCCCAGCAGCACCGCGCTGGCCATCGCACTCAGGCCCACCGCCGCGCCCAGGCTGCCGCTCTGGCGCAGCGCCGACAGCGGCCAGGCCACGACCAGCGCCGCCAGCGCGAGCGCCAGCGCCCACGTGCCCAGCAGCGGCAACGCATCGGCGGACACGGCCCGGGCCGACCCGGGCAGCGCGCGGGTGCCGCGCCACCAGGAAATGCCCAGCGCCAGCGCCGGTTGCGCCAGCAGCCCGGCCAGCACCGCCACCACGCCGCCGAACCCGGCCAGCGCGGCCAGCAGCACACCGGCGCCCAGCGCCAGCGGCACGGCCCGCGGCATCCGGGTGCGCGGTTCAGTCATCGGAGGCCCCGGTGGCCGCGGTGGCCGCGGCGTCGGGCGACGGCGGGAACTGCACGTGGAAACCGCGCAGGGCCAGGTTGTCGCGCACCACCCGCGGATCGGAGCGGGCCAGGCGCCGGTCCGGGGTCAAGGCCAGTTCCAGCACGAACGCCAGTTCGCCCAGTTGCGCGCGCACCGCTTCGGGCAGCCGCGCGAAATCGTCGCGGGCGGCAAGGAACACGAAGGTGTCGGCTTTGCGGAGGCTCTTGTAGACGTAGGCTTGCATGCGCGCGCGCCGCGCCCTGCACGGGGGAATCGAGGGGATTGTGTCGGAAATGCGCCGGGGTAGGAAGCGCGGCGGGTGCGGCGGCGCGGCGCGAACCGTTCACGTTCCTCACGCCGGGCGTTGATGGGGCTGTGGCTATACTCGCCCGTCGCCGTCGCCGCCCGCTTACTTTTGCACCACGTCCCCGCCCCGTCGCGCATCGCGCCGCTCGCCATCACCGCGCACACCGCGACCACCGCGCTGGGCGCCGGCCTGGAGGCGCAGTACGCGGCGCTGGCGCAAGGGCGCGGCGGACTGCGCCGCAACGATTTCGGCGATGCGGCGCTGGACTGCTGGATCGGCCGCGTCGAAGGCCTGGAACAGGCGCCGCTGCCGTCAGCGCTCGAGCGCTGGGAATCGCGCAACCACCGCCTGGCCTGGCTGGCGCTGCGGCAGGACGGCTTCATCGAGGCCGCCACGGCCGCAGTGCGGCGCCATGGCGCCACCCGGGTGGCGACGCTCATCGGCACCTCGACCTCGAGCATCGGCGAGACCGAAGCGGCCTACGCGAACCTGGAGGACGGACGCTTCCCCGCCGCGCAGGCACGGCTGCACGTGCACAACCCGCACGCGGCCTGCGATTTCGTCGCCCTCGCCTGCGGTGCGCAGGGGCCGTGCCTGACCGTGGCGACCGCCTGCTCCTCCAGCGCCAAGGTGTTCGCGCTGGCGGCGCGGATGCTGCACGCCGGCCTGGCCGACGCGGCCATCGTCGGCGGCGTGGACACGCTGTGCGGCAGCGGGCTGTACGGCTTCAACGCACTGCAGCTGGTCTCGCCCGAGCCGTGCCGCCCGTTCGACGCGCAGCGCCGCGGGCTGTCGCTGGGCGAGGCCGGCGGCTTCGCCCTGCTCGAACGCGAGGCCACCGCGCCGGTGCGAGCCTGGCTGCGCGGCTACGGCGAATCCAGCGATGCCCACCACATGTCCGCGCCGCATCCACAGGGACTGGGGGCGCGGCGGGCGATGGCCGATGCGCTCGCCCGCGCCGGCCTGGATCCCGAAGCGATCGGATACCTCAACCTGCACGGCACCGCCACGCCGGCCAACGACAGCGTCGAGGCCGCGGCGGTGGCCGCGCTGTTCCCCGCCACCCTGCACGCGGGCTCGACCAAGGGCTGGACCGGGCACACGCTGGGCGCGGCCGGGATCGTGGAATCGGTGTTCGCGCTGCTGGCGCTGGAACACGGCCTGCTGCCGGGCACGCTCAACAGCCGCGAGCCGGACCCGGCCTGCGGCCCGCAGGTGCGCTTCGAAACCGCACTGCAGCCGATCGCGCACGCGATGAACAACGCCTTCGGCTTCGGCGGCAACAACTGCTCGCTGGTGTTCTCGTGCGCATGAGCACCGGCCTGCCGCCGATGCGCATCGAAGGCATCGGCCTGTGGTCGGCGCAGGCGCCGTCGTGGCCCGGCTACCGCGCGCTGCTGCGCGAGGGCACGGCACCGACGCCGGCAACGCGCCCGGCGCCGGCGCTGCTGCCGCCCAACGAACGCCGCCGCGCGCCGGACACGGTGCTGGTCGCGCTGGAGGCCGCGCAGGCCGCCTGTGCCGACGCCGGGCGCGACCCGTCCACGTTGCCTTCGGTGTTCGCCTCCACCTACGGCGACCTGGCGATCACCGACCACATGTGCCAGGCGCTGGCGAGCGCGCCGCTGGAGCTTTCGCCGACCCGTTTCCACAACTCGGTGCACAACGCCGCCGCCGGCTACTGGACCATCGGCACCGGTGCGATGGAACCGGCCACCGCGCTCAGCGCCGGCAGCGCGAGCTTCGCCATGGGCCTGCTGGAAGCGCTGGCGCAGCTGCAGGCCGGTGCGGCGGCGGTGCTGCTGGTGGGCTACGACGGCGCTTCGCCCGGGCCGCTGCACGAGGTCGCGTCGAGCGAGGGCCTGCTCGGCGGCGCGCTGGTGCTGGCGCGCGACGCGCACGCCGGGCCGCGGCTGCTGCTGCAGCTGGAGGACGGCGAGGCGCCACCGGCGCCCGCCGGCGTGGCCGACGGAAATGCGATGGCGCCGATGCTGGCGCTGTTCGACGCGCTTGCGCGCGGCGCCGGCACCGCGCTGCTGCCGGCCGGCCGCGGACGCCGCCTGCGGCTGGAACTGGCCCATGGCTGAGCCCGGTCCGCGACACGGCGAGGTCGCGGTGGTGATCCCGGCGTTGAACGAAGCGCTGCGGATCCGCGAAGTGGTCCAGGAATGCCTGCGCCATTGCCCGTGGGTGATCGTGGTCGACGACGGTTCCGACGACGGCACCGGCGACTGCCTGCGCGACCTGCCGGCCACGGTGCTGCGCCACCCGCGGCGGCGCGGCAAGGGCGCGGCGCTGCGCAGCGGCTTCGCCGAGGCGCTGGCTGCTGGCGCGCGCGGCGTGCTCACCGTCGATGGCGACGGCCAGCACGATCCTGCCGACCTGCCGCGCCTGCTGCGTGCCGCGGCGCGGCACCCGGGGCACATCGTGATCGGCGCGCGCCTGCGCCACCGCGCCGCCGCGCCGCTGCACCGGCGCCTGGCGAACGCGTTCGGCGACTGGGGCGTGGCCTGGGCGGCGGGGCACCGCATCGCCGACACCCAGAGCGGGCAGCGCTACTACCCGGCGGCGGTCATCGCCCTGGACGGGGTGCCCGGCGAGGATTTCGTGTTCGAGGCGCAACTGCTGATCTCGGCCGCGCGCCGGCTCGGCGTGCGCTGCGTGTCGGTGCCGGTGGAGACGCGCTACCGCGGTGGCGGCGGTGGCCCGATGCGGCGCAGCCACTTCCGGCCGCTGCGCGACCTGTACCGGATCACCTCGCACGTGGTCGGTCAGGTGCTGCTGCACGGCGACGTGTGGCGCGAGTACGCACGCGTGCGCGCGCAGCCACCGCGGATCGATTCCGGCGAGTGAAGCGGCGGCGTGCTCAGCCCATGCCTCCGTTGACCCCGATCACCTGTCCGTTGACGTAAGCGGCCGCGTCCGAGCACAGGAACGCGACCAGCGCAGCCACTTCCTCCGGGCGGCCGGCGCGCGCGGCGGGGACCAGTTGCCGGAGCACATCGGGCGGGAAGCGGTCGCCGGCCATGGCGCCTTCGATCACGCCCGGCGCGACGACATTCACGGTGATGCCGCGGCTGGCCATTTCACGCGCCAGCGACTTCGAGGCACCGTGCAGCGCAGCCTTGGCCGCGGCGTAGTTGGCCTGGCCGCGGTTGCCGAGCACCGCGGCGACCGAGGAGATGCTGACGATGCGGCCCCAGCGCGCGCGTGCCATCGGCAGCAGCAGCGGGCGGGTGACGTGGAAGAAGCCGTGCAGGGACACGTCGACGACGCGCCGCCACTGCGCATCGCTCATGCCGGCCAGCGGCGCGTCGTCGTGGATGCCGGCGTTGTTGACCAGCACGTCGATCGCGCCTTCGGTGAGCAGGGCCTCAAGTGCGGTGGCGGTCGCTGCGCCGTCGGCGACGTCGAACGCGATCGCCTGCGCGCTGCCACCTTCGGCGCGGATCTGCGCGGCGACGGCTTCGGCACGTGCGAGGTTGGCGTGGGCATGCACGACCACCGCCATGCCGGCCGCGGCCAGCGCGCGGCAGATCGCGCCGCCGATGTCGCCGCTGCCGCCGGTGACCAGGGCGCGTCGTGGTGTGTTATGGCTCATGTGGCCATTGTAGGCGCCGACCCTTGTACTTGTAGGAGCCCACTTCAGGGGGCGACCCGATGGGGTCGGGAAGCACCGCGTTAAACGCAGCCCATCCGGAGAGTCCGCGTTGAATGCGGCATCTCACGACGGCATCGGGTCGCCCCCTGAAGGGAACCTCGAACAACCCCGTTTTGCACTTCGCGGGGCGTTCCAGGCACGTGGGGTCACTGCGTGCGGGCAGTGCGAAGGGAAGTTGGAGGTCATCCACGCCCCCAGCGTGGTCCCGCCAAGGGCTT
>NZ_PDWM01000052.1 GCF_010093225.1 Pseudoxanthomonas koreensis | reverse complement strand
TTTGTACACTGACTACTAGCTCAGTCTGACATATACCCATCGGTACACTCAGCATTGGCGACTTGCAGCGTTCTCACATATCTATCGAGAGCTCAGGTGTCATTCTCTTTTTTATTGTCAGTGCGCCACCGCTCGCCGAGATCCACCATTTCCCCTTGGTCTGAAGGGTCAGATGGGTATAAGAAACGGCTCGCGGGGTGGGGGATCGGGGGTTCATCGCGGCCTGGCACGGGCGGGACGCGCCCCGGCGCCGCGCGACCGCGGCCCGGAAAAGCAAAGACCGGCGCGAGGCCGGTCTGCGTACCGCGATATCACTGCATGGATCAATGGTCGGGGAGACAGGATTCGAACCTGCGACCTCTACGTCCCGAACGTAGCGCTCTACCAGCCTGAGCTACACCCCGACAAGGCCGCGCATGATACTGGATCGGCGCGGTCCAGGGCAAGGATCCGGTGCATTTTTTCTCCGGATCCGGTCATCGCCGGGGCGTCCGCGGCGCAGCGGCGGCGCCCGTGTTCACTCGCCCGGCTTGGCCGCCGAACTGGACGCACCGGAAGAGGCGCGGCGGGCGAGGGTGGCCTCGCGGTGGGCGATATAGGCGTTGGCGCCGAGGATCACCGTCGCGCCCAGTACCGTCCAGCGGTCCAGGGTCTCGTCGAACAGGATCCAGCCGAGCACGCCCACGATCGGCAACTGCATGAAGCTGATCGGGGTCAGCGCCGAGACTTCGCCGAGCTTGAGCGCGCGCGTCCACAGCATGTGCCCGCCGGTGCCGAAGAAACCGGCCGCGACCACGTACGCCCAGGTAATGCCCTGCGGCCACTCCCACACGCCCAGCGCCGGCACCAGCGACATCGGCACCCACAGCAGGGTGGTCCAGATCACGATGCGGTCGGCCGGCTCGGTGGCCGAGAGCTGCTTGATCTGGATGGCGACAATGCTCGACAGCAGCGCCGCCAGCAGCGCCACCATCGTGCCGTAGCTGAACTCGCCGCTGCCGGGGCGCACGATCAGCAGCACGCCGAGGAACCCCAGCGCCACCGCGATCCAGCGCCGCGCCCGCACCTGCTCGCCCAGCAGCGCGGCCGCGGCTATGGTCACGAACAGCGGGGTGGAATAGGACAGCGACACCGCCTGCGCCAGCGGCAGGTGGCCGATCGCCCAGAACCCGGCCAGCATCGAGCAGATCCCGACCAGGCAGCGGAACAGGTAGCGCGGGAACTGGTCGGTGCGCAGCAGGCCCGGCCCGTGCCGCAGCAGCAGCGGCAGCGCGGCGAGCAGGCCGAAGAAATTGCGGAAGAAGGCGATCTCGAAGGTGTGCAGGCTGGCCGAGGCCAGCCGGATCGCCACCGCCATCAGCCCGAACAGCACGGTGCTGCCGAGCATCAGCGCTGCGGCGTGCCAGTGGCTGTGGGCCGGGGCGGGCTGTGGCGTGGCGGTCATCGCTTCACGGCGGGCCGCTGCCGCCCCTCACCACTGCGCGCCGACGATGCGCGGCTCCGGCTCCAGCGCCACGCCGAAGCGTTCGCGCACCGAGGCGGCGATGCGCCGGGCCAGTTCCAGCAGCTGCATGCCGCTGGCGTGGCCGGGGTTGACCAGCACCAGCGCGTGCGCCGCGGACACGCCGGCATCGCCCTCGCGCGCGCCCTTCCAGCCGCAAGCGTCGATCAGCCAGGCCGCGGACAGCTTGCGCGTGCCGTCGCCGTCGCCGCGGACCCCCGGCAGGCGCGGATGCGCGTCGGCCAGCGCCTGCGCCTGCGCCGCCGGCACGATCGGGTTCTTGAAGAAGCTGCCAGCGTTGCCGATCTCGGCCGGGTCGGGCAGCTTGCGGCGGCGGATCCGGATCACCGCTTCGGCCACGTCGCGCGCGCCCGGCGCCTGCACGCCCATCGCGGCCAGTTCCTCGCCGATGCCGGCGTAGTCCAGCCGCGGCGTGCTGCCGCGCTCCTCGCGCGCCAGCTCCAGTTCCACCGCGGTGACGATCCAGCGCGACGGCTCGCGCTTGAACACGCTGTCGCGGTAGCCGAAGCCGCAGGCCTGGCGGTCCAGCCGCACCATCCGCGCGGCGTGCCGGTCCAGCGCCTCGACCGCGACCACGTGCTCGCCGACCTCCACGCCCTAGGCGCCGATGTTCTGGATCGGCGCGGCGCCGACGCTGCCGGGGATCAGGGCCAGGTTCTCCAGCCCGCACAGCCCTTGCGCCAGGCTCCACATCACCAGCTCGTGCCATCCGGCGCCGGCCGTGGCGCGCACGCGCACGCGTTCGCCGTGGTCTTCCACCAGGTCGATGCCGGCGGCGCGCAGCGCCACCACCGCGCCCGGCGCGTCGCCGGCGAACAGCAGGTTGCTGCCGCCGCCGAGCATCAGCAGCGGCAGGCCGTGCAGCTGGTCCAGTTCCAGCGCTTCGGCCAGCGAGCCGGTGTCGTTGACTTCCAGCAGCCACGGCGCGCGCGCGGCGACGCCGAAGGTGTTGCGCGTGGTGAGGTCGGCGTCGCGCTGCAGGCGGAACAGCGCGGTCATGCCGGCGCACCCGTGGCGCGGATGCCCGGGGGAAGCTCGTTCATGCCGATCCGGCCGTCCCGCGGCTGGGCGATTCCTTGCGCCGGCGCATGGCGTCGATGCATTCGCCGATCAGTTCCGGGCCGCGGTAGACCAGGCCGGTGTAGACCTGCACCAGGCTGGCGCCGGCGGCCATCTTCGCGACCGCGTCGGCGCCGGAAAGGATGCCGCCCACGCCGATCAGCGGGATCGATTCGGGCAGGCGCGTGCGCAGCCGGCGCAGCACCAGGGTGGACTGGCCCATCAGCGGCGCCCCGGACAGGCCGCCAGTCTCGTGCGCGTGGCGGCGGTCGGGCACCGCATTGCGGGACACCGTGGTGTTGGTGGCGACCACGCCGTCCACGCCGAGGTCGGCGAGCACGCGCGCGGCGGCGTCGATGTCGCTGTCGCTCAGGTCCGGCGCGACCTTGACCAGTACCGGCACCCGCCTGCGATGCTGCGCGGCCAGCCGTTCCTGCGCCTCGCGCAGGGTGCCGACCAGGCGGCGCAGCGACTGCTCCTCCTGCAGTTCGCGCAGGCCGGCGGTGTTGGGCGAGGAGATGTTGACGGTGATGTAGTCGGCCAGCGGGTAGACCCGCTCCATGCAATAGAGGTAGTCGCTGGCGGCGTCCTCGTTCGGCGTGTCCTTGTTCTTGCCGATGTTGATGCCGAGCACGCCGTCCTTGCGCCGCGCGCGCGCCACGTTGCGCGCCAGCGCGTCGACCCCGGCGTTGTTGAAGCCCAGCCGGTTGATCAGCGCCTCGTCGCCGCGCAGGCGGAACATGCGCGGCTTCGGATTGCCCGGCTGCGGCCGCGGCGTGACCGTGCCGATCTCGATGAAACCGAAGCCCAGCGCCATCAATGCGTCGATGTGCTCGCCGTTCTTGTCCAGGCCGGCGGCCAGGCCGACCGGATTGGGGAAGGACAGGCCCAGCAGCTTGGTCGGCATCGGCTTGCGCGGGCTGGCCAGCAGGCCGATGGTGCCGCTGCGCCACGCCAGCTCCAGCGCCTTCAGCCCGAGGCCGTGGGCACGTTCGGCGTCCAGGGCGAACAGGAAGGGGCGGGCGAGGGAGTACATCGGCGCGACGTCCTCAGGAATTCATCGTCGCGAACCAGGCGAGGCCGCCCAGGACCGTGAACAGCAGGACGATGCCGATGATCCACAGCGCGGCCGCGATCCAGCCCAGCACCAGTCCGGCGATGGCCAGGCCGTCGCCGTCGAGCTGGCCGTTGCTGCGGCGGATCTCGCCGCGTGCCATGTGCCCGCAGACGATCGCCACCAGCGTGCCGATGAAGGGCACCAGGGTCCAGCCGAGGATGCCGGCAACGAGGCTGGCGATGGCGAGCGAGCTGGTGCGGCGGATCTGGTTCATCGGCGGGTGGGGTCCTGTCGGGGGAGCAGGGTGGACAACGGTGCCCGGCGCGGGCCTTGGCCCTGTGACGGGGCGATCGAGGGGGGCGATCGAAGAGGGGATTATTCCAGAACCCGGCCCCGCCGGTGCGCGCGCAACCGGCGGCCGGCGCCCCTCGGGCCGGGTTGCGGGGTCGTGAAGGGCACGTGCCGGCCGCGGGAGCAGGCCTGGCGCGCGGCGGTTCCGGCCAGGGCGGCGGTGGCGGCTCAGTCCGGTACGCCGGCGAACACCCGGGTGTCGTAGTCGAAGTCGACGTGGCCGTCGATGGCGGTGTCGGCGAACAACTGCTCCAGCGCGGCGAGCATCGGCGCGTGCCGCGGGTGGCCCTCGCGCGGCGCGTAGGAGGAGGACATCAGGCGGCCGCGCAGGGCCTCCAGGTCCAGGCGCTGCCCGTGCGGGAAGCGCGCCATCCCGCGCAGGCCGGGGCCGAACCAGCGCTGCATGTCCGCATCGTCGCCGTAGCGTTCGGCGACGCTGCTGTAGTCCAGGCCGTAATCGAGCAGCAGGCGCTCGTAGCCTTCGAGGAAGGCCGTGCCCTCGAGCCGGCGCGAATTCCAGTACACCGCCACCAGGCCGGGCGTGCCGTCGGCGTGCCGGCGCAGGATCCGCCGCCATTCCGGCTTGACCGCCTGCGGGTCGAACCAGTGGAAGGCCTGCGCCGCGGAGACCAGGTCGACGCTGGCGTCGGCCAGCGTGGTGGCCTCGGCGCTGCCGTCGACGGGGGCAAAGCGCGGGTTGGCTCCGAGCCATCCGGCCGCGGCCTGGCGCATGGCCGCGTTCGGCTCCACCGCCAGCACTTCGTGGCCGGCATCGAGGAACAGCTTCGAGGAAATCCCGGTGCCGGCACCGATGTCGGCGACTTTCCACGACGGCTGCACGTCCATTTCGTCGCGCAGCCAGGCGTACAGCGCCTCCGGATAATCCGGCCGGTAGCGGACGTAGTCGGCGACGCGGTCGCTGAAGCGGGTGGTGGAAGCCAGGTCGTTGGTCATCGGGATGGCTTCCACGGCCAAGGGCTCGTTCCCGCGCAGGCGGGAACCCACTGGGTTCGCCGAGTGGCGGCGGGGACCCGAGGCACTGGGCCCCTGCCTGCACGGGAGCGACGGTTAAAGGTCGAACCTGATGCCCTGCGCCAGCGGCAGCGAGTCGGAGTAGTTGATCGTGTTGGTCTGCCGGCGCATGTACACCTTCCACGCGTCCGAACCGGATTCGCGGCCGCCGCCGGTGTCCTTCTCGCCGCCGAACGCACCGCCGATCTCCGCACCCGAGGTGCCGATGTTGACGTTGGCGATGCCGCAGTCGCTGCCGGCCGCCGACAGGAACTTCTCGGCCGCCTTCAGGTTCTGGGTGAAGATCGACGACGACAGGCCCTGCGGCACGCCGTTCTGCATCTCGATCGCTTCGTCCAGGTCCGAATATTTCATCACGTACAGGATCGGGGCGAAGGTCTCGTGCTGCACCACCGCGTCGCTGTTCTTCAGGCCGGTGATGATCGTGGGCAGGACGAAATGGCCCGGGCGGTCCAGCGCCGCGCCACCGGTCTCGACCTTGCCGCCGGCGACCTTGGCCTGTTCGACCGCGGCCAGGAACTGCTCCACCGCGCCGCGGCTGTTGAGCGGGCCCATCAGGTTGGCGGTGTCCAGCGGATCGCCGATCTTGCCTTCGACCTGCTTGTAGGCCTTGACCAGGGTTTCCAGCACGGTGTCGTAGATGGACTCGTGCACGATCAGGCGGCGGGTGGTGGTGCAGCGCTGGCCGGCGGTGCCGACCGCGCCGAAGACGATGCCGGGGATCGCCAGCTTCAGGTCCGCGGTTTCGTCGAGGATGATCGCGTTGTTGCCGCCCAGCTCGAGCAGGCAGCGGCCCATGCGCCGGGCGACCTTGACCGCGACCTCGCGGCCGACCTGGGTCGAACCGGTGAAGCTGATCAGCGGGATGCGCTTGTCCTCGACGAACTTCTCGGCCAGCGCGGTGCCGGCGTCGTTGACCAGGAAGAAGATGTCGGGGAAGCCGCCTTCCTTCAGCGCCGCGTTGCAGATCTTCAGCGAGGCGATCGCGGTCAGCGGGGTCTTGTTCGACGGCTTCCAGATGCAGATGTCGCCGCAGATCGCCGCCAGGAACGAGTTCCACGCCCACACCGCGACCGGGAAGTTGAACGCGCTGATGATCCCGACCAGGCCCAGCGGGTGGTACTGGTCGTACATGCGGTGGCCGGGGCGCTCCGAATGCATGGTGTAGCCGTAGAGCATGCGGCTCTGGCCCACCGCGAAGTCGGCGATGTCGATCATCTCCTGCACTTCGCCGTCGCCTTCGGCCTTGCTCTTGCCCATCTCCAGCGCGACCAGCGAGCCGAGCGCGTCCTTGTTCCGGCGCAGCGCCTCGCCGCACAGCCGGATCGCCTCGCCGCGGCGCGGCGCCGGGACCGTACGCCAGGCCTTGAACGCGGCCTGGGCGTTGGCGACCACCGCCTCGTAATCGGCCTCGCTGGTGGCCTGGACCTCGGCGATCACCTCGCCGGTGGTCGGGTTGGCCGGGCGCAGCACGCCGGCGCCGGTGGCGTCGGACCAGCGGCCATCGCCGAGGTAGGTGCCGGAATTGCTGGAAGCCAGGCCGAGGGTCTGGAGCAGGGAAGCGGACATGGAATCTCCTGGAGGGGTGCGGGCTGGGGCCCGGAGCCGCGCCGGCGCTGGGGCCGGCGGCGTCTCGATGCGTGTGGGCGATTCTAGCAAAGCGCCCCTCCCGGCCTGCCGCACGCGCCCCCGCCTTTGGCCCTGCCGGTGCCGCATGCGACAATCCGCCGCCTTGGCCCCGTAGCTCAGCTGGATAGAGCGTCCCCCTCCTAAGGGTAATCGTCTTTTGTCGTTCAACAGGAAAGCAAGGGAAAACAAGTGGATAGGTCTATTTTCAAGTCGATTGAAGAACGGGCCAGACACCACCAAACACCCCCATACACCGCTTTCTTGTCCCAGATTTGTCCCGACAGATGAGCGCACGCTCACTCCAAAGGCTGCGGGAGATGTACCCCGGACGCTACGCGCTACGGGCCGAGGAAGTCGCGCTTGTCTTGCGTGGCAAGAACACCCGGCGCGTGGTCGAGCGCCAACGCGAAAAGATGGCGGATGGGCGCCATCCAGGTGCGCGCAAGATCGACGGAACTTGGCAACTGCCACTCGACGACTTGGCGGAAATCCTTGAACCCGCGTCGGTCGCCACGCCCGTGCTGCCCGCCGGCCACAGCGCCGCCGCACCGTCCAGGACCGGCCGACGCAGGTCCGAGATCGGCCCGCGTCTCGGCTTCATCCACGACGCCCTGTTCTGGTCGCAGGTCTTCCGGGCGCTGGGGTTCGTGGACGAGGCGCGCGAACTCGACGAGCAGGCCCAGGCCATGCGCGACGAAGGCAATCAGGTGCGTGCCCTGGAACGGGCGCGCGAGCGCCGGGCACGGCTCACGGACTTGGCGAACGCTGGCGGTCGGGTGATTCCGGATGCGCCGCCGAAGGACGGCGGGCTTTGATTGCCGGCGGTCCGCGACCGCCCGTCTTGTCATCGGCCTGATACTCGGCGCGGCTCTGTTAGGTTGATTGCGTGCTCCCCGGCACCCCATACCGCCCGGTTGTGGGCCAGGAGACGCCGCGCTGCGTCCGGCGCAAGCGTTCGCTGCTCCACGGTGTTGCGCCCCTACGGGTGCGCCGGGCGCTGGTCGCGCGGCGTCGGGGTGGCCCACGGCGGCATGGTGCTGCCGGGGAGAACACCAATGCGTCAACGCGAAGCACAGGACACCCGCGCCGAGTATCAGGCCGACGACAGCACGATCCTCGCGCAGGCCGAAGCCATCCTGCGTCGCCGACTGGAACGGCTGGGAGCCATCACTGACCCGACGCAAGCCAGCGATTTCTTCCGCATGCGCCTGGCGGGACTGGAACACGAGCAGTTCCACGTCCTGTTCCTGGACACGCGCCACCGGATCATCGCCATCGAAGTACTGGCCCGTGGCACCGTGGACGGCGCCGAGGTCCACCCTCGCGAGGTCGTCAAGGCCGCCCTCGGCCACAACGCTGCCGCCGTGATCCTGGCGCACAACCACCCGAGCGGAAACCCGGAGCCGTCCGCCGCCGACCGCGCCATTACCGCCCGTTTGAAGCAGTCGCTGGCGCTGGTCGATATCCGGGTGCTGGACCACATCGTGGTCGGTGAAACCTGCGTCAGCCTTGCTGCTCGGGGATGGGTATAACCCATCCTTGGCGGGTATCATCGTAGGCGACGGCGTCGCAACAGACTGGCGCTAACTAAATCACAAGCGGGCGCAGGCATGCGCCCGCTTAGCATGGGGACACTGAATGCCTTGGCTGGAATGGCACAACCGCAATGACGACTTGAAGGCGACGGCGAAGACGCCTTATCACCTGCTTCAACCGATCCAGTCGCTGTCCCATGGCGACGAGGACGCACCGAACATGTTGATCCAGGGTGAAAACCTGGAAGCCTTGAAGGCGCTGCTGCCCTACTACGCCGGACAGGTGAAATGTATTTTCATTGACCCGCCGTACAACACAAAAAGCGCATTCGAGCTTTACGACGACAACTTGGAACATGCCAAGTGGCTGTCCATGATGTATCCGCGCTTGGAACTATTGCGCGAACTACTGGCAGAAGATGGGTCGATATACGCAACTATCGATTTCAACGAAGCACACTACCTAAAAGTTTTGATGGATGAGGTATTCGGGCGGAAGAACTTCCAGCGCGAGATCATTTGGCGCATTGGCTGGCTGTCGGGCTACAAGACGATGGCAAAGAACTACATACGAAATCACGACACCATCCTCTATTATTCTAAAAACGCTGAGAAAACATATTTCCAAAAGGAATATATCGAAAGAAAAGATTTTGCTGAGCGGTTCTCCGATGCTGCTTACAAAGCCTTGTTATCTCGCCTAACCGATCTAGGAGTTTCAAAGAAAGAGGCTTCCGAGTTTATGGATGCCGCTCAGGTGGAAGGACTTCCTGAACGTTATCCCTTGGAAGACACTTGGAACTCTTCCATTTACGACAAACTTAATAGTATCGCGGTGGTTTCCTTCTCTGGTGAATCCGTTTCCAAAATGCTTGGCGTTGAAGAGTTGAAGGGGCAAAAATCAGAGGCCTTGATACGAAGAATTTTGCGAAGCTCAACCAGGCCTGGGGACTTAGTGCTGGACTCTTTTGCGGGCACCGGAACCACTGGTGCCGTTGCTCACAAAATGAAGCGTCGATGGATAATGATTGAACGTGGCGACCATGCGACTACGCACGTGGCGCCGCGCCTCAAACTCGTAATCGATGGTCAGGAGCAAAGTGGAATAACAAAAGCCGAGGACTGGCAGGGTGGCGGCGGGTTCCGCTTCTATCGGCTAGGCCCCAAGGTGTTTGACGACAACGGCCGGATCAATCCCGAAATCAAGTTCGAGCACCTAGCCGCGCATATCTGGTTCGCGGAGACCGGCACCGCGCGCAGCACGCGCGCCATGAAGTCGCCGCTGCTGGGCGTCCATAACGGCACCGCCTACTACCTGCTCTACAACGGCATTCTTGGCGACAAGACGCTGGCGGGCGGCAACATGCTGACCATGAAGGTGCTGGCGGGCCTGCCGAAACATGACGGCCCGATGGTGATTTACGGCGAAGGCACGAACATGACCAACGACCGCCTGCGGTCGCTGGGGATCAAGTTCAAGAAGACCCCCAACGATATCCGGGCGAGGTGATGGCATGGAGTTGAAGGACTACCAGGAAAAGACACTCGACCGGCTGCGCGACTTCCTGCGCGCTGCGCAGGAGATCGGTATCGCCGAAGCGTTCGCCGCGCACGCGCACCCGGACGCCAAGACCATGCTGGTGCCCGAGTACCGCAACCTGCGCGACAAGGACGGCCAGGAACTGCCCAGCCTGCGCGACGTTCCCTATGTGGCGATCCGTATCCCCACCGGCGGCGGCAAGACCCTGATGGGCGCGCACTTCATCCGGTGCGCGGCGGACAACTGGCTGGAACGCGACCGGCCACTGGTCGTGTGGCTGGTGCCCAGCCGCACGATCAAGCAGCAGACCCTGGACGCGTTCAAGAACCGCCGCCATCCCTACCGGCTGGAACTGGACGCCGCGTTCGGTGGCCAGGTCTCGGTGCTGGATAGCGACGACATTGAGCAACTGACGCCGCAGGAACTGGCTACGCGCACTTGTATCGTCATTGCGACGATGGCGGCGGCGCGCGTCCACGACATTGATATCCGCGACTTCTATGCGCACAAGGAGGCGCTGGAACCGCATTTCATCGCCTTGCCGAAGGACGCCCCGCTGCCGGACCTGGAACAGACGGAGGACGGCAAGGAGCCGCGTTTCTCGTTCGCCAACCTGCTGCGGCTCCATCGCCCGCTGGTGATTACCGACGAGGCGCACAACGCGACCAGCGACCTGTCCGGCGTCGTGTACGAACGCCTGGCCCCGAGCGCCATCATCGAACTGACCGCCACGCCGGACATGGCCACCAGCAATGTGCTGGTGCGCGTGTCGGCCTCGCAGTTGTTCGCCGAGCAAATGATCAAGTTGCCGGTGCTGCTGGAAGAGCACTTGGACGGCTGGGACGTAGCCCTGCGCCATGCGCTGCTGCGCCGGCAGGAACTGGAAGAGATCGCCAAGAAGGAACCCGACTACATTCGCCCGATCCTGCTGATCCAGGCCGAGCACAAAGGCGGCGAGGCCACGGTCGAAACCATCTACGAGCACCTGACCGGCGAAGACGGCGAACGGATCGACAAGGACTGGGTGAAGATCGCCACGGGCGACCAGCGCGAACTGGACGGGATCGACCTGTTCGCGGAAGACTGCCCGGTGCGCGTCATCATCACGATGGAGGCGCTGAAAGAGGGCTGGGACTGTTCGTTCGCCTATGTGCTCTGCTCCGTGTCCGGCACGAAGTCCGCGACCGCCATCGAGCAGTTGCTAGGCCGGGTGCTGCGCATGCCTTACGCGCGCACACGCGACCAGACGGCACTGAACAAGGCTTACGCGCATGTCGTCTCGCCCTACTTTGGCGCGAAGGCGGTCGAGTTCACCGACCACCTGGAAAGCATGGGATTCTCGCGACTGGAAGCCGCGCAGAACCTGCCGGTCCAGCCGGCACTGATTCCCGGCGATGGCGAACACCCGGCGCTGAAAGTTGAGACCCTGCGGTTCACGGCGACGAAGAAGCCGGACCTGGCGAACGTGCCAGCGGGCGACCTGCGCAACATCACGATCAAGCCCGCCGAGGAAGCAGGCAAGTTCGAGGTGGAGGTCAAGGGCGCGATCCAGCCCGAGAGCGTCGAGGCCATCGCCAAGGTCTTCACCGGCAAAACGAAGGAGCAGGTGCGCACCTCGCTGGAACAGCACAACACGCGCGCCAGGTTGCGCGAGACGCCCGCGCAGAAAGGCGTGACGTTCGAAGTGCCACAGTTGTCGATCAAGTTCGGCGACCGCGTCGTGCCAGTCGAGAACGACCTGCTGGTGGAGGACGGATTCTGGAATCCGGATGCAGCGGGAACGCTGGACACGCTGACCTTCGACACGCGCACGCAGACCTGGGAAATCGACATCGGCGAGAAGGCGGTGAAGATGAACATGGTCCAGGAGCCACAGGCCGAGTACCTGTCCGGCCTGACTGGCGACTGGGAGGAAGCCGACCTGCTGGTGTGGCTGGAAGGCAAGGTCGTCCAGAACGACGTGCGCCACGAGGCCATGATCGCGTGGATCGCGCAGGCCATCGCACCGTTGAAGCACAAGGGATACAGCCTGGGCCAACTGGTGCGCGGGCGCTTCATCATCGCGCGTCGCCTGCTGGCCCTGCTGGACGAGGCCCGCACCAAGCGCGGCAACCAGGCGCACCAGCGCCTGTTCGCGCTGGAAGAGGTCGTGGTCGATCCCGCCGTGGTGTTCAAGTTCTCGAACCTGGCCTATCCCATGCGCTCGCCGTGCCCGGCGCCGATGGAGTGGCCGAAGCACTACTACGAGGTACCGGGAGACTTGCCGTATCGCCGCAAGGACGGCGAACTGGCCGAGGAGTACCGCTGCGCGCTTGCTATCGAGCGCAACGCCGACGTGGAGGTGTGGGTGCGCAACCTGGCCCACCCGACACAGTTCCGGTTCCCGACCGCGACCGGCTCCACCTATCCCGACTTCATTGCGAAGTTGAAGGATGGCCGCATTTTCGTGATCGAGTACAAGGGCGACGACCGCTACGACCACCCGAAGAACGTCGCCAAGCGCGCCGTGGGCGAACTATGGGCGCGCAAGTACCCGAACGGCCTCTACCTCATGCCGCGCGACAAGGACGAGGAAGGGCGCGACATTGACCAGCAACTTGCGGCGGCGATAGCGGCCAAGCGATAGAAGAAAAGCCTTAGAACTTCCTCGGGCTGTTATCGGCGGACGGTTGGCCAGGGCGACTTGTCGCCCCTTCGATGGCGCTGTCTAACAGCCCGATCCTGCGGAGAAGTTCCTTCTTCTCCGCTTCCCACGCCTTTCTGTCCGCCGCATGCTGCTCTCTCTCGGCCAACAGGCAGGCCGCGCCCTTGTTGAGCCCGTCCAGAAACTTCTCGCCAGCGTCGTAGAGTTTTGGAGCACTGTATTCGCCCAGCAACTTCATACCCCTGCCGTGGCTGGCCGGCTCTCCCGGATAGAACGAGTGAACACCGCTCTCTTTCCAGTAGTAAACAGGCGTGCCGAGTGCCCGGCCGATATTCGCGGCTAGATTTTCGAGTTCTGCTTTCGTGGTCATGTGTCGTTCTCCGTTGTAATGGCTCGGGTCAGTTCAGTGCGTGATTGGAGCCTGGCGAAGTTTCTGGATGGAGCATGCCTTCAAGGAAGCCCTCGCCACGCACGAGAAGTTCGGCTGGCGACCCGGCCTTGATCAGCATGTTCGCGCCGAACTTGCCCAGGCAAAAGGTGGACGCCGAGGCGTAGTGGAGGTGGTGGACTTGCGTCGGTATCCCGCGCTTTTCGGTGATGGCAGCGGCAATGCGTTGCGCGAGTTCGTCGAGTTCCTGGTGTGTTGTGGTTTCCATTGCGTTCTCCTTATGGGTGGCGTTAGTTGATTTTCTAGGACGCGGTGCGCGCCATCAAGAAAATAAAATATGTTTTTTGCTGTTGATTTGGTCCGCGCGGATACGTTGTATCCGTCTTACGGAAATGGCGGCTTCCAGTTCGGCTCCATGCCCTCCTTGGCCAGGGCAGCAATACCCGCGACGACCGCCGCAGGATGTTTCCGAGCCACAGTGTCCAGGCCCTGCCGGGTGATCAGTTGCGGGTTGAAGTACTGGCCTTCGGGCAGTTCGATGATGATCCCGGCGGCCACGAGTTTCGCCAGCGCCTTCGAGATGGCCGGCTGTTTGACGCCGAGTAGCCCGGCCAGGCCCTTCTGGTTCACGGATACGAGGTTGCCGTGCTTCGCTAGGTCGAGCAGCGTCAGCAGCAACGCAATGGCGGTCGGCGACAACTTTTTCGTACGAATGATGACCGACAGCGAGCCGGTGAAACACAAGGCGAATGCGTTGATAGGGTCGATCTTTATGCGCTTCTTCGAGACGTGAACGTGGATCTCGCCTTCGATATCTTCCCGCTCCTGGACGGTCTGGATGGCGTGTGAAATCTGGTCGGTTATGGCGGGGTCGAGAGACATGGCAGTGCCTGCTGGTGGAGGAAGATAACCAGTAATGGATATTCCAACGCTGTCCAGCACACTGCGGATATACAAGCAGAGATTTAGATTTTAGATGGAGAGATGGGAGGGGCGGCGTGCCTCGCAACTCATTGACTCGCGCGGGATATTTCTTTCTTCGCAAACGGCACATTATTCCTGGCAAGAAATATCACCCCGCTTTCCAGTGAGCGAACAATGCCATCTAAGTCTCGGATACATCGTATTCCTGCGAGCGGAACGGCTTTTCGTCTTGCGTTGCGCAGGTTATCGGCTATCTGTGAATGCCCCCCACGACGAGGCATTCCAATGGCCGACGAGAGCAAGACCACGCAGGCGCTGTTGCGCGCGTTGTTGAAGGAAATGGAGAAATCACTGACCCAGCCGAAACCAGCGGCGGAAGATGAGGTATTTATTCCGCCCCCTGGATATCGCACGCGCGTGAACGTCAAGGAGTTCGAGCGTGGTCAGGAGGAAGGCGAATCCTGGTGGAAAGACGGCGGCGACGAGGACGCCTTCATTGGCTTACGCCCCAGGCCCAAGCCTGCGGCCAGACCACGCGCCAAGCGTCGCCTGCGCTGATTACCAGCGCGGTTTCGGGGCGCGGCGCACCGGAGGCGCAGCCTTCGGTGCCTGCGCCGGAACACGCGCAGCCAAGCGCACCGCGATCTTCGCGAACCGTTCGGCGACCGTGGGCGGCAGTGTCTTCGTCTGCCGCACCGGACGCGACGCAGCGGCGGCTTTGACAGCCACCGCGCCGCATCCGCTACGCGCGTTGCCGTAGGCCTGTTGCGTCCTATCGTTCGAATGCCCGAGCCACGCCGCCACGCCTGCGCGCGATTGACTGGCCTTCACCGAACTAGCGACGGCATGGCGAAACGCATACGGCGATAGCCCTGGCTGGACTTCGCGCATGGCACGGCGCACAGCGACGATATCCGTAGCCGTGGCAGACAGATCGCCGCCTGTTTCCTGGACATACGCACGCAGCAGCGCCACCGCGAGCGCAGACTGGCCGCGCCGCGTCGTGTCCACTTCCAGGAGTCGGGTCGGCTGGCCGCGTATAGCGTCAACTTTCGCACCAGCCACGGCCAGGCGCAGGCCCGTGGTGGTCGTGTCCAGGGCGACCCCCCGCACCAGTTCCGCCGGACGAATGCCGAACACAGCGAACACGCAGGCGAACAGTTCGACGCGAGTACAGCGCCCTGGTTGTCGGGCCAGCGCAACCAGCAACTGATCCGGCGTCGGCGCGTGCCGCCCCGCCTTGCGCTTGCTCCGGCTGATCGGGCGTTGCCCGGCGGCGCGCAGCGCCGCCGCCTTGTCCGCCCAGGTGGGACGGTCGGCGTCGAGGTACAAGGCGCGAAACACAACGGCCCGCTCGAACGCCTGCCGGGTGAACTCGCGCATGGCTTCCGTTTGCTTGGCCTTCCGCGCCGCTTCGGCCAGGGAACGGAGCCGCGCGATTTCCTGGGCCTCCGTCCAGCGGCACGCGCTGCGTAGGCGGTCAAAATGTGCCCGCGTACTCGCGGCGTCCAGGGGCGTGATCCCGGCTGTTCGCAGTCGGGCATGGTCGCGGCGGTATGCGGCCTGGGTCCCTGCGGATGGATTGGCCCCGCTGCTGGCCGCGTTGTCCAGTACCGCGCGCACGACCCGATCCATCGCGACCCCGGCAGGCTGACGCAGCCGCAGCGCCTCGGCCTCGGCGAGGCGCTGAGCCTCGGCCAACATGTCGCCAAATCGTGCGCGCAGGCTCACCGGCAACCCTGCGCCGGGATCGGCGGGTGTCTGGTCTGTCGCTGGCGTGCCGTCGTGCTTCATCCGTCCCCATGCCGATCAAGAGCAGGCCACAGGCTCCCGCCTGTGTCCCTCGGCCATCGCTGGCGCGCTGGCCGTCGCCCGGTCGCTCCTCGCTTTCCCCGTCGCCGCTGGACGCGGCAACGGTGCCGGGCGGCCTCTCTACGCCCTGCCGCTGACGCGCCAGGACTGCGAGAGGGCACATTGTCGGCCAGTGCCGACAATGTGCTGGGCCGTTCCTACTATGCGGCGGAACGGCAGAGCGGCAAGGGGCCGGGCTACCTGCCCGCAGCGTTCCGCATGCGGGTCGCGATCGCGGCGCTGATCGCGGCGGCAAAGTCGTCGGGGTTGAGTGCGGCCAAGTCAGCCGCCGCCTTGCGGATGGCGTCGGCGTTGCCCTGGTGGCCGCGCTCCATCGCGTCGATCTTCTTGCCGGTCTCCACCGGGTCCGGGTTGAAGTAGCGGAAGAAGGTCGCCAGATCCGTGTGGCCGGATACGCGCGCCGCTTCCGCCGCTGTCAGGAACCGCCCGAGTTCGGTGATACGGGTATGGCGCAGGTCGTGGATACGGGCACCCTCGACGCCTGCCCGCGCGCAGGCGCGTGTCCATGCCTGCGTCATCGTGTCGGCACGCAGGCGCTTGCCTTTGCCCGAGGTGAACACAGGACCAGAGAGGCCCAGCGCGGCCAACTGTTCCGCCGCCAGCGGACGCTTGGCGTTGGCAGGTTGAGCGCGGCGCACCACGATGGCAAGCGCGGCGGCTGGCAGCGGAATGACCCGATCCACCGACTTGCTCGCTCGACTCTTCGTCTCGCGCAGCAGTGCGGTCTTGTTCTTGAAGTCGATATCCGGCCAGTCCAGTTTCACGACTTCCGCGCGGCGGGCGGCAGTGAACCGGGCGAACGCGATGGCGTCCTGGGTTCCCTGCTCGTGCTGTTCGAGTTCCTTCGTGATCTTCTTCCACTCGTCAGCGGACACTACGCGCTCGCGGGCGTCGCTCACCGACAGCCCCTTGATCTCTTGGAGCGGGTTCTTGATTTCGACACCCCAGGAGCGTTCAGCACGCACGAACACCCCGCGCACCACCCCCAGGACGCGTTTCAACGACCCGGTTCCGGCTGGGTTGCCGTCGCGGTCTTTCAGCAGCGATTGGAGGGAATGGGCACCGTCGCCCACGAAGTCGGCGTATTCGAGGTCGCGCGTCCACTTGTCTACCAGGTCGGGGAACCCGGCGGCGTTGTGGCCCTTGCCATGGCCGAGCAGCATGCGGATGGTGCTGCGCTCGGTCCGGTGCGCCTTGTGGTCAATGCGCCCCTTTTCGAGGTCTTCCAGGTAACGTTCCAGCAACGCCCGCAAGGTCCAGGCGTCGCCGCGCAGGGCGTGAGGCTTGCCGAAGGTTTCCAGGGATTGTCGCTCGCGGATCGCATACGCCTCGGCGTCGGCTCGCGCCCGCTTCAAGTGGTCCACGTCCCCGGGCTTGGCCTTCGGGTTGACGGGATACCGTACCGTAGGGAGGGAATCCCGCTTGCCCTTCCTGGTCCAGCGCACCTTGACTTCCCAGCGGGGCGCTCCGTCGTCCCGGTAGTAAACCCCCGGTACGCTGCTTTGCGGTTTAGGTTTGGTCATCGGGCAGGTATCCTTGACGGGCTAAGCCTGTTGGAAGCACGGCCCCGTAGCTCAGCTGGATAGAGCGACGCCCTCCTAAGGCGTAGGTCGCCCGTTCGAATCGGGCCGGGGTCGCCATCTTCCATCAGGTCTTGTCCCACATTTGTCCCAATAGAACCAGAAAGTACCACGCCCCTAGCGATTTTTGACAAGACCTTTACCCCTCCTAAGGGGAAGGTCGCACGTTCGAATCGTGTCGGGGCCGCCAAGCCATGGCCTTGTCGACGGGCCGGGGAGAGGTTTCCCGGCGTGGATCCGGGGGCACGCGCCGGCAGGGCCAACGGCGCGGCCAGGGGGGTGGTTTCCCTTGTCGTTCGTGGCGCCTCGAGTCACTCGGCGAGGGTCAGGTCGCAGACCCACAAGGTCGTCACGTGGGTCTGGCCGCCCATGGGCACCTCTAAAAACCCCCGTCACCCCGTATCCTGAGCACCTCGCATCGCACCGAGGTCCATACCGATGATCAGCCTGTTTGCCGGGGACGAGCGCAAGGCCAAGCGTGAGCGGCTGGGCGATCCG
>NZ_PDWM01000051.1 GCF_010093225.1 Pseudoxanthomonas koreensis | reverse complement strand
GCATCATAGTCCGCGCGGGCGGGAACGCGCCGACCTGGCCGCCATCTCCCACGGATAATTCCGGAATCGGCATGGAATAATTCGCGAATCGGCCGGTTGCCGCTGCTGGAATGACACCAACCCCCATGAACCTCCCCGGCTACCCCGCCCACCCGCGCCGCTTCGAAGTGCGCCCCGGCATTTCGATGTCCTACCTGGACGAGGGCCCGCGCGACGGCGAGGTCGTGGTCATGCTGCACGGCAATCCGTCGTGGAGCTATTACTGGCGCACGCTGGTGGCGGGACTGTCCGACCCGGCTTCCGGAAAGCAATACCGCTGCATCGTGCCGGACCACGTCGGCATGGGCCTGTCGGACAAGCCGGACGATTACCTGGCCTCCTCGCCGCGCTACGACTACACCCTGCAGTCGCGGGTGGACGACCTGGAGGCGCTGCTGCGCCATGCCGGGATCGACGACACCACGCCGGTGACGTTGGCGGTGCACGACTGGGGCGGGATGATCGGCTTCGGCTGGGCCTTGAAGCACGCCGCGCAGGTGAAGCGGCTGGTGATCCTCAACACCGCCGCGTTCCCGATGCCGGCCGACAAGCAGATGCCGTGGCAGATCGCGCTGGGCCGCGACTACTTCATCGGCGAGGTGGTGATCCGCGCGTTCAACGCCTTTTCCGCCGGGGCGTCCTGGCTGGGCGTGGAGCGGAAGATGCCGGCCGACGTGCGCCGCGCCTACGTGTCGCCATACGACTCGTGGAAGAACCGGATCTCCACCATCCGCTTCATGCAGGACATCCCGCTCTCGCCGAAGGACAAGGCGTGGCCGCTGCTGGATGCGGCGGGCAGGGCGCTGCCGTCGTTCGCCGACCGCCCGGCGTTCATCGGCTGGGGGTTGAAGGATTTCGTGTTCGACCACCATTTCCTGGCGCGCTTCCGCGCCGACCTGCCGCAGGCCGAAGTGCACGCCTTCGACGACGCCGGCCACTACGTGCTCGAAGACCGGCACGAAGTCCTGGTCCCCGCCATCCGCCGCTTTCTAGACGCCAACCCGCTCCTGTAGGAGCCCACTTCAGGGGGCGACCGCCGGGCGTGCCCGCAGCCGGCGTTCAACGCGGCGCGTCCCAGGGGCCACGTTGAACGTCGTATACCCATGCGTCATCGGGTCGCCCCCTGAAGTGGGCTCCTACAACAGCACCGCGCCGCTTTTGTAGGAGCCCGCATGAGGGCGACCCGGGGCGTGTCCGGAGCTGGCGCTCAACGCGGCGCATCCCGGGTGGCGCCAGGAACCGGCTACGCGGCGATCGGCGTGGGTGTCGGCGGCGACGAAGGGCTGTTGTCGTTGCCGTTGTCGTCCGGGCAGCCGTCGTCGTTGTCGGCCGGGTCGCGCCAGCGCCAGTCGGCCAGCGTGAGCGCGGGCAGGCCGTGGGCGAGGCGGGCCTGTTCGCATTGCCGGCTGGCCACGCCGTTCTCCCACGAGGCATCGACTTCGCGGCACACGCTGGGCCGCTGCGGGTGGATGCTGCAGCGCGAACGCACGCCGATTTCCGCGTCCAGGGCCACGCACTGCACCGGCAGGTCGCGGGTGCCGCGCATGCACAGGCGGTGCCGATCCAGCGGCTCGGTCAATGCGGCCGGGACACCGCCTGGTGTCGATGCATCCGATTCCATCCAGTGGAAGGCGACGCGGTACTGGGTGCAGCAGGCGCCGCAGGTCAAACAGGGATGCATGGGAAAGACGGGTCGGGCGTGACAGGTCGGGACGGGGTGCGGGATTTTCCCGCAAGCGGGTGGGGCCACGGAATGCCGTCCGGCGGGGCCATGCTGCCGTTCGTTCAGGAGCGGCCGCTGATGGATCGCGGCCATCGGTCGGCACGACCCGCAAGCGGCCGGCCGGCGCGCCGCGGCCATCGGCGATAATCGGCCGATGACCTCCACGCCCTGCAACATCGCCGCCGCGCTGCCGCGGCTGGCCGCCGAACGCCCCGGCCAGCCGGCGATCCGCTGCCCCGGCCGGCGCGCCGCCGGCAACGGCCCGGCCGCCTACGACGTGGTCCTGGACTACCGCACGCTGGACGCGCGCAGCGATGCGATCGCCGCTGGCCTGGCCCGGTACGGCATCGGCCGCGGGGTGCGCACCGTGGTGATGGTGCGGCCCTCGCCGGAGTTCTTCCTGCTGATGTTCGCGCTGTTCAAGGCCGGCGCGGTGCCGGTGCTGGTCGACCCGGGCATCGACCGGCGCGCGCTGAAGCAATGCCTGGACGAAGCGCAGGCGCAGGCCTTCATCGGCATCCCGCTGGCGCACCTGGCGCGGCTGCTGCTGGGCTGGGCGAAGTCGGCGAAGAGCCTGGTCACCGTCGGCACGCGCTGGGGCTGGGGCGGCACCACGCTGGCGCGGGTCGAACGCGATGGCGCCGGCAGCGGCCCGCAGCTGGCCGACACCGCGCCGGACGAAGCCGCCGCGATCCTGTTCACCAGCGGATCGACCGGGGTGCCCAAGGGCGTGGTCTACCGCCACCGTCATTTCGTCGCCCAGATCGACATGATGCGCGAGGCCTTCGGCATCGAACCGGGCGGGGTGGACCTGCCGACCTTCCCGCCGTTCGCGCTGTTCGACCCGGCGCTGGGCCTGACCTCGGTGATCCCGGACATGGATCCCACCCGCCCGGCGCAGGCCGACCCCGGGCGCCTGCACGATGCGATCCGCCGCTTCGGCGCGACCCAGCTGTTCGGTTCGCCGGCACTGATGCGGGTGCTGGCCGATGACGGCCGGCCGTTGCCGACCCTGCGCCGGGTGACCTCGGCCGGCGCGCCGGTGCCGCCGGAAGTGGTCGAGAAGATCCGCACCCTGCTCGACGACGACGCCCAGTTCTGGACGCCCTACGGCGCCACCGAGTGCCTGCCGGTGGCGGTGATCGAAGGCCGCGAACTGCAGCGCACGCGCGCGGCCACCGAGGCCGGCGCCGGCACCTGCGTCGGCCGGCCGGTGCCGCCGAACCAGGTGCGGATCATCGCGATCGACGATGCGCCGATCGCCGACTGGAGCGGCGTGCGCGAACTGGCGCAGGGCGAGGCGGGCGAGATCACTGTCGCCGGCCCGACCGCCACCGACGCCTACTTCAACCGCGAGGCGGCCACGCGCGCGGCGAAGATCCGCGAGGCGCTGCCCGGTGGCGGCGAACGCATCGTCCATCGCATGGGCGACATCGGCTACTTCGACGGCGAAGGCCGGCTGTGGTTCTGCGGGCGCAAGACCCAGCGGGTGGAAACGGCCGCTGGCGCGCTGCACACCGAGCAGGTCGAGCCGGTGTTCAACGTGCATCCGCAGGTGCGCCGTACCGCGCTGGTGGGCGTCGGCGCGCCGGGTGCGCAGCGTGCGGTGCTGTGCGTGGAGCTGGCTGCCGGCGTGCATGCGGGCGAGTTCGCGCGGATCGAAGCGGAACTGCGCGAACTCGGTGCGCGACACCCTCACGCCGAGCGCATCGATGCCTTCCTGCAGCACCCGGGCTTCCCCGTGGACATCCGCCACAACGCCAAGATCGGCCGCGAGAAACTGGCCGCCTGGGCCGCCACCCGCATCGGAGCGAATGCATGAAGATCCTGGTCACCGGCGGCGGCGGTTTCCTCGGCCAGGCGCTGTGCCGAGGGCTGCGCGCGCGCGGACACGAGGTGGTGAGTTTCCAGCGACGGCATTCGCCGGAGCTGGCCGCGCTGGGCGTGGGCCAGGTGCGCGGCGATCTGGCCGATGCCCATGCGGTGATGCACGCGGCCGCTGGCGTCGAGGCGGTGTTCCACAACGCGGCCAAGGCCGGTGCCTGGGGCAGCTACGACAGCTATTTCCAGGCCAACGTGGTCGGCACCCGCAACGTGCTGGCGGCGTGCCGCGCGCATGGCATCGAGCGGCTGGTCTACACCTCCACGCCCAGCGTCACCCACCGCGCCACCCATCCGGTCGAAGGGCTGGGCGCTGACGAGGTGCCTTACGGCGAGGACTTCCAGGCACCCTACGCGGCGACCAAGGCGATCGCCGAACAGGAAGCGCTCGCAGCCAGCGACGCCTCGCTGGCGGTGGTGGCGCTGCGCCCGCGCCTGATCTGGGGCCCGGGCGACGCGCAGATCCTGCCGCGCCTGGTCGAGCGTTCGCGCGCCGGGCGGCTGCGCATCGTCGGCAGCGGCGACAACCGGGTCGACACCACCTACATCGACAATGCCGCGCAGGCGCACTTCGATGCGTTCGAACACTTGCGGCCGGGCGCGGCGTGCGCGGGCAAGGCCTACTTCATTTCCAACGGCGAGCCGAAGCCGATGCGCGAGGTGCTCAACGCGCTGCTGGCCGCCGCCGGTGCGCCGCCGGTGGACAGGCATCTTTCCTTCAAGGCCGCCTACCGGATCGGCGCGGTGTGCGAGCGGCTGTGGCCGCTGCTGCGCCTGCGTGGCGAGCCGCCGATGACGCGTTTCCTCGCCGAGCAGCTCAGCACCACCCACTGGTACAGCATGGAGCCGGCGCGGCGCGATTTCGGCTACGTGCCGCAGGTGTCCTTTGACGAGGGGATCACAAGGCTGAAGGCTGCGTGGCAGGCCGCGCCGGTGGTTGCCTGATCACCACCAGCGCCGGGAGTGCGCAGCCGGGCAAGCCCGGCTCGACGATGCGTGGAGCGCGGCTTGCCCCGCTGTACCTGGTGTTCCGGCTCCACTGGGCCGCACGCCCGTGCCGGCGTGGCGGCCGGTAGAATGCCGCGCATGCCCACGCCCTTCGATGCCCTCAAGCCGCTGGCCGGACGCGCCCTGGAAGCGGCGTTGAACCGTGCGGTGGCGCTGGATCCCGACACGCAGGCGGCCCTGGCCGCCCTCGACGGACGCCGCATCTCGCTGGCGCTGGACGCACCGCCGCTGGCGCTGGAGATCGGCGTGCATCGCGGCTACCTGCAGGTGGGCCCGCCGGTGCGCGAGGCCG
Organism: Pseudoxanthomonas koreensis; assembly: GCF_010093225.1. Lineage (GTDB taxonomy): Bacteria > Pseudomonadota > Gammaproteobacteria > Xanthomonadales > Xanthomonadaceae > Pseudoxanthomonas > Pseudoxanthomonas koreensis. Next base: position 12,776 of record NZ_PDWM01000051.1, on the reverse strand, counting down.
ACCTGGCCGTGCGCGGCACGGTCGGCGGCCTGCTCGGCCAGCTGCCGTTCTTCGCCCGCGGCAGCGGCGCCCGTCCTCCGGGCAAGCTGCACGTGTCCGGCGACGCCGACCTGGCGCGGCGCCTGCAGCAGTTGGCCGGCGGCTTCGATCCGGACTGGCAGCAGCCCTTCGTCGCCGCCTTCGGCGAGGTGGTCGGCGTGCAGCTGGCCAATGCGGCCGCCGCGGCCTTGCGCGATGCGCGCGGGGCCGCCACTGGCCTGGCGCGTTCGGGCGCCGAATACCTCACCGAGGAATCCCGCGACGTGGTCGCGCGCGCCGAGCTGGCCGCGTTCAACGACGACGTCGATGCGCTGCGCGACGATGTCGAGCGCCTCGCCGCGCGCGTGGCACGACTGGCCGTGCCGGAGGCCGCGCCATGAAGGCTGCGCTGCGTGCGTGGCGGATCGGCCGCGTCGTCCTGCGCTACCGCCTGGACGAACTGCTCGACGACACTCCGGCCGAGCGCTGGCTGCGCCTGGGCAAGCCGTTCGTGCCGCGCGCACCGGCGCACGTGGCGCAGTTGCCGCGCGGCGCGCGCCTGCGCCTGGCGCTGCAGGAACTGGGGCCGATCTTCGTCAAGTTCGGGCAGATCCTCTCCACCCGCCGCGACCTGGTGCCGCCGGACATTGCGCTGGAGCTTTCACTGCTGCAGGACCAGGTCGCGCCGTTCGACGGTGACGCCGCGCGCGCGATCGTCGAGCAGGCGCTGGGCCGGCCGGTGGCCGAAGCGTTCGCCCGCTTCGACACTGCGCCGCTGGCCTCGGCCTCGGTCGCGCAGGTGCACGCCGCGCGCCTGCACGAGGGGCGCGAGGTGGTGGTCAAGGTGCTGCGCCCGGGCGTCGGCCGCCAGATCGCCTCGGACATCGCCTTGCTGCGCTCGCTTGCCGCGCTGGTCGACCGCGCCCATCCCAACGCCGACAAGATCCGCCCGCAGCTGGTGGTCGACGAGATCGAGACCACCCTGGCGGCCGAGCTGGACCTGCAGCGCGAGGGCGCCAATGCCAGCGTGATGCGCCGCTTGTGGAAGGATTCGCCGGACCTGTACGTGCCGGAGGTGATCTGGAGCCACAGCGCGCAGGACGCGCTGACCATGGAGCGGGTCAGTGGCATCCCTTCCGACGACGTCGCCGCGCTGGACGCGGCCGGGATCGATCGCAGGGTGCTGGCTGCCAAGGGTGTGCGCGTGTTCTACACCCAGGTGTTCCGCGACAACTTCTTCCACGCGGACGCGCACGCCGGCAACATCTGGGTCGACGACGACCCGGCGCGGCGGCACGACCCGCGCTTCGTGGTGCTCGACTTCGGCATCGTCGGCCAGCTCTCGGCGCAGGACCAGTACTACCTGGCCGAGAACTTCATGGCCATCTTCAACAAGGACTACCGCCGCATCGCCGAGCTGCACGTGGAGGCGGGCTGGATGCCGGCGACCGCGCGAATCGACGAGCTGGAGGCAGCCACGCGCGCGGTGTGCGAGCCGTACTTCACCCGCCCGCTGAGCGAGGTGCCGCTGGGCGAAGTGCTGGGCAAGCTGTTCCGCACCGCGCAGCGCTACGAGCTGACCCTGCAGCCGCAACTGATCCTGCTGCAGAAGACCCTGCTCAACATCGAGGGCGTCGGCCGCCTGCTCGACCCGCGGCTGGACATCTGGGCGGTGGCGCAGCCGGTGCTGGCAAAGATCCTGCGCGAGCGCTACAGCCCGCGCCGGCTGCTGCGCGAGTTCGGCAAGCGCGCGCCGGAGCTGATCACCCGCGCGCCGGAGATGCCGCGGCTGCTGCACGCCTGGCTGGAACAGCAGGTCGAGGGCCGCCACGAGATGGAGATCCGCTCGCAGGAGCTGACCGAGATCGCACGCACCCTGCAGACGATGCAGCGCCGTTCGGTGGCTGCGATCCTGGGCAGCGGTCTGCTGGTGGTGGCCGCGGTGCTGTACGCGCTGGAAGCCGGCGGGCCGCGCCTGCTGGGCGTGCCGCTGTCGGCGTGGATCGCCGGCCTGGGCGGCCTGTGGGCGATCCTGGCGGCATTGCCGCGGCGTTAGCGCACGGGTGCGGCTCAGCCCGGGCATCGTGGGCTGTGTCGCGCAAGGAGTCACGATGAAGGCGACGGGTCTGTGGTGCGTGCTTTGGCTATGCGTAGCCGTGTTCTGGCCAGCGCCGAGCGCTTTGGCGTCGGACGATTCGCCGGACGACTCCCTGCGCGTGATGAGCTTCAACATCCGCCTGCCGGTGGAGGCCGACGGCGTCGACCGTTGGGACGTGCGCAAGCCTCTGGCGGTGCGGACGCTGCGCGAGCAGGCGCCCGACGTGGTCGGCCTGCAGGAGCTGACGCCGGCGCAGGCGCAGTACCTGGCCGCGCATCTGCCGGGCTACGGCCGCCTGGGCCGGGGACGCGAGGCCGACGGCAGCGGCGAGCAGATGGGCGTGTTCTACCGCACGGACCGGTTGCGCGTGGTCGAGTCCGGCGACTTCTGGCTCTCCGATACACCTGATCGACCAGGCAGCATCAGCTGGGGTCATCCGCATCCGCGCATGGTGACCTGGGCCTTGTTCGAGCGTGTCGCCGACGGCCGACGGTTCCATCTGTTCAATACGCACCTGCCGTATCGCGAACAGGACGAGGCGGCACGCGTAAAGGGCGCGCAGGCCATCGTCGAACGATTGGCCAGCCTGCCGGCCGATGTTCCGGTGGTGCTGACCGGCGACTTCAACACCGGGCCGGACAGCGCGGTGCACGCGGCGCTGTCGGCCGCGCTGGCGGACGCCTGGGAGGCGGCGCCGCGCCTGGAGGGACCGGCGGACACGTTCCATGCCTTCACCGGCCAGGCGCAGCGGCGCATCGACTGGATATTCACCCGCGGGATGACCGTCGAATCGGTACAGGCGGTGACCACACGCTGGGACGGCCGCTATCCCTCCGACCACTTCCCGGTAGTGGCCGACCTGCGCCTGCACTGAGCGGCGAACATCGCGACGCGCTGTCGCGCGCAGCGCTGACCGGAAAAGAAACGGGCGACCCGTGGGCCGCCCGTCGAGTTCGCCGAATGGCAGATGCGCTTATTGCGCCGGTGCCGGTGCCGGCGCCGCCTTCGCCGCCGCGGCGAAATCACCCGCGGCGACCACGCTCAGCTTCGCCGGATCCAGGTTGCGGCGGATCGCCGCGTTCACCTGGTCCAGGGTCAGCGCCTTGTACTTCGCGTCCAGGTCGGCGGTGAACTGCATGGTGCGGCCGAAGAACAGCTGGTCCTGCAGCATGCCGGCCACCGAGCCGTCGTCGGCGCGGGCCTGCTCGCGTTCGGTCAGCAGGCCGGAGACCGCGTCGCGCAGCTCGTCGGCGGTGATGCCGTCGGCCACCAGCTTCGCCAGTTCCTCGCGCACCGCGGCCTCGACCTTGTCGATGTTCTGCGGCGCGGCGATGGCCTGGATCGAGAAGCTGCCGGCGTCGTCCTTGCCTTCCAGGCTGTCGTCGGCATTGATCGCGCTGGCCACGCCGTAGCTGAGCCCTTCCTTCTGCCGGATGCGGTCGCCCAGGCGCGACTTCAGCGCGCCGCCGCCGAACACGCGGTTGGCCACCACCAGCGCCGGGTAATCGGCGTCGGTGACGCGCAGGGCGACGTTGTGCCGGGCCATGAACACCGCGTTGGGCTTGTCCGGCGCCGGCAGACGTTCGTGGATCGGGGCCACGTCGGTGTAGCGGGTGGCGATGGGTGCGTATGCATGCGGGCTCTTCCAGCCGGCGAACAGGCTTTCCAGCTGGGTACGCACCGCCGCGGCGTCGAAGTCGCCGACGATCGCGATCTCGCCCTGCGCGGTGCCGTAGAAGTCGCGGTGGAACGCGACCAGCTCGTCGCGCTTGAGCGCGCGCACCGCCGCCAGCGATTCGTCTAGGGTCTCCACGTGCAGCGGATGCCCGGCCGGCCACGGATCGAAGTGCAGGGACATCGCCTGCCCGGCGATCGCGCCCGGTTCCTTGCGCGACGCCTCCAGCCCGGTGATCGCCTGCAGCCGCAGCTGCTCGAACTCGTCGTCCGGGAACACCGGGCCGCGCAGCAGGCCGGCCAGCAGCGACAGCGCCTCGGGCAGTTTGTCGCGTCGGGTGAGCACGGACAGGTTGGCACCCTGCAGGCCGCCGCTGACGCCGCCCTGGGCCTGCAGCGCTTCCATCTTCTGGTCGATCTGCACGCGGGTCAGTTCGCGCGAGCCGCGCATCAGCATCGCCCCGGCCAGGCCGGCGGCATCGTCGCGGCCGGTGAGCGAGGCCACGTCGCCGAAGCGGAAGCCGGCATCGACCACCACCGTGCCGCCGCGCGTGCGCTTGGGCAGCAGCGCCACCTTCAGCCCCTCGCCGAGGGTGAAGCGCTCGGTGCGCGCCTCGATGTTGGCCGGGGTCGGCTCGAAGTGCTCGCCCGCATCCACCGCCGCACGGCCGGTGTAGCCGGCGACCACGCTGGCCGCAGCCGGCGCCGCCGGCACTTCCACCCGGTCCGGCGCATCGGTGGGCACGAAGCGGGCCAGGGTGCGGTTGCTCGAGCGCAGGTACTGCGCGGCGACGCGGTTGACGTCGTCGGCGGTGACCTTGGCGACCGCATCGCGCGAGGTGAGCAGCAGGCGCCAGTCGCCGGCGGCCACGTACTCGGTCAGGCCCATGCCCACCGCGTTGACGTCGGTGAAGTACAGGTCGTAGGCATTGGCGATGCGCTGCTGCGCCTGCGCCACCTCCTCGGCGGTCACCGGCTCCTTCGCCAGCTGCTCGACCTGCTGCAGCAGCACCTGCTCCATCTTCGCCGCATCGCCGTTGCGCGGCTGCAGCGCCAGCGCGGTGAACAGGCCGGCGTTGGCCAGGCCCTCGGCGCTGGCGCCGCTGGCGGCGGCGATGCGCGTTTCGACCAGGGCGCGGTGCAGCCGCCCGCCCGGGGTGTAGCCGAGCACGTTGGCCAGCACCGCCAGCGCGGCGTTGTCGGCATGGGTGCGCGCCGGCACGTGGTAGGCGGCGCCGACCAGGTTGAGGTCGCCGGCGCGGCGCACGGTGACTTCGCGCTCGCCGTCCTGGGCAGGCTCGATGGTGGCGAAGGTCGGCAGCGGCGTCTTCGGCTTCGGCACGCGCCCGAACGCGGCCTGCGCCTTGGCCAGCGCCTGCGCCGGATCGATCCGCCCGGCGATGACCAGGGTCGCGTTGTCCGGCCGGTACCACTCGCGGTAGAAGGCCTGCAGCTGCTCGATGCGCAGCCCTTCCACGTCCGAGCGCGCGCCGATGGTGGAGTGGCCGTAGTTGTGCCAGAGGAAGGCGGTGGAGCGCAGGCGCTGCATCAGCACGCCGACCGGGTTGTTCTCGCCGGCCTCCAGTTCGTTGCGGACCACGGTCATCTCGCTGTCCAGGTCGGTCCTGGCCACGCGCGAGTTGACCATGCGGTCCGCTTCCATCCCCAGTACCCAGGCCAGGGTGTCGTCGTTGGCCGGGAACGAGGCGAAGTAATTGGTGCGGTCCAGCGAAGTGGTGGCGTTGAAGCTGATGCCGCGCTTCTTCATCTCGCCGCTGATGTCGTCGTGGGTCGGCGTGCCCTTGAACAGCAGGTGCTCGAGCAGGTGCGCCATGCCGGTCTGGCCGTAGTTCTCGTGCACCGAGCCCACGCCGTAGGTGAGGTTGACGGTGACGGTGGGCTTGGTCGGGTCGGGGAACAGCAGCACGCGCAGGCCGTTGGCCAATGTGTACTCGCTGATGCCCTCCATGCTCGGGCCGGCGACCACGCCCTTGGGCAGGGCGGGCGCCTCGGCGGCGGCGGGCAGGCTGGCGAGCGGCAATGCCAGGGCCAGGGCCAGGGCGAATGCGAGAATGGGTCTTGCGGGGATCATCCGTGGTCTCCAGAAGTGTCGGGCCGGCCGCAAGGCCGGTACGGCGAGTGTCGCAGATGCGGTCGCGTGGGGGGCGGGATGGAACTGCCAGTATTGCTTGCGGACGAATGGCTGGCGGTGGTCGACAAGCCCGCAGGGCTGATGGTGCACGACAGCGTGCTGGCCGCCGACGAGACCGATTTCGCCGCCGACCGTCTGCGCGCGCAGTTCGGGCGCCCGATCCACCTGGTGCACCGGCTGGACCGTGCCACCAGCGGTTGCCTGCTGCTGGCGTTCGACCGCGAGACCGCCTCGGCGCTGGGCAAGGCGGTGATGGCGCAGCAGCTGGACAAGCGCTACCTGGCGATCTGCCGCGGCTGGCCGGAGGAAGAGTTCACCATCGACCACGCGCTCGACGGCGGCCCGGGCAAGCCGCAGAAGAAGCCGGCGGTGACGCGTTTCCGCCGCCTGGCCACCGGTGAATTGCCGGTGCCATCGGGCGGTTTCCCGACCTCGCGCTATGCACTGCTGGAATGCGAGCCGCTGACCGGGCGCTTCCGCCAGATCCGCCGCCACCTCAAGCACGCCTCGCACCACATGATCGGCGACACCAGCCACGGCGACGGCCGCCACAACCGCGAGTTCCGCATGCGCGGCGTGCACCGCATGCTGCTGCACGCCTGGCGCCTGGGCTTCCCGCACCCGCACCTGGGCACGCGCCTGCAGGCCGAAGCCCCCCCGGAAGGCGAGTTCGCCAGGGCGATGGCACTGTTCGGCTGGCCGCTGCCCGTGTCCGCGCCGCGCAACGCAGCGGCGCCCGAAGCGCGCATTTGACCGGCGCCTCCGTACAATCCGCGCATGCCCGCCGACACCATCGACATCAGCCCCGGACTGGCGATCCCCGAAGCGGAGATCGTCGAACGCTTCGTGCGCGCCAGCGGCGCTGGCGGGCAGAACGTCAACAAGGTCGCCACCGCGGTCGAACTGCGCTTCGACATCGCCGGTTCGCCCTCGCTGCCCGAACCGCTGCGCGCACGCCTGCTTTCCCGCCGCGACCGCCGCCTCACCGACGCCGGCGTGCTGGTGATCGAAGCGCAACGCTTCCGCACCCAGGACCGCAATCGCCAGGACGCGCGCGAACGCCTGGCTGCGTTCATCGCCGCCGGCCTGGCGGTGCCCAAGCGCCGGATCGACACCAAGCCGACCTACGCCGCCAAGCAGCGCCGCCTGCAGGGCAAGCGCGAGCGCAGCGAGGTCAAGCGCGGGCGCACCACTCGGAGCTGGGACTGATGGCCGGCGACGCGCCGTTGCTGCCGCCGACCCCGCCGCGCATGCCGCAGGTGCCGGCCCGCAACCGCTTCTCGCGCTGGCTCGGCCGCAGCGTGCTGCGCCTGGGCGGCTGGCGGGTGACCGGCACCCTGCCGGACCTGCCCAAGGTGGTGCTGATCGCCGCCCCGCACTCGTCCAACTGGGACGGCATCTGGGGCATGGCGGCGAAGCTGGCGCTGGGCGTGGACATCCGCGTGCTCGGCAAGCACGCGCTGTTCTGGTGGCCGCTGTCGGTGCTGCTGCACCGGCTGGGCGTGATCCCGCTGGACCGCAGCCGCCCGCAGGGCGTGGTCGAGCAGGCGGTGGAACTGGTCCGCAACTCGCCGCAGCTGTGGTTCGCGCTGGCCCCGGAAGGCACGCGCAAGCCGGTGGAGAAGTGGAAGAGCGGCTTCCTCAAGATCGCGCACGGCGCCGGCGTGCCGGTGCTGATGGCCTACTTCCACTACCCGGAGCGGATCATCGGCATCGGCCCGCTGTTCCACACCACCGGCGACCTGGACGCGGACATGGCCGCGGTGCGCGAGTGGTATCGCCCGTGGCAGGGCAGGAACCGCAACACGGCGTAGGGCCGAACCCCGGGCGATGGCTTTCCGCGCCGGGGGGGGGCGCCCGCCGCATCGATTTTCGCGCGGGCTGTCCCTAACATGTCCGCCTTCGACCGCCCGCACGATCCGGGTGTCCGCCATGGCTGGCGGGCACGCGTGCCCCAAGGAGTCCGCCGCATGTTCCAGGCTGTTTTCTCGCTGCCGCTGTGGGCCGTGGTGCTGGTGCTGAACACCTGGCTGGTGGGTTTCGCGCTGGCGGGAGCCTGGACATTCCGGCGCTGGGTGCTGCCGCGCCTGGACATCGGCGACGAGGCCGACCTGTTCTACGGCGCGGCGGTGATGCAGTCGGCGATGATGCTCTACGCGCTGGTCGCCGCGCTGACCGCGGTGAGCGTGTGGAATCGCTATTCCGAGGCAGCCGAGGTCGTATCCGGCGAAGCGACCGCCATCGCCCGGATGTGGCGCGACCTGGGCAGCTATCCGCAGCCGGAGCGGCAGGCCATGCAGGACTCGCTGCGTGCCTACACGGTGCAGGTGATCGACGTGGCATGGCCCCTGCACCGGAAAGGGAAGACGCCGCGCGAGGGCGTGGTGCTGATCAACCGGTTGCAGGAGCAGCTGTACGCGTACAAGCCGGCCGCTGCCACACAGGGCATCCTCCACGCCGAGGCGCTGGCTGCCTACAACAACCTGGTCGTCAACCGGAACAAGCGCCTGGACGCAGCCGACGACGCGTTGCCGGGGGTGATGTGGTTCGTGCTGCTGCCAGGGGCGATGGGCTGCGTCGCGCTGTCGTTCTTCTTCCGGATCCGCGATGCGCGCTACCAGTACATCCTGGCCGGTGGCCTGGCCAGCTTCGTGGCGATGGTGCTGTTCGTGATCGTGGCCCTCGACCATCCGTTCCGCGGCGTGATGTCGATCAGCCCGGAATCCTACGAACTGATCCGCGACCAGCTCATGCGGCCATAGCGCCTGCAACGCGGCGCAATCGCGCTCACGGAAGCGCCCTGCGCAACCGGCTACGACTCGTCGGTGCCGCGGCCCAGGCCCATGCCGGCGCCCGCACCCATGCCCGCACCGGCGGCCATGCCGCCGCCCATCCCGCCGCCTGCGCCACCGCCACCGCCGGCCTTGCCGCCACCGTCACCGTCGCGCTTGCCGCTACCGCCGCCCGCCATCACCCGCAGCGGCCCCTGATTGGGGATCGCCAGGCCCGCCGGGATCGGCTCCAGGTCCAGTGCCTGGCGGATGAAATCGCGCAGCGAGGCGACCAGCGCCGCGGTTTCCACGTTGCGCCCGGCGACCATGTCGTTGGCGACCTGGGTGGCCATCAGCACCTGCTCCTCGGTGCCGAGCAGGATCACGTCCGACAGCGCCGCCTCGACCGCGTCGCGGGTGCGGCGGCGGCGCTCGGCCGCGCTGGAGTCCGGGTCGATCGCGTCGGGCATGCTCGCCGCACGGCGGCGCTGCTCGCCCAGGTGCAGCGGATCCACGGTGAGGTCGCCGGTGAACGAACCGCCGAGGGTCTTGTAGGCCGCGATCAGCGTCTTCAGCCGCTCGTTGATCTGCCGGTTCTCGCGTTCGCGCCGGCGCTGCATGGTCTGCATGAACACCAGGCGGATGCCGACCGCCACCAGCGACACCACCACCAGCCCGAGCAGGGTGGTGAGCAGGCCGGACCAGGAACTGAAATCGAGCAGGCTGCGCATGGAATCCGGAACCGGGCGGGGACGGCACAACATAGCGCGAGCGCGGCCGCGCGGAGCATCGATCCCTGCCATCGGTCATATGGAACGGCGGCCGCCGCGGCGCTAGCGTGGATGGATCGGCCAACCGGGAAGCACCCATGGATACGCCCAATCCGCAGCCCCGCCCGCGCAGCGCGATCGCCTGGCTGCGCCGCGAAGCGCTGCCGCTGCTGGCGATGCTGCTCCTGCTTGGCACCGCGCGCGCCTCGTTCGCCAACCACTACCAGGTGCCCAGCGGCTCGATGCAGCCGACGCTGCAGCCCGGCGACCGCGTGGCCGTGGACATGAGCGCCTACGGCCTGCGCGTGCCGTTCACCCGCCACGTGCTGGTGCCGCGCGGCACGCCGCGGCGCGGCGACGTGGCGGTGTTCAACTCGCCGGCCGACGGCGTGCTCCTGATCAAGCGCGTGGTGGCCGTGGCCGGAGACCGGGTGGTGCTGCGCGACGGCCGCCTGTCGATCAACGGCGCACCGCTGGCGCTGGATGCCGAAGGTGCATCCGAAGATTTCGGCACGCGCGTGGCGCAGCTGGACCTGGCCCGCGGCGGCGGCCCCGACATCCCCGGCGTGGTCGTGCCGCCCGGCCACGTGCTGGTGCTCGGCGACCACCGCGGCAACAGCATCGACGGCCGCTGGTTCGGCTTCGTCGAAGCCGACGCCCTGTATGGCCGCGCCATGGCCGTGTACTGGCGGCGCGGCGAAGGCCCGGGCTGGCAGAAGCTCTGAAGCAGGCCCGCGCTCAGCCCGGCGACCACGCCGCCAGCGCATGGCCGTCCGGATCGACGAACTCCAGGCGGCGCCCGCCCGGGAACTCGAACACCGGACGGGTGATGCGCCCGCCCGCCTGCACGATCGCCGCCTCGGTTGCGGCCAGGTCGCGCGAATACAGCACCACCAGCGGACCGCCCGGCCGCGGCGTGCCGTGGAAGAAGCCACCGGTCAGGCGGCCGTCGCGGAACTCGCAGTAGTCCGGCCCGTAGTCCTGGAACGTCCAGCCGAAGGCCGACCCGTAGAACGCCTTGGCCGTGTCGATCGAGGCGACGGCGAACTCGAGGTAGTCGATGCGATGGTGGTTGTCCGGGGTGTTCATGGAGGGCTCCGATGGCGAGGGGATGCCGGCATATCGAGGGAGGGGGGAAGCGTGGATCGCTGGCGGATATGACGGCCAGTGGCGCGTGGACGGGTACGGGGCCCTGCGGCTGAAGCCTTGCGATCCGAAGTCACGCCCGCGCCAGCGGTGCCCATTATTACGGCCTGCCGACCGCCATAAGAGATATCGGGGCCTGCACGCCGCGTTGTCCGGATCAGAGCCCGCTGCATGGCTTCATGGCCCTCGCCAAGCGATTGACCGCACTGCCTCATTTGATTGACGCTGCTTGGACGGGCATCGCAGACTCGGTGCTACATCCCCGCTGGGGGTCTACTGGTAGTTAGACCGGCCTATGGATCATCGCGTCTCTGACCTGGATTCTTCGGAACGTTACACATGGGGTGGTGTCTGCGACGGCTGGCACCTCCTCAAAGATCCAACGCTCAGCGTGATCCAGGAGCGGGTCCCGCCGCTTGCGGGTGAAGCCCCACACTTCCACACTCGCGCCCGGCAGTTCTTCTATGTGCTATCCGGCACTGCGACCATGGAGTTCGAGAACGACACTGTCACATTTGGTGTCGGACAGGGCCTCCACGTCCCGCCCAACACGCACCACAGGTTCGTCAACCGTTCGGACGCGGATGTGGTATTTCTTGTCATATCCTCACCCGCGACAGCCGGGGACCGCACCAATGTATCGGGTCCGGTCTAACGATTCATTCAAGCCGACGCCGCTTCGCGGCGCGGCTTAACTCAGGTGTTAGGCGCTAACGGAGGAACTGATGCTCAACGGCTACGGATTTGAAGGTGCGCAGTGGGATGCCGCGAAGGAGCAAGCGAAGACCATCCTAGTTGATGTCGCTACTCGCAAAGGCAGGATTGCCTACTCTGAGCTTGTCGGCCAGATCAGCGCGCTTAGCCTAGAGCCGCATGACACGCGGCTATTTCATCTTCTTGGCGAGATCAGCAGTGAAGAAGATAAGGCCGGACGAGGCATGCTTACCGCAATTGTCGTTCACAAGTCCGGCGATATGCAGCCAGGGCCGGGCTTCTTCGAGTTGGCCAAATCGCTGGGCAAGAACACTAAGGATCCGTTGGTTTGTTGGATAGCCGAGTTCAACAAAGTTCATGACTACTGGGCCAACAAGCACGGGCGCGCCTGACAATGCGTTCAAGCCGAAATTGCATCGCTACGCCAGCCACATGGCAGAAAGACCTTGTCATGTGTCCGGCTACGCGCCGCAATTCGGCTTAACTTAGGCGTTAGGCCTCAATCAACCAAGCAGGGGGGAGTCATGGCAACAAAGAAGGCAGTTGCGGCAAAGAAGACCACTAAGCGCGTCAATTCGTTCAGCCCGAGCAAAGTCGCCGACCACACGATAGTTGACGCCGACGGCAAGGTTGTCGGGCATGTCCGGGTAAAGCCTAGCGGTGTCTTGTGGTCGCCTCGCGACGGGAAGGTCTGGTATGGCCTTTCGCTTGATCAGTTCGCTAAGCACGCGACCGAGTCCGGCAAGAAGCAAAAGAAGTGACCCGTAGGCCTAACAGCTCATTCAAGCCGAACCCGCTTCGCGGGTCGGCTTATCTCGGGCGTTGGGCGACGAGGTTAGAAGTTGGCGATTTGGAGTTGAAGCCATGGACTACGATCAAGCGCGTATTGAGGAAACGGTTCTTGCTCTCCTCGCTGCCTTCAGCTTCGATGGCGGACGAGCGTGGAAGGGCTTTGACTTTGATGTAATGGATAGCTTGCATGCGCAAGGCTTGATAGATGATCCGAAAGGCAAGTCCAGGTCAGTCTGGCTTTCGCCGAAAGGTCTTGAAATGGGTAGCAAGAGTGCGGAGCGTCTATTCGGTGGCTCCTCAGCAGATGCCGCCTAACCATTCATTCAAGCCGACGTTGTTCCGCAACGCGGCTTAACTCAAGCGTTGGCCCTCATGACCAAGATGCTCGCTACTCTCTTAGTGCTCTCCGCCGTCGCTTCCAGCAGTTCGGCTGCCTTGGCGCAGGACTCAGCTTCAGCGGCTGCCGAGGTTGCAGTGGAAGCCCAGCGCGCAGCGGACTTGGCTGCGTTGGTGGCGACGTCCCCCCGCTTTCAGTAGCGGTCGGCTTTGGAGTCCGCGGTTAGGGTATCCGAGATGGTCAGGGTTTTGGCATAGGCTTCCGGGGTGAGCCCGCCGATTGCCTTCTTGGGTCGCTCCTCGTT
>NZ_PDWM01000050.1 GCF_010093225.1 Pseudoxanthomonas koreensis | reverse complement strand
GAGGGTGGTCTGCCATGGGGTCGCCCGGGAAAGTGCCTGAATTATAAGGGGGGCTTCCGGAGAAACCCTACTCGCGGCCGCGGATTCAAGCGCTGGCGCGGGGGGGCGCCGGTATACTTCAATGCCTTACCTGCCCGGATGGCCGGGCACGCACTGGAACCCAACACTATGGCGCGCGGCATCAACAAGGTGATCCTGGTCGGCAACCTCGGCGACGATCCCGAAACCAAGTACACCCAGGGCGGCATGGCCGTCACCACGATCCGCCTGGCCACCACCAGCGTGCGCAAGGACCGTGACGGCAACACCCAGGAACGCACCGAATGGCACCGGGTGAAGTTCTTCGGCAAGCTCGGCGAGATCGCCGGCGAGTACCTGCGCAAGGGCTCGCAGTGCTACGTCGAAGGCAGCATCCGCTACGACAAGTTCACCGGCCAGGACGGGCAGGAGCGCTATTTCACCGACATCGTCGCCGACGAGATGCAGATGCTCGGTGGCCGGCCCGGCGGTGGCGGCGAGGGTGGTGGTTTCGCGGACCGTGGTGACCGGCCGCAGCGCAGCGCGCCTCCGCGGCGCGAATCCGCCCAGCGTGCGGCGCCTGCTGCATCGGCCGCGGCGGCACCCCAGTCCGGCGACGACTTCGCCGACTTCGCCGACGACGACATCCCGTTCTAAGGACGTCCGCCGGGCGGGAGCACCCGGCCGGCGGTCGGGTGTGGCATTCCCGGACAGGCAATCGAAGGAGTGGTCTTGGCAACCTGGCTGGTCACCGGCGGCGCCGGTTTCATCGGTGGAAACTTCGTCCTGGAAGCGGTGGCGCGCGGCGTGCGCGTGGTCAACCTCGACGCGCTGACCTACGCCGGCAACCTGGACACGCTGTCCTCGCTGCAGGGCAACCCGGACCACGTCTTCGTGCACGGCGACATCGGCGACCGCGAACTGGTCGCGCGGCTGCTCGCCGAGCACCGCCCCGACGCGGTGCTCAACTTCGCCGCCGAGAGCCACGTGGACCGCTCGATCGACGGCCCGGCGGCCTTCATCCAGACCAACGTGGTCGGTACCCTGGGCCTGCTGGAGGCGGTGCGCGATTACTGGAAATCGCTGGAAGGCCCGGCGAAGGACGCCTTCCGCTTCCTGCACGTGTCCACCGACGAGGTCTACGGCACGCTGGGCGAGACCGGCAAGTTCACCGAGACCACGCCCTACGCCCCCAACTCCCCATACTCGGCGTCGAAGGCTGCCTCCGACCATCTGGTCCGCGCCTTCCACCACACCTACGGGCTGCCGGTGCTGACCACCAACTGCTCGAACAATTACGGCCCGTACCACTTCCCCGAGAAGCTCATTCCGCTGGTGATCGCCAAGGCCCTCGCCGGCGAACCGCTGCCGGTGTATGGCGACGGCAAGCAGGTGCGCGACTGGCTGTTCGTGGCCGACCACTGCGAGGCGATCCGCACCGTGCTGGCCAGGGGCCGGGTCGGCGAGACCTACAATGTGGGTGGCAACTCGGAGAAGCAGAACATCGAGGTGGTGCAGGCGATCTGCGCGCTGCTGGACCAGCGCCGTCCGCGCGAGGACGGGCAGCCGCGCAGCAGCCAGATCACCCATGTCGCCGACCGCCCGGGCCACGACCGCCGTTACGCGATCGACGCCTCCAGGCTGAAGGACGAGCTGGGCTGGGAGCCGCAACACACCTTCGAGCAGGGCATCGCCTATACCGTGGACTGGTACCTGGAACACCAGGACTGGGTGAGCCGCGTGCTCGACGGCAGCTACCGGCTGGAGCGCATCGGCGTGGCGGCATAAGCGCAGGTCCCTCGCACGAACCCGCGCATCCATGCGCGGACGTTCCAAGGAATAGCGATGACACAACGCAAGGGCATTATCCTCGCCGGCGGTTCCGGCACCCGGCTCTATCCGATCACCAAGGGCGTCAGCAAGCAGCTGCTGCCGGTGTACGACAAGCCGATGATCTACTACCCGCTCAGCGTGCTGATGCTGGCGGGGATCCGCGAGGTGTTGATCATCAACACCCCGCATGAGCAGGCGCTGTTCCAGAACCTGCTGGGCGACGGCTCGCAGTGGGGCATGCGCATCGAGTACGCGGTGCAGCCCAGCCCGGACGGGCTGGCCCAGGCCTACCTGATCGGCCGCGACTTCGTCGCCGGCCAGCCCAGCTGCCTGGTGCTGGGCGACAACATCTTCCACGGCCATGGCCTGACCGACACGCTCCGGCGCGCCGATGCGCGCGGCGAGGGCGCCACCGTGTTCGGCTACTGGGTCGGCGACCCGGAACGCTACGGCGTGGCCGAGTTCGACGAGGCCGGCAAGGTGGTGGGCATCGAAGAGAAGCCGGCGCGTCCGCGATCCAACTATGCGGTCACCGGCCTGTACTTCTACGACGGCAGGGCCAGCGAATACGCCGCCGAACTCAAGCCTTCACCGCGCGGCGAACTGGAGATCACCGACCTCAACAAGTGCTACCTGGACGACGGGTCGCTGTATCTGGAGCAGCTGGGCCGCGGTTTCGCCTGGCTGGACACCGGCACCCACCAGTCGCTGCACGAAGCATCCAATTTCATCCAGACCATCCAGGATCGGCAGGGCCTGCAGGTCAGCTGCCCGGAGGAGATCGCCTACGGCAACGGCTGGATCGACGCGGCGCAGCTGGAGGCACTGGCCAGGCCGTTGTCCAAGAACGGCTACGGCCAGTACCTGCTGAGCCTGCTCGGCCGTGGGGCGGTGCGGTGAAGATCGTCGAAACCGCGCTACCGGGCTGCGTGGTGATCGAGCCGGCGGTGTTCGGCGACGAGCGTGGGGTGTTCTTCGAGGCCTGGAATGCCGAGCGCTTTGCCCGGCACGGGCTGCCTGCGAAGTTCGTGCAGAGCAACGTGTCGACCTCGACCCGGGGCGTGCTGCGCGGCCTGCATTACCAGTGGCCGCGCCCGCAGGCCAAGCTGGTGAGCGTGCTGGAAGGCGAGGTCTATGACGTGGCGGTGGACATCCGCCGCGGCTCGCCGAGCTTCGGCCGCTGGGAGGCGGCGATCCTGAGTGCGGAGAACCGGCGCCAGTTCTGGATCCCGGAAGGCTTCGCGCACGGGTTCGCGGTGCTGTCCGAGCATGCGGTGTTCAGCTACCTGTGCACCGACGTCTACGTGAAGGAAGCCGACGCCGGCGTGCGCTGGAACGACGGCGACATCGGCGTGGACTGGCCGCTGTCCGCGCCGGTGCTTTCGGCCAAGGACGAGAAGGCGCCGTTCCTGGCCGACATCGCCGCGGAGCGGTTGCCGGTCTACGCACCATGAGGCTGCTGGTCGTCGGCGGCAACGGCCAGGTCGGTCGCGAACTGCGGCGCAGCCTGCTGTCGCTGGGCGAGGTGGTCGCCACTACCCGCGACGGAATCCTGGAAGGTGGCGGCGCCTGCGTGGCCGCCGACCTGTCCGATCCGGCAGCGCTGGCGTCGCAGGTGCTCGAACTGGCGCCGGCCGCGGTCGTCAACGCCGCCGCCTATACCGCGGTGGACAAGGCCGAAACCGACGCCGATGCCGCCTTCCTGGTCAACGCGCAGGCGCCCGGCGCGCTGGCCCGCGCCTGCGCCGACGCCGGCATCCCCCTGGTCCACTACTCCACCGACTATGTGTTCGACGGGCAGGGCACGCGCCCGTACCGCGAGGACGATCCGGTCGCGCCGCTGGGCGTGTACGGCGCCAGCAAGCGGGCCGGCGAGGAGGCGGTGCATGCCGCCGGCGGCCGTGGCCTGGTGTTCCGCACTTCGTGGGTCTATGCCGCGCATGGCCACAATTTCCTGCGCACCATGCTGCGCGTGGCAGCCGGACGCGACGAACTGCGCGTGGTCGCCGACCAGGCCGGCACGCCGACCCCGGCGGCGCTGATCGCCGACGTCACCGCCACCGCGCTGGCGAAGGTGCTGGCCGGCCAGGCGCCGGATGCCGGCACCTGGCACCTGGTCGCCGACGGGCACACCACCTGGCACGGTTTCGCCGAGGCGATCTTCGCCGAGGCGGTGGCGGCCGGCCTGCTGCCGCAGGCGCCGCGTGTGCTGCCGATCAGCAGCGCCGAATACCCGACGCCGGCGAAGCGGCCGTCGTATTCGTGCCTGGACACCACCGCGCTGCGCCGGGACTTCGGCGTGGCGCTGCCGGACTGGCGCGAAGGGCTGCGCCGGGTGGTCGCGGAAATCGCCGCCGCCGGCTGAGCGCCACCGGGCTGGACTTGCCCGGCCGCGGCCGATAGCGTGTCCGGCTTCTGCAACAGGGGGAGAACCCGATGAGCGGTGCCGGAGTTCCACAGCTCACTTTCCGCGCGGTCGTGCTGGCCGTGGTCCTGGCCGTGATCCTGGCCGCCGCCAATGCCTACCTGGGCCTGTTCGCCGGCCTGACCATCGCCACCGCGATCCCGGCGGCGGTGGTGTCGATGGGCGTGCTGCGCCTGCTCGGCGGCGGCACGATCCTGGAGAACAACATCGTCCAGACCGGCGCCTCGGCCGGTTCCTCGATCGCCGCCGGCGTGATCTTCACCATCCCGGCGCTGGTGATCATGGGCTACTGGCCCGACTTCAAGTACTGGTGGGTGCTGGGCATCGCCGGCCTCGGCGGCCTGCTCGGCGTGCTGTTCTCGGTGCCGCTGCGGCGCACGATGATCGTCGAGGATCCGCTGCCGTTCCCCGAGGGCAAGGCCGCCGCCGAAGTGCTCAAGGCCGGTGAGAACCCGGGCCCGGGCCTGAAGATCCTGGCCCTGGCCGCCACCATCGGCGCGGTGGTCAAGCTGGCCGCCTCCAGCGGCCTGCGCGCGATCCCGGACACCGCCGCCGGCGCGACCTTCATCGGCAAGTACCTGGGCTACCTGGGCACCAACCTGTCGCCGGCGCTGCTGGGCGTGGGCTATATCGTCGGCCTGAACATCGGCATCGTGGTGGTCTCCGGCAGCATCCTGTCCTGGCACATCGCCATCCCGCTGTACCACGCCTTCTTCCTCGCCGGCGACCCGGCGCTGTCCGCGGCGCTGGCCGGCGCCAGCGCGCAGGACGCCGCGTTCGGCATCTGGTCCACGCAGATCCGCTACCTGGGCGTCGGCGCGATGCTCACCGGCGGGGTGTGGACCCTGTTCTCGCTGCGCAAGTCGCTGGTGTCGGGCGTGCGCAGCGGATTCGCCGCCGCGCGCAAGGGCAGCGGCACGAACGTGGCCGAGACCGAGCGCGATCTGCCGATGAAGTGGATGCTGGTGGCGCTGGTCGCGTTCGTGGTGCCGCTGTGGCTGCTGTACCACGCCATCGTCGGCGTGTGGGGCATCAGCCTGCTGATGACCGTGATCATGATCGTCGCCGGCTTCCTGTTCGTGTCGGTATCGGCATACCTGGCCGGCCTGGTGGGCTCGTCCAACAACCCGGTCTCGGGCATCACCATCGCCACCATCCTGTTCGCCTCGGTGGTGCTGATGCTGCTGCTCGGGCGCGACTCGCCGATCGGCGCGGTGGCCGCGATCATGATCGGCGCGGTGGTGTGCTGCGCGGCGGCGGTCGGCGGCGACAACCTGCAGGACCTCAAGGCCGGTTACCTGGTCGGCGCCACGCCGTGGAAGCAGCAGCTGATGCTGGGCATCGGCGCGTTCTCCTGCGCGCTGGTGATGGCGCCGGTGCTGAACCTGCTGTCGCAGGCCTACGGCATCGGTGCGCCCACCGCCGAGCATCCGAACCCGCTGTCGGCGCCGCAGGCCACGCTGATGGCGGCGGTGGCGCGCGGCCTGTTCGGCGGTGACCTGCCGTGGGGCATGATCGGTGCCGGCGCGGTGGGCGGCGCGGGGATCGTGGCGATCGACGAGTGGCTCAAGGCGCGCGGCTCGAGCTTCCGCGTGCCGGTGCTGGCCGCGGCGATCGGCATCTACCTGCCGCTGGAACTGATGGTGCCGATCTTCATCGGCGGCCTGATCGCGCACTTCGTCGAGCGCTTCCATGGCCTGCGCCACGGCGACGAGGAAACCCGTGACCGCATCCATCGCCCGGGCACGCTGTACGCGGCCGGCCTGATCACCGGCGAGGCGCTGATGGGGATTGCGATTGCGATCCCGATCGTGGCCACCGGGCGCGCCGACGTGCTGGCCCTGCCCGAAGGCCTGGTCCCGGGTGGCGTCGCCGGGCAGTGGCTGGGCCTGGCGGTGCTGGCGGCCGTGGGCTGGCTGCTGTACCGGGTGTCGACCCGCCGCCAGCCGGCGGAGTAGGCCTCCGCACGCCGCAAGGCGGATGGCATGACCATCCGCCTTTGCGCCCGTCGCCGGCCTGCGCCTAACATCCGGGGTTTGCCCTGCCGGAGCCCCGGATGAAACCCGCTTCCCTGTCCCGTTCCCTGGTCCTGTCGCTGGCGGTCGCCGGCGCAGGCGCATACGCCGCGCCGGCCGAGGCCGCCCGCGGCTTCGACGTGCACGACCTGCAGCGGCTGGACCGCGTGTCCTCGCCGGTGCTGGCGCCCGACGGCAGCCGCGTGGTCTTCGCCAGGCGCGAGATCGGCCAGGACCTGGGCAAGGCCTCGACCTCGCTGTTCGTGCGGGATCTGCGTCGCCGCGACCTGGCACCGCCGAGTCGCCTCACCCCCGCCGGCTGGAGCGTGAATTCGCCGGCGTTCTCGGCCGATGGCGCTTCGGTGTACTTCCTCAGCAGCCAGTCCGGCACCCAGCAGGTGTATTCGATCTCCGCCAGCGGCGGCGCGCCGGTGCAGTTGACCCGGTTCGCGCTGGATGTGGGCAGCTTCAAGGTCTCGCCGGACGGCAGCCGCATCGCCGTGAGCCTGGACGTGTTCGCCGACTGTGGCCAGGATCTGGACTGCACCGTGCGCCGGCTCGAGGAACGCAAGCAGGCCAAGCCCAGCGGCGTGCTGCACGAGCAGCTGTTCGTGCGCCACTGGGACACCTGGTCCGACGGCCGCCTGAGCCAGCTGTTCGTGACCACGCCGGCGAGCGGCAAGACCCAGCCGGCCAGCGTGCGCATCGGCGCTGGCGACGGCGCGCCGGGCAACGTGCCGTCCAAGCCGTTCGGCGGCAACGACGAATACACCTGGTCGCCCGACGGAACTTCGCTGGTGTTCGCGATGCGCCGCGCCGACCGCCAGGAGCCGTGGTCGACCAACTTCGACCTGTTCCGCTACCGCGAAGGCCAGCCGCTGGAGAACCTGACCGCGGCCAACCCGGCCTGGGACACCGGCCCGGTGTTCAGCGCCGACGGCGGCACCCTGTACTACCGCGCGATGAAGCGCCCGGGCTTCGAGGCCGACCGCTTCGCGCTGATGGCGCGCGACCTGGCCACCGGCGCCACCCGCGAGATCGCGCCGGAATGGGACCGCAGCGCCGACGGCATCGTGCTGTCGGCCGACGGCCGCACGCTCTACACCACCGCCCAGGACACCGGCCAGCATCCGCTGTTCGCGATCGACATCGCCAGCGGCAAGGCGCAGCGCGTGGCCGGCGACGGCACCATCTCCTCGTTCGACATCGCCGGCGACACCCTGGCGTTCACCCGCAACACGCTCAAGAGCGGCGACCAGCTGTTCACCGCCTCGCTCGCCGACCCGCGGGCGCAGCGTGCGATCACCCCGGCCGCCGGCGAGGTGCTGGCGGACGTGGCCTTCGGCGACTACGAGCAGTTCAGTTTTGCCGGCTGGAACGGCGAGACCGTGCACGGCTACGTGGTCAAGCCGTGGAACTACCAGGAAGGCAAGCGCTACCCGGTCGCGTTCCTGGTCCACGGCGGCCCGCAGGGCAGCTTCGGCGACGGCTGGAGCTACCGCTGGAACCCGCAGACCTACACCGGCCAGGGCTACGCGGTGGTGATGATCGACTTCCACGGCTCCACCGGCTACGGCCAGGCCTTCACCGATGCGATCAGCGGCAACTGGGGCAGCAAGCCGCTGGAGGACCTGCAGAAGGGCTGGGCGGCGGCGCAGCGCAAGTACCCGTTCCTCGATGGCGACAGGGCCTGCGCGCTCGGCGCCAGCTACGGCGGCTACATGACCAACTGGATCGCCGGCAACTGGTTCGAGGCCGACGGCAGCGCGCCGTTCAAGTGCCTGGTCACCCACAACGGCGTGTTCGACACCCGCTCGATGGGCGTGGTGACCGAGGAACTGTGGTTCACCGAATGGGAATTCGGCGGCACCGTGGCGGCCAACCCGGAAGGCTACGAGAAGTACAACCCGGCCCGGCACATCGCCAGGTGGAAGACGCCGATGCTGGTGGTGGCCGGGCAGAACGACTTCCGCGTGCCGCTGGACCAGAGCCTGTCGGCGTTCACCGCGCTGCAGCGCGCCGGGATCGAATCGAAGCTGCTGTACTTCCCGGACGAGAACCACTGGGTGCTCAAGCCGGCCAACAGCGTGCTCTGGCACGACACCGTCAACGCCTGGCTGAAGCAGCACATCGGCCAGTGATCGGACGCGATGGCCGGCAGCAGTGCCGGCCATCGGGCTTTGCCAGGTCCGCCGCCGGCAGCAATGCCGGCCATCGTGCTTTCACGCGCCACGCCACCAGAGGAGACGCCGCCCGATGGCGATTGAAGCCAGCGAACCGTCCACCGCGCTGATCCAGAACGACATCGTCCTGTTCGGCCTGATCGCCGCGACCCTGGGCCTGGTGTTCTGGCTGTCCAGCGGACCGACCCCGTTCTGGAAGAAGTTCTTCACCTGGGTGCCGGCGCTGCTGCTGTGCTATTTCATCCCGGGCGTCTACAACAGCATCGGCCTGATCGACGGCAATGCCAGTGCGCTCTACAACCCGGTGGCCAGCCGCGTGCTGCTGCCGGCGGCGCTGGTGCTGCTGACCCTGACCATCGACCTCAAGGGCGTGCTCAGGCTGGGGCCGAAGCTGCTGGCGATGTACGCCGGCGCCTCGATCAGCATCATGCTCGGCGCCTTCGTCGCGTTCTGGGTGATGGACCTGCTGCATCCGGCCACGGTCGCCGGCGACACCTGGGGCGGCATGGCCGCGCTGGCCGGCAGCTGGATCGGCGGTGGCGCGAACATGCTGGCGATGAAGGAGATCTTCGCGGTCGACGAAACCACCTTCGGCCAGTTCGTGGTGGTCGACGTCGGCGTGGGCTATGTGTGGATGGCGATCCTGATCTTCCTGGCCAACCGCGCCGGGGCGATCGACGCGCGAACAGGCGCGGACACGCGCGCGATCGAGGAACTGAAGGAGCGGCTGGCCAGCTACCAGAAGCAGCACGAGCGGGTGGCTTCGCTGACCGACCTGATGGTGATCATCGGCATCGCCTTCGGCGCGGTGGGCCTGTGCCATGCGGTCGCCGGCCCGGCCTCGGCCTGGTTCGCGCAGAACGTGTCGTGGTCGCGGCAGGTGAGCCTGCACGAGCCGTTCGTGTGGGTGGTGGTGCTGTCGACCTTCATCGGCCTGGGGCTGAGCCTGACCCGGGCGCGGACGCTGGATGGCGCCGGTGCGTCGAAGATCGGCACGCTGTTCCTGTACATCCTGATCGCGTGCATCGGCATGCAGATGGACATCGGTTCGCTGGCCGACAAGCCGTGGCTGCTGGCGCTGGGGGTGATCTGGATCGTGGTCCACATCGTGCTGCTGGCGCTGCTGGCCAAGCTGTTGCGGGTGCCGTTCTTCTATTTCGCGATGGGTTCGCAGAGCAATATCGGCGGGCCTGCGTCGGCACCGGTGGTGGCGTCGGTATTCCATCCGTCGCTGGCGCCGGTGGGTGCGCTGCTGGGTGCGCTGGGTTACGCGACGGGCACGGTGGCGGCCTACATCGTCGGTGTCGTTCTGCGGTCGATGGCGGGGCAGGGCTGAGGCCGGGCGGGGCGGTCCTTTCCTGTGGCGACGATGTAACCGCAGCCGCAAGCCGCAGGGGCAAAGGCTTCGGGTGCGCGGGCTCCGGGGGGAGTCCGCCGTTGCAGAGCCATATGGCCCACCCTTCGGGACGACATCCTGTCTTTACTCAGGGCCGTGGCACATCCATGTGCCACTTGGGCCATATGGCTCTGCAACGACGGCCTTCGGGCGCTTCAAGGTTTGCGCCGTGCGGTTCGACTTGCGTCCAGGAAGCAATAGCGGAACCGGGAGATCATTCGTCACCGTCGAGTTCCCTGTAGGAGCCCACTTCAGGGGGCGACCCGACGAGGTCGGAAGGCACGGGGTCATGCCAAACATGGTCTCCGGAGCGGTTGCATTGAACGCCGGCTGCGTTCCGGCGTCATCGGGTCGCCCCCTGAAGTGGGCTCCTACAAGAGGCAACAGCCCGATCCGATTTGAAACGGGGCCTGGCTGTTCTCCAAACCGCACGGCGCGAACCACAACGTGCCCGAAGGCCGTCGGCGCATGGGGGTATGGCCCAAGTGGCACATGGATGTGCCACGGCCCTGAGTAAAGACAGGATGTCGTCCCGAAGGGTGGGCCATACCCCCATGTGACGGCGGACTCCCTCCGGAGCCGACGCAACCCGCTGCCGTTGCTCCTGCTCCTGCTCCTGCTCCTGCTCCTGCAGTTGATCCTGTTACGTGAACTCCGAACCCGGCAGGCGAAGCATCCAGAAAAAAGGGCGAGGCCGGAAGCCTCGCCCTTCGCCTTTCCCGGCCTCGCCGCGCCCTCAGCAGCAGCGGAACCCATTGCGGCCGCCGAAGCGCGCCTCCTGGCGTTCGCGGAAGAACGTCTTGTAGTCCATCGGCTCGCGATCCGGATGCTTCTCCAGGATGTGCCGGACGTAGTTGTCGTAGTCCGGGATCCCGCAGCACAGCCGCGCGGTCTGCACCAGCCTCCGCCACACACGCTTGTGCGTGGCGAAGTGCTCCAGTGGAACCAGCTGGGTGCCCATGGCGGCTACAGCCAGGCCTTGACCTGGTCGTCGTCGAGCGCGACGAACGGGGTCTCGCGGTCCGTGCGCTGCGGATTGCGGCGCGCCACCGCGATGGTCTTCACCGAGTAGACCAGGATCGCGAACACCACCAGCAGGAACAGCGCAGTCAGGCCGGCGTTGATGTAGCTGTTGACCATCACCTGCTGCATCTGGCCCACCGTCTTGGCCGTGCCCAGCAGCTGCCCGCCGGCGATGGCGTCCTGGTACTTCGTGGCCTGCGCCACGAAGCCGATCGCCGGGTTGCTGTCGAAGATCTTGATCAGGCCGGCATAGGTGGTGCAGACCAGCAGCCACACCGTCGGCACGATCGTGACCCAGGCGTAGCGGTCGCGCTTCATCTTGAACAAGACCACCGTGCACAGCAGCAGCGCGATCCCGGCCAGCATCTGGTTGGCGATGCCGAACAGCGGCCACAGGGTGTTGATGCCGCCCAGCGGGTCGACCACGCCCTGGTACAGGAAGTAGCCCCACAGCGCCACGCAGCCGGCGGTGCCGATCACGTTCGGGCCCCACGAATCGGTGCGGCGCAGCACCGGCACGAAGTTGCCGAGCAGGTCCTGCAGCATGAAGCGCCCGGCGCGGGTGCCGGCGTCCACCGCGGTGAGGATGAACAGCGCCTCGAACAGGATCGCGAAGTGGTACCAGAACGCCATCATCCCGTCGCCGCCGGGCAGGGCGTCGTGCAGGATCACGGCGATGCCCACCGCCAGGGTCGGCGCGCCGCCGGCGCGGGAGATGATGGTCTGTTCGCCGACGTCCTTTGCGGTCTGGACCAGCACTTCCGGCGACACCACGAAGCCCCAGCTGCTCACCTTGGCCGCCACGTCGACCGCCTCGGTGCCGATCGCCGCGGCCGGGCTGTTCATCGCGAAGTACACGCCCGGGTCGATGATCGAGGCCGCCACCAGCGCCATGATCGCCACGAACGATTCCATCAGCATGCCGCCGTAGCCGATGTAGCGCGCGTGCACTTCGTTGGCCAGCAGCTTCGGGGTCGTTCCCGAGGCGATCAGCGCGTGGAAACCCGACACCGCGCCGCAGGCGATGGTGATGAACAGGAACGGGAACAGCCCGCCCTTCCACACCGGGCCGTCGCCGCTGGCCGCGAACTGGGTCAGTGCCGGCATCTTCAGCGTGGTCACTTCCGGGCTGGCGATGAAGATGCCGATGGCCAGGCCGACGATCACGCCGATCTTTAGGAAGGTGGACAGGTAGTCGCGCGGCGCCAGCAGCAGCCACACCGGCAGCACCGCGGCGACGAAGCCGTAGCCGATCAGCATCCAGGTGATCTGGGTGCCGGTGAAGGTGAAGGCCGGGCCCCACGTCGGATGCGCGGCGACCTGGCCGCCGAACCAGATCGCCGCCAGCAGCAGGGCGATGCCGACCACGGAGATCTCGCCGATCCTGCCGGGGCGGATGTAGCGCATGTAGATGCCCATGAAGATCGCGATGGGCATGGTGGCGATCACCGTGAACATGCCCCACGGGCTTTCCGCCAGCGCCTTTACCACGATCATCGCCAGCACCGCCAGGATGATGATCATGATCAGGAATGCGCCGAACAGGGCGATGGTGCCGGCCACCTGTCCCATCTCCTCGCGGACCAGGTCGCCCAGCGAACGCCCGTCGCGGCGGCTGGAGATGAACAGGACCATGAAGTCCTGCACCGCGCCGGCCAGGACCACGCCGGCGATCAGCCAGATCATGCCCGGCAGGTATCCCATCTGCGCGGCGAGCACCGGCCCCACGAGCGGGCCGGCGCCGGCGATGGCGGCGAAGTGGTGGCCGAACAGCACGTGCTTGTTGGTGGGCACGTAGTCCAGGCCATCGTTGTGGACGTGCGCGGGCGTGGCCCGGCGCGGGTCCAGCCCCATCACGTTCTTCGCGATGTACAGGCTGTAGTAGCGGTAGGCGACCAGGTAGATCGACACCGCCGCGACCACGATCCACAGCGCGCTGATCTGTTCGCCGCGGCGCAGGGCCACGGTACCGAGGCAGAACGCGCCGAGCAGCGCGAGCGCGGCCCAGCCGATCTTCGAGAATGCTTTCATGGGGAAGCCTCCGCGGGAGTCGTCCAAGGGTCGTCCTCCCGGCGCGTCAGGTCAATCTCGCCGGGGGCCTTCCCGCTGCTACTTTGGTCCTATGTGCGTTTGCAGCATGGATGTGCGCACGCCGGCCGTCACAGCCAGCCGGCGCGCTTGAACAGCCGGTACAGCACGGCGCAGACCGCGGCCACCGCCAGCACCAGCAACGGATAGGCCACGCGCGGCTCGAGCTCGGGCATGTACGCGAAGTTCATCCCGTACCAGCTGGTGATCAGGGTCGGCGCGGCCAGCAGCGCCGCCCATGCGCCCAGCCGCTTGACCGTCTCGCCCTGGGCCACGGTGACCAGCGACAGGTTCACGCTCAGCGCGGTGCCGAGCATGTCGCGCATGCTGTCGATGCTGTCGTTGATCCGTAGCACGTGGTCGTGCACGTCGCGCAGGTAGACCCGCACTTCCTCGCGCGGCAGCTGGCCCTGCGCGACCTGGGTCCGCATCAGCTGCGCCAGCACGTCCTGCAGCGGCGAGACCGCCACCCGCATGAAGGTCAGGTCGCGCTTGAGGTCGTACAGGCGGACCACGACCGCGCGGCGGTAGGTGTCGGAGAAGATGTCGCGTTCCAGCGCGTGCAGGGTGTCGCGGTAGCCATCGACGATCGGCGCGTAGTTGTCGACGATCGAGTCGAGCACCGCGTACAGCGCCATCGCCGGGCCGAGCCGCAGCAGCTCCGGCTCGCGCTCCATCCGTGCCCGCGCCGGGGCGTAGGACAGCGAGGCACCGTGGCGCACGGTCAGCAGGAAGCGGGTGCCGACGAAGGCGTGGGTCTCGCCGTAGCGGATCCGTTCGTCGAGCAGCTGCGCGGTGTGCGCGGCCACGAACAGGGTGTCGCCGTAGACCTCGACCTTGGGCCGCTGGTGCGCGTTGCTGGCGTCCTCCACCGCCAGCGGGTGCAGGTCCAGTTCCTGCTGCAGCTGGTACAGCACCGCGTCGGTGGGCTCGTACAGTCCGACCCAGGCGAAGCCGGCCGCATCGCCGGCCAGGTGGTCGCTGAGTTCGTCGAGGGTCAGGTCGTGGCGGCGGCCTTCGCCGTCGTACCAGGCGCAGTTGATGACGCAGGCCGGGTTGGCATCCGGCGGCGCGGCGGTGGTTTCCATGCGCCGCATCCTGCGCCGCGGCGCGATGCCGGGCAACCCGCACCGTACCTTGTGGCTCTTCTGTAGGAGCCCACTTCAGGGGGCGACCCGACGGGATCGGAAGGCCACCGCGTTCAACGCGACCCATCCGGGAGCCGCGCGTCGAACACCGTGCCTCAAGCGGGATCGGGTCGCCCCCTGAAGTGGGCTCCTACAGGGGACGGCGGCCCAGGGCGAGAGCCAGGGCGAGGTGCAGCGGCAACAGCAGCGCGATCCACGGCAGGTTGTACTGCGGCTGCAGGCTCAGCCACTGCATGATCCAGCCCAGTGCGGCCAGGCCGGCCACCGCCCACAGCACGGGACGGAACAGCCGCCCCGGCGCGCGCCCGCGCAGCAGCGCCACCGCGCCGGGCAGCAGCAGCAGGCACAGCGGGTTGAGTAGGAACAGGTTGCGGTTGGCCCAGCCCGCCTGGTGCGCGGTGAAGCCCCAGATGAAGATCAACAGCGCGCCGCCCAGCCCGCACAGCAGCCACAGCGGCAGCGCCGCCCCGGCCAGCAGCCGCGGCTTCCGGCGCGCCAGCACGATGCCCGCGCCCAGCACCACGCCGGCCAGCGCCCACGGCAACCAGCGCCGCGGCCGTTCCTCCGGTTCGGGCGCGATGCGGTGCGGCAGCAGCTCCTGTTCGGCCTGCACCAGCGGGCGGCCGGCGCTGTTGCGCGCCTCGCGCAGGCTGTCGGCCAGGCGCATCGGCACGAACGCTTCCTCCCAGCGCGACAGCGGGCGGTCCGCGAACGGCCCCAGGCCCAGATCGAAGCCCAGCCACATCCACGGCGCCGGCCGCGCCAGGCGCACCGCTTCGCTGCGGAAGGTGTTGCCGCGCGAGCGCGCCGACAGCTGCGACTTCAGTGCGCCGCCCATCGCCTGGTCCAGCGCGTCGCGCACCTGGGTGGCGCAGTTGGCGGTGAAGTAATCGTAGCGGTAGCGCGAGTTCTCAGGCTTCGCGCGTTCGGCCAGGGTGGCGGCCAGCGCGCGTGCCTGCTCCGGTTCCAGATCCAGCCATTGCATGCTCGCGCCGCGGCCGGCGTCCTGGTACTGGGCCAGGTCCTGCGTGGCCGGCAGCGCGACCAGGTGGTAGAGCATCTCGCCGCGCACGAAGCGGGCGAGGAAATCCGGCTCGGACGGATCGAAGTAGCCGAAGTTGTACGAGATGGCCTCGCCGGTGTCCGGATCCACCACCACGATCGCGTCGTGGCCGAAGCGCTCGAAGAACACCTCGCCCGGCTGCATCGTGACCACCCCGATGCGCGGTGCGTCGGCTGCCGCCGCACGCGGCGACAGCAGCGCGGACACGCCGAGCAACAGGACCAGCCACGCCGCCCGCAACGCCCCTGCAATCCCGGCCGGCCCGTGGAGCCGGTCGCGCACCAGCGGCATCAGTTCCCGTCCTGCGGATCGGCGGCCAGCACCGCGACCTGGAAGGCGCGCACCCGGCGTGCATCGGCGCGGATCACCCGGAACTGGAAGCGGTCCAGGGCCAGTTCCTCGCCGGCTTCCGGCAGGTGGCCGATGGCCTCGGTGACCAGGCCGCCGATGGTGTCGTACTCGTCGTCGGGCAGGGCCGCGCCGAAGCGCTCGTTGAAGTCGCCGATCGGGGTCAGCGCATCGACCACGAACTGGCCGTCGGCCTGCGCGGCGATCAGCGCGCTGCCGTCCTCGGCGTCGTCGTGCTCGTCGTCGATCTTGCCGACGATCTGCTCGAGCACGTCTTCGATGGTGACCAGTCCGGCCACCCCGCCGTACTCGTCGACCACGATCGCCATGTGGTTGCGCGAGAGGCGGAACTCCTTGAGCAGCAGGTTGAGCTTCTTCGATTCCGGGATCAGCACCGCCGGGCGCAGCAGCGCATGGATGTCGCCGGGCCCGTTGTCGGCGACCACGCCGCGCAGCAGGTCCTTGGCCAGCAGGATGCCGAGGATCTCGTCGCGGTCGTCGCCGTGCACGGGGAAGCGCGAATGGCCGGATTCGACCACCTGCTTCATCAGGTCCAGGAAGCGCGCCTCCGCGGGCAGCGAGACCATCTGCGAGCGCGAGACCATCACGTCGCCCACGGTGAGCTGGGACACGGAGAGCGCGCCTTCCATCATGCGCAGGGTGTCGGCGTCGATCAGCCCGCCGGCCTGCGCGTCGCGCAGGAGTTCGACCAGGTCCTCGCGCGTGTCGGGTTCGCCGGAGAACGCGGAACTGATCCGCTCCAGCCAGGTGCGCCGGCGTTCCTGCGGCTCCGGCGCGGTGCGACTACTGTCGTCTTCGGACATTCTGTGGAGAAAGAGGATATTGAGAAGCTGGCGCGCCGGAGAAAACCGGGCGTTGCAGGCAGTCTAGCGCGGTTGGGCGGCGCCGGGCGAGGGCGCGGCCACCGTCGGGGGCACATCGGCCTCCTCCGCCGGTGCGGGCGGATCCAGGCTGTAGCTGCAGCCGGCCAGGGTCTTGCCCGGGTGCGAATCGACGTTGGAGACGTTGATCACCGCCGTCTCCACCCAGCCGGGCGCACCGTCGGGGCCGGTCACTTCCGTGGCGCGCGCCTCGCGGCCGAACAGCGCCTTCTCCGGCGTGTCGATGCCGGTTTCCAGTTGCAGTTCGCGGGCAAGTACCCGCGGATCAGCCAGGTCGAGCACGGCGACCACGCCGTCGCCGGCGAAGGCGATGTGGTCGCTCTGGTGGCCGAACACGCTCACTGGCGTGTTCAGGCGGTACTCGATCATGAACGGATTGGCCTGCGGCAACGGCCGCCATCCCAGCGCGATCGCCTTCAGCGGATCGCGCAGCACCGGGATGTAGGCCATGAAATCGGCCCGGCCTGCCCGGCATTCGAGCAGGGCAGACAGGTCGCCCGTCGGAGCGGACAGTGCCGCGGTGGCGTCGCCTTCCTGCGCGATGGCGGCAGGGGCGAGCAGGGCGAGGGCGAGCAGGGTGGACGCCGTAAGGATGCGCGGCATGGGTGGTTCATTCCTCCGCATAGGGATCGGGCAGGCCGAGTCCGGCGAGCACTTCGCGCTCGAGCTGTTCCATCGCTTCGGCATCCTTGTCGTCCTCGTGGTCCCAGCCCAGCAGGTGCAGGGCGCCGTGCACGGTGAGGTGCGCGTAGTGCGCGGCCACCGTCTTGCCCTGTTCCTTCGCCTCGCGCGCCACCACCGGCGCGCAGATCACCAGGTCGCCCAGCAGCGGCAGCTTCACGCCCTCGGGCAGTTCGGCCGGGAAGCTGAGCACGTTGGTCGCGTAGTCCTTGCCGCGGTAGTGGCGGTTGAGCGCGCGTCCTTCCTTGGCGTCGACGATACGGATCGCCAGGTCGGCCTCGCGGATGCGCCCCTGCAGCGCGGCGGCCACCCACTTGCGGAAGCTGGTCGCCGCCGGCACCCCGGCACGCGGCACCGCGTAGCTGATGGAAACGTCGAGGCGTACCGGGCCCCTGGTCATGGATTGGCTCCCGTTTCCCGGTCCTGCGCGTCGCGGCGGTCGTAGGCCGAAACGATCCGTGCAACCAGCGGATGGCGCACGACATCGCGCGCCTCGAAGAAGGTGAAGCTCACGCCCTCGACTCCGCGCAGCACCTCGATCGCGTCCTTGAGCCCGGATTTCACGTGCTTCGGCAGGTCGACCTGGGTCATGTCGCCGGTGACCACCGCGGTGGAGCCGAAGCCCAGCCGGGTCAGGAACATCTTCATCTGCTCGATGGTGGTGTTCTGCGCCTCGTCCAGGATCACGAAGGCGTCGTTGAGCGTGCGGCCACGCATGTAGGCCAGCGGCGCGATCTCGATGACGTTCTTCTCCAGCAGCTTGACCACCTTCTCCACGCCGAGCATCTCGTACAGGGCGTCGTACAGCGGGCGCAGGTAGGGGTCGACCTTCTGGCTCAGGTCGCCGGGCAGGAAGCCGAGCTTCTCGCCGGCCTCCACCGCCGGGCGCACCAGCACCAGCCGCTGCACCCGCGATTCGTTGAGCGCGTCCACCGCCATGGCCACGGCCAGGAAGGTCTTGCCGGTGCCGGCCGGGCCGATGCCGAAGTTGATGTCGTGGGTGGCGATGGCGTGCAGGTAGCGCGCCTGGTTGGCGCCGCGGCCGCGGATGGTGCCGCGGCGCACGCGCACGGCCACTTCCTGCGGCCGGTAGCCGTCGTCGTCGAGCCGGTCGACGTTGGCCTCGTTCAGGCGCAGGTGGATGGCGTGGCTGTCGAAGGTGGTTTCGCCGGCCTCGTCGTAGAGCGCGCGCAGCAGGTGCTCGGCGCTGGCGGTCGCGGCGTCCGCGCCGGTGACCCGGAACACGTTGCCGCGGTTGGCGATCTCCACGCCCAGGCGCAGTTCGATCTGGCGCAGGTGGCCGTCGAACGGGCCGGCCAGGTTGGCCAGGCGCTCGGTGTCGGCGGGGTCGAGGGTGAAGTCGCGTTGGGCGGGGG
>NZ_PDWM01000004.1 GCF_010093225.1 Pseudoxanthomonas koreensis | reverse complement strand
GGTCGATGTGCGGCCGCTCAGGCTCCTACACGTGCTCGCAACACAACGGGCTATCGGCGTGCCGCACATCGCTCTCCACTCAAGGCTACCGGTTCGGGTAGACACAAGCGGGCATGACCGCGACACGGGCGTCGGGACCATGAGAATGTCGCCTGGGCCGGTGGCGTCGGGGTTGCGGTCATGCCCGCCCCTGCAAGGCGCCCGGTCCGGCGGGCGCAGTCTGGCGGTTGTGGCCCTCCCCGCCGGCGGGGTAGAATGCGCGCCCCTGTCGCCGGCAATCCGCGCGGGGGATGCAGCACCGGGCGGTTAGCTCAGCGGTAGAGCACTACCTTGACATGGTAGGGGTCACAGGTTCGAACCCTGTACCGCCCACCACCTAAGGCCCTGATTCGGGGGCGTTTCGTGGGAAGAACCAGCCGGCCGCCATGCCGGCTTTTTTGTTGCCCGGCGCGGGGTCGCCAGGCACGCATCGCGTAAGTCCAACCAGGTTCGATGCGCGTGGACCCGTTCCGACCGCATCCGGCACAGGAGAGGGGCATGACGGCGACACCGGCGAGCGATGGCAGCGGGCACCTGGAGCAGGCGGTCTATCCGCAACTGGCCGGCCGCAGGGTGTTCATCACCGGCGGCGGCAGCGGCATCGGCGCGGCGCTGGTGGAGGCGTTCGCGCGACAGGGTGCACGAGTCGCTTTCGTCGATATCGCCGACGACGCCAGCAGCGCGCTGGCGCGGCGCGTGCACGCCGCCGGCCATCCCCGTCCCTGGCACCGGCGCTGCGACGTCACCGACGTAGCCGCCCTGCAGCAGGCCATCGCCGAGGCGGCGGCCGAACTGGGCGACTTCCATGTCCTGGTAAACAACGTCGGCAGCGACGACCGGCATGCGCTCCAGGACGTCACCCCCGAATACTGGGACCGTTGCGTGGCGGTCAACCAGCGCCCGGCCTTCTTCGCCATCCAGTCGGTGCTGCCGGGCATGCGCCGCCTCGGTGGCGGCTCGATCGTCAATCTCGGATCGAATGGCTGGCGGATCCGGAACGCCGGCTATCCGGTGTATGCGACTGCCAAATCGTCGGTGAACGGACTCACGCGCGGGCTGGCCCGTGAACTGGGTGCGCAGCGCATCCGGATCAACGTGGTCACGCCGGGCTGGGTGATGACCGAGCGCCAGGTCGAGCTGTGGCTGGACGAGGAGGGCGAGCACGAGATCCGGCGCAACCAGTGCCTGCCCGACAAGGTGTGGCCGGATGACATCGCCGCGGCGGTGTTGTTTCTCGCCTCCGACCAGGCCCGCGCGATCACGGCGCAGGAGTTCGTGGTGGACGCGGGCTGGAGTTGAGAAGAGGGGGGCAGGCGCTGGTCGGGCACAGGGCCTGGATGCGCTGGCCTTCACCGGCACGGTGCCGCCGCGGTATTGCCTATAATCCAGGCTGTTGCGCGGCCCGGGTATCGGCCGCCGGGGGAAACAGGCTTGCCCGACGACATCACCCGACTCCTGCTGTCCTGGCGCTCCGGCGACCTGCAGGCGCGCGAGCAGCTGTTCGATGCCGTCTACGAGGCGTTGCGCGAGATGGCCGCCTCGCGGCTGGGCCAGGCGCACGGCGATGCCACCCTGCGGCCGACGTCGCTGGTGCACGAAGCGCTGTTGCGCATGCTCGGCCGCGATGTCGGCTACGCCGACCGTGCGCACTTCTTCGCCCTGGCCGCGCTGAAGATGCGCGCGGTGCTGGTCGACCACGCGCGCGCCAACGTCGCCGCCAAGCGCGGCGGCGGCGCGGTCAACGTCACCCTGTCGCAGGTGGACCAGGGGGGCGCCCACAACGAGGATGCCGGCGACTACGACGTGCTCGCGCTGCACCAGGCGCTGGAGCAACTGAGCGGACGCGACGAGCGCGCCGGGCGCGCGGTGGAACTGGCCTATTTCGGTGGCATGTCGCACGAGGAGATCGCAACGGTGCTCGAGATCTCGGTACCGACGGTCGACCGCGACCTGCGCTTCGCCCGGGCGTGGCTGAACCGGCAACTGGCCTGAAGAACGGCCGCAGCGCAGGGGGAGCGCATGGAACACGATCACTGGCAACAGTTGCGCGACCTGTTCGATGCGGTGTGCGAGTTTCCGCCCGATGCCTGGCAGGCCGAGCTCGAGCGCCTGACCGCCGACCCGGAGCTGCGGCGCGAGACCCTGGAGCTGCTGCGCTCCCAGACCCGCTCGCTGGAGCGCGCCCGCGCGCCGGTGGATGGCCTGCTCGCCCGGCTGGCAGCGCCTGAACTGGAGCCGGGCGACACCCTCGGGCCGTGGCGGCTGGTCGAGCGGCTCGCGTCCGGCGGCATGGGCGTGGTGTTCGTCGCCGAACGCGCCGACGAGATGTACGCGCAGAAGGTGGCGGTGAAGCTGCTGCGCGGGGTGTCCGATCCGCGTACCGCCGCGCGCCTGGCCGAGGAGCGCCGCATCCTCGCCGGCCTGCAACATCCGAACATCGCCCGCCTCTACGACGGCGGCACCACCGCCGGCGGCATGCCGTACCTGGTGATGGAGTTCGTGGACGGGGTGCCGCTGGACGAGTACTGCCGGAGACACGGCCTGGACCTGCGCCAGCGGCTGGCGCTGTTTGTGCGCGTGTGCCGCGCGGTGCAGGCTGCGCACGCGCACCTGGTGGTGCATTGCGACCTCAAGCCCGGCAACGTGCTGGTGCGCGAGGACGGCGAGCCGGTGCTGCTGGACTTCGGCATCGCCCGCCTGCTGGACGGCGCCGAGGGCGAGCGCACCCCGTTCTGCACGCCCGCCTATGCGGCCCCGGAGATGCTGGCCGGGGAACCGGTCAGCACCCGCAGCGACGTGTTCAGCCTGGGCGTCATGCTGGTCGAACTGGCCGCCGGCCGGCGGGTGGAACGCAGCGCCGACGATCGGATCCGGCCGGTGGCCGCGCCGAGCCAGTGGGCCGGATCCGACTGCCCGTGGCGCCGTCGCCTGGCGGGCGACCTGGATGCGATCGCCGGCAAGGCCTGCGCGCTGGACGCCGACGGTCGCTATGCCTCGATCGAGGCCCTGGCCGACGACGTGCAGCGCTACCTGGACCACCGTGCGGTGGCCGCGCGCCGCGGCTCGCGGCTGTACCGCTTCGGCCGCGGCCTGCGCCGGCACTGGCGCGAAGCTGGCGCGGCGGTGCTGGTGCTTGCGCTCAGCGGCGGCTTCGTCTGGCGGCTGGGCCAGGAACGCGCGCAGGCGCAGCAGGAGGCGCAGGTGGCCGACCAGGTCGGGCGGTTCCTGCTGGCTTCGTTCGAAGCGGCCGATCCGCGCAAGCTCGGCAAGGGCGACAGCGAGGCTTCGGCGCGCGAGGTGCTCGATGCGGGCGCGGCGCGGATCGAGCGGGAGCTGGCCGATTCGCCCGCCATCCGTGCGCGCGTGCAGCACGTGATCGGCCAGGCCTACAAGAACATCGGCCAGAGCCGGCGTGGCGAGGAGCTCCTGCGCGAGGCTTCGGCCTCGTTGCTGGCCGCGGACGTGGCCCTGCCGCTGGAAGCGGTCGACGCCTTGAACGAGCTGTCGGTGCTGCTGGCCAACGGCCGGCGTGGCGTGGAGGCCGAACAGGTCGCGGGCCAGGCGCTGGAGGTGCTCGACCGGCGCGTCGGCGACGGCGGCGTGGAAGTCCAGAGCCTCCGCGCCCGCGCCCTGAACTCGCTGGGCCTGGCGCTGATGGAGCAGGAGCGGTTCCCGGAATCGCTGCAGGCCTTCGAGCGTTCCCGCGACCTGCGCGCCACGCTGCCCAACGCACAGCGCCATCGCGCTGTGGTCGACCACAACATCGGACTGCTGTACCGGAAGTGGGGCGACCTGGCCCGTTCGGAACGGGTCCTGCGCGACGCGCTGGCGATGAAGATCGAACTGAACGGCGAGGACTCGTTCGATGCCTGGTCGACCCGCCACGTGCTGGCGATGACCGTCACCGAGCAGGGGCGTCTGCGCGAGGCCGAGGCGCTGCAGAAGCAGAACCTGGCGCTGGCGCTGTCCCTGTTCGGCGACGACAGCGACAACACGTCCACTGTCTACAACGAGCTGGCCAGCATCAACCAGGACCTGGGCGACTACACGCTGGCGGCGGCGTACTACACCCATGCGCTGGAGATCGAGGCGCGCGTGCTGGGCGAGGACAGCGTCGACTACATGGTCACGCTGAACAACTTCGCCAGCCTGGAGGAGTCGCGCGGCGACGCCGAACGCGCGCTGCAGATGTACCGGCGCTCATATGCGTTCCGCAAGGACGCGCTGGGCCCGGACAACCCCGCCACGCTGCGCGCGGGGACCAACCTGGCGCGCGCGCTGATGCGCGGCGGCCAGGTCGCGGAGGCCGAGCCGCTGCTCGCGCACGCGCTGGAAGTCTGGTCGTCGCGGCTGGCCGCGGATGCCCGCGACCTGCTGATCACGCGCCTGGGCTGGGCCGAATGGCAGATCCGCAGCGGCCGCCACGCCGCCGCCCGGGCCACGCTGGAGGCGCTGCGGCCGCTGGTCGCCGGCAAGCCGCCAGTGCTGGCGTTCCGCCTCCAGGTACTGGTGGCCGACCTGCTCCAGCGCGAAGGGCGCGCAGGCGAGGCGGCGGCGGCCTGGGCCGAGGCGGTGGCCATGGCCGAAGCCCAGTACGGCGCGGACACGATTTCCACCGCGCGCCACCGCGTGCCGCTGGCCGAGTCGCTGCTGCAGGCCGGCCGCACCGAGCAGGCCCGCGAACAGTTCGAGCAGGCCGCGCCGGTACTGCGCGCCCAGCTGGTGCCGGGGTCGGAACTGCCGCGCCGGCTGGACCGGCTGGAGATCGGGCTCAAGCAGGGTTGAGCCAGGTCGCGGGTCCGGGAAACGGGTGATAGGTCCGCGGCGCATTTCACGGTAGGTGTTGTTGGGTGCCCCCTGCGTGGGGGCCGGGGGCCGACAAGGGGGATGCCATGAAGCAGTTGCTGATCTACGACCGGCCGGTGCCGCTCGACCGCCGCCAGCACCGGAACCTGCGCCTGCAGGCCACGCCGGGGGATTTCGGCTTCGCCGCCGGGATCAACTCGGTGCCGCTGGCGGCCGCCGAGTTCGCCCGTGCCGCCTGCGAGTACCCGATCGTATTCGCCGGCAGCGGTGAGGATGTGCTGCCCGCGGCGCTGCTGGGCCTGCGCGGCGGCGAGAACCTCAGCGTGGACGCCGACGGCCGCTGGCTTGAGGACGGCTACGTCCCGGCCTTCCTGCGCCGTTATCCGTTCGTGCTGGCGGAGAAGCCCGAGGCCGCCGACGGCTTCACGGTCTGCCTGGATGCAGGGTATCCAGGCCTGGGCGAGGAGCGGGGCGATCCGCTGTTCACCGCCGACGGCGGGGACAGCCCATTGCTGGGCAACGCGCTGCGCTTCCTCGGGGAATACCAGGGGCACCTGCAGCGCACCCGCGCCTTCACCCGCCGCCTGCACCAGCTGGACCTGCTGCAACCGCGGCGGATCCGGGTGCAGCCGGCGGCAGGCGAGGCGTTCAACCTGGACGGCCTGTCGGTGGTCGACGAAACCCGGCTGCGCGCGCTCAAGGGCAAACCCCTGCTGGAACTGCTGCGGTCCGGCGACCTGGGCTGGATCCACGTGCACCTGATGTCGCTGGTCAACATCGAGCGCCTGTCGCGGCGCATGGATGCACGGGCGCAACCGCGCGCCGCCAGTCACTGATCCGCCGCAACCTTCCGAAACGGGTGCGTCCGCGCATCCGCTCATCCTGTTTTGGCCCTGGAGCACCGACATGCCGTCGATCCGTCCGAATTCCTCGCTGCGCCCCGCGCGCGTCCCCGCCGCCGTCCGCAGCGATGTGCGGCCAGGGACCCTGGCGATGGCCATCGGCTCGGTCCTGGGGTTGGCCGTCCCCGGCATCGCCAGCGCCGGCAACAGCACCATCACCACGCCTTCGGACCCGGGCCGCGACCTGGGCACGGTCATCACCAATCCGGGCGACGGCAACCGCTACCAGGTGGACAGCGACGCCAGCCGCATCCGCAACCGCAACGCCTTCAACTCGTTCGGCGACTTCAGCCTGGCCCAGGGCGATACCGTCGACCTGATGGTCCCGGACGGCGCGGACAACCTGATCAACCTGGTGTGGGACAGCCAGGCACTGATCAACGGCGTGCTCAACAGCTACAAGGACGGCCAAATCGGCGGCCGCGTGTTCTTCGCCGATACCCACGGCGTGGTGGTCGGCGCCAGCGGCGTGCTCAACGTGGGCTCGCTCGCCATCGCCACGCCGACCACCGGCTTCATGAACCGGCTGCTCGACGCCGGCAGCACCGGCGACAACGCGGTCGCGGCGCTGCTGCGCGGCGAGGTGCCGCTGTCCCCGGCCGGGGTTTCCGTCCTCGGCCGGATCAATGCCCGCGACGACGTGCGCATCCAGGCCCGGGCGATCGACGCCTCGGGCACGATCTGGGTCGCCGGCGGCAGCGGCGCCGACCGCCTGGACAGCGAAGTAGCGGTCAACACCGGCGCCGGCACCGGCACGCGCCTGGTCAACGACGGCGGCAACATCCTGCTGGTGGCCGAGGACAGCCTGCTGGTCTCGGGCACGGTCCACGCCGAGGGCGGCGACATCGTCCTGCAGGCCGACGACATCGTGCAGATCCAGGCCGGCGCGCGCATCGACTCGCGCCAGGTCGGTTCCAGCGGCACGCTGGCCGATGCCGACGCCTCGACCGGCGATTCGGGCGACATCGTCGTGGCTGGCCGCGACATCGCCGTGGCCGGCGGGGCGATGCTCGATGCCGGGGCCACCGGTGCCCACGAGGCTGGCGACATCGCCATCGACGCGGCCGCGCGTGCCAAGGTGCAGACCGGGCTGGCCGAGGCGCACAGCCGGGTGCAGGTGGACGGCCGCCTGCGCGGCGGCGACATCGCCTTGAGCGCGACCAGCGTGGCCGACTCGGCCTGGGACGATCCGGATGCCGGCCTGGCGACCATCGCCGGCAGCGCCATGACCGACCTGGCGCAGCTGGCTGGCAGCATCATCGGCGGCACCATCGGCTACCTGGCCACGGACACCTCGGCTGCGGTCGCGCTCGGCGGCAGCGCCCGCATCGAAGCCCGCGGTGATGTCGACCTGTCCGCGAGTACCGAGCAGGCGATCGAGACCGTGGTCACCGGCCTGCATGGCAGCGCGCAGTTGCAGAACGCACTCAGCATCGGTGCGCTCTATGCCGACCTGGACACCGCCGCCGCCGCCACCGTCGCCTCCGGTGCGGACATCCAGGCCGGGGGCACGCTCTCGGTCGGAGCGGCCACCCGGAACACCCTGGACGTGTCGGTGACCTCGTTCGCCACCGAAGGCACGATGGTGGCCACCACGGTCGCCGTTTCCACCGTCGATGCGGCCGCGGACGCCTCCATCGCCGCAGGCGCCACGCTGGACGTGGGCGGCGTGCAGGTCGGCGCGCTCAACCAGTCCGACTTCTCGACCTCGGCGGTGGCGTACGCCGACAGCGAGGGTGCGGTGGGCCTGGCCGCAGCGGTCAGCCTGCAGGACGTCTCGGCCAACGCGGTCAACGGCGCCGACGTGGACACCGGCGGCGACGTGGTGGTGCAGGCCGCCTCGCTGGTCGACGGCAACTACACCAATGCGACGATCGCCGAGCCGCCGTCGACCAGCGCCACGGTCAAGCAGCTCGCCAGCGACGCCGATGCCACGGCGGCCATGCGCGACCTGATGGGACAGGGCCTGGGCAAGCTCAAAGGCCAGCTTGGCGATCAGGGCGACGATGCGACCGCACAGGTCGCGCCGTTCAAGCTCGGCGCCGCGGTGATCTACACCGACGGCCGGCATTCGGCCGATGCGCACCTGGCCGACGGCACCACGATCGACGCCGGCGGCGACGTGGTGGTCCATGCCGGCGTGGTCGACGCCGGCATCGGCATGACCGCAGGCAGCGAGATCGACGGTTCGGCGCCGGACGACGACAACCCGGGCAGCACCTTCGCGCTGTCGGCGGCGGTGGCCATCACCAACCTGGAACACGACGCGGTGGCCGAGATCGGCGACGGCGCCACGGTCGAGGCCGAGCATATCGGCGTGGGCTCGGAAGTCGTGCTGCCGATGGATTTCTCCAGGCTGCAGGGCGCGGTGCCCGACTTCAGTAGCTTCGATGCGCTGCTCGATTCGCTCAGTGCCGCCAAGAGCCTGGTGGGCAATCCCGAGGAACTGTTCACCAGCTATGTCAGCGCCAGCAGCAAGGCCGACGACCTGGCCCTGGGCGGCGCGGTCAGCCACTACCACGTGACCAACAACAGCCGTGCCTGGGTCGGCGACGGCGCCTCCCTGACCAGCCGCGCCGATGCCAACGACGGCGCATGGGAGACCGCGCTGGCCGGCGACGACCGCAAGGCGGACTGGGCCGGATCGGTCGCCGTGGCCGCGCTCACCGATTCGCGTTCGATGCACTCGGTCGGCGACCTGGCGCTGAAACTGGAACGGGTCGGCGCGGGCAAGGACGGCGCCGCGATCGGTGGCAGCTTCAACAACGTGGTCTACGACACCACCACCGTGGCCGGCATCGCCGCCGGCGTGGAGGTGACCACCGACGCGGACGTGGTTGTGGACGCGCAGACCCGCGACCACGTGGTCTCGCTGGCGCTGATGGGCGGCGGTGGGTCCAGCATCGGCGTGGACGGCACCATGGCCCTGCTGGACCTGTCCAGCACCACGCTGGCTTCGGTCAGCCGCGACGCCACGATCGAGGCGCAACGCCTGGACGTGGACGCGCTGCAGGACCTGTTCACCTGGTCGGTGTCCGGCGCGCTGGCGATGAGCAACAGCCTGTCGGTCGGGCTGGGCGTGGCGGTGCACAACCTGGATACCGATACCCGCGCGTACGTGGGCGACAATGCCACCGATGCGCCCGATGCCGCCGACGGCACCGTGGCGATCGGGGACACCGCCGGCAGCGGTGCCATCCGCGTAGACGACCTGTCGGTCCAGGCCGAGAGCAAGGGCATGTCCGGCGCGGTCGCGGTGGCCGGCGCGGTGGCCAAGAGCTCCAACCCGCCGCCGGCCGATGCAAAGCCCGGCTTCGTCAAGAAGCTGAAGGATTCGGCGCAGTCCAAGGTCGATTCGCTGCGCGGCGCGGCGGCCG
Source organism: Pseudoxanthomonas koreensis (assembly GCF_010093225.1). Taxonomy (GTDB): domain Bacteria; phylum Pseudomonadota; class Gammaproteobacteria; order Xanthomonadales; family Xanthomonadaceae; genus Pseudoxanthomonas; species Pseudoxanthomonas koreensis. Next base: position 112,942 of record NZ_PDWM01000004.1, on the reverse strand, counting down.
ACAAGTTCGCCCAGCTGCCGCTGCTGGACAAGGTGGCCGACAAGGTCCGCGGCGAGCAGGGTGCCGGAGGTGGCGATGAGAAGCCGGCCGAACCCAAGTTCGGCATCAGCGTGTCCGGCAGTTCCAGCGTGAACCTGGTCAAGCAGGGCACCCGCGCCTACCTGGACGGCGCACAGGTCGGCGGCCGCACCCCGGCCGACGGTGTCAGCGTCGGCGTGGAGTCGGTGAACGACACCGTGCTGGCCAGCGCCAGCGGCTCGGCGGCGATCACCTTGGCCAAGGCCGACAGCAGCAAGTTCAGCGCGGCAATCGGCGGCGCGGTGTCCTACAGCATGGTCGACAACGACACCGAGGCGTACCTGTCCGCAGCGGACCTGCAGCACGCCAACGATGTCGCCGTGCACGCGCTCAGCGGCGGCGAGCAGACCAACGTGGCGCTGGGCGTGTCGGTCAACAAGTCGACCGACCAGTCCACCGCCGCCTCGGTGGTCGGATCGTTCTCGATCGGGCGCTCGAGCAACGACACCCGTGCCTGGCTGGCCGGCAGCACCCTGGACGGCGACAACGGCCTGGACGTGAGCGCCTACGGCCGCACCTACGTCAACGTCGGTGCCGGCAGCCTGTATTTCGGCGGTCGCGCCGGCATCGGCGGCGCGTTCACCCACGCCGAGATCGCCGACCATACCGAAGCCGGCATCGATGGCGGCAGCGTCTCCGGCTACGACGAAGTCAAGCTGCGCGCGCTGGACGCGGCGCGGATCGTCGCCGGCGCGGCGATGGGCGGCGGCGGCTCGGACAGCAACGGCCTGGCCGGCGCGGTGATCTACAACAACGTCGACAACGTCACCCGCGCCTCGATCGGCGGCGGCGCCGTGGTGGACGTGGACGGTGACCTGCTGGCGCAGGCGAGCAGCACGTCGGCGGTGCAGGTGTTCGAGGACCGGCTGCATGCCGTCGGCACCACCCCGGGCGAGGGCGTGGACTACCGCGGCGACGCGCTGCAGCTGGACGTCGACGGCGTCCACTACGACGACCCGGGCAGTTCCATCATCGCCGTGGCCGGGCTGTTCCAGGCCGGCAAGAACAACGTCGGCCTGTCCTTCGTCGGCAGCGAGGTGAACAACTCTCACGTGGTCGAGGTGGCCGACGCCACCCTGGACGTCGGCGGGACCGCCGGGCTGGCGGCCGCAGACAGCACCACCATCCTCGGCTTCAGCATCGGCGGAGGCGTGGCCACCAGCAAGTTCGCCGGCATGGGCAATGCCACCGCGAACATGATCGGCAACAACACCCGGGTGCTGATCGGCGCCGACGGCGTGGACACGGACATCAGCGCCGGCGCGATCGACGCCAGCGCGCGCAACGCCAGCTTCATCGGCAGCGGGGCCGGCAACGTGGCGATCGGTTCCAAGGCGGCGGTCGGCGCCGCGGTGACCTACAACGACATCGGCAACGAGACCGGGGTGGAAGCCACCAACGCCAGCCTCACCAGCAGTGGCGCGGTCGATGTCGCGGCGACCAACGACGCGCAGATCGTGTCGGCGGCCATCGCCGGCACCGCCGGCAACAGTGTGGCCATCTCCGGCTCGTTCGCCTGGAGCGAGACCGGCAACCACACCCTGGCATCGGTCGGCGACAGCCGGGTGGACGCGTCCAGCCTGTCGGTCGGCGCCGCCAGCGGCTCGGACATCTTCACCCTGTCCGGCTCGGTCGCTGCGTCCAACACCGCGGCGATCGGCGCGGCGATCAACATCGCCCTGGTCGAGGACCGCACCGAAGCCGAACTGGCGGACACCCGCCTGGACATCGATGGCGGCATCGAGGTGGCGGCCACCGGCACCGGGACCGCGCGCTCGCTGGCGGTCGCCGGCACCGTGTCGGGCAACGTCTCGGTCGCCGGGGCCAGCAGCAACAGCATCGTCGACAACACCATCGCCGCGCGCGCTTCGGGCCTGTCGGGCATGGCCGCCGGCAGCGGGGTGCGCGCCGGAAGCCTGAGCGTGCGCGCGGAGAACACCGGCGAGGCCGATTCGCTGGCCGGCGCTGTCAGCGGCGGCAGTTCGGCCGCAGTGGGCGGTGCGCTCAGCGTCAACCTGATCGGTGGGGAAACGTCCGCCGAGCTGTCCGATTCGGTGTTGGCGGTGACCGACGAGGTCGTGGTCGAGGCCGTTTCCAGGGCGACGATCAACACGCTGGCCGGCACCGGCGCGGCCTCGGGCAACGTTGGCATCGCCGGCGCGGCCACCACCAACGTGATCACCTCCACTACCGGCGCCCGCCTGGTCGACGTCGGCCTGGACACCACCACCACCACCGACACGCTGGTGTCGGCAGTCGATTCCAGCCAGGTCAATTCATTGGCCGGCAGCCTGGGTTTCGCCAGCAACGTCGGCGTCGGCGCCGCGGTCGCGGTCAACGTGATCAGCAACCAGGTCTCGGCCGAAGTGCTGGGCGGCGACAAGAACCGCCGCTACCACGGCCGCAACGTGGAGGTGCGCGCGGAGAGCAACGGCGACGGCGCGATCGGCGACGCCAACATCAACACCATCGCAGCCGGCATCGGCGGCGGCGGCACGGTGGGTGGCGCCGCCTCGGTGGCGGTCAACGTGATCGACGGCAGCGTGACGGCGAAGATCGCCGATGGCGCCGACGTGGTCGCCGAGCACAATGTTGGCGTCACCGCCGCGCGCGAGCAGGGCATCAACGGGTTCGCCGGCCGCCTCGGCGTGGGCGGCACCGCCGGCATCGGCCTGGGTACCACGGTCAACGTGATGGACGGGACCACCGAGGCGCTGGTGCAGGGCGCCGACACCCGGGTCAGCGCGCTGGGCAAGGCAGCGGGCGACCGGCTCGCGGTGGACGCTGGCGACCTGGCCGATCCGGACGCCGCCGACGTGAGCCAAGTGCAGGCGCTCGAAGACTACGTCGCGCCGGACCTGTCCGGCTCCCGCCTCGAGGTGACCGGCCTGGCGGTGAACGCCTCCAGCCGCCAGCACGTGACCAGCATCGGCGCCAGTGGTGCGGTGTCGTTCAATCCGATCGGCAGCGCCGCAGTGGCGGCGATGGCCGGGGTCAGCGTGGTGGGCGGGGAGACCCGCGCACTGATCGAGGACGCCAGCATCAACCAGCACGGCGGATTCACCGCGGGTGCCGGCCAGCAGGTCGACGTGCGCGCCTCCAGCCACAGCGTCGGCACCAGGTTCATCGCCGGCATCGCCGGCGGCGGCGGATTCTCCGGTGCCGGTGCGCTGGCCACCCACGTGTTCGATGCGTCCACCGAAGCGGGCATCGACGGGGCGACGCTGTCGGCCGAAGGCGCCGTCAACGTCCATGCCAACGCGTCGCAGAACTCGCTGGCGGTCGCTGCGGGCCTGGCCGCGGGCCTGGCCGGTGGCGCGGGCACCGGCGTGGGCAACGTATTCCAGGCGTCGACCGAAGCCTACCTGCGCGGCGGCGACCTCGACGCCGGCGCACTGGCGATCGACGCGGCCAACCGCAACGCCGCCAGCCTGGTCGGCGGCGCGGTGGCGGCCGGTGCCGGGGCGATCGCCGGTACCTTCCTGGTGAACGTCAGCGAGACCAGCACGCGCGCCAGCCTCGGCGAAGCCGGCGTGGATACCGGCGTCGACACCGATGCCGGGGTCGCGGTGCGCGCGCATACCGACACCGGATTCCAGGGGATCGCGGTCAGTGGCGCCGGTGGCGGCGGGCTGGCGATCGCCGGCATGGCCCAGGTCAACGTGATCGGCAACACCACCGAGGCGCAGCTGGTCCGCGCCGACGTGGACGCCGGCGGCGACGTCGACGTGGATGCGCAGGAAGACCTGGCGTTGCGCGCCTATTCCGGCGCGCTGGCCATCGGCCAGGGCCACGGCGTCGGCGCCGGCGCCAACGTATCGGTGCTCGGCAGCAAGGTCCGTTCGGCGGTGGTCGACAGCGACGTGGACGCGGGCGGCGACGTGGCAGTGACCGCCGGTGCCGATCGCGACGTGGAAATGCTGACCCTGACCGCGGGCGTGGGCAGCAGCACCGGCATCGGCGGCGCCGCCGGCCTGCTGTTGTCGGGCGTGGGCAGCATCGGCGACAGCGGCGGCGAACTGGGCACCACCTTCTCCAAGCTGGCCGAGCTGGGCAGCGGCGACAAGTTCGACGCCACGATCGTGGGCGGCAGCCTGGACCAGAACCGCCTGGACAAGCTGGAATCCGATTCGGACTACGACCTGACCGGTGCGATGGACGGGCGCGAGGACCGGGTGATTGCCGTGGTCAGCGACAGCACCGTCGCCGCCGACAGCGTGTCGGTGATCGCCGGGAACGTGCTGGCGACGAGCAACCTGGCCGGCGGCGCCGGCGTGGGCGGCGTTGGCGTCGGTGGCGCCTTCGCGTTCACAGGCCTGTACGGCAGCCCCACCGCCGCGATCGAACGGACCGCGGCGGACAAGACATCACGCATCGAAGCGGGCGACGTGACGGTGAGGGCCGAGAACCGCGACGGCAACGGCGCGGCGGCCCGGCTGGAGGCCTATGCCGGCGGGGCGGGCATCGTCGGCATCGGCGCGGCCGTCGCCGTCGCGCGGGTGGAGCAGGAGGTGGCGGCCAGTGCGGCCGGCGAGCTCGACGGCGCGGGCGGAAGCCTGAAGATCGAAGCGGTGGACAGCGGCAGCATCGACGTCGACGCGATCGGCGCCGCTGCCGGCGCGGCGGCGGTCGGCATCGTGGTGGCCGATGCGCGCCGCGACAGCGAGGTGTCCGCGGCCCTGGCCGGCTCGGCCGACGTATCCGGCTTCAATGGCGTCCTGGTCGACGCCGCGGGCACGGGCGGGGTATCGGTGTACGGACTCGGCGCCGCCGGCGGCCTGCTGGCCGCCGGCACCGGCGTCGGCGTCACCGCCAAGGACGAGACCCCGGTCACCGCCAGCGTCGGCAATGGCGCGTCGGTCAACACCGGCGCCAGCGGCCTGGCGGTGCAGGCCAGCGTGCGACCGGACGTCTCGGCCGAGGGCCTGGGCGCGGCCGTGGCCGGCTATGCGGCGGTGGGTGCGGTGATTGTCGAGGCGGCCAGCGACAACCGGGTCCCCGCGCAGCTGGGCGACGACGTGGCGCTGGACGGCGCCGGTGGCCTGCGCGTCTCGGCGCGGCTGGACCATGCCGCCGGCGGCCGCAACGTGCGCGCCAAGTCGACGGCGGGCACCGGCGGCGTGTTCTTCAGCGCGAATGCCGCGACCGCCAAGGCCGGCACCACCTCGCGCGTGGTCGCACAGACCGGCACGGACCTGCGCTTGGGCGACGGCGACGTGACCGTCGAGGCGACCAACCTGACCCGCCAGGAAGCCGAAGCCCTGGGTGTGTCCGTCGGTGGCATCGCCGCTGGCGCAGTGGTGGTGGACGCGGTCTCCGACACCACCACCCGTGCCTCCCTGGGCGATGGCGCCCGCCACAGCGATCCGGACGGGATGGTCGGCCGCGTCGCGGTCACCGCGACCGGCGTCGACGACAACGCGGCCAGGGGCGTGGCCGGCAGCGGCGGCCTGATCGCCGGCAACGCGACCAGCGTGGACACCGACAGCCGGGCCACGGTGGAGGCGACCACTGGCGATGGGGTGGAGCTGGTGGCCGACGACATCCGGGTTGCCGCCGACCACGAGGCGCGCTATGCGGCGCAGTCGGATTCGACCAATGCGGCAGTGGTCGGCGGCAGCGGTTCGCATGCCGCCAACAGGGCGCACGCGGACGTGCATGCCGGCATCGGTTCCGACAGCGCGCTGGTCAGCGGCAACGGCATCGATGTGGAGGCGACCAACCGCTTCAGCAGCGCACTGGATCCGGGCGACGACGCGGTGCGCGGCGCCGCCGGTGGCGTGATCAGCGGCAGCGCGGCCAGCATCGAGACCCGCCTCGGCGGCACCGCGAGGGCGGACGTGGGCGACCGGACCAGCCTGGTGTCGGGCCTGGATGCGAGCCTGGCGATGCCGGGCAACATCAGCGTGGTCGCGGCGACCCTCGCCAACACCCAGGACAACGCCAGCCTGAGCACCGGCGGCGCCATCGACGTGGCCGCGGTCAAGGCCGCGGCGAGCGCCGATTTCAGCAACACGGTGGTCGTCGGCACGGACGCCTGGCTCAACAGCCTGGGCTACATCAACCTAGGCCCCTACACGCGCGCCACGATCAATTCGCAGGCCCTGGTCAACACCTGGGGCCTGGCGGCCGTCGGCGTGGCCAGCAGCGACGTGGATGTCGACAACACGCAGTCGGTCACGGTCGGTACCGGCGCGCTGCTGGAGTCGCTGCGCAACACCTACGTCACCGCCGGCCGCGACGCGGTCGGGCTGCACGACACCGCGATCTCCGTCGGCAGCGTGGCCGAAGGCTACGTCCGCGGCCTGATCGCGATCCCGGATGCCTCGGCCGACGGCACGATCGAGAGCTACGCCGACACCGTGATCGGCGCCGGCAGCCAGGTCCTGAGCGCCAGCAACGTCACCGCCGGCGCCTACACCGGCGCGCTGGCGTTCGGCGTCAGCGGCGTCGGCCACGGCTACCAGCTCGGCTTCATCCCGGTCACCCAGCGCGACAGCGAAAGCGACAGCACGACCCGCGGCAACGTCGTCCTCGACGGCGACCTGCTTGCCGGCCGCTACAACAGGCTTTCGATCACCATCGACGCGTCGGGCAACTACTCGCAGGCCGAAGGCCTGCCGGTCCAGGCGAGCCGGGTTTCCGGCTTCCGCCCGCGCGACTTCCTGGCCAACCTGTGCCAGAGCGATGCCGGCAGCGACGGCTGCAAGGCGCTCACCGCGCTGCAGGGCTCGGTCGCGGCCGGCCCGGTCAACGCCTGGCAGCTGGGGCCGATGTACGCCGCCGGCGGCGACGTGTTCCTGCATGGCGACAGCGTCTCCGGCAGCGGTTCGGCCACCGCCCAGGGCGCGCCGACCATCAGCGTGGTCAACAACAGCAACTACTACCTGCTGCTGGACGAGGTCGAGGTGCCGGACTACTCCGGAGGCAACGTGCGCTTCACCGGCGTGGCCGGCAGCGCCGGCGGCGTGGCCATCACCGAGGAGCCGGACGACGCCACGCCCAGCGTGTTCATCCACAACGCCTGGCAGGGCAGCGACGGCCCGGCGATCTTCGCCATGGAGGACATCCGCAACATCGGCGGCCTGGTCCACCTGCGCAACGACCAGGGCTCGCTGGGCCAGTTCGGCACCGTGTACGCGCAACAGCAGATCGTCGAGGCGCCCAACGGCATCGTCACCTTCAGCAACATCAATGCCGACTGGTTCAGCGGCAGCAACCCGCAGTCGGACTGGCGCAACCTGATGCTGCGGCCGGCCAATCCCGATGATGCGGCGGCGTACATCACCAGCGTCGTCTACGGGGGGCAGAGCCTGCTGTACCGTGGCGGCCCCGACAACCGCTACGCCGGCTCCAGCATCGTCGTCTACGGCTACTGTGCGCCGCATACGAGCTACAACGGATGCGGAAACGGCCCCTACGGCGGCACGGGCTTCTACCAGACCACGATGCCGGTGGTGCCCGGGCGCACGCTGAGCAAGGTCATCAACAGCTACGACGACAACCTCGCGGTCGCAAACAACGCGGGAAGCAGTTCCTTCACCGGCCAGCAGATCTACGTCCGCGCGCGCTACATCGACGTCAACAGCACGATCGACGCCGGCGCGGGCACCGACTGGTCGCTGAAGGTGCTCGACGACACCGGCCTGTCGGCCTGGCTGGCCGGCAAGGACGCTGGCCCGGCTGGCCGCTATGAAATCCCGCCGCAGTACGTCACCACCATCGGCGCCGATTCGCGACTGATCAAGGCCTGGTACGACAGCGGCGAGCAACGGATCGTCGTCGACAACGTCAATGCTTCCGGTGGCGGCTACGTCTACCTGGACGGCCGCATCGTGAGCACCACGCCACACGGAAAGATCAAGGTCAGCAGCGGCTTCGGCCAGGTCCGCATCGACAGCGGGATCGACCGCGAGGTGCAGCTGCAGGACATCAACGTCGGCAATGGCGCGGTGGGCGTGATCGAGGTCGTCGACCGCGAGAAGGGCAGCCCCACGTCGCCCTACGTCACCTGGTACGTCAGCAGGCAGGGCCAGGATGCCGTGGCCTACGACAACCGCAACGGCGCCACCGCCTACGACGATGCCAATGCGTACCGGATCGACGACGCTTCGGTCTACAACCCGACGAGCGGAATGCGCTACCGCTGGAGCGAAACCGCCTACATCAAGCGCAACTACCGCGCCAGCGGCTGGTACTGGGTGGACGCCTGGGGCAACGTGCTCGACGATGGCCAGCAGTGGGCCACGAGCAACGCGGGCTTCTACCGCGGGGCCGCGGGTGGGCCGGTGTTTTCGCAGACCGTCACCGGCGGATTCACCGATTGGACCACGCAGGGGGTCAGCTACGGCGCCTGTGACGACGGGAAATGCAACTTCGGTTTCCCGACGCCGCCCAATGGTGGCAACTGGAACCCGGACCGTGGCGACGACGGCGAGTACGAGACCTGGTGGCAGTACCAGTACATGCTTGCCGGCTACGTGCGGCTGGATGCCAACGTCAAGGCCGACAACGCCATCGCCATCGACTTCTCCGGCGCCGACAGCGGCCTGGTCGACGTCGACGCGCGCGGTGACCTGCTGCTGGGCGGGCGCATCTGGAACCCGGGTGGTCTCACCCAGCTGACCACCACGGCGACCGCCGCCGGCGGCCCGGGCGACATCGTCCGTGCCGGCGAGACGGCGATGATCACCACCCAGCGGCTGGAGATGGATGCCGCCGGCGGCATCGGCATCGGCGGCCTGGGCGACATGCTGGCCACGCTGACGCCCGGCGGCTCGCTGGTGGCCAGCGCCAGCGCGACCGGCGTGGCCCTGGACGTGTGGTCGGATGCGGCGGTGAACATCGTGTCCGGCGATGCGACCGGCGGCTACGGCGACGTGAGCCTGGTCGCCAACGGCAACATCAGCGGCCTGGCCGGATACGCCGCCGACATCGAAGGCCGCGACATCGACCTGGAGAGCCGCTACGGCGCCATCGGCAGCCTGGCCGATCCGTTGCAGCTGCGCGCGCACGAGATAACCCGCAGCGACAACAGCATCGACGGCGGCGTGGTCTCGGCCAACGCGCTGAACGACATCGCGCTGAGCGACCAGTCCGGTGATTTCTGGCTGGCCGGGGCGCATTCGGAGGCGGGCGACGTGCGCCTGGAGTCGACCAGCGGCGCGCTGCTCGACGCGACCCTGCGCACTTCCACCGACGGGTTGACCGAGGAGCAGATCCGCCGTATCCGGCAGAACCTGCAGCTGGACGGCAGCGGCGTGGCCGATTCGGTCGCCGTGTTCGAAGGCCAGGTCAAGGCACGCTATGAAGAGTACTGGCGCCTGCTCGGGCTGGGTACGGTGTCCGGCGGTGCCTTCGTGGCGGATGCCGGCGCGATCGCGCTGTTCCGCGGCCTGGCCGAGGCTGCGGCTGGCACCACCGGGCTGGACGACGCGCAGGTGGGCGCCTACATCGCCGGCCGCTACCAGGCACTGGTCGATTATTTCGATGGTGTGTACGGCGGTGGCTGGCAGTCGCTGGCGGAGTTCGCCGGCTACGACGCCGGCTTCGCCTACCAGGTGCAGGCCGGTTCGCAGCAGTACGCCGACCTGTCGCGCAATTCGGTGTGGACCGACGAGCAGCTGCGCTACGCGATCAACGCCAACGCGCTGGAGCCCTCGGGCGGTACGGTCGGCGCGGCCAGCCCGACGGTGTCCGGACGCAACATCACATTGCTGGCCGATACCGGCATCGGCCGCCTGGCCAGCGACCTGGACCTGGAGTACGTGCGCCTGGTGGCGGGCGACCTGGACAGCGAGGAAGCCCTGGCGCTGGCCCTGGCCAATACCCCGGGCGACGTGCAGATGGTCGGTCCGGATGGCGAAGTACTCCCCCGCGACCAGCTGCTGGCGCTGGACGACGACGACATCCGCAACGGCGCCATCGCCTACGTCCGGGTCAAGCGCACCTCGCCGCTGTTCATCGAAGCGAGCGGGCGCGTGGACGGAGCTGCCGGCACCAACGCCTACGTGCAGGCCAGTGGCGACCTGCGCGTCGGCCAGCTGGTCGCCGGTGGCGATGCGCGCCTGGCCGCCAGCGGCAACCTGGTCGATGCCGACCCGGGTAATGGTGCGGCGGTGGCCGCCGGCGGCGACCTGGTGCTGGCCGCTGGCAGCGGCAGCATCGGCACGCCCGGCACCGACAGCGTGGCGGAGGCGCCGCTGGAAGTGTCGATCGGCGGCCGGTTGCTGTCGGCCACGGCCGGCCAGCATGTGCTGGTGCGGGAGATCGGTGGCGACTTCGTGTTCGACAGTGTGTTCGCCAACGGGCGGGTGCTGCTGGATGCGCGGGACGGCAGCCTGCTGGCGCATGGCGACGGCGTGGCGGTGGACGGGCAGCGCGTCGAGTTTCTGGCGCGGGACGACATCGGCCAGCAGGGCTCGGGCACCGGCCTGGGTGGGCCGTTGAAGGTCCACGTCGCCGGCTCGGGCCTGCTCGATGGCCAGGCCGGTGGCCGGATCTGGACCTCCAGCCCAGGCAGCCTCGGGGTCGGCCGGCTGCAGGCCGGCGCGGACCTGGACCTTGCCGTCGAAAGCGGCGATCTGCATGCCGCGGACCTGGAATCGACCGGGGGATCGGTGCGGACCTCGGCCGACGGCGATACCTGGGCCGGGCAGGGGCGGGCGGCCGACCTGGCGCGCCTGGCGACGACCGGCGATCTGGAGGTCGTCGACCTGGCCGCGGCGCATGCCGAACTGCTGGCCGGTGGCGATGCGACGCTCACCGATGCGACAGTCGACGGCGTCCTGTCGGTCGACGCCGACGGCGTGCTGCGGATCCTCCCGGCGGGCCGGATCGACGCCGGCACGGTGGTGGTCGATGCCGCCGCACTGGCGATGGGCAGCGGCAGCGTGATCGCCGCGCAGCAGCGGATCGACGTCGCCACAACCGGCGACATGGACCTTGGGCAAATGCAGGTCGCGGGAACCACGGCCGGTTCCGGCGTCCGCCTCGCCGCCGGTGGCCACATCGCCGGCAACGGCGACGACGTGGTCCACATCGCGGGAGGTGCGCTGGCCGCCGCCGACCTCGACGCCGGTACCGGCATCGGCAGCCAGGCGCAGCCTTTGCGCGTGTCGATCGGCCTGCTGGATGGACACAGCGCCGCCGGCGACATCCATCTGCACCTGCCTGATGGCGGCCGCATCGGCCAGTTGCTGGCCGGCGCGGGCAACGTGTCGATCGATGCGGACGACGCGCTGTCGTTCGCGCGGATCGAGGCGGCGCGTGCGCTGGCGATCACGGGTACCGACGTGTCCGGTGATCAGCTGAAGTCCGGCAAGGAAGGGCTGGATGTCGAGGCGACCGGCTCGATCGCGGTCGTGGAGGCCGCGTCGGAGGGCGACGCGCGGCTGGCCAGCGGGACGTCCATCGGGGTCGACACGCTGACGGTGGCCGGGGTCCTGTCGGCCACGGCCGGCACCGACCTTGCGCTGGACGCGGCCTCGGTGGGCGGCAATGCGGCGCTGCAGTCCGGTGCCGCCACGATGCTGGGCGATGCGCAGGTGCAGGGCGACCTGCACGCGGACGCCGGCACGGACCTGGTGGCGACCACGCTGGAAGTGGGGGGGGATGCGACGCTGCGTTCGGACGCGGCCACGAGGCTGGGCACGGCAACGATCGGCGGCGCATTGTCGGCCTGGGCCGGTGGCGCGTTCGAGGCCGGCGACCTGGCGGTGGGTGGCCTGAGTGGAATCGAAGGCCGCACGCTGCGGATCGACCAGGGCCGCCTGGGCGGCGATGCGAACCTGGTGTCGGTGGAGTCGACGCAGCTGGGTGCGGTGTCGGTGCAGGGCGACCTGGATGCGGACGCGGGTACGGACCTGGCAGCGCACGAACTGTCGGTCGGCGGCGACGCACGACTGGCCAGCGGTGCTTCCACTGGCATCGACACGCTGACGGTGGTCGGGGACCTGTCGGCCACGGCCGGCACCGACCTTGCGCTGGACGCGGCCTCGGTGGGCGGCAATGTGGCGCTGCAGTCCGGTGCCGCCACAACGTTGGGCAGCGTGCAGGTGCAGGGCGGCCTGGAGGCGGACGCCGGCACGGACCTGGCGGCGACCACGCTGGAAGTGGGTGGCGATGCGACGCTGCGTTCGGACGCGGCCACGAGGCTGGGTACGGCAACGATCGACGGCGCATTGTCGGCCTGGTCCGGCGGCGCGTTCGAGGCTGGCGACCTGGCAGTGGGTGGCCTGACTGGCATCGAAGGCCGCACGTTGCGGATCGACCAGGGCCGGCTGGGCAGCGATGCGAGTCTGGTGTCGGTGGAGTCGACGCAGCTCGGTGTGGTGGCAGTGCTGGGGAACCTGGAAGTCCACGCCGGCGCCGCACTGGCCGCACATGAACTGTCGGGCGGCGGCGATGCGGTGCTGGTCAGCGGCGCCTCCACGGACATCGACATACTGACGGTGGCCGGCGACCTGTCGGCCACGGCCGGCACCGGCCTGGTGCTGGATGCCTCCGAGGTGGGCGGCAACGCGGCACTGCAATCCGGTGCCGCCGCGACGCTGGGCAGCATGCGCGTGCTGGGTGACTTCGATGCCGAAGCGGGTACGGACCTGGCGGCCACCACGCTGGAGGTCGATGGCCAGGCCACACTGCTGGCCGGGAGCGACATCCTCCTCGGCGATGCCGCCACCGGCGGCATCCTCGACATGCGCGCGCACCGCGACATCGTCTTCGCGCAGTTGCAGGGCGGTGCCGACATCTTCGGCACCTCGGAAACACGCGACATCATCGGCGGCTCGGCGCAGGCCGCCGGTCGCATCGTGTTCCGGGCCCCGGGTGTGATCCGCTTCGACGGACTCCGTGCCGGAACCGGGATCGAGCTGCTCGCGGACCTGGACGTGACCGGCGGCAGCCTGGCCGCGGGGGGTGACGTGGACGTCGAAGCCGGACGCGACATCGCCATCGATGCCATCGAAGCCGGACGCGACATCCGGCTCGTCGTCGGCCGGACCCTGCGCCTGGGCACGTTGGAGGCCGGGCGCGACCTCACCGCCCGTGCCGGACGCGACATCGACTTCGGCAGCCTGGACGTGGTCCGCGACCTGTCGCTGGCCTCGGGCGGGGACATCGATGGCGACCACCTGCGCACCGGCAACGACGCGGTGCTGGAGGCGGCCGGTTCGGTCACGCTCGGCGAGGCGGATGTCGGCGGCGACCTGCAACTGGCTGCCGGCGGCGACGCGGGTATCGGCCGCTACGCGGTGGGCGCGACGACGCGGATCGATGTCGGTGGCGACATCGGGATCGGCCAGGGCGAAGGCGGCGGTACCCAGTCGCTGACCGCCGGCGGCGGCATCGGCTTCGATCGCATCGCCGGCCATGCCTCGGTCACCATGGAGGCCAGCGGTGGTGCGATCGAAGGCGCGGAACTGGAAGCACCCGATGCTTACCTTTCCGCGCGCGACCGGATCGGCCTGGACATGGCGCGCATCGACAGCCGTCTCAACCTGGCCGCCGCCGACGTGCAGGCCCGGGTGGAGCAGGGCGAAGCGGGCACCGGCCCGCTGGCGATGGTGCTGACCGGCTACCGCGATGGCGTGGCCCGCCGCATCGTGGTGAGCGTGGATGCGCGCGATGCCTGGATCATCGACCGCCTCGCCTCGCTGCAGGCAGAGCTGGATACCACGGTGACCGATGTCACCATCACCGACGGCTGGATCGAGGAAAGCATGCAACTGACCACTCCCCGGACACGGACCTGGATGAACAACCGGGGCACCACGCTCAGGCCGGTCGACGTGCAGCTGACCCAGCCGGAGTTCGGCTTCACGATGCGCCAGCTGGCGCAGCACACCTTCACCGACGCCTACGCGGTGCGCTACGGCGAGGGCTACTGGGTGCAGGCCCCGAACCACCTGGCGCCGCACGCCTGGACCGACGTGGACTACTACGCCGAAAGCGCCCTGCGCTTCACCTTCCGCTCGCTGGAAGACCACTCCTGGGACGAGGAAACCGGCGCGTTGCAGGCCTTCGTCGCCGGCCAGAACGCCAAGGAGGACGAGGATCCGGTCGGCGTGCCGGCGCAAGGCGCCGTCAACGTGGGGATTTCGCAGTGATGGGCGCTGGAATGGAAGGGAATACCGGCCGGTGGGGAATGGCGTGCTGGTTCGCCTGTGCGGCTGCAATCGTCGCACCGCTGGCGCAGGCGCAGCCGGTCCCGCCCGACCCGGTGTCCCAGCAGGCGCCGGCGCAGCGGATCGACAGCTATTACGATTCGCGCACGACCCTGGAGCCGCGTGCGCCGGAGGGCGATCCGCTGCAGCCAGGGGAAGCGCCCGCACCCACACCACCGGCGGACGCCGAGGCCGTGCGCTTCGAGCTGGCGAAAGTGATCTTCGGTCCGTCGGAGCTGCTGTCGGCCGCGGAGCTCGACGCACTGGCCGCGCCCTATGTCGGCCGCGAGGTCGGCATGGACGACCTGGCTGCGCTGGTCCATTCGGTGAACGACGCCTATCGTGCGCGCGGCATCAACACCGCCCAGGCGGTGCTGGCGGCGCAGGCGATCGAAGGCGGCGTGGTCCGGGTCGACCTGGTCGAAGGCCGCCTGGGTGAGCTTCGGGTGGCAGGCAACGAGCATGTCGGCGATGCGTTCATCCTGCGCCGCATCCACCAGCAGCCGGGTGAACTGGTCGACAGCGAAGGCCTGCGCGATGACCTGGTCTACATCAACCGGACCACGGACCTGCAGCTGCGCGCCCTGCTGCAACCCGGCAGCGAGCTTGGTCAGACCGACATCCTGCTGCAGGCGCAGGAGCCGGCCCGGCGCAGCTTCGGCGTATTCGTCGACAACGCGGGCATCGAAAGCACCGGGCAAGAGCGCATCGGCGCCCAGGGGCACATCTGGGGCATGCTCGGCATCAGCGACCTGCTCGCCGGCTCGATGGCCTATGCCCGCGGCGGCCTGGAGGGACGGCTCGCTTACAGCGGCATCATCAACCGGCGCAACGGACGGCTCGGGGGCAGCGTGTCGCGCAACCAGATCAACATCATCGACGGTGCCTACCGCGACCTGGACATCACCGGTGAGTCGACCTCGTATGCGCTGGACCTGCGCCAGCCGCTCATGGCGACGCAGAAATGGCTGCTCGCCGGCGCGGCCTCGTTGTCGCGGGTGGAATCGAGCACCGAGATAAGCGGCGAGGAGATATCCAGCACCGAATCCAACATGGCCACGCTCGCGTTCAGCGCCGGCTACCGCGCGACGGGCACGGAATGGTCGTTCACCCAGGCCGTGTCGCGGGTGGACATCGACGAGCCGCTGCGCAATACCGACAAGTTCACCATCGCCCCCGGCAGCTTCAACTGGCTGCAGCGGCTGGGCGGCAGTGGCCTGCTGACCCGGCTCAACCTCGGCTGGCAGTACAGCTCCAGCGATTTCGTGCCGTCGGGGAACCTGTTCCAGGTCGGTGGTGTGGGCACCGTGCGTGGCTACGGGCGCGGCATCCTGGCGGGCCCGCGTGGGTACTACGCCAATGCGGAACTGCACCGGCCCTACCGCCAGAACCACGATGTCTATCTGTTCGTGGACCACGGTTCGGTGCAGAGCGACTATCCGCGCACCCAGGACATCACCGGTGCCGGCGTGGGCCTGAGTGGGCGCTGGTCCGGCCGGCTCTCCTACAGCCTGGACGTGGGCCATGCCTTCGACCGGGTGTTGGGCGACCAGGACAGCGTGCGCGCGGATTTCCGCCTGGCGGCGACCTGGTAGTGCGTCGAGGGGTGGCGGGCGTCGTGTGCCCGCCGCCGGGGCCGTCGCTACGGCCCAGCCCAGGTCGAAGTGCGACGCTCAAACCTCCAGCGAAGCCAGGTCGCCCTTCGTCTCCAGCCACGCCTTGCGGTCGGCCGCGCGCTTCTTCGCCAGCAGCATGTCCATCAGCGCCCGGGTCTGCTCGCCGTCGTCCACCGTCAGCTGCACCAGCCGGCGCGTATCGGGGTGGATCGCCGACTCGCGCAGCTGCTCCGGGTTCATCTCGCCCAAGCCCTTGAAGCGGGTCACGTTGACCTGGCCGCGGATCTTTTCGCGCGCGATCTTTTCCAGCAGCAGGCGCTTCTCCTCCTCGTCCAGCGCGTAGAACACCTGCTTGCCCACGTCCACGCGGAACAGCGGCGGCATCGCCACGAACACGTGGCCGGCCGAGACCAGTGCCGGGAAGTGGCGCAGGAACAGCGCCGCCAGCAGGGTGGCGATGTGCAGTCCGTCGGAGTCGGCGTCGGCGAGGATGATCACCTTGCCGTAGCGCAGCCCGGAGAGGTCGTCCTTGCCCGGGTCGCAACCGATGGCCACGGCCAGGTTGTGCACTTCCTCGGAGGCCAGCACGGTGCCGCTGGCCACTTCCCAAGTGTTGAGGATCTTGCCGCGCAGCGGAAGGATCGCCTGGAAATCCTTGTCGCGCGCCTGCCGCGCGCTGCCGCCGGCCGAGTCGCCCTCGACCAGGAACAGCTCGGTGCGTGACAGGTCCTGGCTGATGCAGTCGGCCAGCTTGCCCGGCAGCGCCGGGCCCTGGGTGACCTTCTTGCGCACCACCTGCTTCTCGGTCTTCAGCCGCGCGCTGGCGCGCTCGATCGCCAGCTGCGCGATCTTTTCGCCCAGCTCCACGTGCTGGTTCAGCCACAGGCTGAAGGCGTCGTGCGCGGCGCCCTCGATGAATCCGGCGGCCTGGCGCGAGCTCAGCCGCTCCTTGGTCTGGCCGCTGAACTGCGGGTCGGTCATCTTCAGCGACAGCACGAAGGCGACGCGGTCCCACACGTCCTCCGGCGCCAGCTTCACCCCGCGCGGCAGCAGGTTGCGGAAGTCGCAGAACTCGCGCAGCGCGTCGGTCAGGCCCGAGCGAAGGCCGTTGACGTGGGTGCCGTGCTGTGCGGTCGGGATCAGGTTGACGTAGCTCTCCTGGACCAGCTCGCCCTCGGGGATCCAGGCCACGGCCCAGTCCACCACCTCGGTGTCCTTCTTCAGCGCGCCGGTGAACAGCTCGGGTGGCAGCAGTTCGCGGCCGGCCAGTTCGCCCTTGAGGTAATCCCGCAAGCCGTCCTCGTAGAACCAGCGGTCGCGTTCGCCGCTGGCCTCGTCGAACAGGGTCACGGTCAGGCCCGGGCACAGCACCGCCTTGGCCCGCAGCAGGTGGCGCAGGGCGCGCACGCTGATCTTCGGCGAATCGAAGTACTTCGGGTCCGGCCAGAAGCGCACGCGGGTGCCGGTGTTCTTCTTGCCCACCGTGCCGACCGTTTCCAGCGGGGTGGCGCGGTCGCCGTCGCGGAAGGTGATGCGGTGCTCGCTGCCCTCGCGCTTGATGTGCACCTCCACCAGCGTGGACAGCGCGTTGACCACGCTCACGCCGACGCCATGCAGGCCGCCGGAGAAGGTGTAGTTGCGGTTGTTGAATTTTCCGCCCGCGTGCAGGCGGGTGAGGATCAGCTCCACGCCGGGGATCTTCTCCTCGGGGTGGATGTCCACCGGCATGCCGCGGCCATCGTCGGCGACCTCGCAGCTGCCGTCCTTGAACAGGACGACCTCGATCTCCCGCGCGTGCCCGGCCAGCGCCTCGTCCACCGCGTTGTCGATCACTTCCTGGGCCAGGTGGTTCGGCCGGGTGGTGTCGGTATACATGCCCGGGCGGCGCTTGACCGGGTCCAGGCCGGAGAGGACTTCGATGTCGGCGGCGTTGTAGCGGCTGCTCATGGAACCTTGCGTGGGGCGCGGATGCGACGCGGAAGTGTGCGGCCTGGGCCGGTTTTTTGCACCCCCGCGGCGCACGCCGCAGGCCTGTTCAGGGAGGCGCAGGCCGGCCTGTCGTATAACGGCGCCAGGTCGCGGAAACGGGATGCAAATGCTCGAAATCCCTGTATTTGCCCCCATGTCCGGCCGTAGAGAAGGGCGGAGAGCCGCGGCTCATCCTTCCGCCCGCGACAGGAGGCAAACGCATGAACCGACGTCTGTTGTGGAGCGCCGTGGCGGCCCTGGTGGCCGTGGGCGTGGCCACCCCGCTGCTGGCGCAGGACACCCGGGCCGGCAAGTCCGCGGAGAAGGCCGCGCTGGCCGAGCACAAGGCGCAGGAGCAGCGCGAGCGCGATGCCGCCGCCGAGCGCGCCAAGCGCCGCGAGGCCGCCCGCGCCGGCCAGGACACCCGCGGCAAGGACAAGCCGCAGAAGGAAGAGGAAGAGGAGCAGCGCGACCCGCGCTGAGCCCCGTGCGACCTGGCCTGCCGGCACGCCCGGCAGGCCGCTCCGGGGGGGCTTTCCGGGGCCTGTTTTCCCGGCCCGGGCCGCGGGGGGGCGCGGCCACGGGCGGCCCCCGGCTGGGGCGATGGCGGTCGAGCCGGTAGACTCCGGCTTTCCGGAGCCCCGCCAATGACTCCCCTCATTTTCGTTACCGGCGGCGTCGTGTCCTCGCTAGGCAAGGGCATCGCCGCCGCTTCGCTTGCGTCCATCCTCGAAGCGCGTGGCCTGAAGGTCACGATGATGAAGCTGGACCCCTACATCAACGTCGACCCGGGCACCATGAGCCCGTTCCAGCACGGCGAGGTGTACGTCACCGACGACGGCGCCGAGACCGACCTGGACCTGGGCCATTACGAGCGCTTCGTCCGCACCCGCCTGAGCCGGAAGAACTCGGTCACCACCGGCCGGATCTACGAGAGCGTGATCCGCCAGGAACGCCGCGGCGACTACCTCGGCGCGACCGTGCAGGTGATCCCGCACATCCCCGACGAGATCAGGCGCTGCATCGACGAGGCCACCGCCGGCCACGACGTGGCCCTGGTCGAGATCGGCGGCACCGTCGGCGACATCGAGTCGCTGCCGTTCCTGGAGGCGATCCGCCAGATCCGCGCCGAGCGCGGCCCGGACAAGGCGCTGTTCATGCACCTGACCCTGGTGCCGTACATCGCCGCCGCCGGCGAACTGAAGACCAAGCCGACCCAGCACTCGGTCAAGGAACTGCGCTCGATCGGCATCCAGCCCGACGTGCTGCTGTGCCGCAGCGAGCAGCCGCTGCCGGATGGCGAGCGGCGCAAGATCGCGCTGTTCACCAACGTTCCCGAGCGCGCGGTCATCTCGGTCGAGGACGTGGATGTCCTCTACAAGCTGCCGATCGAGCTGCATGCGCAGGGCCTGGACGCGCTGGTCGCCGAGCGCCTGCGCCTGCCGGTGGCGGGTCCGGCCGACCTGTCCGAGTGGGAGGCCGCGGTCGACGCGACCTTGAACCCGGTGGACGAGGTCACGATCGCCGTCGTCGGCAAGTACGTCGACCACAAGGACGCCTACAAGTCGGTGGGCGAGGCGCTCAGGCACGGCGGCCTGCGCCAGCGCACGCGGGTCAACCTGAAGTGGCTGGAATCGCAGGACGTGGAGGAGGGCGCCGGGGCGCTGCTCGGCGACGTCGACGGCATCCTGGTGCCCGGCGGTTTCGGCGACCGTGGCTTCGAGGGCAAGGTACTGGCCGCGCAGTACGCGCGCGAGCATGGCGTGCCGTACTTCGGCATCTGCTACGGCATGCAGGCCGCGGTGGTCGAGTACGCGCGGCACA
Organism: Pseudoxanthomonas koreensis; assembly: GCF_010093225.1. GTDB lineage: Bacteria > Pseudomonadota > Gammaproteobacteria > Xanthomonadales > Xanthomonadaceae > Pseudoxanthomonas > Pseudoxanthomonas koreensis. The sequence goes on along the minus strand of NZ_PDWM01000004.1, from coordinate 93,291 downwards.
AGGCCGGGCTGGAAGGCGCCAACAGCACCGAGAACGACAAGCAGTGCGAGCATCCGGTGATCGGCCTGATCACCGAGTGGCGCACCAGCAGCGGCGAGATCGAGAAGCGCGACGAGAAGTCGGACCTGGGCGGCAGCATGCGCCTGGGCCTGCAGGAGCAGCGGCTCAAGCCGGGCACGCTGGCGCGCGAGCTGTACGGCAAGGACGTGGTCGCCGAGCGCCATCGCCACCGCTACGAGTTCAACAACCGTTACCGCACCCAGCTGGAGGACGCCGGCCTGGTCATCGCGGCCAAGTCGATGGACGACCTGCTGGTGGAGATGGTCGAGCTGCCGCGCGCCGTGCACCCGTGGTACCTGGCTTGCCAGGCGCACCCGGAATTCCTGTCCACGCCGCGCGACGGCCACCCGCTGTTCGTCGGCTTCATCCGCGCCGCGCGCGAGAAGAAGGCCGGTGGCAAGCTGCTCAAGGAAGCGCGCGCCTGAGCAAAAGTGAGCAAAAGGGGACGGAGGCAATTAAGCCTGCTGGCTTAATTGCCTCCGTCCCCTTTTGCTCCTCGGCATGGCTGCCCGGGCTCCGTTAAACTCCGGACCGACTCCATCCACCCCACGCATGCCCCGCCCATGACCAGCATCGCCAAGATCCACGCCCGCGAGATCCTCGACAGCCGCGGCAACCCGACCCTCGAGGCCGAAGTCACCCTGGCCGATGGCTCCTTCGGCCGCGCCGCCGTGCCGTCCGGCGCCTCGACCGGCACCAAGGAGGCGGTGGAACTGCGCGACGGCGACAGGACCCGTTACCTGGGCAAGGGCGTCAAGGACGCGGTCGCCAACGTCAACGGTGCGATCGCCACTGCTCTGGCCGGCTCCGATGCCGCCGACCAGCAGGGCCTGGACCGCCGCCTGGTCGACCTCGACGGCACGGAGAACAAGGGCCGCCTCGGCGCCAACGCCCTGCTCGGCGTGTCGCTGGCCAACGCCCATGCCGTGGCCGCGTCGAAGAAGCAGCCGCTGTGGCAGTACCTGTCGACGATCACCGAGTCCGACGTGTCGCTGCCGGTGCCGATGATGAACATCATCAACGGCGGCGCCCACGCCGACAACAACGTCGACTTCCAGGAGTTCATGGTCCTGCCGGTCGGCGCGGCCTCGTTCTCCGAGGCGCTGCGCGCGGGCACCGAGATCTTCCATTCGCTCAAGTCGGTGCTGAAGGGCCACGGCCTGAGCACGGCGGTCGGCGACGAGGGCGGTTTCGCCCCGGACTTCCGCAGCAATGTCGAGGCGCTGGACACCATCCTCGAGGCGATCGGCAAGGCCGGCTACACCGCCGGCGAGGACGTGCTGCTGGGCCTGGACGTGGCCTCCAGCGAGTTCTACGACAACGGCAAGTACCACCTGGTGGGCGAGGGCAAGCGCCTGTCGTCCGAGCAGTTCGTCGACTTCCTCGCCGGCTGGGCCGCGCAGTACCCGATCGTCACCATCGAGGACGGCCTGGCCGAGGACGACTGGGCCGGCTGGAAGCTGCTCACCGAGCGCATCGGTTCGAAGGTGCAGCTGGTCGGCGACGACCTGTTCGTGACCAACCCGAAGATCCTGAAGCAGGGCATCGATTCGGGCACCGCCAACGCGATCCTGATCAAGGTCAACCAGATCGGCACCCTGACCGAGACCCTGGAAGCCATCGCCATGGCCCACCACGCGAAGTACGCGGCGATTGTCTCGCACCGTTCCGGCGAGACCGAGGACACCACGATCTCGGATATAGCGGTCGCCACCACCGCGACCCAGATCAAGACCGGCTCGCTGTGCCGCAGCGACCGCGTGGCCAAGTACAACCAGCTGCTGCGCATCGAGGAAGCGCTGGGGGCCTCGGCCCGCTACGCCGGCCGCGATGCGTTCGTCTCGCTGAAGCGCTGACCGGGGAAATCCGCCGATGCGCGTGCTGCGCTGGGTGCTGCTGGGGCTGGTGCTGCTGCTGGGATGGCTGCAGTACCGGCTCTGGTTCGGCATCGGCAGCGCCGGCGAGGTCGCCGCGCTGGAGGCGCAGGTCGAACACCAGCGCCGCGAGAACGGTGGCCTGGAGGAGCGCAACGCCGCACTGGCCGCCGAGGTCCGCGACCTCAAGGAAGGCGTGGCCGCGGTCGAGGAGCGCGCGCGCAGCGAGCTGGGCATGATCAGGCCGGGCGAGGTGTTCTACCGGGTGGTCGAGGACCCTTTGCAGCGCGCCACGCCGTTACCTGCACCTGCGCCTGCCACCACCGCACCGGCGATGCCCGCGGCCGTGCCGGAAACCACGACCGGCCCCGAGCCTGCAACCGAAGGGAACCACGGCTGATGGCCGCGATCTGGGCGGTGGTACCGGCCGCCGGCCGCGGCAGCCGTTTCGGCGGCGAATTGCCCAAGCAGTATCTGCAGGTGGGCGGGCGTCCGCTGCTGGCGCACACCCTGGAGGCGCTGCTGGCGCATCCGGCGGTGGCCGGCGCGGTGCTGGCGCTGGCCGACGGCGATCCGTGGTGGCCGGGCTGGGGCGAGTTCGCGGGCAAGCCGCTGCTCACCTGCACCGGTGGCGACAGCCGCGCCGGTTCGGTGCTCGCCGCGTTGGCGGCCTTGCCGGAATCGGTGCGCGCCGACGACTTCGTCCTGGTCCACGACGCGGCGCGGCCGAACCTGGCCTTGGCCGACCTGGAGCGGCTGCTGGAACGCGGCCGCGCCGACCCGGTCGGTGCGATCCTGGCCGCGCCGGTGCGCGACACGCTCAAGCGCGCCGGCGATGACGGCGGCATCGACGCCACCGAGCCGCGCGAACGCCTGTGGCGCGCGCTGACCCCGCAGTTGTTCCGCCGCCTGCAGTTGACCCGCGCGCTGGAAGCGGCCGCGGCGGCCGGCATCGAGGTCACCGACGAAGCGATGGCCCTGGAGCGGCAGGGCCTGCGTCCGCTGCTGGTCGAAGGCCGCGAGGACAACTTCAAGGTCACCACCCCCGCGGACCTGGCCCGCTTCGAATTCGAACTCTCCCGCCGCCTGTAGGAGCCCGCTTCAGTGGGCGGCCGCCCGGCATGAACGGGCGCCACCGGGACCATCCCGCGCGCGGCGGTCGCCCACTGAAGTGGGCTCCTACACAATAGGGGCATTTCCAGCCAAGGATCGCCATGTCAGAGCTCCCTCCCTTCCGCATCGGCCAGGGCTACGACGTGCACGTGTTCGGCGAAGGCGACCACGTCATGCTCGGCGGCGTGCGCGTGCCGCACGAACGTGGCGTGGTTGCGCACAGCGACGGCGACGTGGTGCTGCATGCGCTGTGCGACGCGCTGCTCGGCGCGCTGGCGCTGGGTGATATCGGCGTGCATTTCCCGCCCAGCGACGAACGCTGGCGCGGCGCCGACAGCCTGGGCCTGCTGCGCCACTGCGTGGCCCTGGCCGCGGAGCGCGGCTGGAAGCTGGGCAATGCCGACATCACCGTGGTCTGCGAGCGGCCGAGGATCGGCCCGCATGCGCCGCTGATGCGCGAACGCATCGCCGCGGCCTGCGGGGTGGCGCTGGACGCGGTCAGCGTCAAGGCCACCACCAGCGAGAAGCTGGGCTTCACCGGCCGCGGCGAAGGCATCGCCGCGCAGGCGGCGGTGTTGATCGTCCGCCGCTAGAGCGGGGCTTGCCGCGCTGTACGGAAGCCGCATCGGAGCAGAGATGACCGATATTTCCCCTGAATCCCGCGCGTTCGGCGATGCTGTCCTCACTGCGCGGATCCGGACGGCACCGGAAGACTTCTTCGTCGAGGAACTGCCCGCGTTCGAGGCCAGCGGCGAGGGCGAGCACCTGCTGCTGACGATCGAGAAGCGTGGCATGAACACCGGCTTCGTCGCCCGCGAACTCGCGCGCTGGGCCGGCGTGGCCGAGCACGCGGTCGGCTTCGCCGGGCAGAAGGACCGGCACGCGGTCACCGTGCAGCGCTTCAGCGTGCAGTTGCCCGGCCGCGAGGCGCCGGACCTGGCGCTGCTCGAGCGCGATGGCCTGCGCGTGCTGGTGCAGGCGCGGCACCGGCGCAAGCTGTCGCGGGGCGCGCTGGCGGGGAACCGCTTCGTGCTGGTGCTGCGCGAGGTCACCGGCCAGCGCGGGGCGATCGAATCGCGGCTGGCGCAGGTCGCCGCACACGGCGTGCCCAATGCCTTCGGCGAACAGCGTTTCGGCCATGGCGGCGGCAACGTCGGCAAGGCGTTGGCGATGTTCGCGAAGGGCGCGCGCGGCGCGCGCATGGGCCGCGAGCAGCGCGCCATGCTGCTGTCGGCGGCGCGCTCGGCACTGTTCAACCGCGCCCTGGCCGCGCGCGTGGCCGACGGCAGCTGGAACCGCGGCATGGAAGGCGAGGTCTGGATGCTGGCGGGCAGCCGCAGCGTGTTCGGGCCGGAGCCGTGGAGCGAAGCGCTGGCGCAGCGGCTGGAAGCGTTCGACATCCATCCCAGCGGCCCGCTGTGGGGCCGCGGCAACCTGCGCAGCGAAGGCGCCTGCCGCGCGCTGGAACTGGCCGCGCTGGACGACGCGGAATCGCTGGCGCTGCGTGACGGCCTGGAGCGGGCCGGGCTGGAGCAGGAGCGGCGCGCGCTGCGCGTGCAGGCGGAGGGACTGGAATGGGAGTGGCTGGATGCCTCCGCGCTGCGGCTGTCGTTCTCGCTGCCGCCTGGAAGCTACGCAACCGCGGTCCTCGCCCAGCTCGGCGCCATCGCCGACGCTTCGTAGGGCAGTTGCCGCGCTGCCCTGTCGCGCCCGGCTCTACGGGAAGTACCCGGAAACGACGACGGCCCCGTCCGGGGCCGTCGTCGCCTTGCTGCAGGAGCGGCGCCCCGCGAGGGTGCGCCGGCGGCTCAGAAGCCGCCGCCGAAGGTGAACTGCAGCCGCTCGATCTCGTCGCCGTCCTTCTTCTTGAACGGGTAGGCGTAGCTGATCGAGATCGGGCCGACCGGCGCGCGCCACAGCAGGGCCACGCCCGCCGACGCACGCAGTTCGTTGGCGTCGAAGTTGTCCCAGCCGTCGTACACGTTGCCGAAGTCGACGAACGCCGACACGCGCGCGGCCTTGCTGTCGAACAGGCGCGGGAACACCATCTCGACCTGGCCGACCGTCTTGAGCGAACCGCCCATCGGCTGGCCGATGTAGCCGTTGATCGGCTCCGAGCGCGGGCCCAGGGTGTTGTCGCGGAAGCCGCGCACCGAGCGGGTGCCGCCGGCGTAGAAGTTCTCGAAGAACGGCAGCCCCGTCGCGGTGACGGTCTTGTCGTAGTCCGGCGAGGTGGGCAGGCAGGGCTCGCTGGGGTCCGGGCCGGGCACGTAGGTGTCCACGAAGCCATCGCCGTCGCTGTCCACGTAGGTGCCGGGGGTGTAGCAGAGGTTGCGCACCACGTCGTCGCCGTAGCTGTCGCCGAAGCCCAGGTCCAGGCCGGTGCGCAGCACGAAGGCCGGATGCAGCATCCAGTACTTGGAGAACTCGTAGCTGAGCTTGTAGTACTCGGCGGTCGAGCCGGGCAGGGTGGTTTCCAGGGCTACGCGCTGGTACATGCCGCGGGTCGGCATGAAATAGTCGTTGCGGGTGTCGCGCGCCCAGCCCAGTTCGGTGCGCCAGGCGTGGAAGGTGTTCTGCCCGATCGCGTTGATGTAGTCGATGATCGCCTGCGGTGTGCTGCCGGAGTAGGTCTGGATCTGGTTGCTGTCGATGCCGAACAGCATCGTGATGGAGCTGGTCTCGGTGATCGGCAGGCCCAGCACGGCCTGCGCGGCGGCGTTGGTGCTGTTGTACTGGGCGGTGTTGAAGTCGGAGTAGTCCAGCTCGCGCCACCACAGGTTGTAGCCGAGCGACAGGCCTTCGTCGGTGAAGAACGGGTTGAGGTAGGAGAACGAGTAGCGCTGCATGTAGTCGCTGCGCTGCGCCTCCACCGAGACCCGGTTGCCGCCGCCGAGGAAGTTGTTCTGCGACAGCTGGATCGAGGCGGTCAGGCCGGCCAGCTGCGAGTAGCCCAGGCCGAACACGAAGCTGCCCGAGGTGGTTTCCTTGACGTTGAACACCACGTCGACCTGGTCGGCGGTGCCCGGCACCGGCGTGGTCTCGACCTCGACGGTCTCGAAGTAGCCCAGGCGCTGCAGGCGGATCTTGGAGCGGTCGACCGCCGCCTGCGAGAACCAGGCGTTCTCGAACTGGCGCATCTCGCGGCGCAGCACCTCGTCGGAGGTGCGGGTGTTGCCCTTGAACACGATCCTGCGCACGTTCACGCGCGGGCCCGGCATCACCTGCAGGTTGATCGCGACCGAGCGGTCCTCGCGGTTGGTGGTCGGCACCGGGTTCACGCGGGCAAAGGCGTAGCCGATGTTGCTCAGGGTGTTGGTGATCGAATCGGACGACAGTTCCAGCAGCACGCGGGAGAAGGTGTCGCCGGCCTGGGGAATGACCAGGCGCTCGATCTGGTCCTGCGGCAGGACGGTGTCGCCGGTGACCTTGATCTCGGAAATCGTATGCACCTCGCCTTCGGTGACGCTGGCGGTGAGGTACATGTCGCGCTTGTCGGGGCTGATCGAGACCTGGGTGGAGTCGATGTTGAAATCGATGTAGCCGCGGTCCAGGTACCAGGAATTGAGCTTCTCCATGTCACCGGAGAGCTTCTCGCGCGAATACTGGTCGTCGCGGCGATACCAGGACAGCCAGCTGCTCTCGCGCGACTCCCAGTTGTCGAGGATCTCCTCGTTGGCGAAGGTATCGGTGCCGATCAGGTTGACGTGGCGGATCTTGGCCGCCTTGCCCTCCTTGACCGTGATCGTGACGTCGACGCGGTTGCGGTCCAGCTGGCTCACCGTCGGCGTGATCGAGACGTTGTACTTGCCGCGGTTGTTGTACTGCCGGGTCAGTTCCTGGACCACGCGGTCCAGGGCGAGGCGGTCGAAGGTCTCGCCCTCGGCCAGGCCGATGTCCGCCAGGCCCTTGGTCAGGTCCTCGGTCTTGATGTCCTTGTTGCCTTCCAGGGTCAGCCGGTTGATCGCCGGCCGCTCCTGCACGGTGATCACCAGGATGTCGCCCTGGCGGTCCACGCGCACGTCTTCGAAGAAACCGGTCTTGTACAGCGCGCGGATGGTCTCGCCGGCGCCGGCCTGGTCCAGGGTCTCGCCGCGTTCCACCGGCAGGTAGGTGAACACGGTGCCGGCCGCGATCCGTTGCAGGCCGTCGATGCGGATGTCGCGCACGGTGAACGGTTCGACCGACTGCGCCATCGCCGGGAGGCTCAGCGAAGCGGCGAGGGCGAGGGCGAGCAGGCGGCGCACGGGGTATCGCGTCATGTCACATCCGGTGGAAAGCGGGTATTCGGGCAGGAACCGCGGCAGGAATCCGGGATTGCGGTCGGTCATCGCGGCATCAGGCCCAGAATGTCGTTGTAGAAGGCCAGCCCCATCAGCCCGGCCAGCAACGCCAGACCCAGGTACTGGCCGGCAGCCATCGCGCGTTCGCTCAATGGGCTGCCTTTGACCAACTCGATAAGGTAATACAGCAGGTGACCGCCGTCCAAGATCGGGATCGGCAGCAGGTTGATGATCGCCAGGCTCAGCGAGAGCAGGGCGAGGAAGTACAGGAACCAGTCGGCGCCGCGCTTGGCCGAGGCGTTGGCGGCGCGGGCGATGGTGACCGGGCCGGACAGGTTCTTCACCGAGGCCTCGCCGGTCAGCATCCGCCGCATCATCCCCAGCGAGTCGCTGGCCAGGCGGCCGGTCTCGCGCAGGGCCATCGGGATGGCCGCCAGCGGGCCGTGGCGCTGGACCGCGTCGTAGGCCGGCGCCTGCGGCGCGGCGAGGACGATGCCCAGTTCCCAGCGGCCGGCGCGCTGCGGGTCGCTGCTGGCGCGTGGGGCCAGGTCCAGGGCCAGCCGCTCGCCGTTGCGTTCCACTTCGACCATGCCCGGGCCACCACGCTCGCCCAGCGCCTGCACCCGCGGCCCGACCTGGTCGGCCGAATCGATCCGGTTGCCGTCCACGGCCAGGACCAGGTCGCCCGGCAGCAGCACGCCGGCGGCCGCGCCGTCCTCGCGGACCGCGTCGATCCGGGCCGGGGCCAGCAGGAAGCGCCAGATGAACCCGGCCTGTTCGGGAATGCGGTGTTCGTCCAGCGCTGCGGGCAGCTGCGACAGGCGCAGGGTGCGCACGGTTTCGCCGCCGGCCGCATCCTCGGCGCGGACCTCGATGTCGCGCCGGTCCAGCGCGGGGACGGCCAGGGCCATCGCCGCCTCGGTCCAGGTGCCGACCTGGCGTCCGTCGACCTCGACCAGGCGGTCGCCGGGCTGGAAGCCGGCCGCGGCGGCGATCCCGCCGGCCTGGCCGACCACCGGCGCGTAGTCCTGGCGGCCGACCATGAACATCAGCCACAGCAGGGCCACGCACAGCAGCAGGTTGGCGGCCGGGCCCGCGGCCACGATCGCGATGCGGCGCCACACGCCCTGGCGGTTGAACGCATGCGCCTGGCGCTCGACCGGCACGTCGGCCTCGCGCTCGTCGAGCATCTTCACGTAACCGCCCAGCGGGATCGCGGCGATCGCGAACTCGGTGCCGTGGCGGTCGAAGCGCGACCACAGCGGCTTGCCGAAGCCGACCGAGAAGCGCAGCACGTCCACGCCGCAGCGGCGCGCCACCCAGTAATGGCCGAACTCGTGGAAGGTCACCAGCAGGCCGAGGCTGACCACCAGCCACCAGACCGAGCCGAAGAAATCACCCATGGCGGGGCTCCAGGCAGGTGGCGCTCATGCGGGCGTGGTCCCGGCGTGGGGCATTGCATCGATCCGTTGGCGGGTGAGTCGGCGCGCGTCCGCGTCGGCTGCCAGCAGCGCCTGCAGCGAACCGGCCGGCGCCGCGGGCAGTGCGGCGAGGGCGTCCTCGACCAGCGCGGGGATGTCTAGGAAACCGATCCGGCCCTGAAGAAAGGCTGAAACGGCTTCTTCGTTGGCCGCATTGAGCACCGCGGGCGCGGTGCCGCCGGCGGCCATGGCCTCGCCGGCCAGGCGCAGGCAGGGGAAAGCGTCCAGGTCCGGCGCCTCGAAATCGAGCCGGCCCTGGGCCAGCAGGTCCAGCCCGGCCACGCCCGAGTCGACCCGCTCCGGCCAGCCCAGGCCCACCGCCAGCGCGGTGCGCATGTCCGGCAGGCCGAGCTGGGCCAGGGTGGAACCGTCGACGTATTCGACCAGCGCATGGACCAGGCTCTGCGGGTGCACCATCACCCCGATCCTGTCGGCCGGCAGGCCGAACAGGTGGTGGGCCTCGATCACTTCCAGGCCCTTGTTCATCAGCGTGGCCGAATCGACCGAGATCTTCGGCCCCATCGACCACTTCGGGTGCGCCACCGCCTGCGCCGGCGTCACCGCGGCCAGGCGCGCGCGGTCCCAGCCGCGGAACGGGCCACCCGAAGCGGTGAGCACGATCCGGCGCACGCCTTCGGCGCGGCACGAACGCAGGCACTGGAACACCGCGCTGTGTTCGCTGTCGATCGGCACGATTTCCGCCCCGGAAGAGCGGGCGGCAGCGATCACCAGTTCGCCGGCCAGCACCAGTGATTCCTTGTTGGCCAGCAGCAGGCGCTTGCCGGCGCGCGCGGCGGCCAGGGTCGAGCCCAGCCCGGCGGCACCGACGATCGCGGCGACCACGGTGTCGCATGCCGGGCCCGCGGCCAGCGCCTCCAGCGCCGCGTCGCCGGCATGGGCGACGGTGGTGAGGCCGGCCTCGCGCAGGCCGTCGCGCAGCGCGGCGTAGCCGGCCGGGTCGGCGATCACCGCGTGGTCGGGCCGGTGCTCCACGCACAGCCGTAGCAGGGCGTCGACCTTGCAGCCGGCGGCCAGCACGCTGGCGCGCATCCGCTGCGGATGGCGCGCGATCACGTCCAGCGCCGAGGCGCCGATCGAGCCGGTGGCGCCGAGGACGGCAACCTGGCGCAGGTGCGGGGCAGGGGACATGGCTGCGATCCGGGCCGGGCTCAGAAACCGAGGATGTCCTTGCCCAGCGCGAACACCGGCAGCGCGGCGAGCACGCCGTCGATGCGGTCGAGCACGCCGCCGTGGCCGGGGATCAGGTGGCCGGAATCCTTCACCCCGGCCTGGCGCTTGAGCAGGCTTTCCACCAGGTCGCCGACGATCGAGGCCAGCACCGCCGCCAGCGCCACCAGCGCCAGCGCCGGCAGCTGCGCCGCGGTGGCGCCGGCGAAGCTGCCGAAGGCCAGGGCCACGGCCACGCCGGCGACCACGCCGCCGACCGCGCCCTCGACGGTCTTGTTCGGGCTGATGGTCGGCGCCAGCTTGCGCCGGCCGAAGGTGCGGCCGGCGAAGTAGGCGCCCGAATCGGCCGCCCAGACCAGCGCCAGCGCCGCCAGCAGCCAGCGGTGGCCGCTGGCCTGCAGCGCGGGCGAGGCGGCCAGCGCGGTGAAGTTGTCCGAGTGCACCAGGCACAGCGCGCACCAGGCCGGTACCACCGCCAGGGTGCCGGCGGCGAGCTTGAAGGCGCGGGTCCAGGCCGCGTCGCCGGCGGTGAAGCCCGGGCGCCACAGCCACAGCAGCGCCAGCAGCCAGCCGGCCACGCCGGCCAGGGAGGCCAGCTGGAACAGCACAGGCGAGAAGCCGCCGTCGCCGCGCGAGGCCCAGACCAGCAGCACCATCAGCAGCAGGTTCAGGCCCACCAGCACGGTGCGTGGCAGGGTGTCGTCGATCCCGGCCAGTTTCAGCCACTCCCACAGGCCGGCGAGCACCACCAGCGCGGCCAGCGCGGCCATCCACGGCGTGGGCAGCAGCAGGATCGCGGCGATGGCCAGCGGGGCCATCACCAGCGCGGCGATGACGCGGGTACGGGTCATGCGGTGGCCTCCGCGCCGAGCTGGGCGCTGGTCAGCCCGAAGCGGCGTTCGCGCCGGGCGTAGTCGTCCAGGGCCTGCTGCAGCACGCCGGCGTCCACGTCCGGCCACAGGGTTTCGGTGAACCACAGTTCGGTGTACGCAAGCTGCCACAGCAGGAAGTTGCTGACGCGGTGGTCGCCGCCGGTGCGGATGAACAGGTCAGGCGCCGGCAGGTCGGCCAGTGCCATGCGCGCACCGACCGCCGCTTCGTCGATCTCTTCCGGGCGCAGCCGGCCGGCGGCGACATCCGTGGCCAGCGCGCGGGCGGCGGCGGCGATGTCCTGGCGGCCGCCGTAGCTGGCGGCGATGGCCAGCTGCAGGCGATCGTTGCCGGCGGTCTGCGCCTCGGCCGCGGCCATGCGCGCGCGGATCGCGTCGGCGAACAGGGCGCGCTCGCCGATGAAGCGCCCGCGTACGCCGCGCCGGTGCAGTTCGTCGACCTCGCGCTCCAGCGCGTTGAGGAACAGCTTCATCAGCGCGCCGACTTCCTCTTCCGGCCGGCCCCAGTTCTCGCTGGAGAAGGCGAACAGGGTCAGCGCGCCGATCCCGCGCTGCAGGCAGAAGTCGATGACCAGGTTGACCGCGCGCGCGCCGGCACGGTGGCCGATCACGCGCGGCCGGCGCCGGCGCTGGGCCCAGCGGCCGTTGCCGTCCATGATGATCGCCAGGTGGCGGGGGACCGGCGCGTCGGCGGTGGCGGGATCTGCAGTCATGCGGGAAGCAGACCGCTCAGACCGCCATCAGTTCCTGTTCCTTGCCCTTGACCACCTCGTCGACATCCTTGATTGCCTTGTCGGTGATCTTCTGGATCTCCTCCTCGGCGCGCCGGACCTCGTCCTCGGTGACCTGCTTTTCCTTGAGCAGGTCCTTGACCTGCTGGTTGGCGTCGCGGCGGATGTTGCGGACGGCGACCTTGGTGTCCTCGCCCTCGCCGTGCACGACCTTGGTCAGCTCGCGGCGGCGCTCCTCGGTGAGGGCCGGGAGGTTGAGGCGGATGGTGGTGCCGGCGGTGTTCGGGGTCAGGCCCAGGTCGGAGGCGAGGATCGCCTTCTCGACCGCGCCGACCATGCCCTTGTCCCAGGGGGTGATCACCAGCGAGCGGGCGTCGGAGACCGACACCGCAGCGACCTGGGACAGCGGCACGTCGCTGCCGTAGGCGCTGACCTTGATGGTGTCGACCAGGCCGGTGGAGGCGCGCCCGGTGCGGACCTTGACCAGGTTGTGGCGCAGGGCGTCGATGCTCTTCGCCATGCGGTTCTGTGCGTCTTGCTTGATCTGGTTGAGCATCGCCGTATTCCGTCGAAAATGCCGAATCGGCCGATTATACGGGTAATGGCCCGGATGGCCCGCGCGGCGGCGGGGGCGGGCGCAACGGCGCCTTCCGCGGGGAGGCCTGCGATAGCGGCCGGACGGACCGGAGCGGGGCTCAGCGGCGGGCGCGGACCAGGGTGCCGACGCCCTCGCCCTTGAGGATGCGCATCAGGCTGCCGGGGACGGAGATGTCGTAGACCCGCAGCGGGATGCCGTGGTCGCGGCACAGGGCGAAGGCGGCGGTATCCATCACCTGCAGGTCGCGGGCGATCACCTCGTCGTGGTCCAGTTCCTCGAAGCGGACCGCGTCGGCGTGCTTCTTCGGGTCGCGGTCGTAGACGCCGTCGACCTTGGTCGCCTTCAGCAGCAGGTCGGCGTTGATCTCGATCGCGCGCAGGGCGGCGGCCGAGTCGGTGGTGAAGAACGGGTTGCCGGTGCCGGCGGCGAAGATGCCGATGCGGCCCTTCTCCAGGTGGCGCACGGCGCGGCGGCGGATGTAGTCCTCGCACACGTCGTTGATCTTCAGCGCGCTCATCACCCGGACCTTGCCGCCGAGCTTCTCCAGCGCGTCCTGCATGGCCAGGGCGTTGATCACCGTGGCCAGCATGCCCATCTGGTCGCCGGTGACCCGGTCCATGCCGCCGGCGGCCAGGCCGGCGCCGCGGAAGATGTTGCCGCCGCCGATGACCAGGCCGATCTCGGCCCCGGCCTCGCGTACTTCGATGATCTCCTGGGCGATGCGGCCGATCACCACCGGGTCGATGCCGTAGTCTTCCGCTCCCATCAGCGCCTCGCCCGAGAGTTTCAGCAGGACACGGCGGTAGGCGAGCTCGGACATGGCGGTCTCGGGGCAGGGGTGGGGGCGCGTGAATTCTAGCGCATCGATGCATAGTGCAGTGGGGCGTCGGCTCCGGCGGGGGCCGCCGTTCTGCCCCACCGGAGCCGACGCCCTTGCCGACGAACCGACGAACCGTCGGGCGCCCACGAGAAAAACCAAAGAAAAAGCCGCGGAGGGCCGCGGCTTTTTCCGGTGCAGCGATGGAGCGGGGATCAGACCTGCATCGCCTTGGCGACTTCGGCGGCGTAGTCCTCGACCACCTTTTCGATGCCCTCGCCGACCACCAGGCGCTGGAAACCGGCGACGTCGCCGCCGGCCGCCTTGACCGCCTGCTCGACCGTCTTGTCGCCGTCCAGCACGTAGCTCTGGCCGTACAGGGTCACTTCGTTGACGATCTTGTTGATCTTGCCGCTGATGATCTTCTCGAGGATCTCGGCCGGCTTGGCCTTGTCCTTCTCGCTCATCTTGGCCAGCTCGATCTCCTTCTCCTTGGCGACGAAGTCGGCCGGCACGTCGGCGGCCTTGTTGTACGGCGGGTTCATCGCCGCCACGTGCATCGCCAGGCCATTGGCCAGCTCGGCGTTGCCGCCGGCCAGGTCGACCAGCACGCCGATCTTGCCGTTGGTGTGCACGTAGGCGCCGACGTTGTTGCCGCCGTCGACCAGGGCCAGGCGACGGACCTGGATGTTCTCGCCCAGCTTCTGGATGGCGGCGGCGCGGGCTTCCTCGACCGACTCGCCGGAGGCGAGCTTCGCGGCCTTGAGGGCCTCGATGTCGGTGGTGCCGGCAGCCAGCGCGGCCTTGGCCACCGCGTCGACGAAGGCGATGAAGTTGGCGTCCTTGGCGACGAAGTCGGTCTCGGAGTTGACCTCGACCAGCACGGCCTTGCCGCCGGCCTGGGCAACACCAATCCGGCCCTCGGCGGTGACGCGGTCGGCCTTCTTGTCGGCCTTGGCGGCGCCGGACTTGCGCAGCGCCTCGGCGGCGGCGTTGATGTCGCCGTTGTTCTCGGTGAGCGCCTTCTTGCACTCCATCATGCCGGCGCCGGTGCGCTCGCGCAGTTCCTTGACCAGGGAAGCGGTGATTTCCACGGGATTACCTCGTTATGTGATGAATGTGGCCCCGCGCGGGCGGGGCGGGCTGGTGGCGGTCGCGGCGGGCGCAGGCCCGGCCATCCGGCCCGGTGGCACGGAGGCGGGCGCGTTGCGCCTGCCTCCGGCCAGGCGGCGACCGCGGGGCGGCCGCCTGTGGTGCGTCTTACTCGGCGGCGGCAGCAGCCGTGTCGCCGTCCTCGGACTTGCCGTTCTTGCGGGCCGGGCCCTTCTTCGCCGGGGCGCGGCGCGGGGCCTTGCCGTCGCCTTCGGTGGCGTCGGTGAAGTCGCTTTCGGTGACGTGGGCCGCGTGCGGGGCGGCGGCCTTGCCTTCCAGCACGGCGTCGGCGGCGGCGCGGGCGTACAGCTGCACGGCGCGGATGGCGTCATCGTTGCCCGGGATCGCGTAGTCGACCAGGGCCGGGTCGTAGTTGGTGTCGACCACGGCGATGACCGGGATGCCGAGCTTCCTGGCTTCCTTGATCGCGATGTCCTCGTGGCCGATGTCGATCACGAACAGGGCGTCGGGCAGGCGGTTCATCTCCTTGATGCCGCCCAGCGAGGCCAGCAGCTTCTCGCGCTCGCGGCGCAGGCCCAGCACTTCGTGCTTGACCAGCTTGTCGAAGGTGCCGTCGGTCTCGGCCGCTTCCAGCTCCTTCAGGCGCGAAACGGACTGCTTCACGGTGCGGAAGTTGGTCAGGGTGCCGCCCAGCCAGCGCTGGGTCATGTACGGCTGGCCGCAACGCTCGGCCTCTTCCTTGATCGCCTCGCGCGCGCTGCGCTTGGTGCCGACGAACAGGATGGTGCCGCGCTTCTGGGCGATGGCCGAGATGAAGTTCATCGCGTCGGAGAAGAGCGGGACGGTCTTCTCGAGGTTGATGATGTGGATCTTGCCGCGGGCGCCGAAGATGTACGGGGCCATCTTCGGGTTCCAGTAACGGGTCTGGTGGCCGAAGTGGACGCCGGCTTCGAGCATCTGGCGCATGGTGATCTGGGGCATTGCTGGAACTCCTGGCAGTGGAATCGCGTCGCAGGTGCGGCTTTTTCTGGACAGTCCGCACATGGATGTGCGGGCCCTTGCGAAGGACTCGCACCAACGATTCCGGGGTTGGGCCTCCCTGGCGCTTCCCCGCCCGGCGTGGGCGGCCCCGTCGGGGACGGGCGCGGAAGGAAGCCGCGGGAGTATAGCCCGCGGCCGCTTCCGGGGCAAACCGCGGGATGCGGCCATCCGGGGGCTATCGAGGGGGGGCCGCCGGATCCGGTACAGCCTGCCGGCGACGCCGCGGACGCGGCGTTCAGGAATCGCCCCCGATCGGCGATAATCCCCGCATGACCATGCACATCAAGACCCCCGGGGAAATCGAGCAGATGCGCATCGCCGGCCGCCTGGCCGCCGAAGTGCTGGAAATGATCGCCGCGCACGTGAAGCCCGGCGTATCCACCGAGGAGCTCGACCGGATCTGCCACGACCACATCGTCAACGTGCAGGGCGCGACCCCGGCCAACGTCGGCTACCGCGGCTATCCGAAGACCCTGTGCACCTCGGTCAACAACGTGATCTGCCATGGCATCCCCGGCCCGGGCAAGGTGCTCAAGGACGGCGACATCCTCAACATCGACGTCACCGTCATCAAGGACGGCTGGCACGGCGACACCAGCCGCATGTACTACGTCGGCACCCCGTCGGTGATGGCGAAGCGGCTGGTGGAGACCACCTTCGAGGCGATGTGGCGCGGCATCCGCGCGGTGCGGCCGGGCGCGACCCTGGGCGACGTCGGCCATGCGATCCAGCAGTACGCCGAAGCCGAGCGCTTCTCGGTGGTGCGCGAGTACTGCGGCCATGGCATCGGCAAGGTCTACCACGACGAGCCGCAGGTGCTGCACTACGGCCGCCCCGGCGAGGGCCTGGTGCTGCGCCCGGGCATGACCTTCACCATCGAGCCGATGATCAACGAGGGCACCCGCTACACCAGGGTGCTGCCCGACGGCTGGACCGTGGTGACCAAGGACCGCAAGCTCTCGGCGCAGTGGGAGCACATGGTCGCGGTGACCGAGGACGGCGTCGACGTGCTGACGCTGGGTGCCGGCGACGCGTCCCTGCTGGCCTCCGGCCAGACGTCCCCCCCGGCGTGAGCGGCGCGGACGTGGGCACCGGCATGGAGACCGTTCCCGCGCACGCCGCATCCCCGGGCACGTCCACGCTGGGCCCGTCCCCGGCGCAATGGGCCGCGCAGGCCCGCGAACTGCTGGCACAGGGCGATGCCCGCCTGCTCAGGCGCTACGGCCGCGAGGTCGACATCGACCGGCTGCTGGCGCTGCGCGCGCGCCTGGTCGACGACATCCTGCAGCGCGCCTGGCACGACTGCCTGCCCGCCGGCGCGCCGCTGTCGCTGATTGCGGTCGGCGGCTACGGCCGCGGCGAACTGTTCCCGCGCTCGGACATCGACCTGCTGGTGCTGGCCGAGCCGCAGGCGCAGCAGCAGTACCAGACCGGACTTTCGGCGTTCTTCGCGCTGCTGTGGGACATCGGCCTGCCGGTCGGCCACGCGGTGCGTTCGCCGGCCGAATGCACCGCCGCGGCGGCCGACCAGACGGTGATGACCGCGCTGCTCGAGGCACGCCCGGTGGTGGCCACCGCCGCGGCGATGGAGGCGCTGGAGGCGGCGATCGCGCCGGAGCGGATCTGGCCGCCGCGCGAATTCTTCCAGGCCAAGCGCGAGGAACTGGAACAGCGCCACCGGCGCCACGGCGACACTTCCGACAACCTGGAGCCGAACATCAAGGAAGGCCCCGGCGGCCTGCGCGACCTGCACACGCTGTCGTGGATGGCGCAGCGCGCCTTCGGCGTACGCGACCTGGAGGCGCTGGTCAGCCTCGGCCAGCTCGGCCAGGATGAAGCGGCCGCGCTGGTCCGCGAACGGCAGGCGCTGGGACGGCTGCGCTTCGGCCTGCACCTGGTCGCGGGGCGGCCGGAGGAACGGCTGGGCTTCGATTACCAGAAGGCGCTGGCCGGGCGCCTGGGCTACGAGGACGACGCGCACAGCCTGGGCGTCGAGCAGATGATGCAGGGCTTCTACCGCAGCGCGGCGATCGTGCGCCGGATCAGCGACCGGCTGCTGCAGCGCTTCGAGGAGACCTTCGACGGCGAGGCCGAGGCCGAGCCGCTGGATCCGGGCTTCGTCCTGCGCCGCGGCTACCTGGCCGCGACCGCGTCGTGGTGGCCCGATGGCGACCTGCGCGAGGTGCTGGCGCTGTTCTCGACCTGGGCCGAGCATGCGCAGGTGCGTGGCCTGCATTCGCGCACGGCGCGCGCGCTGGCCGAGTCGCTGCGCCACCTGCCGGCCTATGCCGACGCCGGCCCCGCGGCGCGCGCGCGCTTCATGGCCCTGCTGCGCGGCCCGCGGCCGGTGGAGACGCTGACCCGGATGGCGCGGCTGGGCGTGCTGGGCCAGTACCTGCCGGCGTTCGCGCAGGTGTCCGGGCGCATGCAGTTCGACCTGTTCCACGCCTACACCGTCGACCAGCACACGCTGATGGTGCTGAAGAACCTCGCCGCCTTCGCCAGCGGCCAGCCCGACGAGCGCTTTTCCATCGCCCACGAAGTGTGGCCGCGGCTGCGCAAGCCCGAACTGCTGCTGCTGGCCGGCCTGTTCCACGACATCGCCAAGGGCCGCGGCGGCGACCATTCTGAACTGGGCGCGGTGGATGCGCGCGAATTCTGCGCCGCGCACGGCCTCAGCGAGTCCGACACCAGCCTGGTGGCCTGGCTGGTCGAGCAGCACCTGCGCATGTCGGTGACCGCACAGAAGCAGGACATCTCCGATCCGGGCGTGATCCGCGCCTTCGCCGCCCTGGTCGGCGACCGCGAACGCCTGGACTACCTGTACCTGCTCACCTGCGCCGACATCGCCGGCACCAGCCCCAAGCTGTGGAACGCGTGGAAGGACCGTTTGCTGGCCGACCTGTACCTGTCCACCCGGCGCGTGCTGCGCGAGGGGCTTGAGGCACCGGTCGACGTCGAGGCGCGCGTCGCCGAGGCGCGCGAGTCCACGCGCGAACTGGTGCGCGCGCACGGCCTGGACGACGTCACCATCGACCGCCAGTTCGCCGAGATGCCGGAAGAAAGCTTCCTGCGCTACCGCCCCGAACAGCTGGCCTGGCAGGCGCGGGCGCTGGTGGACCTGCGCATGGGCGACACCGGGGTCGCCGTGCGGCCGGTCGGCGGCGCCGGGCAGGGCGGGGCGCTCGAGGTGTTCGTGCACTCGCCCGACCGTGACGGCCTGTTCTCCGCGATCGTGGCCACGCTGGACCGCCACGGCTACGGCGTGCACCAGGCGCGGATCCTGATCGGCCCGCACGGCACGGTGTTCGACACCTTCGAGGTGCTGCCGGCCGACAGCTACGCGAGCGGCGACCCGCGCCAGCTGGAGGCGGCGCTGCGGCAGGCGCTGGCCACCGCCAACCTGGACGAAGTGCGCGCCCCGCGCCGCGCCGCGCCGCGGCAGCTGCGCCATTTCCGCTTCCCGCCGCAGGTGGATTTCGGCGCCACCACCGACGGCCGCCGCAGCGTGTTCGGGCTGGTCTGCCCGGACCGCCCCGGGCTGCTGGCCGACGTGGCCCAGGCCCTGCGCGCCAGCCGCCTGCGGGTCCACGATGCGCGCATCGCCACCTTCGGCGAGCGGGTCGAGGACCTGTTCCAGATCACCGATGAACACGACCAGCCGCTGGACGCCGCGGCGCAGGAAACCCTGCGCGCCGAGCTGCGCGAGCGGCTGGAACCCGACAGCACACCGACCGGAGCCCCCCGCTGATGGCCGCCCAGCCGCCGAAGAAGAAGACCGCCACCCGCAAGACCGCGCGCAAGCGCGCCGCCGTGCCCGCAGGCCCCGGCCTGGAGGAACTGAAGTTCTCGATCGAGAGCGCGTTCGCGCGCCGCGCCGCGCTGACCATCGACGAGATCGACGGCTCGACCCGGCCATTGGTGGAACGGGTGATCGGCGGCCTGGAAAGCGGCGAGTTCCGCGTCGCCGAGCCTGACGGCAAGGGCGGCTGGCAGGTCAACGAGTGGCTGAAGAAGGCGGTGCTGCTGTACTTCCGGGTCAACGACATGGTGGTCATGGAGGGCCAGCCGGCGCCGTTCTGGGACAAGGTGCCTGCGCGTTTCGGCAACTACGGCGAAGCCGAGTTCCGCAAGCTCGGCGTGCGTGTGGTGCCGGGCACGATCGCCAGGCGTGGCGCGCACCTGGGCAAGGACGTGGTGCTGATGCCCAGCTTCATCAACATCGGCGCGCACGTGGGCGAGGGCACCATGGTCGATACCTGGGCCACGGTGGGTTCGTGCGCGCAGGTCGGCAAGCACTGCCACATCTCCGGCGGCGCCGGCATCGGCGGCGTGCTCGAACCGCTGCAGGCCAGCCCGACGATCGTCGAGGACCACTGCTTCATCGGCGCGCGCTCGGAAGTGGTCGAGGGCGTGGTGGTCGGCCACCACAGCGTGATCGGCATGGGTGTGTTCATCGGCCAGTCCACCCGCATCTACAACCGCGCCACCGGCGAGGTGAGCTACGGCTACGTGCCGCCGGG
The DNA here is from genome assembly GCF_010093225.1 of Pseudoxanthomonas koreensis. Classification (GTDB taxonomy): domain Bacteria; phylum Pseudomonadota; class Gammaproteobacteria; order Xanthomonadales; family Xanthomonadaceae; genus Pseudoxanthomonas; species Pseudoxanthomonas koreensis. The sequence goes on along the minus strand of NZ_PDWM01000004.1, from coordinate 73,579 downwards.
CAGCGTGGTGGTGTCCGGCTCGCTGCCGGCCGCCGACGGCTCGCATTCGCTGTACTGCGCGGTGATCGTCAAGCAGGTCGACGCGAAGACACGCGCCAAGACCAGCATCAACGACCTGCTCCGGGGCTGAGGGCATGACCACGATCTACGGCCTGAAGAACTGCGATACCTGCAGGAAGGCGACGAAGTGGCTGGACCGCTTCGGCGTGGCGCATGAATTCGTCGACTACCGCGAGAACAAGCCCTCGCCGGAGAAGCTGCTGGAGTGGGCCGGCAAGGCCGGCGGCTTCGACGCGCTGGTCAACAAGTCCTCGACCACCTGGCGGCAGCTGCCCGACAACCGCAAGTCGCCCGGCAGCGAGGCGGAGTGGAAGCTGCTGCTGCGCGAGCACCCGCAGCTGGTACGCCGGCCGGTGGTGGTGAAGGACGACGGCAGCTTCAGCCAGGGCTTCTCCGACAACGGCTTCAAGAAGCTGTTCGGTATCGGCTGAGGAGCAGGCGCGATGAGCGAAGTGCTTGGCCTGGCCTGCGAGCTGATCGCGCGCGCCTCGGTGACTCCGGACGACGCCGGCTGCCAGGAGCTGGTCGCCGCGCGGTTGCAACGCGCCGGCTTCGCCATCGAGCGCCTGCGCTTCGGCGAGGTCGACAACCTGTGGGCGACCCACGGCAGCGGCGCGCCGGTGCTGGTCCTGCTCGGCCACACCGACGTGGTCCCGCCGGGCCCGCGCGAGGCCTGGTCCAGCGACCCGTTCGCGCCGGAGGTGCGCGACGGCGTCCTGTACGGCCGCGGCGCGGCCGACATGAAGGGCAGCGTCGCCGCCTTCGCCGTGGCCGCAGAACGGTTCGTCGCCGCCCATCCCGGCCACGCCGGCACCCTCGCCGTGCTGCTCACCTCCGACGAGGAGGGCGACGCCATCGACGGCGTGCGCCGCGTCGCCCGGGTCTTCCAGGAACGTGGCCAGCGCATCGACTGGTGCATCACCGGCGAACCGTCCTCCACCGCCCGGCTCGGCGACCTGCTGCGCGTGGGCCGCCGCGGCAGCCTTTCCGGCACCCTCACCGTGAAGGGCGTGCAGGGCCACGTCGCCTACCCGGACAAGGCACGCAATCCGATCCACCAGGCCGCCCCGGCGCTGGCCGAACTCGCCGCGCGCCGCTGGGACGACGGCTACGAAAGCTTCCCGCCAACCAGCCTGCAGGTCTCCAACATCCACGCCGGCACCGGCGCCAACAACGTCATCCCCGGCGAGCTGCAGGTCCTGTTCAACCTGCGCTACAACCCGCACTGGGACGCGCCGCGGCTGGAGGCGGAGATCGCTTCGCTGCTCGACCGCCATGGCCTGGACTACGCGCTGCACTGGCACCGCAGCGGCGAACCCTTCCATACCCCCGAGGGCCGCCTGCGTGCGGTGGCGCGGGAAGTGCTGGCCGAAACCGCCGGCGCGCCGCCGGAGGAGAGCACCGGCGGCGGTACCTCCGATGCGCGCTTCATCGCCCCGCTCGGCGCGCAATGCATCGAGGTCGGCCCGGTGAACGCAAGCATCCACCAGGTCGACGAACACGTCTCCGTCGCCGACCTCGAAGCGCTCCCCGGCCTGTACCAGCGCCTCATCGAACGCCTGCTGCTGTTGTAGGAGCCCACTTCAGGGGGCGACCCGATGGGGTTGGAACACGCGGTGTTCAACGCACGGCATCCGGAGAGGCCGCGTTGAATGCAGCGCCTTCATGCGGCATCGGGTCGCCCCCTGAAGTGGGCTCCTACAGGGGAGCGTTGGGGAGCCCGCGGGGGGTCAGTGCGGCCCGTGCCGCTCGTTCGGTTTTGCCTTGCGGTCGTACAGCAGCGCACTCAGTGCGATCGTCAGCCCGAGTACCGCCGCGACCAGGAACAGCACGACCGCCAGCGCCGGGTAGCCGAACAGCTGCACCTTGGTCTCCACCCGCATCAGCATCGCCGAGGACAGCAGCAGCGCCGCCGTCACCACCGCCGCGGCGATCCGGTTGGCGATCTTCTGCATGTTCTCCATCAGCCGCGAGTGCTCCAGCCCGTCCAGGCGCACCTGCAGCCGGTTCTCGGCGATCAGCGACAGCGCATCGGAGATCTTTCGCGGCGCGTCGCGCAGCAGGCCCTGCACCTCCAGCAGCTCGCTGGCCAGGTTCGCGCTGGAGAACGAGCGCCGCAGCTGCGCGCGCATGATCGATTCCAGGTGCGATTCCACCAGCGAACGCACGTCCATCTCCGGGTCCAGCGCGCCGGCCACCCGCTCCAGGTTGAGCAGGGTCTTGCCCAGCAGGCTGATCTCCGCCGGCACCCGCAGCCCGTGCTCGGCCGCGATGCCCACCAGTTCCAGCAGCAGCCGTCCCTCCGAGGTGCGCCGTCCGCCGGTGGCGTAGCGCGCCACCAGTTGCCCGGTGTCGCGGTTGAACGCGGCATCGTCGAACTGCTCCAGCCGCGTGCCGATCGCCACCAGCTCGCGGGCGACGTCCTCGCCGCGTGCATCGACGGCGGCGAACAGCAGCTTGAGCAGCCGCTCGCGCATGCGCGGCGGCACCTGCGCGACCATGCCCAGGTCGATCAGCGCCAGCCGCCCGTCGTCGCACAGCAGCACGTTGCCCGGATGCGGATCGGCGTGGATGTCGCCGTGCACGAACACCTGGTCCAGGTAGGCGCGCATCAGCTCGGCGGCCGGCGTGGCCAGGTCGGCCTCGGTGCGGCGCAGGCCGGAAATGGTGGTGACCTTGCTGCCGTGCACCAGTTCCATGGTCAGCACGCGTGAGGTACACAGCCCCCACACCGGTGCCGGCACCAGCAGCTGCGGATACGCCGACAGGCGCTCGCGGAAGCGCTCCAGGTTCTCCGCTTCGCGCCGGTAGTCGAGCTCGAGCAGCAGCACCTTGCGGAACTCGGCGATCCAGCCGGCGAAATGCATGCGCCGCCCGGTCTCGGTCAACGCGTCGGCGGTGCCGGCCAGGCCGGACAGCACTTCCAGGTCCAGGCGGATGGCGGCTTCCATGCCCGGGCGCTGCACCTTCACCGCGACCTCGCGTCCGTCGCGCAGGACCGCCCGATGCACCTGCGCCAGCGACGCGGCCGCCAGCGGCACCGGATCGAACGACTCGAACAGGCGGCTGATCTTCGCGCCCAGCTCGTCCTCGATGATGTTCTCGACCACCGCGGTTTCCACCGGCCCGACCTCGTCCTGGATGCGGTCCAGCGCATCGATGTACGCCGCCGGCACCAGGTCCGGGCGCGTGGACAGCGACTGCCCGAGCTTGATGAAGGCCGGGCCCAGCGATTCCAGGTCGGCGGCGAAGGCCTGCGCGCCGGCGATCCCGGATGCGTCGGCGATGGTCGGCTCCGGCGTGGGCGCGTGGCTCCAGTCCAGCCCGGTGAGGATGCGCCGGTGGCGGGCCAGGCGGGCGACCACCTGCGCGGTACGGGTGAGGCGTTGGGTGGTGTCGGGCAAGGCGGTTCTCCGGTGACGTCGGAGCGCGGGGCGAGACATCCGCCGCTGCACCCGCGGAGTATTCGCCGGCCGCCGTGAGCGCCTTGTCAGTTGCCCGCGCAACGGTTGCGGTGCACTGGCGGGGCGGGTTACCGTCGGCCCATGCATTCCCTGCAGCGCGCCAACCGGGCCGATTCGAACCGCAACAACAATGCGGTCAATAACCGTGCGCGACCGATGCGGGAGCGCGACCCGGCCTAGAACACCCGACCCGGCCCGGTCACCACGAAACCCGCATCCGCCTGATGCGGGTTTTTTTGTGGCCGCGGCCCGGGACCGAATCCGTAACTCCACACCAGTACCCAGGAGCTTTCCCATGTGTTCGATCTTCGGCATCTTCGGCCTGCAGCCGGGCGACGACCTGCAGGACCTGCGGCGGCAGTCGCTGGACCTGTCCCAGCGCCAGCGCCACCGCGGGCCGGACTGGAGCGGGGTCTACGTGGGCGACGGCGCGATCCTGGTGCACGAACGACTGGCCATCGTCGACCCGGCTGGCGGCTCGCAGCCGCTGCTGTCGGAGGACGGCCGCCTGGCGCTGGCGGTCAACGGCGAGATCTACAACCACAAGCCGCTCAAGGGCGAGCTGACCGGCGCCTACGCCTTCCAGACCGAGTCGGACTGCGAGGTGATCAACGCGCTGTACCTCGAGGACGAACCGGCCAGCTTCCTCGAGCGCCTCAACGGCATTTTCGCCTTCGCCCTGTGGGACCAGGCCCGTGGCCGGACAATCATCGCCCGCGACCCGATCGGGGTGGTGCCGCTGTACTGGGGCCACGACCGCGAAGGTCGCCTGCGCGTCGCCTCGGAAATGAAGTCGCTGGTGGACGAGTGCGCCGACGTCGCCCAGTTCCCGCCGGGGCACTACTACGACAGCGGGCTGGATGACGGCAGCGGGGCGGGCTCGGCGCTGCGCCAGTACTACCGGCGGCCGTGGCGCGACTACGCCGCGGTCGAAGGCGTGGAAGTCACCCCGACCGAACTGCGCGAAGCGTTCGAGGCCGCGGTGCACCGCCAGCTGATGACCGACGTGCCCTATGGCGTGCTGCTGTCGGGCGGGCTGGATTCCTCGCTGGTGGCCGCGGTGGCGGCGCGCTACGCCCGCCACCGCATCGAGGACGGCGACAGGACCGAGGCCTGGTGGCCGCGCCTGCATTCGTTCGCCATCGGCCTGCAGGGCTCGCCCGACCTGGCCGCGGCGAAGATCGCCGCCGAGGCGCTGGGCACGGTGCACCACGGCTTCGAATACACCTTCGAGGAAGGCCTGGATGCGCTGCCGGAGGTGATCCGCCACATCGAGACCTACGATGTCACCACCATCCGCGCATCGACGCCGATGTTCCTGCTGGCGCGCAGGATCAAGGCCATGGGCGTGAAGATGGTGCTCTCGGGCGAGGGCAGCGACGAGGTGTTCGGCGGCTACCTGTATTTCCACAAGGCGCCCGACGCGCGCGAGTTCCACGAGGAGCTGGTGCGCAAGCTCGACGCGCTCAGCAACTACGACTGCCTGCGCGCGAACAAGTCGATGATGGCCTGGGGCGTGGAGCCACGGGTGCCGTTCTTGGACCGCGAGTTCCTCGACGTGGCCATGCGCATGGATGCGAAGTACAAGATGGTGCACAAGGGCAGCGACGGCCCGCAGCGGATGGAAAAGGGCGTGCTGCGCCAGGCCTTCGACGGCTACCTGCCGCAGGAGATCCTTTGGCGGCAGAAGGAGCAGTTCAGCGACGGCGTCGGCTACGGCTGGATCGACGGGCTCAAGGCGCACGCCGAGGCCCAGGTCAGCGACCGCGAGCTGGCCGCGGCGGACAGGCGCTTCCCGGTGAACCCGCCGCAGACCAAGGAGGCGTACTTCTACCGTTCGCTGTTCGAACGCTTCTACCCCACGCCGGCGGCGGCGGAGACGGTGCCCGGCGGCAAGTCGATCGCCTGCTCCTCGCCGGCGGCGATCGCCTGGGATGCGAGCTTCGCGAAGATGGCCGATCCGTCCGGGCGTGCGGTGGCCGGCGTGCACGAGCAGGCGCTGGCCGGGTAGAAGCGCCGCGCGAGCAGGCGTTCCGGAAAACCGTCGTGCGCCGATGATCTCGGCTCAGCCGCAGCTGACTGCGGTGATCTTGTTGTCCGCGCCGATATGCACGTTCACCCGGTCCGGCCGCAGGTCGCGGGTGACCGCCTGGCCGGGGGCGATCGGCCGGATCAGGCCGGCGCCGCTTTCGCGCCAGACCCGGGCGAAGACCTCTTCGTTGGCCGGCTGGCCGACCGCCCAGGCCACCGCGTCGGCGTTGCACGCGCCCGCGGCGGCGCCGGCGCGGCCCGGCACGCCGGGATCGGGCTGGACCGAGCTGCAGGCGGCGAGCAGGCCGGAGGCCAGGAAGAAAGCGGAAACAACAACGGTGCGTGCGGACATCGCGTGGCTCCTTGGTGGCGTGCGCCGGCAAAACGGTGGGCGGCGTGCGGAAGGCTCGCGCTGGACGGCCCCGCCGGCGGGGCGCGGTGCCGCGGTCATCGTCCGCGCGCGGGTTCCAGGGTGAGTGTATGCCTCGCCGTTCCGGGCAGGAATGGTGTCGGCCGGCCGTGCACCCAGTCGTCGTGGCCGGCGCCCCAGAACGGCGACAGCGGATGCCCGCTCTGCCCGCCGGGCATGTGCACGATGCCGTCGGCTTCGTGCCCGGGCGACACCACCATGCGTTCGGAGGCGCCGAAGGCCGGGCCCTGCACGCGCGGCATCGCGCTGTCGCCGGGCAGCGCGTCGGCCGGCATGCACAGCCGCGCGGCGAGGAAGCCGGGCAGCGCGTTGGCCAGCGGATGGCAGATCCGCGCCACGTTGCGTTCGCCCCAGCGGCGTGCGGACAGCGGTCCTTTCCCGGCCAGGTCGTCGCGCACCTCGCGCGCGGCGTCTTCCAGCAGCGCATCCCAGCTGGGGTAGCGGCGCGACAGCAGGTGCGCCGGGCGTTGCTGCAGCAGCGGCCAGGCCACGCCTTCCAGCTGCGGCAGGTCCGGCATGGCGAAGTCCTCGCCCAGCGCGGCCTGCGCCGGTGCGGTCAGGCCGTCGGCGATGCGCGCGTGCACGGCCAGGCGCCAGGCGCGCACCAGGCGGTAGCTGACCGATTCGACCGCGGCACGGCCTTCCCAGGTCGCACCCGCTTCGGCCAGCGCGCGCAGCGCCGAACCGGGCGGCTGCCGCCCCGCTTCGTCCTGCAGCAGCTGCCACCAGCGCTGCAGGAACAGGGCGCGGTCGTCGAGCTGGATCGCCAGCAGGTCGCGTTCGTCGAAACGCTCCTTCGCCTGCAGTCCGTCGCGGATCTGGTGGGCGCGAGCGCCGAGCGCGTAGCCGCCATCGCCGGCCACGGCCAGGGCCTCGCCGTCGAGCACGCGCGCGTTCGCGGTCCACAGCCGGTGTTGCGGCGGATCGGCGAGCACCGGCGACAGCGTGGTGCTGATCGTCCACGGTGCGCAGTCGTCTACCGCCGCCACCGTCTCCGCCATCGCCTGCAGCGGCGCTGGGCAGGCGCCGCCGCGTTGCGGCAACGGTCCGAGGATGCGCCAGGCGATGCGGCCGTTGCGGTCGCCGATCACCAGGTTCTGCGCGGGCGTGGCCGCCTGCGTGGCCACCGCCAGCGCGGCGTCCAGGTCGGCGGCCACGGCGAAATCGGCCAGGCGGAAGTTGAGCGCGCCGGGCTGGTGCGCGACCCAGCGCAATGCCAGCGCCGGGTGGTCTGCATCGGCCGGGTGCAGGATCGGGCCGAAGCGGGTTTCCGCCACGACCAGGGTCTCGGCGTCCGCTCCGGCGACCTCGATGGTTTCGCGGTGCTCCAGCACCGCTTCGCAGCCAGCTTGCGGCTCCGCCGCACAGGGACGCACCGGGTGCCAGTCGGCGGTGTCGGCGTAGCTGTTGGTGAAGCCCCAGGCCACGTGCCCGTTGCTGCCGACGATCACTGCCGGCAGGCCTGGCAGGCTGAAGCCGGACACGTCTACGTGCCCGCCTGGCGCGTCCGGGTTCGGATAGCGCAGGCGTACCCGGAACCAGATGTTGGGCGCGCGCAGGCCCAGGTGCATGTCGTCGGCGACGATCGCGCGGCCGTCGCCGGTGAGCGCGCCGGACACGGCCCAGTTGTTGCTGCCGGGCGTGCCCTTGTCGGCGAGCCGGTGCGGCGTATCGCCGGCAGGCATCGCCAGGGTGCGCAGGTCCACCTGCGTGGCCGCCGGCAGGGCCGCGTTGCCGCGCGCCTCGCCGGACAGCGGCGCGTCCCATTCGCTGCCGTCGTGCGCGAGCAGGTCGTACAGCGCCGGCGGCACGTGTTGCCGCAGTTTCCACAGGGCCAGTTCGCGCTTGTTCCCGGCATCCTGCAGGTCGAAGTACATCGCATACCCGGCCAGTGCCGAATCGGTGGCTTCCCAGCCGCGCGGCTGCTGGCGCAGCAGCAGGTAGGCCCAGGGCCGCACCTGCAGTGCGCCGAGCCCGGCGTTGACACCGTCTGTATAGGCCTGCAGCAGCGGCAGGCGCTCGCCGGCGAAGGCGTCGATCTGCGCCTCGGCGCGGGCCCGCATCCGGTGCATGCGCTGGCGCCGATCGTGCTTAAGCGCGACCGGCCCGAACAGCGCCGACAACTCGCCTGCGGCGCTGCGCCGCATCAGGTCCATCTCGAAGTAGCGCTCCTGCGCATGCACGTAGCCCAGCGCACGCACCGCGTCGGCATGGCTGCCGGCCTCGATGGTCACCACGCCCAGCGCGTCGCGCTGCACGGACACCGGCCCGGCCAGTCCTTCCAGCGCGCGATCGCCGTCCAGCGCGGGCAGGCTGCCACGCAGCAGGCCCCAGGCCAGCAGCGCCAGGAGCAGGACGAGCAGCAGCGACAACACGACGAGGCGTCGGATCCAGCGGAGCATGGTTTCCCCTTTGCATGGCCGCGGGCCGGCGGGCTCCGCTGCCGTGGATTATTCCACGGCGTGCGCGGGCCACGCCGGCGCGCCCGCCCGCGGCCAGTTGCGAGTGATTCCGATTGAAACACCGGACCGCGCTTTGCGGCACACTGCGCGCCGTGCATACCCGGAGCCGGCGACCATGAAAGGCCATCCCGAAGTCATCGACTGCCTGAAGGAACTGCTGCGCGGCGAACTGGCCGCACGCGACCAGTATTTCCTGCATTCGCGCCGTTACGAGGACCTGGGCCTGAAAGCCCTGTACGAGCGCATCAGCCACGAGATGCAGGAAGAGACCGAACACGCCGACGCGATCCTGCGCCGGATCCTGTTCCTGGAAGGCGACCCGGACATGCGTCCGCATGCGTTCACGCCGGGGAAGACCGTGGTCGAGATGCTCGAGGCCGATCTGCAGGTCGAATACCAGGTCCGCGCCAACCTCGCCGCCGGCATGAAGCTGTGCGAGCAGGAGCAGGACTACGTCAGCCGCGACATGCTGCTGGCCCAGCTGAAGGACACCGAGGAAGACCACGCCTGGTGGCTGGAGCAGCAGCTGGGCCTGATCAAGCGCATCGGCCTGGAGAACTACCAGCTGTCGAAGATCGACGGCGACGGCGGGCCGGCGCACGGCTGACTGCAACCGGGCAGGGGAACGGCGGGGCAAGCCCCGCTCTACGGGGGGCGGTTGCGGACGGTGCGGTAGACCGGGTGGTGCGATCTGCGTTCAGCGCCGCCGCAAGTTGTACACCGCGGTCGTCAGCGCGCTGGCGCCGCCTTCGCGGAAGCGCGGCTCCTGGGCGAGGATGTCGCGCCGTTCCAGCAGTTCGACCTCCCAGTCCCGCGCGAACAGGTCGCGCACTTCCGCTTCTTCCACCGAGAACGGCGGGCCTTCGATTTCCGCCTGCGGATACTCCAGGGTGACCAGCAGCCCGCGGCAGCCGCGTGGCAGCCGCGCGTACACCTCGGCCACGTAGCGCCGGCGCATTTCAGCTGGCAGGGCGACGAGCGCGGCGCGGTCGTAGACCGCGTCCATCGTGCCCAGCAGGTCCGCGGACAGTGCGAACACGTCGCCCGCGACCAGGTCGAGCGTGCCGGCGCGATGGTGCACTCCTTCGGCGTCCGCGTGGATGGCAGGCTGCAGCCCCGCCTCGGCGAAGAACGCCTGCACCGCCAGCGGCGACAACTCCGCGCCCAGCACTTCGTGCCCCTGCGCCGCCAGCCAGTGCATGTCCAGGGTCTTGCCGGCCAGCGGCACGAACACGCGGCCGCCGGCGGGCACGCCGAGGCTGGCCCAGTGCTTCCGCAGCAGCGGCATCACCTGGTCGAGGTGGAAGCCGATGCGGCCCTCGTTCCAGCGCTGCAACCAGAAATCGGATTCCATCGCGGTTCCTCGCGTCAGTCGACGGCCAGGCCGTCCACCTTCTGCCATCCCCGCGGCAGCAGCCCGCCACGCGTCGCGCGCGTGCCCAGGTATTCGTCCAGGTCCTTGAACGAGAGCGACATCGTCCGCTGCCCGCTGCGCACCTGCAGGGTCTGGCCCGGCGCCACCGCGGCCACCGCGACCACGCGCTCGGTGCCGAGCTTGGCCTTGGGGATGTCGATCAGCTTGTTGCCCTTGCCCTTGTCCAGCTCCGGCAGCTCGCCGGCGGGGATCGCCAGCAGGTGGCCGGCGCTGGTCACCGCCACGATCCGGTCGCGCTCCATGCTGGCCACCGCGGCCGGCTGCAGCACCTTCGCGTTCGGGGTGAGGTTGAGCATGGCCTTGCCAGCCTTGTTGCGGCCGGTGAGGTTCTCGAAGCGGGTCACGAAGCCGTAGCCGTGCGAGGACGCGAGCACGAAGCGGGTGTCGTTGTCGCCGCTGGCCATGGCCTGGAAGCCGGCACCGGCGGCCGGCGAGAAGCGGCCGGTGAGCGGTTCGCCGTTGCCGCGCGCCGAGGGCAGGGTGTGCACCGCGGTGGAATAGCTGCGGCCCTGCGAGTCGAGGAAGGCCACCTGCTGGGTGCTGCGGCTCTTCACCGCGGCCAGCAGCGAATCGCCTTCGCGGTACGACAGCCCGGCCGCATCGACGTCGTGGCCCTTGGCCGCGCGGATCCAGCCCTTCTCCGACAGCACCACGGTCATCGGCTCGCTCGGCACCAGCTCGGTCTCGTCGATCGCCTGGGCCGCGTCGCGCTGCACCAGCGGCGAACGACGCCCGTCGCCGAACTTCTTCGCGTCGGCCAGCAGTTCGTCCTTGACCAGCTTCTTCAGCTTCGCCTTGCTGTCGAGGAGGGCGACGATGCGCTCCAGCTCCTTCGCCAGTTCGTCCTGCTCGCCGCGGATCTTCATCTCCTCCAGGCGGGCGAGCTGCTTCAGCTTCGTCTCGAGGATGTAGTCGGCCTGTTCCTCGGACAGCCCGAAGCGCGCGATCAGCGCCGCCTTCGGCTCGTCCTCGGTGCGGATGATCCGGATCACCTCGTCCAGGTTGAGGAACGCCACCAGCAGGCCTTGCAGCAGGTGCAGGCGGCGCTCGACGCGTTCCTGGCGGTGCTTGAGCCGGCGCACCACGGTGTCGGTGCGGAAGGCCAGCCATTCGTCCAGCAGCGTGCGCAGGTTCTTGACCGCCGGCTTGCCGTCCAGCCCGATCACGTTGAGGTTGACCCGGTAGCTGCGCTCCAGGTCGGTGGTGGCGAACAGGTGGCCCATCAGCTGCCCGGCGTCGACCCGGTTGGAGCGCGGCACCAGCACCACCCGCACCGGGTTGGCGTGGTCGGACTCGTCGCGGATGTCCTCCAGCCACGGCAGCTTCTTGGCGCGCATCTGCGCGGCGATCTGCTCGATCACCTTCGATGGCGAGACCTGGTAGGGCAGGGCGGTGACCACGAAGTTGCCGCTGGCTTCCTTGGTCCAGGTGGCGCGGGCGCGCACGCTGCCGTTGCCGCTCTCGTACATCGCGCGCAGGTCGGCGGCCGGGGTGATGATCTCGGCGCTGGTCGGGTAGTCCGGGCCGCGCACGTGTTCGCACAGGTCGGCGACGCTGGCGTCGGGGTCGTCGAGCAGGCGCACGCAGGCGCTGACCACTTCGTTGAGGTTGTGCGGCGGCACGTCGGTGGCCATGCCGACTGCAATGCCGGTGGTGCCGTTGAGCAGCAGGTGCGGCAGCCGCGCCGGCATCCAGCTCGGCTCCTCCAGGGTGCCGTCGAAGTTCGGCACCCAGTCCACCGTACCCTGGCCCAGCTCGCCCAGCAGCACCTCGGCGATCGGGGTCAGCTTGGATTCGGTGTAGCGCATCGCCGCGAACGACTTGGGGTCCTCGGTGGAGCCGAAGTTGCCCTGGCCTTCGATCAGCGGGTAGCGGTAGGAAAACGGCTGGGCCATCAGCACCAGCGCTTCGTAGCAGGCCGAGTCGCCGTGCGGGTGGTACTTGCCGATCACGTCGCCGACGGTGCGCGCGGACTTCTTCGGCTTGGCCGCGGCGTTGAGTCCCAGTTCGCTCATCGAATAGATGATGCGCCGCTGCACCGGCTTGAGCCCGTCGCCGACGAAGGGCAGGGCGCGGTCCAGGACCACGTACATCGAATAGTCCAGGTAGGCGCGTTCGGCGTACTCGCGCAGCGGGATCTGTTCGAAGCCGTGGAAGGTGGGGCGGATGGTTTCGGTCATTGCAGGGCGAAGCGGCGGGACAGGGCGTCGATTCTACCCGTCCTGCCCGTCCGCCTTGCCGCCCGCCGCTCTCAGCCGGCCGCGCCCGGCAGCAGCGGGCCGCCCAGCCACAGCCAGCGCGCCATCCAGGCCGTGGCCAGGGCGATGGCGGTGGTCAGCGGCACGCCCACGCGCAGGAAGTCGCCGAAGGTGTACTGCCCCGGGTCCAGGATCAGCAGGTTGCCGTGGTGGCCGATCGGGGTCAGGAACGAGGCCACCGCGCCCATCGCGGTGCAGACCACGAACGGGGTCGGCGGCAGGCCCAGGCCCTGCGCCAGGGCCAGGGCGATCGGCGCCAGCAGCACGGTGGTGGCCGCGTCGGACAGGACCTGGGTCAGCAGCGCGGCGGCGCCGAACATCACCAGCAGCAGCACGAACACCGGCCACCCGGCCGCGTGCCCCTGCAGCAGGTCGGCCACCAGCTTCGCCGTGCCGGTCTGTTCCATGGCGATGCCCAGCGGGATCACGCCGGCGATCATCACGAAGATGCGCACGTCGATCTGCTGGTAGGCGCGCTCGATCGGCACGCAGCGGCTCAGGACCATCGCCACCGCGCCGGCGAGGAAGGCGATCTGCGGCGGCAGCAGCCCGGTGGCGGCGGCGGCCACGGTGGCGGCCATGATCGCCAGCGCCACCGGCGCGCGCCGGCGCGGCTTCTGCTCGCCTTCGAACGGCAGCAGCATCAGGAAGCCGTGGTGCGTGGCCAGCGGCGCGAAGTCCAGCTGCCGGCCCCACAGCACCAGCAGGTCGCCTTCGGCCAGGCGCACACCGGAAAGTTCGCCGTGCAGCCAGCCCTCGCGCCGCCACAGGCCGACCACGACCACGCCCAGTGTGCGCAGGAAGTCGATGTCGGCCACGCTGCGGCCGATGAATTCGGAGTTCGGCGCGACCACCGCCTGCACCAGCTGTTCCTCGCCGAGCACTTCGGTGCGGCGGTCGTCGCTGGGCTTGTCGCCGTACTTGGCCACCGCGTACAGGGCCAGCCCGGGTTCGCCGCTGATCGAGGCGATGCCGTCGGGCGAGGCGCGCACCAGCAGCACGTCGCCGTCTTCCAGCGGGCTGCCGGCTTCCTGGCGCTGGCGGCGCACGCCGTGGCGCAGCCAGTCCACCACCTGCAGGCGCCCGGCGAAGGTCGTCTCGAACGCTTCGCGGGTGCGGCCGATCCACGGCGAACCCGGCTCGACCAGCAGTTCGGTGTAGTAGCGGTCCAGGCGCAGTGGGTCGGACGGGGTGGCTTCGCCCATGCGCCGCGGCAGCAGCCAGCGGCCCAGCAGCATGTAGGCCGTGCCCAGCAGCACCAGCACGAGGCCGATCGGGGTGATGGCGAAGATGCCCAGGCCGGAGCCGTCGGCGCGCTTGAGCAGGTCGCCGGCGAGCAGGAAGGCCGGCGCGCTGAACAGGGTCAGGGTGGTGCCGAGCGAGGCGGCCAGCGACATCGGCATCAGCAGCCGCGAGGCGGCCAGCTTCTGCTCGCGTGCCAGCCGCATCAGGATCGGCAGCATCATCGCGGTGACCATCACGTGGTGCGAGAACGCGGCCAGCAGCGCGGTGGCCGGCATCACCACCGCGATGGTGCGCCACTCGCTGCCGCCGGCGGCGCGGCCGATCGCGGCGCCGATGCGGTCGTTGATCCCGGTCGCCGACAGCCCGGCCGAGAGCACGAACACCGCCGCCACGATGATCGCCGGCTCGCTGGAGAAGCCGGCCAGCGCCTGCTTCGCATCGAGGATGCCGGTGAGCGCCAGCGCCAGCAGGGTCAGCATCGCCACCACGTCCACGCGCAGGCGGCCGCTGACGAACAGCGCCAGCGCGGTGCCCAGGATGAGGAGGAAGACGATCTGCTGTGGATCCATGCGTGGTCGCGGGACACGGGGCTGGAACCGGACATCGTAGCCGGCCGTGGCGGTCGCCGTGGCGCCGCTGGCGCGGGAATGCCGGTCCCGGAAACGAAAAAACCCCGCCGGAGCGGGGTTCCTGCTGTTCCGTGCTGTCCCTCGGGACGTTCCGGAACTCTGTCTTGGTGCCCAGGAGAGGACTCGAACCTCCACGGTTTTACCCGCTAGTACCTGAAACTAGTGCGTCTACCAATTCCGCCACCTGGGCAGGTGAGGCCGCGCATTCTGGGGGGTCGGCGAAATCTTGTCAACGCCTCGGCGGCTGCGCGCGGCGGAGGCGGAGCGGGGGTGTAGGATCGTGGCATGAAGAACAACGGCAATCGCGGCGGGAAGGCCGCGGGCGGCTCCGGCCGCAAGGGCGCCGGCGCCACGGGCACGGGCAAGGGCGCAGGCAAGGGTGCAGCGAAGGCCGGCAAGGCGGCGGGCAAGCGCCAGGCGGCGCCAAAGCTGCCCCCGTGGATGCCGGAACCGCCGCCTGGCGCGGGCTCCGGACGCACGGCGAAGACCGCGCCACCGCCACGCGCACCGTCGCAGCCGCGCGGCCGCTTCCACGACCCGCACGCTGCGCGCGAAGCCGACCGCTACGCCAATCCCATCGCCAGCCGCGAGGCCATCCTGGCCACGCTCGACCAGGCCGAAGGCCCGCAGACGGCCGAGGACCTGGCGCGGCTGCTCGGCCTCACCGAGGCCGATCGCTTCGATGCCCTCGGCAAGCGCCTGGGCGCGATGGTCCGCGACGGCCAGCTGATCCAGAACCGGCGCGGCGGCTTCGCCCCGGTCGAGGCCACCGACCTGATCGCCGGCACGGTGATCGCCAACCCGGAAGGCTTCGGCTTCCTGCGCCCGGACGCCGGTGGCGGCGACGACCTGTTCCTGCCGCCGTACGAGATGCGCAAGGTCATGCACGGCGACCGCGCGCTGGCCAACGTCACCGGCATCGACCGCCGCGGCCGCCGCGAGGGCAGCATCGCCCGCGTGCTTGAGCGCCGCGTCTCGCGCCTGATCGGCCGCTTCGGCAGCGAGGCCGGGATCAGCTTCGTGGTCCCCGACGACCGCCGCATGCAGCGCAACGTGCAGGTGCCGCCGGACGGCACCGGCGGCGCGCGCGAAGGCCAACTGGTGGTGTGCGAACTGGTCCAGGCGCCGGATGCGCGGCGCCCGCCGATCGGCAAGGTGGTGGCGGTGCTGGGCGACAGCCTCACTCCTTCGCTGGTGGTCGAGGCGGCGATCCACGGCCACGACCTGCCGCACGAATTCCCGCCGCAGGTGCTGGACGAGGCCACCGCGGTGCCGCTCACGGTCGAGCCGGACATGATCGGCGACCGCGTCGACCTGCGCGCCACCCCGCTGGTGACGATCGACGGAGAGGACGCCAAGGACTTCGACGACGCGGTGTACTGCGAGGTCAACAAGGCCGGCTTCCGCCTGGTCGTGGCCATCGCCGACGTCTCCCACTACGTGCGCCCCGGCGCGCCGCTGGATGAGGAGGCGCAGAAGCGCGCCACTTCGGTGTACTTCCCCGGCTTCGTGGTGCCGATGCTGCCGGAGACCCTGTCCAACGGCATCTGCTCGCTGAACCCGAAGGTCGACCGCATGTGCTTCGTCTGCGACATGCAGGTGGACCACGACGGCGAGGTGACCCGCTCGAAGTTCTACGAGGCGGTGATGAACTCGCACGCGCGCCTGACCTACACCCAGGTGTGGAAGGCGGTGGGCGAGGACGACGCCGAGGCCCAGGCGCAGGTCGGCGCGCTGCTGCCGCACGTGCAGCGGCTGCACCAGCTCTACCAGGTGCTGGCCAAGGCGCGCGCGCGGCGCGGTGCGATCGAATTCGAATCCTCCGAGGTGCGCTTCGTCCTGGACAACCGTGGCGAGGTCACCCAGGCCGGGATGCTGCTGCGCAACGACGCGCACAAGCTGATCGAGGAATGCATGATCGCGGCCAACGTCGAGGCGGCGCGGTTCCTGCTGAAGGCGCACATCCCGGCGCCGTACCGCATCCACGAGAAGCCGCCGGAGGCCAAGTACGCCGACCTGCTCGAGTTCCTCAAGGAATTCAAGCTGTCGATGCCGGCGTGGAGCAAGGTCACCCCGGGCGATTTCACCCGGTTGCTGAAGAAGGTCCGTGACCGCGCCGACGCGACCCTGCTCGAGTCGGTGCTGCTGCGCAGCCAGAGCCTGGCGGTGTATTCGCCGGACAACGCCGGCCACTTCGGCCTGGCGCTGGAGGCGTATGCCCACTTCACCTCGCCGATCCGCCGCTACCCGGACCTGCTGGTCCACCGCGCGATCAAGCACGGCCTGTCGAAGCAGAAGCCGGAGGCGTTCCGCTATTCGGCGCGCGACATGGCCGCGCTGGCGCTGCAGTGCTCCGAGCGCGAGCGCCGCGCCGACGAGGCCGAGCGCGAGGTCGACGAGCGCTACCGCGCCGCGTGGATGGAAAAGCACGTCGGCGGGCAGTTCGACGGGGTGATCAGCGGGGTGACCAGCTTTGGCCTGTTCGTCGAGCTGGACCAGTCCAAGGTCAACGGCCTGGTCCACGTGACCCAGCTGCCGCACGACTATTACCACTTCGACGCGGTGCGCAAGACGCTGTCGGGCGAGCGCCGTGGGATGCAGTTCCGGCTTGGCGACCGGGTCCGGATCATCGTGCTCAAGGCGAGCATGGAGGACCGAAAGATCGATTTCCGCCTGGTCGAGGACAAGGAAAAGGACGGTGGCGGGCTGCCGCCGCTGCCACCCCGCGGCCAGCCGGCGAAGCGGGCCAAGCAGAAATACTGAGCGCGGGGCGTCCGGTTCTGCGGCCGTAGCGTCGGGATGCGCGGCCGGTGCGATAATGCCGGCCTTCCCCCGGCGGCACGCGCAGCATGAGCAGCAAGCAGAACCAGTGGATCGTCGGCGTCAACGCCGTGGCTTCGGCCGTCGAGCACGACGCCGAACACGTGCGTGAGGTGCTGGTCGAGTCCGGTGGGCGCAACCCGCGCCTGGTCGAGATCGAGGAGCAGGCGCGGCGCCGCGGGATCGAGGTGCGCAGGGTCGCCACCCAGGCGCTGGACGGGATCGGCGGCAACGTCCGCCACCAGGGCGTGGCCGCGCGCTACGCCGCGGCGAAGACCTGGGACGAGCACGAGCTGGCTGGCCTGGTCGAAGCGGCCGAAGGCCGGGCGCTGCTGCTGGTGCTCGACGGCGTGCAGGACCCGCACAACCTCGGCGCCTGCCTGCGCAGCGCGGCGGCGGCCGGCGCCACCGCGGTGGTGATCCCCAAGGACAAGTCGGCGCCGGTGAACGCCACCGTGCGCAAGACCTCGGCCGGCGCCGCCGACCGCCTGCCGGTGGTGTCGGTGACCAACCTCTCGCGCACGCTGCGCGAGCTGCAGAAGCTGGGCGTGTGGATCTACGGCCTGGCCGGCGAGGCCGAGCCGGACCTGTATTCGCTGGACCTCAAGGGCAATGTCGCGCTGGTGCTGGGCGGCGAGGCCGAAGGCCTGCGCCGGCTCACCCGCGAGCACTGCGACGGCCTGGTGCGGATCCCGATGCCGGGCGAGATCGAGAGTCTCAACGTCTCGGTGGCCGCCGGCGTGTGCCTGTTCGAGGCGGTGCGGCAGCGCGGCTAGCCCGGCAGCGGCGACGGCCAGGCGTTGGCGATGCGGCAGAACAGCTTCGCGGTCTGCTCGGCGTCGTACACCGCCGAGTGCGCGTCGTCCGCGTTCCAGTCGAAGCCGGCGGCCTGCATCGCGCGCGCCAGCACGGTCTGGCCGTAGGCGATTCCGGCCAGGGTCACCGTGTCGAACACGCTGAAGGGATGGAACGGGTTGCGCTTGTGCCCGCTGCGCGCGACCGCGGCGTTGACGAAGTTCAGGTCGAAGTGGGCGTTGTGCCCGACCAGGATCGCGCGCTGGCAGCCGTGCCGGCGCACCGCGGCGCGCACGTGGTTGAACACGTAGCCCAGGCCGTCGCGTTCGGGCTTGGCCAGGCGGAACGGGTGGTCCAGGACGATGCCGGTGACTTCCAGCGATTTGGGGTCGATCTCGGTGCCCGGCGCGGGGATGAAATGCGCGCTGGCGGTCTTGCCGGGAACGAACAGGCCCTGTTCGTCCAGCTCGATCGGCACCGCGGCCATTTCCAGCAGCGCGTGCCGGTTCCAGTCGAAGCCGCCGGTCTCCACGTCCACCACCACCGGCAGGAAACCACGGAAACGGCGCGCCATCGCGCCCGGCGGGCCGGTCGGCGCCTCGATCTCGGCAGGAGTTTCCAGGTCGGTTTCGCTCATGCGGAAAGGTTAGCAGAGCGGCCGGCCCGGCCGCCCGCCGCGATGCCTTTTGTAGGAGCCCACTTCAGGGGGCGACCCGACGGGGGCGGACGCAGCGGTGTTGCACGCGGCCGCTCCGGAGGCTGCGCGTTGGACACCGCGTATCCCGGCCGCATCGGGTCGCCCCCTGAAGTGGGCTCCTACAGGGGGCTGCTGCGGGGGAGGGTGCCGAGGAGGGTGGCTTCGCCGCGCATGCGTTCTAGCATCGCCGCGCCCTGGTCGATGAAGCCGGTGTCGGCCGGCACGCCCGCTTCCTCCGCCAGTGCGGCCAGGTGCGCGCGGCCGCTGCGCCCGCCTTCGCCCAGCAGCTCCAGCAGCCGGTAGACCAATGGCGAGATCGCCGCGAAACGGGCCTGGC
Source organism: Pseudoxanthomonas koreensis (assembly GCF_010093225.1). GTDB lineage: Bacteria > Pseudomonadota > Gammaproteobacteria > Xanthomonadales > Xanthomonadaceae > Pseudoxanthomonas > Pseudoxanthomonas koreensis. Next base: position 54,916 of record NZ_PDWM01000004.1, on the reverse strand, counting down.
CATCGTGGTCGCGGCGGACCAGCAGCAGGGTCGGTGTCGCCGGCGCTTCATCGGGCCGGTGCTGCGGCCCGATCGTGTGGACGGGCCAGCGGTAGGCCAGGGCGCGGATCCAGGGCGACACCACCGGCACGCCTTCGAGCAGGTCGCCGCCGGGATCGTGCGCTGGCAACGGGCTGTCGTCGACCTGCACCGCCAGTTCGATCCACTCGTAGTGCGCCAGCTCCAGCAGCCAGGGCGGCCCGGCGTCGTCGCCGCAGGCTTCCAGGAAGCGGATGAACTCGCGCGCCAGTTCCGGGAACAGCGGCGTGCGTGCCGCGTGCCCGGCGTAGAAGCGCCGCACCAGCGCCCGCCAGGCGTCCTCACCCAGGGTCCGGCGGATCACCGGGAAATTGCCACCGAGCAGGCCGGTGATGTTGTTGAAGAACAGCTCGCGGTACACCGCCATCCGCCGTGGCTCGATGCCCGGCGGCGCCGGATGCCCCTGCGGATCGCGCAGGGGCGCGGCGAACGCCGCCGGCGGGTCCGCCGGCTCAGGCATGGGCCACGCCCGCCGGCGCCACGCCGGCGGCCTCGCGCTGCAGCTGGCGGATGCGCTCGACCTCGTCCAGCAGCACCGGAAGAGGCGGCAGATTGAAGTCGCGCTCGAGCAGGGTGGGGCGAACGCCGTGCAGGCGGTAGGCCTCGGCGAGCAGGCTCCAGACGGCGTCCTTCACCGGCGCGCCGTGGGTGTCGACCTTCAGGTCGTCGGCTTCGTCGTAGTGGCCGGCGATATGGTACGAGGCGATGCGCGCGCACGGCATCCGCGCCAGGAAGACGCGCGCGTCGTAGCCGTGGTTGACCGCGTTGACGTAGACGTTGTTCACGTCCAGCAGCAGGTCACAGTCGGCCTCGGCCAGCACCGCGTTGACGAAGTCCGCCTCCTCCAGCGCCTGCGCAGGCGCCACCGGCAGGGCGGCGTAGTAGGAGACGTTCTCCACCGCGATGCGGCGGCCGAGCAGGTCCTGCACCCGGCCGATGCGCGTGGCGACGTGGCGCACGGCCGCTTCGGTGAACGGCACCGGCATCAGGTCGTACAGGTGGCCTGTCGCGTCGCTGCAGGCGCTCAGGTGCTCGCTGTACAGCGACACCCGGTGGCGGTCGAGGAAGCGGCGGGTCTTGGCCAGGAACACCTCGTCCAGCGGCGCGGGGCCGCCGAGCGAGAGCGACAGGCCGTGGCAGGTCAGTGGATGCCGCGCCGACAGGTCGTCCAGTGCCTCGCCCAGCCGCCCGCCCACGCCGATCCAGTTGTCCGGCGCGCATTCGAGGAAATCGAAGGCACCGGCGGGCGCGGCGCGCAGCTCGTCGAGCATCGCGCGCCGCAGTCCCAGTCCGGCGCTGGCGTCAGGCAAAGTCATCGGCAGTCGGTGAGAAACTCCAACCGGGAAAATTCCCACCGTCCCGCCGCACTTGCCCTCGCCGCACTTGCCTTCCCCGCACTTGCCCTCGCTGGCCTTGCCGGTCTGCTCGCCGCACTTGCCCTCGCTGCCCTTGGCCGCGTGGTGCGCCTTGCGCTCGGCCTCGTCGATGAAGCCGTCGGCGTTGGCGTCGATCTTCGCGAACTGGTCGGCCTTGTCGGGATGGGCGGCGGCGAACTCGGCCTGCGAGATGCGCCCGTCCTTGTCGGTATCGACCTTCTCGATGCCGCACTTGCCTTCGCCGCACTTGCCCTCCTGGGCCTTGGCGGCTTCGCCGGCGGCGAGCATGTAGCCCTGGGCCAGCGGCTCCATGGCGAACGCGCCGCCGCCCAGGGCCAGGCCTGCCAGGGCGGTGCCGAGTGCGATGGCGGCGGGTTTCTGCTTGGACATGGCGATTGCTCCGGAATGGGGGCGCGAAGCGGCGCGCCGGCCGTCGTGGGGACGCCAGTCTAACGCCGCCCGCTCCGGGGCTCGTTATCGCTGCGTGGAAGGGCGACGGCGGGCCCCGTACGGGGCGCCGCCGTGCCGTCGGCGGCGGGCGTCGCCGCCCCGCTTCAGGTCACGCTGGTGGTGCTGGTCTCGTCGCGCTTGTCGCGCGGTGGCAGCGCCTGGTCGCCGTGCAGCAGGAACCAGACGTTCTCGGCGATGTTGGTGGCGTGGTCGCCGATCCGCTCCAGGTTCTTGGCCATGAACAGCAGGTGCGTGCACGGGGTGATGTTGCGCGGGTCTTCCATCATGTAGGTCAACAGCTCGCGGAACAGCGCGGTGTGCTGCTGGTCAAGCCGGGCATCGTTCTCGCGCACCTGCAGGGCCAGCTCGCCATCGCCGTCGCTGTAGGCGCGCAGGGCCTGGCGGACCTGGCCGGCGGCGAGCAGCCCCAGGGCGCGCAGGCCGGAAACGTGCGGCATCGGCGGCGCGGCATTGAGCGCGATCGAGCGCTTGGCGACGTTGGCGGCGTAGTCGCCGATGCGTTCGATGTCGGCCGGGATGCGCAGCCCGGCCAGGATTTCGCGCAGGTCGCGCGCCATCGGCCCGCGCAACGCCAGCAGCATCACGTCGTGGCTGATCCGGCGCTCGGCCTCGTCGATCGATTCGTCGTTGGCCACGATCCGGCGCGCGGCGTTGTCGTCGCGGCGCTCGACCACGTCCAGCGCCGCTTCCAGCTGCGCCACCGCGGTCTGGCCCATGTGCACGATCTCCTCGACCAGCTGGCGCTGCTCTTCGTCGTAGCTCTTGACGATGTGTCCGTGTTGGGTGGTCATTGCGGTTCCCGAATAGTGATGCGAGTGGTGGCCGTCCCTGGCGTCACGGCGCTGGCTCCGGAGAGCCCGGCCCGGCCATCCATGGCCGGGCGTTCGGCAGGCTGCGCGGCAGTGCCGCGCAAGCAGCCTGCCTCACCCGAACCTCCCGGTGATGTAGTCCTCGGTCTGCTGCTTCGAGGGGCTGGAGAAGATGACCTGGGTGCGGTCGTGCTCGACCAGGTCGCCCAGGTACATGAACGCGGTGTAGTCGGACACGCGCGCGGCCTGCTGCATGTTGTGGGTGACGATGGCGATGGTGTAGTCCTTCTTCAGTTCCTCCACCAGTTGCTCGATGCGGCTGGTGGAGATCGGGTCCAGCGCCGAGGTCGGCTCGTCCAGCAGCAGCACGTCCGGGCGCAGGGCCACGGCGCGGGCGATGCACAGGCGCTGCTGCTGGCCGCCGGACAGGCCCAGCGCGGACTGCCCGAGCTTGTCCTTGACCTCGTCCCACAGCGCGGCCTGGCGCAGCGCCTGCTCCACCCGCACGTCCATCTCGGCCCTGGACAGCTTCTCGTGGTGGCGGATGCCGTAGGCCACGTTCTCGAAGATCGTCATCGGGAACGGCACCGGCTTCTGGAACACCATGCCGACCTTGCTGCGCAGGCGGTTCATCGGGTACTTCGGCGAGAGGATGTCCTCGCCGTCCAGCAGCACTTCGCCGCGGGCCTCCAGCTTCGGGTACAGCGCGTAGATGCGGTTGAACACGCGCAACAGGGTCGACTTGCCGCAACCGGACGGGCCGATCAGCGCGGTGACCTGCCTCTCGGGGATGTCCAGGCTGATGTTCTTCAGCGCGTGGAACCGGTCGTAGTAGAAATCCAGGCCGCGCGCGGACAGCTTGACCGGCGCCTGGGCGGCGGTGGCCGCGGCCGGCGCCGCCGGCACGGCGATGCGCTGCATGGGCGTGGCTGCGGAGTGGAGCTCGTTCATGGCCAGGTTCCGGGAAAAGTCAGTCATGGGAGATCTTGTTGCGCAGGAGCAGGGCGCGCGCGGCCAGGCTCACCAGCAGCACGAACACGGTCAGCACCAGGGCGCCGGCCCAGGCCAGCACCTGCCAGGACTCGTACGGGCTGCCGGCGAACTGGTACATCACCACCGGCACCGAGGCCATCGGCTGGAAGATGTTGGCGTTCCAGTACTGGTTGCCGAACGCGGTGAACAGCAGCGGCGCGGTCTCGCCGGAGATGCGCGCCAGCGACAGCAGCACGCCGGTGACGATGCCGGCGCTGGCGCTGCGGTACAGCACCTGCACGGTCACCTTCCACTGCGGGATGCCCAGCGACAGCGCGGCCTCGCGCATCTGCACCGGGACCAGGCGCAGCATCTCGTCGGTGGTGCGCACCACCACCGGCAGGACGATGAAGGCCAGGGCCAGGGCGCCGGCGAAGGCCGAGAAGTTGCCGCCGGTCTGCATCACGTACAGGGTGTAGACGAACAGGCCCAGCACGATCGACGGCGCCGACAGCAGGATGTCGTTGACGAAGCGCACCACGGTGCCGGCCTTGCGCGCATTGCCGTACTCGGCCAGCCAGGTGCCGGCGGCGACTCCCAGCGGGGTGCCGATGGCGATCGCCATCAGGCACATCACCATGCTGCCGAAGAAGGCGTTGGCCAGGCCGCCTTCTTCCATCGGCGGCGGGGTCATCCGGGTGAACAGGTCCGGGTTGATGCCGGACACGCCCTTGGCGACCAGGGTCCACAGGATCCAGCCGAGGAAGAACAGGCCGAACAGGGCGGTGATGCAGGCCAGCAGCACGGCCACCGCGTTGGTGACCCTGCGACGGGTGTAGAGGCGGTCGGCGGCGGCCATCAGTTGCCCTCCTTGCGCGACAGCCGCATCAGCATGAAGCGGGCGATGGCGAGCACCACGAAGGTGACGATGAACAGCACGAAGCCCAGCAGCAGCAGCGCCGAGCGGTAGGTCTCGGTGGCCTCGCCGAAGTCGTTGGCGATCAGCGCGGCGATGGTGGTGCCCGGCTCCAGCAGCGACGGCGTCAGCCGCACCGAGTTGCCGATCACGAAGGCCACCGCCATGGTCTCGCCCAGGGCGCGGCCCAGGCCGAGGAAGATGCCGCCGATCACTGCCGAGCGGGTGTAGGGCAGGACGATGTCCCAGCTCACTTCCCAGCGGGTCGAGCCCAGCGCGTAGGCCGATTCCTTCAGCCGGGTCGGCACGGTCAGGAACACCTCGCGCATCACCGAGGAGATGAAGGGGATGACCATGATCGACAGCACGAAGCCGGCCGTGAGCATGCCGATGCCCAGCGGCGGGCCCTGGAACAGCGGGCCGATCACCGGCCATTCGCCGAGCGTGTCGTTGAGGAACGGGGTCACGTGCTCGGTCATCACCGGCACCAGCACGAACAGGCCCCACATGCCGTAGATGATCGAGGGGATGCCGGCGAGCAGCTCGATGGCGGTGCCGACCGGCCCGCGCAGCCAGCGCGGCGCCACCTCGGTGAGGAAGAAGGCGATGCCGAAGCTCACCGGCACCGCGATCAGCATCGCGATCAGCGCGGTGACCAGGGTGCCGTAGATCGGCGCCAGCGCGCCGAACCTGTTCTCCACCGGGTTCCATTCGGCCGAAAGGAAGAAGTCCAGGCCCTGGCTCTGCAGCGCCTCGCGGCCGCCCCAAAGCATGGACAGCGCCGCGCCGGCCAGGGCGACCAGGACGAAGGCCACGCAGGCGACCAGCGCGTAGCGGAACAGGCGGTCGTTGCGCGCGTCGCGCAGGTCGTGGCCGCCGGGGGCGGGCAGTGCGTGCACGGTGGTGGTGGTATTCATCGCGGGAATCCAGTGGGGGATGGCGCAGCGGCAAATGCGGGCGCGTGGCGCCCGCACCGCTGCATCACTTGAACTCGGCCGCCCAGTACGCCTCGATCTGCTGCACCAGCTCCGGCGGCAGCGGCACGTAGTGCAGCTCCTCGGCCTGCGGCTGGCCCTGCTCGAAGGCCCACTTGAAGAACTCCAGCGCGGCCTGGCTGCGCGCCGGGTCCTGCGGATGCTTGTGCATCAGCATGAAGTTGGTCGCGGTGATCGGCCAGGCCTGCGCGCCGGGCGCGTCGGTGATCACCAGGTTGAAGTCGCTGGCATTGGCCCAGTCGGCGCTGGCCGCGGCGGCGGCGAAGCTGGCCGCGTCCGGCTTCACCCACTGCCCGGCAGCGTTGCGCATCGAGGCATAGGGCATCGCGTTCTGCAGCGCGTAGGCCAGCTCCACGTAGCCGATGCCGCCCTTGATCTGCTTGACGTAGGCGGCCACGCCCTCGTTGCCCTTGCCGCCCACGCCGGACGGCCACTGCAGCGAGGTGCCTTCGCCGACCTTGTCCTTCCACTCCGGGCTGACCTTGGACAGGTAGTTGCTGAAGTTGAAGGTGGTGCCCGAGCCGTCGGAGCGGTGGACGATGGTGATCTTCTCGTCCGGCAGCGTTACGCCCGGGTTGGCCGCGGCGATCGCCGGATCGTTCCACTTGCCGACCTTGCCGAGGAAGATGTCGGCCAGCAGCGGGCCGGTCAGGCGCAGCGCGCCCGGCTCCACGCCATCAAGGTTGAACACCGGCACCACGCCGCCGATCGCGGACGGGAACTGGCCCAGGCCTGCGGCGGCCAGCTCGTCGCTGGGCAGCGGCTTGTCGGTAGAGCCGAAATCGACCGTGCCGGCCTTGATCTGGGCGATGCCGCCGCCCGAACCGATCGACTGGTAGTTGACCTTGTTGCCGGTGGCGGCGTTGTAGTCGGCCGACCACTTCGACACCAGCGGGAAGATGAAGGAGGCGCCGGCGCCGGAGATCTGCGCGGCGACCTGCTCGCCGGTGGCGGGGGCGGCTTCGCCCTGGGCAGTCGTGGGGGTGGCGCTGGTGTTGGCGTCGCCGGCAGGCTTGCAGGCCGCGAGGACCACGGTGGCGGCGAGGGACAGGGCGAGGAGGCGGACCGGGGAGGGGTTCATGGCTCTCAGCTGCGTCGGGCCGGGGGTGCCGGCGGGTCGCTACATGAAATGATGTTTTTGTGACAGGCGTATGACGCCGGCCCCGCTGGATTGCCGCGCCGGGTGCGCTCCGGAAACAGAAAATGGAGCGCGGACCAGGGGTCCGCGCTCCACTGAACAGACGGGGGGAGAGAGTCCCGTCGCTCAGAACTTCAGGTTCTGCGCCCAGTAGGCCTCGATCTGCTTGACCAGGGCGTCCGGCAGCGGCACGTAGTCCAGCTGGCGGGCCTGGGCGTCGCCGTTGGCGTAGACCCACTTGAAGTAGTCGCGGGCGTTCTTCGCGCCGGCCACGTTCTTCGGCTGCTTGTACATCAGGATGAAGTTGGTCGCGGTGATCGGCCAGGAGGCCTCGCCCGGCGCATTGGTCATCACCAGGAAGAAGTCCTTGGACTTGGCCCAGTCGGCGCTGGCGGCGGCAGCGGCGAAGGATTCCTCGCTGGGCTGCACGAACTTGCCGGCGGCGTTCTTCAGCGCGGCGTGGGACAGTTTGTTCTGCAGGGCGTAGGAAAGCTCGACGTAGCCGATGCCGCCCTTGATCTGCTTGACGTAGGCGGTCACGCCCTCGTTGCCCTTGCCGCCGATGCCGGCCGGCCACTGCACCGAGGTGCCTTCGCCGACCTTCTGCTTCCACTCCGGGCTGACCTTGGACAGGTAGTTGACGAAGTTGAAGGTGGTGCCCGAGCCGTCGGAGCGGTGCACGACGGTGATCTTCTGGTCCGGCAGCGCCAGGCCCGGGTTCAGCGCGGCGATCGCCGGGTCGTTCCACTTGCTGATCTTGCCCAGGAAGATGTTGGCCAGGGTCGGGCCGTCGAGCTTGAGCGCGCCGGGGGCGATGCCGGCGACGTTGACGATCGGCACCACGCCGCCGATCACCGAGGGGAACTGCGCCAGGCCGTACTTGGCAAGCTCTTCCGGCTTGAGCGGGGCGTCGGAGGAACCGAAGTCCACCGTGGCCGCCTTGATCTGGGCGATGCCGCCGCCGGAACCGATCGACTGGTAGTTGACCTGCTTGCCGGTCGCGCCCTTGTAGTCGGCCGACCACTTGGACATCACCGGATAGATGAAGGAGGCGCCGGCGCCGGTCACGTCGTTGGCGTGGGCGAGGGAAATCGAGGAGGACACCGCGATCAGCGCGGCGGCAAGGCGGAACTTGAACCTGGAGTTCACGGGAAAGGCTCCGTTAAGCGGTGGAAGGGTGGTGGCGGGACGCGGGCAGCACCCGCTTCCATCGGCCGCCATTCCATAACGGGTCGATGACAACAGCGCGTAGCGCATGTGACAGGGGCATGACGGGGCGCGGCGGACCTCCTTCATCGTCCTGTCATGTGGCGGTCGCGCTTCTGTCAGACCGGGGTAGCAAGCTGCGCGGCGTTTAACGGGTGCTTCACCTTCCACATCGGGAGGCGCATCCGCCACCTGGCTACCAACCACTCAACGGAGTCCTCCATGCGTTATTCCCTCCTCGCCGTCGCGCTGGCCGCGGCCCTTGGCACCGCGACCTTCGACGCCGCCGCCGCCGACAACAGCGCCGAACTGGCCGAGCTGAAGGCGCAGCTGGCCGCGCTGCAGGCCAAGGTGACCGAGCTGGAGACGCGCACCGACGCGCAGTCGGACATCAACGTCGGCACCCAGCAGAGCATCGAGAACATCGCCGCGACCACGCCCAAGGTCGAGACCAAGGGCGGGATCAAGGTCACCTCGCCGGACAAGAAGTTCGAGGCCTCGCTTGGTGGCCGCATCCACTTCGACGCCTATGCCTTCGACCGCGATATCGCCGCCACCACCGGCACCAGCGAGTTCCGCCGCGCGCGCCTGACCCTGGCCGGCAAGGCGCTGGGCTGGGACTACAAGCTCGAGCAGGACTTCGCCGCCGGCACCAACCTGGACGGCCTGCGTGACGCCTACATCGCCCACGCGCTGTGGGGCGGCAAGGCCACCATCGGCCACTTCAAGCCGTACCGCTCGATGGAGGAGCTGACCAGCTCCAACGAGATCCTGATGATGGAGCGTCCGTTCGCCTCGGCCACCGGCCTGTTCAGCGGCCGCCAGTTCCAGCAGGGCGTGGGCTACCAGCGCGCCGGTGCCAACTACACCGCCGGCTTCACCGTGTTCAACCTGCGCGGCGCCTCGGGCAGCCGCAACGAGGGCATGGGCGCGGCCGGCCGCGTGACGTACGCGCCCATCAACAACGACAACAACACCCTGCATTTCGGCGGCTGGGCCAGCCAGGAGAACGCCAACCAGGGTTCGTCCGACCTGACCGCCACCGCCACCTACGCCGGCCGCCGCGGCCCGGCGCAGGCCATCGCCACCACCACCGGCGCCAGTCGCAACCAGGTCACCTCGTACGGACTGGAAGCTGCCGGCTCGTTCGGCCCGCTGTTCTTCCAGGGCGAGTACGTCAACGCGACCTTCGGCCAGCCGCTGGGCAGCGACCAGGACGTGACCACCTGGTACCTGCAGGGCAGCTGGCTGCTCAACGGCGGGCACAAGGCGTACAAGTCGGGCACCGGCGTGTTCGCCGCGCCGAAGGTCGCGGGCAAGGGCCTGTGGGAGCTGACTGCCCGCTACGACACCATCGAGAACAAGGACATCGCCAACCGCGAGGCGACCAGCGTGATCCTGGGCGTGAACTACTACGTCAACCCGAACCTGCGCTTCATGTTCAACTACACGCAGGGCGAGAACGAGGTCAACGGCGACGAGACCGGCCAGTACGCGCTGCGTACGCAGTTCTCCTGGTAAGCCGCCTGCAGCAACCGAACCGACGCCCCACACCGCGGGGCGTCGTCTTTTCCGGTGCCGGGTGCCGGCCCGGCGAGGGTGGGGCAGCCGGCGAGCCCGGCGCTACTGTGGCGGCGTCTTGGCCGGGTAGCGGCACAGGTCGCGGATAACGCATTGCGGGCAATCGGGCCGGCGCGCCTTGCAGACGTAGCGGCCGTGCAGGATCAGCCAGTGGTGGGCGTCGTGCAGGAACTCCGCCGGCACGCGTCGCAGCAGGCCTTCCTCGACCGCGCGCACGTCCTTGCCCGGTGCCAGCCCGGTGCGGTTGGCGACGCGGAAGATGTGGGTGTCCACCGCCATGGTCGGCTCGCCGAAGGCGGTGTTGAGGACCACGTTGGCGGTCTTGCGGCCGACGCCCGGCAGCGCTTCCAGTGCGGCGCGTTCGCGCGGGACCTCGCCGGCATGCTGTTCGACCAGGATCCGGCAGGTGGCGATCACGTTCTTCGCCTTGGCGTTGAACAGGCCGATGGTGGAGATGTGTTTCTTCAGCCCTTCCTCGCCCAGGTCGAGGATCGCCTGCGCGGTGTTGGCGAGCGGGTACAGCCGCCGGGTGGCCTTGTTCACGCCGACATCGGTGGCCTGCGCCGAGAGGATCACCGCGACCAGCAGCTCGAACGGGCTCGAGTACTCGAGTTCGGTGGTCGGATGTGGATCGAGCTCGCGCAGGCGGGTGAACATTTCCTGCACGTCGGCGCGGGGCATTGGCCGGCCCTGGCGCAGGACCGGCGAAGGCGGGGGCGGGGCTGCGGCCTTGTTGGATTGCGGCGCGCGTTTCTTCGCGACCGGCTTTGCCGCTGCGGCTTTCTTCGCCACTTTCGACGGGCGTGGAGGACTCATTCCCGTGGCTTCCCCGCGGCCCTGGCGCGCGCGCGGGCGAGGGCGGCCGCGGCGGCGGCTGGCAGCGCCGGTGCTCGTGCCGGAGTCGCAGGCGACATGGGCGACATGGACGATGCAGGCGACACAGACGATGCAGGTGCATCAGCGCCGGATGCCGGCGCGGTCGCAGGCGTCGCGGACGCGGCCGGCACGTCAGCGGCGGAAGCCAGGGGCGCGGCCCGGCGCTCTTTGAGTTCCGCCGCCTGCCGCGCCAACCGCGCGTCGCGTGCGCGATGGCGCGCGCGCGCGTCCCAGGCGGTGCGCAGGCGCTCCTGCGCGGCGCGGATCGGCGCGTCAGCCGCCGCCGCCGAAACCGGGTACTCCATCAGCCCCGCCTGCAGAGCGGCATCGACGTCGCCATCGCCCAGCAGCGCCAGCAGCCGTGCCTGCAGGCCGGCATCGGCGGCGCTGGAGTCGGGCGTGCGCGTCATCGTCGCTACCGGCGGATGCAAGGGCAGGTCAGCGGTTGCGGAACTGCGGCTTGCGCTTGCCGAGGAAGGCGGCGGTGCCCTCGCGCATGTCCTCGCTCGCGAACAGCAGGGCGAACTGCGCGGTCTCGAACTGCAGGCCTTCCTCCATCCCGCATTCGCCGCCCAGCACCACCGCGTCGAGTACGCCGCGCAGCGCCAGCGGCGCCGCGTTGGCCAGCTGCGCGGCCAGCTTCATCGTTTCCGCCTCCAGCTCCGCCACCGGCACCACGCGGTTCACCAGTCCCAGTTGCAGCGCGCGGGCAGCGTCCACCGGCGCCCCGCCCAGGCACAGTTCCAGCGCCGCGGCACGGCCGGCCAGGCGCAGCAGGCGCTGGGTGCCGCCGAAGCCCGGGACCAGGCCCAGGTTCACCTCCGGTTGGCCGAGCCGGGCGCTGTCGGCGGCGATGCGCAGGTGGCAGGCCATCGCCAGTTCCAGGCCGCCGCCCAGTGCGTAGCCGTTCACCATGGCGATCACGGGCTTGGGCATGCGCTCGATCCGGCGCATCAGGCCCTGGCCGAGCAGGGAGAACTCACGCGCCTCGATCGCCGTCAGCGTGTTCATCTCGGCGATGTCGGCGCCGGCGACGAAGGCCTTGGCGCCGCTGCCGGTGAGCACCACCACGCGCACGGCCGGGTCGGCCGCGGCCGCCGCGAAGGCCTGGTCCAGGGCCTGCAGGGTGTTGCGGTCCAGCGCGTTCAGCTTGTCGGGCCGGTCGACGGTGAGGGTGCGGACGCCATCGGCATCGCGGCTGAGGACGGGGCTGGCCGTCATGTCGGGCTCCTGGTCGGGAATGTGAAGGCGGCGGCGGGAACTTCCGGCCCTGAAGGCCAGTCAGAGCCCCCGATCCGCGCTGGCGGGCCGCCGGTGCGGCGGCTATCCTAGCGCGTCCGCTACGGCCGGAACTCCCGCCCGGCGCCACCACCTTCCCGGAGAACGACCCAGATGAAGTTTCGCCCGATCGCCGTCGCCGTCGCCGCCCTGGCACTGGCCGGCAACGCTTTCGCCCAGGACGTCACGTCCGAGAAGGGCAAGCTGAGCTACTACTTCGGCTATGACTACGGCAACAACCTGGCCGAGCTGGCCGAGCGTGGCGAACAGGTCGACGTCAACTCCGTCGTCAAGGGCCTGCAGGACGCGATGGCCAAGAAGCAGCCGGCGCTCACCGCCGAGCAGCTGAAGCCGGCGCTGGAAGCCTTCCAGAAGCGCGAGCAGGCCCGTGCCCAGCAGGCCAAGGCCCAGTTCGACAAGGTCGCCGCCGAGAACAAGGCCAAGTCCGACCAGTTCCTGGCGCAGAACAAGGCCAAGGCCGGCGTGCAGACCCTGCCCAGCGGCGTGCAGTACCGCGTGATCGAGGCCGGCAAGGGCGCCAAGCCGACCCAGGCCAGCACCGTCGCGCTGGAAGTCGCCGGCCCGTTCCCGTTCGGCCAGCGTCCGGAGCAGGCGCGCCCGGCCCAGCAGATCCCCTCGATCAAGCTCAGCGAAGTCGAGATGGCCGCCATGCGCGAAGTGCTGCTGCAGATGCCGGCCGGCTCGAAGTGGGAAGTGGCGCTGCCGTCGGAGAAGGCCTACGGCGCCGACCCGCGCACCGGTTTCCCGCCGAACGTGGCGGTGGGGTTCGAGATCAAGCTGGCCTCGGTCAAGTAACCGTCCCCGCCAGTTTTCCGCTGCTGCGCCGGCCTCGTGCCGGCGCAGGCGTTTCTGCGGCGCGCACATCGCGCTACGCTCCATCCCATGCCTGAACCATCGTGCTGCCGCTCCGCTTCCCGTCCGCTTATGCCGCCATCGATGCTGCCACCGGCGCCGCGTCGAGCCCGTGCATCCGCGTGTGCCGGATCGAGCCCGGAGATGGCCTGTGCACGGGCTGCCTGCGCACGCGCGCGGAGATCGCCGGCTGGGCGGGGCTGGGCGAAGACGGGCGCAGGCAGATGATGGAGGGCGTGCTGGCCAAACGCGGGCGCGAGCGCTTCGCCTTCCTCGAACGGCTGGGCGAGCGCGAGCGCCTGCGCGGCGTGCTCTATCCGTTGCGCCAACCACCGGCCGGCGAAGGCTGGAACCGTTCCGAACTGGACGACCTGCTGCCGGCGACCGCACGCCTGGCCGAGGCCGCGGTGCTGGTCGGGCTGGTGCCGCGCGCTGGCACCGGCACCCAGGTGCTGCTGACCCGCCGCACCGACGCGCTGCGCCACCATGGCGGGCAGGTCAGCTTCCCCGGCGGCCGGGTGGAGGCCGACGACGCCGGCGTGCTCGGCGCCGCGTTGCGCGAGAGCCACGAGGAGATCGCGCTGGGCGAACGCCAGGTGGCGCCGCTGGGTTACCTCGATCCGTTCCTCACCGTCAGTGGCTTCCGCGTCACCCCAGTGGTGGCGGCGATCGATCCGGACTACGTGCCGCAGCCGCATCCGGGCGAGGTGGCCGAGGTCTTCGAAGTACCGTTCGAGTACCTGATGTCGGCCGCACACCTGCGCAAGGTCGAGATGGAATTCCGCGGCCGCCCGCGCAGCGTGCTCGAATACGACTGGCCGGGGCAGCGCATCTGGGGCGCGACCGCGGCGATCCTGTACAACCTTCGGCGCAGGCTCGAGGAGGGCGCATGAGCATCGGCAGCTGGACCCCCCTGGTTTCCGTGGAAGACCTGGCCGCGGCGCTGGGCGAGCCGGCCCTGCGCCTGCTCGACGCACGCGCCGTGCTCGGCGACCCGTCCGCCGGCCGCGCCGCGCATGCGGCCTCGCACCTGCCCGGCGCGGTGCACGCCGACCTGGACCGTGACCTGTCCGACCACGCGGCCCGGGGCCAGGGCCGGCATCCGCTGCCCGATGCCGCGGCGTTCGCCCATCGCGTCGGCGAGTGGGGCATCGGCCCGGCGCACCAGGTGGTGGTGTACGACGCCGGCGACGGCAGCATGGCCGCCGCGCGCGCATGGTGGCTGTTGAAGCTGCTCGGTCACCAGCGCGTCGCGGTGCTCGATGGTGGGCTCGCCGCGTGGCGCACGGCAGGCCTGCCGGAAACGGCGGAGGCCGCGTCGCCCGTGCCGCTGCCGGCCTGGCCGTCCTCGGGCTTCGACCGTTCGCGGATCGCCGATGCGGCCGACGTCGCCGCGCGTCTCGGCCAAGCGCCAGGCTGGCTGCTCGACGCGCGCGGAGCCGAACGCTACCGCGGCGAAGTGGAGCCGATCGATCCGGTCGCGGGACACGTGCCCGGTGCGCTCAACCGTCCGTTCGCGCTGAACCTGCGCGAGGGCCGCTTCCGCCCGGCGGAGGAACTGCGCGGCGAACTGCAGCCGCTGCTGCATGGCCGCGTGCCACAGGACACGGTGCTGATGTGCGGCTCGGGCGTCACCGCCTGCCACCTGCTGCTGGCGATGGAACACGCCGGCCTGCCCGGCGCGAAGGTGTATGCCGGCTCCTGGAGCGGCTGGATCTCGGATCCGTCGCGGCCGGTGGCCACCGGCGCCGCATAATCCCTGCGGACATAACGCCCCACCCGACGCCGCCGCTTCCGTAGAGCGGGGCAAGCCCCGCTCTACTTGCCCAGCCTGGCCAGCAGCGCGCGCAGGCCGGCCTGCGTGTCCGGGTCGTACCAGTCGTCGGCGAAGCGGTCCAGGTGCAGGTGCTCCGGGTCCAGCGCCTGGACCAGGTCGGCGCGGGCCAGCGCGCGGGTCTGCAGCATCGGCGAGCGCGGCAGCCGCAGCAGGCTTTCCAGCCAGGCGATCGCGCGCGGCAGCACGTGCTCGATTTCGGCCAGTTCGTCGACCAGGCCGATCCGCAGCGCCTCCTCGGCCGGGACCATGCTGCCGGCGACCAGCAGCCGCTCGGCGCGGTGGCGGCCGACCACGCGCCGCATCAGCTGCTGCGCGCCGTCCGGCACGGCCAGGCCGACCTGGGTCTCGTTCATGCCGATCGCATAGGGCTTCTGCGGATCCTGCGAGCGCGCCATCACCCGGTAGTCGCAGCACAGCGACAGCACGCAGCCGCCGGCCGGGGCGTGGCCGGTGATAGCGGCCACCACCGGGATGCGCAGCCCGGCCAGCGCGCGCGCCGCGCCGAAGAACGTGCCCCACGCCGCGCGTAGCGCGTGCCGGTCCTCGCCCAGCGACATCAGGTGCGGCACGTCCAGGCCGGCGGAAAAGATCCCCGGCGAGCCCGACAGCACCACCGCATCGGCATCGCCGGCCACGGCCGCGTCCAGCGCGGCGATCAGCGCGCGGCACAGCGCAGGATCCAGTGCGTTGACCGGCGGCCGCGCCAGCCGCAGTTCGCGGATGCGGCCGTGGTCGAAGGTCTGCACGTGGCTGGTCATGGACGGTCCATCCGGGCGATCGGGCGTGCCGGTATCATAGGCGCATGCGCACGCTTCCGATCTTCTCCGTTTCCGTGCTGCTGGCCGCCGTGCTCCTGCCGGCGCCGCGCGCGACCGCCGCCGGCCCGGTGGCGCCGCCTGCCGCGAAAGCCGCGGCCTGCCTGTCCGTCGAGGATGGCTGGATCCGCCTGCCGCCGGCGCCGCGTCCCATGCTCGCCGGCTTCGGTCGCATCGCCAACCGCTGCAGCGAAGTCCAGGTGGTGGTGGCGGCGCGCAGCGCGCGCTTCGGCGAGGTGTCGCTGCACGAGACGCGTGTGGTCGACGGCGTCAGCCGCATGCGCGAACTGGAGCGGCTGGTGGTCGCGCCCGCGGGCGAGGCACTGCTGCAGCCCGGCGGCCTGCACCTGATGCTGATGCAGCCCGATGCCGCGCTCGCCAATGGCGAACGCGTGCCACTGGTGCTGGTGCTGGAGGGTGGACACGAGGTCGATGCCATCCTGGTGGTCGCCGGGCAGGCTCCGCAGCGGACCGGCGGCGAGTAACGGAGGCGCAGCGGGGCAAGCCCCCGCTTTACGTAGAGCCGGGCTTGCCCGGCTGCCCACGCAAGGGTCCCCAACGCAACATCGAGCCGGGCTTGCTCCCCCTGCCACGCAATGGCGCGCAGCTCGAGCCTCTTGATCCAGCGCAAGCCAGCCGCCGCCCTTTGACGGTATGGTTGCCGGGCAACGACGCCGCGAGGAGTTGCCCGCCCCATGTCCGTCGCGCCCCCACCGTCGCCGGTCGACGCGGCGACCGCCTGGCATGCGCTCCCGGCCGACTCGGCCCTGGACCGGCTGCAGTCCACGCCGGAAGGGTTGTCCGATGCCGATGCCGGCAACCGCCTCGCCGTCTTCGGCCCCAATGCGTTGCCGCCGCCGCCGGTGCGTTCGCCGCTGCGGCGCTTCCTCGGGCAGTTCAACAACGCGCTGATCCTGTTCCTGCTCTCCGCCGCCGTTGTGGCCGCGCTGCTGGGCCATCGCATCGACGCGGCGGTGATCGCCGCCGTGGTGCTGGTCAACGCAGTGGTCGGCTTCGTCCAGGAAGGCAAGGCCGAGCAGGCGCTGGCGGCGCTGCAGGCGATGCTCGCGCCGACCGCGCGCGTGCTGCGCGGGAACGCCCGGCGGGTGGTCGACGTGGCCCGACTGGTGCCCGGCGACATCGTCCTGCTCGAGGCCGGCGACCGCGTGCCGGCCGACCTGCGCCTGCTGCGGGCGCGCGGCCTGCTGCTCGACGAGGCCGCGTTGACCGGCGAATCGGTCGCGGCGGAGAAGGGCGTCGCCGCCGTGGCCGCCGATGCGCCGCTCGGCGACCGCACCGGCATGGCCTATTCGGGCACCCTGGTCGCCGCGGGCCAGGCCCTGGGACTGGTGGTGGCTACAGGCACGGGCACCGAGATCGGCCGGATCAACACACTGATCGGCTCGGTCGATGCGCTGGCCACGCCGCTGCTGCGCCAGATCGACCGCTTCGGCCGCCGCTTCACCGCACTGGCCATCGCCGCCGCCGCGGCACTGTTCGTGTTTGCGGTGCTGGCGCGCGGTTTCGCCTGGCTGGACGCGCTGATGGTGGTGGTCGCCCTGGCGGTGGGCGTGGTCCCGGAAGGCCTGCCGGCGGTGATCACCATCACCCTGGCGATCGGCGTGCGGCGCATGGCCGCGCGCCACGCCATCGTGCGCCGGCTGCCGGCGGTGGAGACGCTGGGCGCCACCTCGGTGATCTGTTCGGACAAGACCGGCACCCTGACCCGCAACGAGATGACCGCGCGCCATGTCGTCACCGCCACCGCCGCGGCGACCGCCAGCGGCGGCGGCTACGACCCCACGGGCGAGCTGGGCATGCAGCAGGGCACCGAGCCCGACGCCGGCATGCGCCGGCTGCTGCTGTGCGGGCTGCTCTGCAACGACGCCGAGCTGCGCCAGAGCGGCGGCCACTGGCGCGTGGATGGCGATCCGATGGAAGGCGCGCTGCTGGCGCTGGCGGCGAAGGCGGGCTTCGAGACGGCGGTTGCCGCGTCCGACCGCCCGCGCCTGGACGCGATCCCGTTCGACGCCAGCTACCGCTACATGGCCACCCTGCACCGGGGCGCGGGCGAGGCCATCGAGCTGTACGTCAAGGGCGCGCCCGAGCAGTTGCTGGCGCTGTCGTCGCGGCAACTCGGCGCGTCCGGCGTGGCCGAGCCGCTGGACCCGGCGTTCTGGGAAGCGGCCATCGCCGCGGCCGCCTCGCGCGGCGAGCGCGTGCTCGGCTTCGCCATGCGCCATTTCGCGCAGGCGCCGGCGCCGTTGCGCCAGGCCGACGTGTCCGGGCTGCTGTTCCTCGGCGTCATCGGCTTCATCGATCCGCCGCGCGACGAGGCGATGGCCGCGGTGGCCGATTGCCGCGACGCGGGCATCGCGGTGAAGATGATCACCGGCGACCACGCCGCCACCGCCGCGGCGATCGCGCGCCAGCTGGGGCTTGCCGATGCGCCGATGGTGGTGGAGGGCCGCGCCCTGGATGCGGTCGACGACGCCGAGTTGCCGACCCTGGCACTGCAGGCCGACGTTTTTGCACGCGCCAGCCCCGAGCACAAGCTGCGGGTGGTGCGCGCGCTGCAGTCGCGCGGCGCGGTAGTGGCGATGACCGGCGACGGGGTCAACGACGCGCCCTCGCTGAAGCAGGCAAACGTCGGCATCGCGATGGGACGCAAGGGCACCGAGGCGGCCAAGGAGGCCGCGGAAATCGTGCTGTCCGACGACAACTTCGCCTCGATCGTGGCCGCGGTGAACGAAGGGCGTACGGTCTACGACAACATCCGCAAGGTGGTGGCGTGGACGTTGCCGACCAATGGCGGCGAGGTCCTGGCGATCGTGGTCGCGCTGTTCCTCGGCCTGACCCTGCCGATGACGCCGGTGCAGATCCTCTGGATCAACATGGTCCTGACCATCACCCTGGGCCTGGTGCTGGCGTTCGAGCCGCCCGAGCCGGGGGTGATGCGGCGTGCACCGCGGCGCGTGGATGCGACCCTGGTATCGCCATTCATGCTCTGGCGCATCCTGCTGGTGTCGGTGCTGTTCACCGCGGGCGCGCTGGGCGTCTTCGCCTGGGCCATGCATCGCGGCCAGGACGTGGCCACCGCGCGCACCCTGGTGGTGAACACCATCTGCGTGATGGAGATCTTCTACCTGTTCAGCGTGCGCTACCTGCACATGACCTCCTTCACCTGGCGCGGCGCGCGCGGCACGCCGGCGGTACTGTGGGCGGTCGGCGCGGTGGTGCTGGCGCAGCTGGCCTTCACCTATGCGCCGTTCATGCAGCGCCTGTTCGACACGCGGCCGGTGGCCTGGCAGGACGGGCTGCTGGCGATCCTGGTCGGGGTGGCGCTTATGCTGGTGCTGGAGACGGAGAAGGCGCTGTTGCGCCGGCTGCGCTGGTTCGAGGAACTGGGGGGCGGCTTGGACGGGAGGAGGCGGGAATGAACACGAACGAGGACACGGGCGGCAAACCGCGCGCCATCCTGCTGGCCAGCGACCTGGGTCCGCGCAGCGACCGCGCGCTGGACCGGGCGATCCGCCTGGCGCGCGACTGGGATGCGCGGCTGGTGGTGGCCACGGTGGTCGAACATACGGCCGAGGAGGAGCGCGCGATGCTGTTGCGCGATCCGCCCGGCTGGTACCGCGCCGAGGACCCGGCGCATGCGGCCGAGCGGCGATTGCTCGAGGATGTTTCCGCGCGGGGCGTGCAGGTATCGCTGCGGGTCGAGCGTGGCCAGCCCGCCGAGTGCCTGCTGCAGGTGGCGGCCGAGGAGGGCTGTGGCCTGGTCGTCACCGGCGTGGCGCGCCACGAGGCGCTGGGCCGGATGGTGCTGGGCTCGACGGTGGACCGGTTGGCGCGGCGATCGCCGGTGCCGGTGCTGGTCGTGCGCAACCGCGCGCATGCGCCGTACCGGCGCATGGTGGTGGCCAGCGACTGGTCCGCATCGGCCGAACGCGCGTTCCAGGCGGCGACGTCGCTGTTCCCGGATGCGGCGACCAGCGTGCTGCATGGCTTCGAGGTGCCGATGGTGGGCCTGCTCGACACCGCGCGCGACGAGACCATCGCCCGCGTGCGCGACGAGGCCATGGCCGAGGGTCGTGCCTTCGTCGAACGCTGCCGTCCGGCGAGCGGTGCGGGCAGCGTCAGCCTGGTGGTGGAGCGGAGCGATCCGGCGACGCTGCTGCGGCTCTATGCCGGGCAGTTCCCGGTCGACCTGGCGGTGGTCGGCACGCATGGCCGCAGCGCGTTGTCCGGGGTGATGCTCGGCAGCGTCGCCCGGAGGGTGCTCGAGGAGTCGCCGGTGGACACGCTGGTGGTGCCGGATCCGCGGGTGCGCTCAGCTTGACGCGGCGCGGATCGCCTCGGGCAGTGGCGCACTCCGGCCGGTCTGCGTATCCATCCAGACCACGACCACGTTCCCGTCCGAATACAGCACGCTCTCGTCCTTCTGGTCGACGATGCGGTGGCCGATGGTCACGCTGCTGTTGCCCAGCCGCTCGACGAACAGTTCCACCACGATGTCGTTCGGCCACACGATCGGCGCGCGGTAGTTGACGTTGGTCGCGGCGACGACCGGGGCGATGCGGCCGGTCATCGTCGCGCCGGGCACGCCCAGCATCCAGCGCACGCGCGCCTCCTCAAGGTAGGAGACGTACTTGGCGTTGTTGACGTGGCCCATCGCGTCCATGTCGCGCCAGCGCACGCTCATCGGGATCCGGGCCAGCTGCTTCGGCGAGGCCTGCGCGGGGGTGTCGCTCATCGTGTCGCCTTCTTCTTCGTCGCGGACTTGCGTGGTGGCAGCACGTCGGGCCTTGCGACCGCCGCCGGCTTGCTGCCCCTGGCCGCCTTCGCGGATGGCAGCAGCTTGGACAGGAAGCGGCCGGTGTGCGAGGCGGGATTGGCCGCGATCTCTTCCGGCGTGCCGGTGGCGATGATCTGGCCACCGCGGTGGCCGCCCTCCGGGCCCAGGTCGACGACCCGGTCGGCGGTCTTGATCACGTCCAGGTTGTGCTCGATCACCACCACCGTGTTGCCCTCGTCGCGCAGCCGGTGCAGCACGCCGAGCAGGTGCTCGATGTCGTGGAAGTGCAGGCCGGTGGTCGGCTCGTCGAGGATGTACAGCGTGCGTCCGGTGTCGCGCCGCGACAGTTCCTTGGACAGCTTGACCCGCTGCGCCTCGCCGCCGGACAGCGTGGTCGCGCTCTGGCCGAGCTTGACGTAGCTCAGGCCCACGTCGACCAGGGTCTCGAGCTTGCGCGCGATCGCCGGCACCGGCTCGAACAGCGTCAACGCGTCCTCGACGGTCATCTCCAGCACGTCGTGGATGCTGTGGCCCTTGTACAGGATGTCCAGGGTCTCGCGGTTGTAGCGCTTGCCGTGGCAGACGTCGCAGGGCACGTACACGTCGGGCAGGAAGTGCATCTCGACCTTGATCAGGCCGTCGCCCTGGCAGGCCTCGCAGCGGCCGCCGCGGACGTTGAAGCTGAAGCGGCCCGGCGAGTAGCCGCGCGCGCGCGCTTCCGGCACCTGCGCGTACAGCTCGCGCAACGGGGTGAACAGGCCGGTGTAGGTGGCCGGGTTGGAGCGCGGCGTGCGCCCGATCGGCGACTGGTCGATGTCCACGACCTTGTCGAACAGGTCCAGGCCGTCGATCTCGCGGTACGGCGCCGGCGCGTGCGAGGCGCCGTTGATCTCGTTGGCGGCCAGCGCGTACAGGGTGTCGTTGACCAGGGTCGACTTGCCCGAACCGGAGACGCCGGTGATGCAGGTCATCAATCCCGCGGCGATCTCCAGGTCCACGTCCTTGAGGTTGTTGCCCGAGGCGCCGCGCAGGTGCAGGGTCATCTTCGGGTTCGGCTTGTGCCGCTTGCTGGGCACCTCGATCTCGCGCTTGCCGGACAGGTACTGGCCGGTGATCGAGCGCGGCGACCGGAGGATGTCCTGCAGCGAGCCTTCGCCGACGATCTCGCCGCCATGCACGCCCGCGCCCGGGCCGATGTCGAGGATGTGGTCGGCGGCGCGGATCGCGTCCTCGTCGTGCTCGACCACGATCACGGTGTTGCCCAGGTCGCGCAGGCGGGTGAGGGTGCCGAGCAGGCGCTCGTTGTCGCGCTGGTGCAGGCCGATCGACGGCTCGTCGAGCACGTACATGACGCCGACCAGGCCGGCGCCGATCTGGCTGGCCAGGCGGATGCGCTGGGCCTCGCCGCCGGACAGGGTGTCGGCTTTGCGCTCCAGGGTGAGGTAGTCCAGGCCCACGTCGACCAGGAAGCCCAGCCGCTCGTTGATCTCCTTGACGATCTTGGCCGCGATCTCGCCGCGCCAGCCGCTGAGGTTGAGCGAGCGGAAGAAGGTCAGTGCCTCGTCGATCGGCAACACCACCAGCGACGGCAGCGGCTTGTCGGCGACGAATACGTTGCGCGCGGAGCGGTTCAGGCGCGCGCCGCCGCACTCCGGGCAGGCGCGCTCGCTGATGTACTTGCCCAGTTCCTCCTGCACCGCCGCCGATTCGGTCTCGCTGTAGCGGCGCTGCAGGTTGTTGATGATGCCCTCGAAGCGGTGCTTGCGCTGGCTGCGCCCGCCGCTCTCGGTGAGGTAGGTGAAGGCGATCGCCTCCTCGCCGCTGCCGTACAGCACCGCCTGCCGCGCTTCTTCGGGCAGCTGCTGCCAGGGCGTGTCGACGTCGAAGCGGTAATGCCGGGCCAGCGAGTTGACCAGCTGGAAATAGTAGGCGTTGCGCCGGTCCCAGCCGCGCACCGCGCCGGCGGCCAGCGACAGTTCCGGGTGCGCGACCACGCGCGCCGGGTCGAAGAACTCGGCGATGCCCAGGCCGTCGCATTCCGGGCAGGCGCCCATCGGCGCGTTGAACGAGAACAGCCGTGGCTCGAGCCCGGGCAGCGAGTAGTCGCAGACCGGGCAGGAGTACTTCGAGGAAAACAGCTGCGGCGGCGCGTCGGCATTGTCCAGCGACATGACCATGGCCATGCCGTCGCCGAGCTTGAGCGCGGTCTCGAACGACTCGGCCAGGCGCTGCTTGATGTCCTCGCGCGGGCGGAAGCGGTCGATCACCGCCTCGATGGTGTGCTTCTGGCGCAGCGCCAGCGCCGGCACCGCATCGATCTCGTGCAGCTCGCCGTTCACCCGCACCCGCACGTAGCCCTGCGCGCGCAGCTGCTCGAACACCTGCGCATGCTCGCCCTTGCGGTCGCGCACCACCGGCGCCAGCAGCATCCAGCGCTGCTCGGGGTCCAGCGCCAGCACCTGGTCGACCATCTGGCCGACGGTCTGCGCTTCCAGCGGGTAGCCGTGGTCCGGGCAGCGCGGGGTGCCCACGCGCGCGTAGAGCAGGCGCAGGTAGTCGTAGATCTCGGTGATCGTGCCGACGGTCGAGCGCGGGTTGTGCGAGGTCGACTTCTGCTCGATCGAGATCGCCGGCGACAGGCCCTCGATATGGTCGACGTCGGGCTTCTCCATCACGCTGAGGAACTGCCGGGCGTAGGCCGACAGCGACTCGACGTAGCGGCGCTGGCCCTCGGCGTAGATCGTGTCGAAGGCCAGCGAGGACTTGCCGGAGCCGGACAGGCCGGTGATCACGATCAGCTTGTCGCGCGGCAGGTCGAGATCGATGTTCTTGAGGTTGTGGGTACGGGCGCCGCGGATGCGGATCGTGTCCATCGCCATCGGGCAGGGGGTCCGTTGGTGGGCTGTGGGGGAGGCCGGGGACGACCAATCGATCAGCCTACCGGCCTCCCGATTTGGGGGCAATGCGCCGTATTGCCAGCGGCGGCGGGCCGCGCCGCGCCCGCCGTTGGCCGCCGGTCAGGTGGCCTCCCGGCGGGCGCCCGGGGCACTCGCCCCGGGCGGGCACTGCGGCGGCGGCGGGCGGCCGTTTCCGCGGGTAGCCGGGCCTGAAGGCCGCCGCCGCACCCCCCGCGAGGCCCCAGGGGGGCAGTGGCTGAACGGCCCGGCGGGCGGAGTGGGCGGCGGTTGCGCGTAACCGACTGAATTCTCTATAATCCCGCTTCTGTCCGCCCTCGACGGCGGCAGATACCAAGAATAACTACAGAACCAAGAGGCTAGACATGTACGCAGTACTGGTAACCGGCGGTAAGCAATACCGCGTGGCGCAGGGCGAAACGCTCCGCGTCGAGAAGCTCGAGGCCGATGCCGGCAGCGAGATCAAGTTCGACAACGTCCTGCTGCTGGGTGACAGCGACGGGATCAAGGTCGGTGACGCGCTCCAGGGCGCCAGCGTGACCGCCAAGGTCGTGGCCCATGGCCGCGCCGACAAGGTCCGCATCATCAAGTTCCGCCGCCGCAAGCACCACATGAAGCGGCAGGGCCACCGCCAGTACTACACCGAAATCGAGATCACCGGCATTGCCGGTGGCAACAAGTAAGGAGAAGCAGTCATGGCACATAAAAAGGCTGGTGGTTCGACCCGTAATGGCCGCGACTCCAACCCGAAGTACCTGGGCGTGAAGCTGTTCGGCGGCCAGGCCGTCGAAGCCGGCAACATCATCGTCCGCCAGCGTGGCACCCAGTTCCACCCGGGCGCCGGCGTCGGCCTGGGCCGCGACCACACCCTGTTCGCGCTGGTCGACGGCAAGGTCCAGTTCGGCACCAAGGGCGCGGCCAAGCGCCGCACCGTCAGCGTCGTCAGCGAAGCCTGATCCCGCGCGCCGCGCCTTGTGCGCGGCACGCCCAGGCTCCGCGATGTCGCCGCGAAAGCCCCGCTTCGGCGGGGCTTTCCGTTTCTCCGGGTCGTCGTTTCCGCCGATCATCGTTCCCGCGAAGGCGGGAACGACGGAATGCGGTTACGCTTCCCCGGTTCCAATTTCCCGTTCCAACCCCGATCCCATGAAGCTCGTAGACGAAGCTGAAATCGAAGTGTCCGCCGGCAACGGCGGCAACGGCTGTATTGGTTTCCGCCGCGAGAAGTTCATCCCGCTCGGCGGGCCGGACGGCGGTGATGGCGGCAACGGCGGCAGCGTCTGGCTGCTGGCCGACGAGAACCTCAACACCCTGGTCGACTTCCGCCACGAGCGCAGCTTCCGCGCCCAGCGCGGCGAGAACGGCATGGGCCGGCAGATGTACGGCAAGGGCGGCGAGGACAAGGTCGTCACCGTGCCGGTCGGCACCGTCATCACCAACGTCGACACCGACGAGGTGATCGGCGACCTGACCCGCCATGGCGACCGCCTGCTGGTGGCCCGCGGCGGCAAGGGCGGACTCGGCAACATGCACTTCAAGAGCTCGGTGAACCGCTCGCCGCGCCAGGCGACGCCGGGCGAGCAGGGTGAGCAGCGCCTGCTGAAGCTGGAGCTGAAACTGCTGGCCGACGTCGGCCTGCTCGGCTTCCCCAACGCCGGCAAGAGCACCTTCATCCGCGCGGTCTCCGCGGCGACGCCGAAGGTGGCCGACTATCCGTTCACCACGCTCTACCCGAACCTGGGCGTGGTCAGCGTCGAGGCGCACCGCAGCTTCGTCATCGCCGACATCCCGGGGCTGATCGAGGGCGCGGCCGAGGGCGCCGGCCTGGGCGCGCAGTTCCTGCGCCATCTGCAGCGCACCCGGCTGCTGCTGCACCTGGTCGACCTGGCGCCAATGGAGGGTGGCGTCGAGGGCGTCTCGCCCGCCGAGCAGGTCCGCGCGATCGAGCACGAGCTGGGCAAGCACGATCCGGAGCTGCTGGCCAAGCCGCGCTGGCTGGTGCTGAACAAGGCCGACCTGATGTTCGAGGACGAGGCCGCCGAGCGCGCCGCGCAGGTGGTGGCCGAACTGGGCTGGGAGCAGCCTTGGTTCCTGGTCTCGGCGCTGGGCCGCGAGGGCACCTGGCCGATCATGCTCGAGGTGATGGCGTTCCTCGACCGGCAGCGCCTGGCCGAGGCCGAAGCGGCGGAAGATGCCCGCGATGCCGGGCGCTGAGCCCGTGCGGCAGACGGCAAAAAACCCGGCCGGAGCCGGGTTTTTCGTTGTGCGTGCCTGGCAGCGTGCCGGCGCGGCGGCCGTGCCGCGCGCCGGGATGCCGGGATCAGGCGGCCTTGATCGCCTTGATGCGGGCGTTCAGGCGGGCCTTGTGGCGGGCGGCCTTGTTCTTGTGGATCAGGCCACGGGCGCTGAAGCGATCCAGGATCGGCTGGGCGGTGGCGAAGGCAGCCTCGGCGCCGGGGGCGTCGTTGGCGTCCAGCGCCTTGAGGACCTTCTTGACGGCGGTACGGAGCTGCGAACGCTGGGCAGCGTTGCGGGCATTGCGCACGACGGTCTGCTTGGCGCGCTTTTTGGCGGACTTGATGTTGGCCACGGCAGTGGATTCCTGGAAAACGGGTGCGGAAACGGTATGGTGGGGTACAGCGAACGCGAAATTATGGCGGATTCAACGACTTGGGTCAACTACCCCCTGAACGCGGCGGGGACCGGCCGATGAGCGGCCCGCGGCTGCTGCGTTCCACCGCCGTGTTCAGCGCGATGACCCTGCTCTCGCGCCTGGCCGGCTTCGCCCGCGACATGCTCCAGGCCACCCTGTTCGGCACCGGCGGGGCGATGAGTGCGTTCATCGTCGCCTACCGGGTGCCCAACTTCCTGCGCCGGGTGTTCGCCGAGGGCTCGATGGCGATGGCCTTCGTGCCGGTGCTCAACGAGATCAAGGAGCGCGGCGACAAGGCCGCGTTGAAGTCGTTCATCGACCACATGGCCGGCGCGCTGTGCGCGGTGGTGCTGGTGGTCTGCGCGCTCGGCATGCTCGCCGCGCCGCTGGTCGCGCGCCTGTTCGCGCCGGGCTGGGCAGGGGAGCCGGAGCTGCTGGCGCAGACCGCGCAGATGCTGCGGGTCACCTTCCCGTACCTGCTGTTCATTTCGATGATGTCGCTGGCCGCATCGATCCTCAACAGCCACGGCCGCTTCGCGTTGCCGGCGTTCACCCCGGTGCTGCACAACCTGACCATGATCGCGGCGATGCTGTGGCTGGCGCCGCGCTTCGACGTGCCGCCGCAGGGCCTGGCCTGGGGCGTGCTGGTGGCCGGGGTGCTGCAGCTGGTGCTGCTGTGGGGCGCGCTCGGGCGGCTGGGGCTGCGGCCGCGGCTGCGCCCGGGCTTCAACCACGCCGAAGTGCGCAAGGTCGCCCGGCTGATGCTGCCGACCCTATTCTCCTCCTCGGTGGCGCAGATCAACCTGATCGTCGGCACCGCGTTCGCCTCGCTGCTGGCGGCCGGCAGCGTCGACTGGCTGTACTACTCGGACCGCCTGATCGAGTTCCCGCTGGGCCTGTTCGGCGTGGCGCTGGGCACGGTGATCCTGCCGCACCTGTCGCGCCGGCATGCGGCCGCCGATGCCGAGGGCTACAACGCTTCGCTGGACTGGGGCCTGCGCATGGCCCTGCTGGCCGGCGTGCCGGCGGGCCTGGGCCTGCTGCTGCTGGCCGAACCGATCACCGCCACGGTCTACAACTACGGCCAGTTCAGCGCCTTCGACACGCGGATGGCGGCGATGAGCCTGTCGGCGATGAGCCTGGGCGTGCCGGCCTTCATGCTGAGCAAGGTGCTGGCACCGGCCTTCTTCTCCCGCCAGGACACGCGTACGCCGATGCGCGCGGCGATCTGGACGGTGGCCGCCAACGTCGCCCTGACCGTGGCGATCGTGACCCCGCTGTGGCGAGGCGACGTGGAGGGCGGCCATGCCGGCATCGCCCTGGCCACGGCGCTGGCCGGCATGGTCAACGCCGCGCTGCTGTGGCGGGTGCTGCGCAGGTCCGGGCTGTACCGGCCGCAGCCGGGCTGGGGCCGGTTCGCACTGCGGCTGCTGGCGGCCTGCGTGGCGATGGCCGCGGTGGTGCTGGCCGCGCGCGGATGGATCGGCGAGTGGACCGGGATCGGTGGTGCTTCGCTGCGGGTGGCCTGGCTGCTGCTGGTGATCGCGCTGGGGGCGGCGAGCTACGGCCTGGTGCTGCTGGCG
Organism: Pseudoxanthomonas koreensis; assembly: GCF_010093225.1. Taxonomy (GTDB): domain Bacteria; phylum Pseudomonadota; class Gammaproteobacteria; order Xanthomonadales; family Xanthomonadaceae; genus Pseudoxanthomonas; species Pseudoxanthomonas koreensis. The sequence goes on along the minus strand of NZ_PDWM01000004.1, from coordinate 27,749 downwards.
CTGGGCCTGCGTCCGCGCGACCTGCGGCACTGAGCGTCGGCCGGCGACGGTGAAGCCGAGGCGGCGCCGGCGGGCGGGTGCGCCGGCTATACTTCCGCGTTCGGCCCCGGGCCGGCGCCACGGGGCGCCGCGGGGCGTTCCGGCGAGCACCAGACGAGTAGATGAGCAGGCTGTTCCGTGACGTCGATGGCGGGTCGTTGTGCCCGCGCGGCAGCGTGGTCTGCATCGGCGCCTTCGACGGCCTCCACCTGGGCCACCGGGCGCTGGTGCGCCACGCGGTGGCGCGCGCGCAGGCGCTCGGGCTGCCCGCGGTGGCGTTGAGCTTCGAGCCGCTGCCGCGCGAGTTCTTCGCCCGCGGCAACCCGCCGCCGCGGCTGACCCTGCCGCGCGACCGCATCGAAGGCCTGTTCGGGCTCGGCCTGGACCAGCTCGGCCTGCTGCGCTTCGGCGCGGCGCTGGCGGCGGTGCGGGCGCGGGATTTCGCCCGCCGCGTGCGGGCCGGGCGGCTGGGTGCGCGCGAAGTCTGGATCGGGCCGGAGTTCCGCTTCGGCAACCGCCGCGGCGGCGACCTGGCCCTGCTGCAGGCGATGGGCGAGGAACTGGGTTTCGCCGCCGGCGAGATCGAGCCGGTGCACGTGGGCGGCGAACGGGTGTCGAGCACGCGGATCCGCGAGGCGCTGCGCGCCGGCGATTTCGTGCAGGCGGCGGCACTGCTCGGGCGGCCGTACACGATCGGCGGGCGGGTGGTGCGCGGGCGCCAGCTCGGCCGCACCCTGGGCTATCCCACCGCCAACCTGCGCTTCCCGAAGACACCGGCGCTGTCGGGCATCTACGCCACCCGCGTGCACGGCATCGGCGCGCAGCCGTGGCCGTCGGTGTCCAGCTTCGGCACCCGGCCCACGGTCGATGGCGTGGAGCCGCTGCTGGAAGCGCACCTGTTCGACTTCGACGGCGACCTGTACGGGCGCCATATCGAAGTCGAGTTCGTCGCCAGGCTGCGCGACGAAGAGAAGTTCCCAGACCTTCCGGCACTGACCGCGCAGATGCATCGCGACGCGGACGGGGCCCGTCGGATATTGAACGCGAGTCCCTCGCAAGAAACCGCAATGGTAGATCCGTGACCCGAGACTACAAAGCCACCCTGCGCCTGCCCGCCACCGATTTCCCGATGCGGGGCGACCTGCCGAAGCGCGAGCCCGACACCCTGGCGCGCTGGGAGGCGGAGCACCTGTACGCGCAGCTGCGCGCCAATGCCAAGGGACGGCCGCTGTTCGTGCTGCACGACGGCCCGCCGTACGCCAACGGTGCGATCCACCTGGGGCACGCGGTCAACAAGATCCTCAAGGACATCATCGTCAAGTCCAAGTACCTGGCCGGCTACGACGCGCCGTACATCCCGGGCTGGGACTGCCACGGCCTGCCGATCGAGATCGCGATCGAGAAGAAGTTCGGCAAGGTCGGGGTCAAGCTCGACGCGACCGAGTTCCGGCAGAAGTGCCGCGAGTACGCGCAGTCGCAGATCGAGATCCAGCGCAAGGACTTCAAGCGCCTGGGCGTGATCGGTGACTGGGAGAACCCGTACCGGACCCTGGACTTCCATTTCGAGGCCAACGAGATCCGCGCGCTGGCCAAGATCTACGACAACGGCCACGTCAGCCGTGGCGTGAAGCCCGTGCACTGGTGCTTCGACTGCGGCTCGGCGCTGGCCGAGGCGGAGATCGAGTACCAGGACAAGGTCTCGCCGGCGGTGGACGTGGCCTACGCCGCGCGCGACGCGCAGGCGGTGGGCAAGGCGTTCGGCGTGGACGTGCCGGCGGACGTGGAGGTCGCGATCCCGATCTGGACCACCACACCGTGGACGCTGCCGGCCTCGCTGGCGGTGTCGCTGGGTCCGGACCTGGAATACGCGCTGGTCGAAGGCCCTGCGCACGACGGACGCCGCCGCTGGCTGGTGCTGGCCGACGCGCTGGCCGAACGCGCGCTGCAGCGCTACGGCGTGGCCGGCGTGACCGTGCACGGACGTGTGCAGGGCGCGGCGCTGGAACACCTGCTGTTCGCCCATCCGTTCTACGACGGACGCGACATCCCGGCGATCCTCGGCGACCACGTTTCGGCCGAGGACGGCACCGGCGCGGTGCACACCGCGCCCGGCCACGGCCAGGACGACTACGTGGTCGGCAAGGCCTACGGGCTGATCGACAGGTACACCGCGGCCCAGCTCAACCCGGTCGACGGGCGCGGCGTGTACCTGCCGTCCACGCCCGCCGCGCACGGCGTCGAACTGGCTGGCCAGCACATCTGGAAGGCCAACGACGCCATCGTCGAGCTGCTGCGCGGCAGCGGTGCGCTGCTGGCGGCGACGAAGATGGAACACAGCTACCCGCACTGCTGGCGGCACAAGACCCCGATCGCGTTCCGGGCCACGCCGCAGTGGTTCATCTCGATGGAGCAGGCCAACCTGCGCGCCGACGCGCTGGCCGCGATCGAGACGGTGAAGTGGTATCCGGAGTGGGGCCAGGCGCGCATCGCCGGCATGATCGAAGGACGCCCGGACTGGACGATCTCGCGCCAGCGCACCTGGGGCGTGCCGATCGCGCTGTTCGTGCACCGCGAGACCGGCGAGCCGCATCCGCGCAGCAGCGAACTGATGCGCCAGGTCGCCGACCGGGTGGAGCAGGATGGCGTCGACGTCTGGTACACCCTCGATGCGGCGGAACTGCTCGGTGCCGAGGCGGCCGACTACGAGAAGATCACCGACATCCTCGACGTCTGGTTCGACTCGGGCGTGACCCACGAGGGCGTGCTGCTGGAGCGCGGCCTGGGCAAGCCGGCCGACCTGTACCTGGAAGGCAGCGACCAGCACCGCGGCTGGTTCCAGTCCTCGCTGCTCACCGGCATCGCCATCGACAGGGCCGCCCCGTACCGGCAGTGCCTGACCCACGGCTTCACCGTGGACGAGCACGGCCGCAAGATGTCCAAGTCGCTCGGCAACGGCATCGAGCCGCAGGACATCATGAAGACCCTGGGCGCGGACATCCTGCGCCTGTGGATCGCCTCGGCCGACTACAGCAACGAGATGTCGCTGTCGCAGGAGATCCTCAAGCGCAATGCCGATGCCTACCGGCGGCTGCGCAACACCGCGCGCTTCCTGCTGGCCAACCTCGACGGTTTCGATCCGGCGCGCGACCTGCTCCCGCTCGACGCGATGGTCGCGCTGGACCGCTGGATCGTGCACCGCGCCTTCGAGGTGCAGGAGAAGATCAAGGACGCCTACGAGCGCTACGACTTCGCCGCCATCGTGCAGGCGCTGCTGAACTTCTGCAGCGTGGATCTGGGATCGCTGTACCTGGACGTGACCAAGGACCGCCTGTACACGATGGGCGAGGATTCGCGCGGCCGGCGCAGCGCGCAGGGCGCGATGTACCGCATCGCCGAAGCCTTCGTGCGCTGGATCGCGCCGGTGCTCAGCTTCACCGCCGACGAGCTGTGGGGCTACCTGCCGCGGGCCACCGGCGACGGCGAGCGCGCGGGCAACGTCCTGTTCGCGACCTGGTACGACGGCCTGGCACCGCTGCCGGAAGGCGCCGAGCTGGACGCGGCCGACTTCGAGCGCCTGCTGGCGCTGCGCGAACAGGTCGCCAAGGTGCTCGAGCCGCTGCGCGCCAGCGGCCAGATCGGTGCGGCGCTGGAAGCGGAGATCACCTTGACCGCCGGCGCCGACACCGCCGCGCACCTGCAGCCGCTGGCCGATGAGCTGCGCTTCCTGTTCATCAGCGGCGACGTGACGGTGGTGCCGGCGCAGACCGAGGACATCTTCGTCAGCGCGCAGCCGACGACCCGGGCCAAGTGCGTGCGCTGCTGGCACCACCGCGCCGACGTCGGCAGCGACGCGACGCATCCGGAGCTGTGCGGCCGCTGCGTGTCCAACGTCGAAGGCCCGGGTGAGGAGCGCAGGTGGTTCTGAGTATGGCGACAACCCGTCCCCGTCCCAACGCGATGGCCTGGCTGCTGCTGTCGGTGGCGGTCATCGTGCTGGACCAGTGGAGCAAGGCGTGGGTGCTGTCCAGCCTGCCCGAGTTCACCGCCGTGCCGGTGGTCGACGGGTTCTGGAACTGGTACCGCACCTACAACACCGGCGCGGCCTTCAGTTTCCTGGCCGATGCCGGCGGCTGGCAGGCGCTGTTCTTCACCGCGCTGGCGTTCGCCATCTGCGGCCTGCTGGGCTGGTGGCTGTGGCGCACCCCGCGCGGCGACTGGCGCCAGGCGATGCCGTACGCGCTGGTGATCGGCGGCGCGCTGGGCAACGTGATCGACAGGCTGGTCCACGGCCACGTGGTGGATTTCATCCAGTGGTACTGGCGGGGGCATTACTGGCCGGCGTTCAACCTGGCGGACGCGGCGATCGTGGGCGGGGCGGTAGGGATCGCGCTGTTCGGCGTGTTCGACGGTAAGCGGAAAAACAAGGGGCCGGCGGAAGAATAGACCGCCGACTTCGTTCCGCGCGTTCAGCCTCCACGGGCATGTCTCTCCGGTAGACTTCATCCATGGACGTCATCCTCGCCAATCCCCGCGGTTTCTGCGCCGGCGTCGACCGCGCGATCGAGATCGTCAAGCGCGCGATCGAGACCCTCGGCGCACCGATCTACGTGCGCCACGAGGTGGTGCACAACCGCTTCGTGGTCGACGACCTCAAGGCGCGCGGCGCGGTGTTCGTCGAGGAGCTGGACGAGGTGCCGGACGATTCCACGGTGATCTTCAGCGCCCACGGCGTGTCGCGCGCGGTGCGCGAGGAAGCCGAGCGGCGCGGGTTGAAGGTATTCGACGCGACCTGTCCGCTGGTGACCAAGGTCCACCTGGAGGTCTCGCGCCATTGCCGCGCCGGCCGCGACGTGGTCCTGATCGGGCATGCCGGCCACCCGGAGGTCGAAGGCACCATGGGCCAGTGGGCCCGCGAGGGTGCGACGGGCAGCATCCACCTGGTCGAGGACATCGATGGCGTCGCCACCCTGCAGGTAGGCCAGCCGCAGAACCTGGCCTACACCACCCAGACCACGCTGTCGGTGGACGACACCCGCGGCATCATCGAGGCGCTGCAGGCCCGGTTCCCGGCGATCCAGGGGCCGCGCCACGACGACATCTGCTACGCCACCCAGAACCGCCAGGACGCGGTGCGCGAACTGGCCGGCCGCTGCGACCTGGTGCTGGTGGTCGGTTCGCCCAACAGCTCCAATTCCAACCGCCTGGCCGAACTGGCGCGGCGCGAGGGCGTGGAGTCGTACCTGATCGACGGCGCCCACGAGATCGACCCGGAATGGGTGCGCGGCAAGCGCCACATCGGCCTCACCGCCGGCGCCTCGGCGCCTCAGGTGCTGGTCGACGGCGTGATCGCGCGCCTGCGCGAACTGGGCGCCGCCGGCGTCAGCGAACTGGACGGCGAACCGGAAAGCATGGTCTTCGCCCTGCCGAAGGAACTGCGCCTGCGTCTGGTGGGTTGAGTTCAGACCATCCGGATGTCCAGCTGCCGCAGCCGGCGCAGGATCTCGAACAGCAGGGCGCTGCGCGTGGTTGCCGCCTGCCGTGGCGTGGAGACGAAGCCGGTCGCGCTGAACAGCACCTGGCCCTTGTCGGAGATGCCGTCGATCAGTACCGACGGCGCCGGCGCCTCCAGGATCCCCGGATGCGCGTGGAACGCTTCCAGCAGCAGCTCGCGGACCAGGTCCGAATCGGTGGCGATCGGCATCGGCAGCACGATCTTCACCAGGCCCTCGGCATTGGAGAAGGTGCGGTTGCGCACCGTCTTGGTGATCAGTTCGGAGTTGGGCACCAGCACCGTGGTGCGGTCGCCGGTCTGGATCTCGGTGGCGCGCACGTTGATCCGGCGGATGTCGCCCTCGGCATCGCCGACCACCACCCAGTCGCCGACCTTCACCGGCCGCTCCGCGAGCAGGATCAGGCCGGAGATGAAGTTCTGCACGATCGCCTGCAGGCCAAAACCGATACCGACCGACAGCGCGCTGGCGATCCACGCGATCCGCTCCAGGCCGACGCCGATCGCGGCCAGCGCCATCGCGATCGCGGCGACCACGCCGGCATAGCCGAACAGGGTGACCACCGAGGCGCGCATGCCTTCGTCCATGCGCGTGGTCGGCAGGTAGCGACGCGCCAGCCAGCGCTTGAGCAGGTGGAACACGCCGCTGGCCAGCAGGAACACCGCGATCGCGCGGACCAGGCTGGCCGGGCTGAGCACCAGCTGGCCGATGGTGATGCCGTCGTGGGCCAGGCCCGTGGCCTGGTCGACGAGGTCTTCGCCGCTGGCACCGTAGGGCATGGCCAGGGCGATCAGTCCCACCAGCGCGAGCAGCGTGCGCAGCACCGCCGAGAGCACCACGGCCAGCCGTTCGACATGGAGCGGGTCAAGGCCGAAGCGGCCATTGATCCGGCGCCCGGCCACGCCGCCGGCGCCCAGCACCGCGCAGACCAGGTCGTCGACGAAACGCATGCCCAGGTACAGCGTGGCGACGACCACGCCGGTCCACAGCACCTGCATGGCGATGAAGCCCGACAGCGCCACGTGCCCGGTCAGCAGCCCGAGCAGGCAGAGCGACACGGCGACCCAGCCGATGCTGGTGGCGATGTTCATCCATGGCTTGAAATGCGGCTTGCCCGGAGCCGTGCCGGTGCCGGCCGCGGCGGCTTCGGCTTCCGCCTGCGAGGTCTTGGCCTGCAGCCGGCGCACGCGCAGCAGCGTCCACAGCACCACCGCGGTGGAGACCAGCGCGGCCAGGGCGGTCAGCGCCACCACCAGCGGCAGGCTGGCGTTGACCAGTGCACCGACCTGCTGCGGCAGGGTGGCCGTCACGATCGCCAGTGCCGCGGCCAGCGGCAGCGGGCGCAGCGCGCGCGCGCCGGCGTCGGAGATCGCCGGCAGTCGCCACGACGGGTGGCGCACGGCCAGCAGCACCGCGCCCAGGGTGGTGATGAAGGTGCCGAACACCAGCAGGCCGCCGGCAAGGCTGGCCAACTGGTCGACCGCCGCCGGCGGGTTGGCCGGCAACAGCGCCGCGTGCACCAGGCCGGCGATCCAGATCGCCGCCAGCGTGGACAGCAGCACCCGCGCCACCGCCGGCGCCGAGCGGCGCAGCCGCCCCGGCGGGATGTGGCGGCCGACCAGCTTCGGCACGCTGCGCGCACCGAACCAGCCGACGAAGACCGCCACCAGCAGCGCCAGCGCCAGGTAGATCGCCGAGCGCAGCGGAGCGGCTTGCCAGCGCTCGGTGACCGCGTCGCGCGTGTCCTGCCACAGCCCGCGCAGGCGCACCGAATCGCGGTCCCGGTTCGCCGCCAGGTCGCGCCAGAAGCGCGGGCTCCACGGCGGGGTGGTGCGTTCGGACAGGGTCCGGTGGAAGGTGTCCTGGCGCGCGGCGGCGATCCGGTCCAGCAGCTGTCCGCTTTCCACCTGCGCCAGCCTGGCCTGGCGCAGCGTGGCGTCGATGTCGTTGCGCTGCTGCTGCAGGTCGCGGCGTTCGCGCGTGACCTCGGGTGCTTCCTGGCCCTTCGCGGCGGGGCTGTCGCCCAGCTCGGCCAGGCGCGCGTCCAGCCTTTCCAGCTGCGGGGTGAGTTCGGCGACGGACTTCTCGAGCTGGGCCTGGATCTTCAGGGTCGCTTCGCGCGAGGACTGCAGCGCGGCGGCGTCCTGCTGCCCGTCCAGCTGCGCGCCGATCCGCTCCAGCTGCTGGCGGACCTTGTCCGGTGCCGGTGACGGTGCCGGCGCCTGTGCCAGCGCCGGCCAGGCAGCCAGCAGGGCGGCGAACAGGACCAGGACGACGGCAAGGCGGGACGGGGAGCGCAGAGGCATGCGGTGGGGGAGGCGTGGGCAGGGTGCCAAGTTAACACCACGGAGTGGAGGCCCTGTCTGCGCGATGGTTGCCGTGCTGGCCTGCCCGGCGTCGAACCGTTAGAATTCCGCCCCCGGTCGCGCCTGCGCGGCCGGGACATCGCCGGAATAGCTCAGTTGGTAGAGCGGCGCATTCGTAATGCGTAGGTCGCAGGTTCGACTCCTGTTTCCGGCACCAGACTCCGACAGGCCCCGCTCCGGCGGGGCCTTGTCGTTCACGGCATCGCGTCTCGCCAGCGGAGACCGGGCGCGGCTACATTGGCCTCCCGTTCCCACCACTTCACACGCCGTGGCCAAGCCCTCCAGCAAGTCCAGCGCCCGCATCGCCTTCGTCTGCGGCGACTGCGGCGCCGAATACAGCAAGTGGCAGGGCCAGTGCGGCGAGTGCGGGGCCTGGAACACGTTGTCGCAGATCGTGCTCGAGCCGGCCTCCGGCGCCGGCGCGGGGCCTGCGGTGGCGCGGCGCTCGGGCTGGGCCGGCAAGGTCGACCCGCCCAAGGTCACCGCGCTCAAGGACGTCAGCCAGGCCGCCGAGGTGCGCGTATCCACCGGCATCGGCGAACTGGACCGGGTGCTCGGTGGCGGCCTGGTCGAGGGCGCGGTGGTGCTGGTCGGCGGCGACCCGGGCATCGGCAAGTCGACCCTGCTGCTGCAGGCGCTGGCGAAGATGGCCGGGCAGCTGCCGGCGCTGTACGTCACCGGCGAGGAATCGCTGGCCCAGGTCGCCGGCCGCGCGGTGCGCCTGGACCTGCCGCTGGACAACCTGCAGGGCCTGGCCGAGACCGGGATCGAATCGATCCTGCAGCACGCCGCGCAAGCGCAGCCGAAGCTGATCGTCGCCGACTCGGTGCAGACCCTGTGGACCGAATCGCTCACCGCCGCGCCCGGTTCGGTCAGCCAGGTGCGCGAGAGCGCGGCGCGGCTGGTGCGCTACGCCAAGGAGACCGGCACCGCGGTGTTCCTGGTCGGCCACGTGACCAAGGAGGGTGGCATCGCCGGCCCGCGCGTGCTCGAGCACATGGTCGATGCGGTGCTGTACTTCGAGGGCGAATCCGGTTCGCGCTTCCGCGTGCTGCGCGCGTTCAAGAACCGCTTTGGCGCGGTCAACGAGCTGGGCGTGTTCGCGATGGGCGACAAGGGGCTGAAGGAAGTGCCGAATCCGTCGGCGATCTTCCTCTCCGGCAGTTCGCAGCAGCCGGGCAGCTGCGTGATGGTCACCCGCGAAGGTACCCGCCCGTTGCTGGTGGAAGTGCAGGCGCTGGTCGATGCCTCGCCGCTGTCCAACCCGCGCCGCGTGGCGGTGGGCCTGGAGCAGAACCGGCTGGCGATGCTGCTGGCGGTGCTGCACCGGCACGGCGGGGTGGTGGTCGGCGACCAGGACGTGTTCGTGAATGTGGTGGGCGGCATCCGCGTGCAGGAAACCGCGGCCGACCTGCCGGTGCTGCTGGCGGTGCTGTCCTCGCTGCGCGACCGGCCATTGGCCGACAAGACCGTGGCTTTCGGCGAAGTCGGCCTGTCCGGCGAGATCCGGCCGGTACCCAACGGCGAGGAGCGGTTGCGCGAGGCGGCCACGCACGGCTTCCGCCGCGCGATCGTGCCGAAGGCCAACGTGCCCAAGACCGCCCGCTACAAGGACATGGAAGTGATCGCGGTGGAGCGGCTGTCCGACGCGCTGGAACAGGCGTAAGCCCGCCGCCGCGCTGCTCCCCCGTAGAGCGGGGCTTCAACTGCGCTGCAGCACCTGCTCCAGCACGAACTTGCTGCCGAAGAACGCCAGCAGCAGCAGCGCCATCGCGGTCAGGGTCCAGTGCACGGCGCGCGCGCCGCGCCAGCCGTAGCGCCAGCGGCCCAGCAGCAGGCCGCCGAACACCAGCCACGACAGCACGCTGAGCACGGTCTTGTGCACCAGGTGCTGCGAGAACAGGTCCTCGACGAACAGCACGCCGGTGAGCAGGGTCAGGGTCAGCAGGGCGAAGCCGACGGTGATCGTGCGGAACAGCACGGTTTCCAGCTGGGTCAGCGGCGGCAGTGCGCGCAGCCAGGCGTGGAATTCGCGCCGGCGCAACGCGCGCTCCTGCAGCCAGAGCATGCCCGCCAGCAGCGCGGCGATGGCCAGGGTGGCGTAGGCCAGCAGCGCCAGCCAGGCATGCAACTGCAGGCGCCAGTCCAGCGCGGGCGAGGGTGCATGGCCGTGGCCGTGGTAGACCAGCAGCAGGGTGGAGGCCAGCGGGAACACCACCACGCCCACCGCCGCGGTACGCCCGCGCAGACCGACCAGCACCGTCATCGCTGCCATGCCCAGCCCGACCAGCGACAGCGCCGAATAGAAGTGCAGGTCCGCGCCGCCGGCGGTGCGCCAGGCAACCTGCGCGTGGTAGCCGGCATGCAGGAGCACCGCTGCCAGCGCCACCCAGAACCAGCCCGCGCCGCCGTCCGGCCGGTCGCGCGACACCGAGCGCAGCAGCAGCGCAGTCGCGACCAGATAGGCGAGAACGGCGATGAGAATAATTGTCATCGGATGAGTTTCGCATAAGCGGCAGAGTCAGCGTAAAGGAGCGTAAAGGGGACGGAGGGAATTAAGCCCCCGAAAGCGGGGGCCTCCGTCCCCTTACGCGTCCTCTTTACGCCCGCAGGGGGACGGATGCGGGGGGCGGCTATAATCGGCGGCCGCTTCCCGTCTCCCGGTCCGTCCATGTTCGAATCCCTGACCCAGCGCCTGTCCGGCACCATGGAGCGCCTGCGCGGCCGTGGCCGGCTGACCGAGTCCAACATCAGCGAGGCCGTGCGCGAGGTGCGCATCGCACTGCTGGAGGCCGACGTCGCCCTGCCGGTGGTCCAGGCCCTGGTGCAGCGGATCAAGGTGCGCGCGGTTGGCCAGGAAGTGCTGCGCTCGCTCACCCCCGGCCAGGCCCTGATCAAGGTCGTGCGCGACGAGCTGACCGCGGTGATGGGTTCGCAGGCCAACGACCTGAACCTCAATGTCCCGGCCCCCGCCATCATCCTGATGGCCGGCCTGCAGGGCGCCGGCAAGACCACCACCGTGGGCAAGCTGGCCAAGCACCTGAAGGAAAAGCGCAAGAAGAAGGTGATGGTGGTCAGCGCCGACGTCTACCGTCCGGCCGCGATCGAGCAGCTCAAGACCCTGGCCGAACAGGCCGGCGTGCTGTTCTTCCCCTCCGACGCCGGGCAGAAGCCGGAGGACATCGTCCGCGCCGCGATTGCCGACGCGCGCAAGTCCTTCGCCGACGTGCTGATCGTCGATACCGCCGGCCGCCTGGCCATCGACGCGGCGATGATGGCCGAGATCAAGGCCCTGCACGCGGCGGTGAGCCCGACCGAAACCCTGTTCGTGGTCGACGCGATGACTGGCCAGGACGCGGCCAACACCGCCAAGGCTTTTGCCGAGGCGCTGCCGCTGACCGGCGTGGTCCTGACCAAGACCGACGGCGACGCGCGCGGCGGTGCGGCGTTGAGCGTGCGCTACATCACCGGCAAGCCGGTCAAGTTCACCGGTACCGGCGAGAAGCTCGACGGCCTGGACGTGTTCCACCCCGACCGCGTCGCCGCGCGCATCCTCGACATGGGCGACGTGCTGTCGCTGGTCGAGCAGGTCGAGCAGAACGTGGACCAGGAGAAGGCCGCCAAGCTCGCCGCCAAGGTCGCCAAGGGCAAGAAGTTCGACCTCAACGACATGCGCGACCAGCTCGAGCAGATGCAGAACATGGGCGGTATTGCCGGCCTGATGGACAAGCTGCCCGGCCTGGGCCAGGTGCCCGAGCACCTGAAGGCGCAGGTCTCGCAGAGCCGCGAAGTGCCGCGGATGATGGCGATCATCGGTTCGATGACGCCCAAGGAACGGCGCAACCCGGACCTGCTCAACGGCTCGCGCCGCGCGCGCATCGCCCGCGGCTCCGGCACCACCCCGGCCGACGTCAACAAGCTGCTCAAGCAGTACCAGCAGATGGAAAAGATGATGGGCAAGCTGGGCCGCGGCGGCATGAAGGGAATGATGCGCGGCCTGCAGGGGATGATGGGCGGCGGTGGCATGGGCGGCCGCGGCGGCCTGCCGTTCCGCTGAGCGGCACCGGGCCGTGAGCGCGAGCCTGCCGGTGGCCCTGCTCAACGGCGCGCCCGCCGACGCCGAGCCGGCGGCGCTGCGCGCGCTGGCGCAATCCAACTACGGCCACTTCACCGCGCTGCGCGTGCGCGACGGCGCCGCGCAGGGCCTGGACCTGCATTTCGAACGCCTGCGCCAAGGCAACGCCGAGCTGTTCGGCGCCGCACTGGACGAGGCGGCGGTGCGCGGCTGGATGCGCCAGGCCGCCGAAGCGGCCGGTCGTGATTGCGCGATGCGGGTGGTGCTGTTCGCGCGCGGGTTCGACCATCGCCAGCCGGCGCGCGAGGTGGCAGTGGACGTGCTGGTGACCGCGGCCGCGTCGTCGCCGTCGCCGCTGCGTGCGCTGCGCGTGCGCAGCTGCCGGTTCCTGCGACCGGTGCCGCACCTCAAGCACACCGGCACCTTCCCCTTGCACCACCACCGCCGGCAGGCGCTGCTGGCCGGGTGGGACGACGCGCTGTTCGTGGACGGCGAGGGCGAGGGCGCGCGCGTGGTCGAAGGCACGGTGTGGAACATCGGCTTCTGGGATGGCGCCGGCGTGGTCTGGCCGCAGGCACCCGCGCTGCGCGGGACCACCGAGCGCCTGCTGCAGGCCGGCCTGGATGCGATCGGCGTGGCCCAGGCCGTGCGCCCGGTGGCGCTGGCCGAGGCCGCGTCCTTCCGCGCCGCCTTCGCGGCCAATGCCAATGGGGTGCAGCCGATCGCCGCGATCGATGCGGTGGAATATGCCGCGGCGCCGGAACTGCTGGACCTGCTCGCGGCCGCAGCCGCCCAGCCCCCTTGGCAGCCCCTGTAGGAGCCCACTTCAGGGGGCTGAGGACGGGGGCGTCAGGGGCCGTTCAGCGCCGGAACCCCGGCGCCGCGGGCACAGGTTCCCCCGACCAGCCCGATCGGCTAGAATTGCCGGCTTACCTCGCCATCCTGGCGACTGGGCAACACGAAGACACCATGGTCAAGATCCGTCTCACCCGCGGCGGCGCGAAGAAGCGTCCCTTCTACCACATCATCGTCACCGACTCGCGCAGCGCCCGCGACGGCCGCAACATCGAGCGCGTCGGTTACTACAATCCGGTCGCCGCCGGCGCCGAGCCGCGCGTGGTGCTGGACATCGCCCGCGTCGACCACTGGGTCGGCAATGGCGCCCAGCTGACCGACAAGGTCCGCAGCCTGTACAAGGAAGCGGCCAAGGCCCAGGCGGCCGCCTGAGCCGGCAGGCCGCCGGGGCATTCCCGGTGGCCGCCCCCGACATGAACGACGCAGGGCGTCCCACTCCACCGCAGAAGCTGGTTCTGCTGGGCCGGGTGACGGGCGCCTTCGGCGTGCGTGGCGACGTCAAGCTCGAGTCCTGGACCGAGCCGCGCGCGCAGATCTTCCGCTACCAGCCGTGGATCCTGCGCACGGCCAGTGGCGCCCAGCGCGAACTGACCGGCGCCCGCGGCCGCGACGCCGGCAAGGGCGTGGTCGCCACCCTTCCCGGGATCGACGACCGCGATGCCGCCGAGGCCCTGCGCGGCACCGAGGTCTGGGTCCCGCGCGAGGCGCTGCCGCCGCCGGCGCCCGGCGAGTACTACTGGGTCGACCTGGAAGGCCTGCGCGTGGTCACCGTCGAGGGCGTGGCGCTGGGCGAGGTCTCGCACCTGCTGTCCACCGGCGCCAACGACGTGATGGTGGTGCGCGGCGAGCGCGAGCGGATGCTGCCGTTCGTGCAGCCCGACTACGTGACCGCGGTGGATTTCGACAGCGGCACCATCACCGTGGACTGGGATCCGGAGTTCTGAGCGGATCGCCGCCGCCCTTGCGTCATCGCCGCGCAGGCGGGGATCCAGCGACTCTGGCGGCCGGCGGCACCAGTCTTCCGGCTGCCGAAACCCGCATATCCGCGGGGATGGCGGCGTAACAGCGACGGACCACCCATGCGCATCGACATCGTCAGCCTGTTTCCAGAGTTCGTCGACCAGTGCGCCGGTTTCGGCGTGACCGGGCGTGCGCGCGAGCGCGGCCTGCTGTCGCTGCATGGCTGGAACCCGCGCGACCACGCCGAGGGCAACTACCGCAAGGTCGACGACCGCACCTTCGGCGGCGGCCCCGGCATGGTGATGCTGGTCGAGCCGCTGCGCCGCTGCCTGCAGGCGATGCGCGCGGCCGACCCGGTGCCGCCGCACGTGGTCTACCTGAGTCCGCAGGGCCGTCCGCTGGACCAGGCCCGGGTCCGCGGACTGGCCGCGCTGCCGCGCCTGGCCCTGCTGTGCGGGCGCTACGAAGGCGTGGACGAGCGCCTGGTGCAGGCCGAGGTGGACGAGGAGGTTTCCATCGGCGACTACGTCCTGTCCGGCGGCGAGCTGGCCGCGGCGGTGGTGGTCGATGCGGTGGCGCGGCTCCAGGACGGCGCCCTGAACGACGCCGGCTCGGCCGAGCAGGACAGCTTCGAAGACGGCCTGCTGGACTGCCCGCACTACAGCCACCCGGTCGAGCACGCGTACGGCACGGTCCCGGAAGTGCTGCGCTCGGGCAACCACGCGGCCATCGCCCGCTGGCGCCGGCAGCAGGCCCTGGGCCGGACCTGGGAACGGCGCCCGGACCTGCTGCAGGGCCGGACCCTGTCCAAGGCCGACCAGGCCCTGCTCGACGCCTGGCGCCGCGAGCGCGGCGAGCCGGGCAGCCCCTGAGGCCCGTGGCCCCGTGGATGCCCCGGATGGGCGCCCGGAGGGCCGAGAGGGGGGCAGGTAGCCACGGCCCCGGCGGAGCGGCTACAATGCCGGGTTCCTGTGGGCCGAGCGCCCGGCCGGGCTCCGGCGGCAGGACCCAGAACAACAAGACGCGCAGCGTAATCCTGCGACTGCGTCATTCCGAGTTGTCGGATACGACACGCCCACCCGAACCCAGAGTCGGTCACCATGAGCAAGCTGAACAAGTCCATCGTCGCGGAATTCGAATCCGCCCAGATCACCCGCGAACTGCCGAAGTTCAGCCAAGGCGACACCGTCGTGGTGAACGTCAAGGTCAAGGAAGGCAACCGCGAGCGCGTCCAGGCCTATGAAGGCGTGGTCATCGGCACCAAGAACGCCGGCCTGAACTCTTCGTTCACCGTGCGCAAGATCTCGCACGGCTACGGCGTCGAGCGCGTGTTCCAGACCCACAGCGCCACCATCGACTCGGTCGAAGTGAAGCGCATCGGTCGCGTCCGCGCCGGCAAGCTGTACTACCTGCGTGGCCTGGAAGGCAAGGCCGCCCGCATCAAGGAAGACCTGGCCGCCGTGGCCAAGGCCAAGGCCGAGAAGGCCGCCGGCTGATCGCCGCGCATCCCTGGTGTCATCGCAACGGCCGCCGCAGGGCGGCCGTTTGCGTTGATGCCGGCGCGGGGCTTGAACCGCTGCGGGCGATGCCGCATGTAACCGGGACGACCCCGGGCAGGCGCTGATGCACGATTCCAACCCTTCGCAGGATTCCGTCCGCCTCGACGTGTGGCTGTGGGCCGCGCGCTTCTTCCGCACCCGCAGCCTGGCGCGGCAGGCGGTGGACACCGGCAAGGTCGAGGTTGGTGGCCAGCGCGCCAAGGCCTCGCGCTCGATCCGCGGCGGCGATGCGCTGAGCGTGGTGCGCGGCGGGGAAACATACGAGCTGGTCGTGCTCGGGCTCAGCGATACGCGCGGCCCGGCGCCGGTGGCGCAGGCGCTGTACCGGGAAACGGAGGCGTCGAAGGCGCGCCGCGAGGATCAGCGCCTGCAGCGCGCGGCGATGCGCGACGGCTACCGCCCGCCGGAACACCGCCCCGACAAGCGCGCCCGCCGCCTGATCCAGGCCCTCGGCGACATCGACGCCAGCTGAGGCAGAAAAAACGGCCGCCCATCACAGGCGGCCGTCGTTTGAACACCGCCGATCCTCCGGCCCGGAAACCCCGGGCCGGAGAACGGCGCTTACTCCTTGCCCAGGCTGTTCGGCGACTGCTCCGCAGCAAACGCGCCTAGCTTGCGCAGCGCCGCCTCCACGCCGGCGCCGTAGGCCGGATCGGCCTTGGTGCAGTTCTCCACGTGGCGGCGCTTGATGAAGTCCGGTGCATCGCCCATCGCGCGGGCGGTGTTGTCGAACAGCGCCTGCTGCTGTTCGGGCTTCATCAGCCGGAACAGGTCGCCTGGCTGCTTGTAGTAGTTGGAGTCGTTGTCGCGGAAATCCCACCAGTCGGCATTGCCGTTGATCTTCAGCGGCGGCTCGCGGAACTGCGGCTGCTCCTGCCACTGGTTGAAGCTGTTGGGCTCGTAGTGCGGCAGGCGGCCGTAGTTGCCGTCCATGCGCCCGTAGCCGTCGCGGTGGTTGCTGTTGACCGGGCAGCGCGCGGCGTTGACCGGGATCTGGTGGTAGTTCACGCCCAGGCGGTAGCGCTGCGCATCGGCGTAGTTGAACAGGCGCGCCTGCAGCATCTTGTCCGGCGACGGCGCGATGCCCGGGACCAGGTTGCCCGGCGCGAACGCGCTCTGCTCGACGTCGGCGAAGAAGTTCTCCGGGTTGCGGTTGAGCTCGAACTCGCCGACTTCGATCAGCGGATAGTCGCCCTTCGGCCACACCTTGGTCAGGTCGAACGGGTGGTAGGGCACCTTCTCCGCGTCGGTCTCCGGCATCACCTGGATGTACATCTTCCACTTCGGGAAATCGCCGCGCTCGATCGCCTCGAACAGGTCGCGCTGGTGGGTTTCACGGTCGTTGCCGACGGCCTCGGCCGCTTCGGCATCGGTCAGGTTCTTGATGCCCTGCTGGGTGCGGAAGTGGAACTTGACCCAGTAGCGCTCGCCCTTCTCGTTCCAGAAGCTGTAGGTATGCGAGCCGAAGCCGTGCATGTGGCGGTAGCTGGCCGGGATGCCGCGATCGCTCATCACGATCGTGACCTGGTGCAGCGCCTCGGGCAGCAGGGTCCACCAGTCCCAGTTGTTGGTGGCCGAACGCATGTTGGTGTGCGGGTCGCGCTTGACCGCCTTGTTGAGGTCCGGGAACTTGCGCGGATCACGGATGAAGAACACGGGGGTGTTGTTGCCCACCATGTCCCAGTTGCCTTCCTCGGTGTAGAACTTCAGCGCGAAGCCGCGGATGTCGCGCTCGGCGTCGGCCGCGCCGCGCTCGCCGGCCACGGTGGTGAAGCGCGCGAACATCTCGGTCTTCTTGCCGACCTGGGAGAAGATCGCCGCGCGGGTGTACTTCGTGATGTCGTTCGTCACCGTGAAGGTACCGAAGGCGCCCGAGCCCTTGGCGTGCATGCGCCGCTCCGGGATCACCTCGCGCACGAAGTTGGCCAGCTTCTCGTTGAGCCACACGTCCTGCGACAGCAGCGGGCCGCGCGGGCCGGCGGTGAAGCTGTTCTGGTTGTCCGGCACCGGGGCGCCGAACTGGGTGGTCAGGTGGGTGACCGGGCACTTCTTGTCGGATGGCGTGCTCATGGCTGGCGCTCCTGCGCATGTGATGGCCGGGTCAGCATATCGGCCGGCAGACGATTGATTAAATCGAATAAAAGAAACTGATGTATAGGTTCAGACTATTGATTTGACGGCCGCACGATCATCGGCCGGGCCGATGGCGAAAGGCAAGCCAGGGCATCGCCGGCTGCCGCCGGGAACAGCTCAGGTGCGGCCGCCGCCGAACAGGCCGCCACCGATCTTCAGCAGATCGCCGATGCCGAGCTGGCCATCGCCGTCCTGATCGAGCACCGCGCCGAGCAGGCCGCCACCCAGGCCACCCTGCTGGCGGACCTGCTGCTGCTCCTGGTCCAGGATCGAACCGAGCAGGCTGGCATCGGGACTGGCGCCGGCGGCGTTGCCCTGGCCCTGGAACATCTGTTTGGCCAGGAACGCGAGCACGATCGGGGCGAGGATCTTCAGCAGTTGCCCGGCCTTG
This sequence comes from Pseudoxanthomonas koreensis, assembly GCF_010093225.1. Lineage (GTDB taxonomy): Bacteria > Pseudomonadota > Gammaproteobacteria > Xanthomonadales > Xanthomonadaceae > Pseudoxanthomonas > Pseudoxanthomonas koreensis. Next base: position 9,861 of record NZ_PDWM01000004.1, on the reverse strand, counting down.
TCGCCGCCCAGGCCCGTGGCCTGGCCCAGCGCGGCTTCGGCGCGCGGCTGCTGGCCGCCGAGCACGTGGCCGAGGATGCCGGCGCCGTTGGTCTGCCGGCTCTGGGTTCCGCCCAGCACCGCGCCGAGCAGGCCGCCAAGATCCGGGCCGCCGGCGAAATCGTTCTGCAGCGCGCCGAACAGGGCTTCGGCGCCCTGCGGCTGGCTGGCGTTGCGGCCCATCGCGCCGAGCAGCAGCGGCAGTGCCGCACCGATGGCGCCGGCGGGCTGGGCCTGGCCCACGCCGAGCTGCTGCGAGATCTGCTGCAGCGGTGCGCCGGACAACTGGGAGAACAGCTGGTCGGTCAGGGTGTTGCTCATACGGCACTCCTTCGGGGGGCGAGGATGGGGCCTGTGGGAGGGTCAATGTAGCGCAGTGCAGCCGGGCGAGCCCGGCTCTACAGGAGCGACTTGAGGCGGTATAGCGCTTCCAGCGCCTGCTTGGGCGTCAGCTCGTCGGGATCGATTGCCGCCAGCGCTTCCTGCGCGGCCGACGGTGCGGCGGCGAACAGGCCGAACTGCTGGGGCGCGTCCAGCGCCTGTGGCGCCATCTGCGAGGCGTGGGTCTCGCGGCCGCGCTGTTCGAGTTCTGCCAGCCTTCGCCGGGCCTGCTGCAGGGCGGCCTTCGGCAGGCCGGCCAGCGCCGCCACCTGCAGGCCGAAGCTGCGGTCGGCCGCGCCGTCCTTGACCGCGTGCATGAACACCAGGGTCTCGCTTCCATCCCGGTCGCGGTGCTCCACCGCGTCCAGGTGCACGTTGGCGATGCCGTGGTCGCCGGGCTCGGTGGCCAGCGCGGTCAGTTCGAAATAGTGCGTGGCGAACAGGGTCCAGCAGCGGTTGGCGGTGGCCAGGTGGCGCGCCACCGCGTCGGCCAGGGCCAGGCCGTCGTAGGTCGAGGTGCCGCGGCCGATCTCGTCCATCAGCACCAGCGACTGCGCGGTGGCGTGGTGGAGGATGTAGCTGGTCTCGGCCATCTCGACCATGAAAGTCGATTGCCCGCGGGCGAGGTCGTCGCCGGCGCCGATCCGGGTGAGGATGCGGTCGATCGGGCCGATCTGCGCGCGCGCGGCGGGCACGAAGCTGCCGATGTGGGCGAGCAGCACGATCAGCGCGTTCTGGCGCATGTAGGTGCTCTTGCCGCCCATGTTCGGGCCGGTGATCACCAGCATCCGCCGCGGCGGGACGTCAGGGTTGTCGTCGCCGTCGACGTGCAGGACCAGGTCGTTCGGCTCGAACGGCTCGGTGCGCACCGCTTCCACCACCGGATGGCGGCCGCGCTCGATCCGCAGGCAGGGCGCATCGACCAGTTCCGGGCGCGACCAGTCCAGCGCCTGCGCGCGCTCGGCGAAGCCGGCCAGCACGTCCAGCTCGCTGAGCGCGGCGGCGCAGCGCTTGAGCAGTTCCAGCAGCGCGTTGAGCGAATCGAGCAGGGCCTCGTACAGGAACTTCTCGCGGCCAAGCGCGCGCTCGCGCGCCGACAGCACCTTGTCCTCGAACGCCTTCAGTTCCTCGGTGATGTAGCGCTCGGCGCCGGTGAGGGTCTGGCGGCGGGTGTAGTGCACCGGCGCGCGCGCGGCCTGGCCCTTGCTGATCTCGATGTAGTAGCCGTGGACGCGGTTGTAGCCGACCTTGAGCGTGGCGATGCCGCTGCTCTCGCGCTCGCGCGCCTCCAGGTCGACCAGGAACTGGTCGGCGTGGGTGGAGAGGCGGCGCAGCTCGTCCAGTTCGGCGTCGTGGCCCTCGGCGATCACGCCGCCGTCGACCAGTTTCAGCGGTGGCTGCGGGGCGACGGCGGAGGCGAGCAGGTGCGCGGCTTCGTCCAGTTCGTCGTCACCGCCGCCGAGCGCGCCGGCCAGCGCCGCCAGCCGCGGCGAATCCAGCGGCGCCAGTTGCGCGCGCAGCGCCGGCAGCATCGCCAGGCCGTCGCGCAGGGTGGACAGGTCGCGCGGCCGCGCCGAGCGCAATGCGACGCGGGTGAGGATGCGTTCGAGGTCGCCCAGGCCGCGGAAGGCATCGCGCAGGTCGGCGTCGGCGCCGCCTTCGGACAGCGTGGCCACCGCGTGGTGGCGCTGGCCGAGCACGTCGCGGTCGCGCAGCGGCCGGTGCAGCCAGCGCCGCAGCAGGCGCCCGCCCATCGGGGTGATGGTGGAGTCGAGCACGCCGAGCAGGGTGTGGCGGCTGTCGCCATCCACCCGCGTGTCCAGTTCCAGGTGGCGGCGGGTGGCGGCGTTCATCGCGATCGCGTCGCCCGCGGTTTCCACCGCGATCGAGGTCAGGTGCGGCAGCTGCTGCTTCTGCGTTTCCTCGACGTAGCCCAGCAGCGCGCCGGCAGCGGCCACCGCCAGCGGCTTGTCCTCGATGCCGAAGCCGGTGAGGTCGTGCAGGCCGAAGAAGCGCAGCGGCTGGCGCCGGCCGCTGTCCGGATCGAACAGCCACGGCGGGCGCCGGCGCAGCGCACCGGCGCTCATCGGCGGCAGGCCTTCCTCGTCGGGCACCAGCAGCTCGGCCGGCTCCAGCCGCGCCAGTTCGGCCAGCAGCTGGTCGTCGTTGTCGACCTGGTTGACCATGAAGCGGCCACCGGCCAGGTCGGCCCAGGCCAGGCCGTAGCCGCTGCGCCCGCGCGCCACCGCCATCAGCAGGGTGTCGCGGCGCTCGTCCAGCAGCGCCTCGTCGGTGACCGTGCCGGGAGTGACGATGCGTACCACCTTGCGTTCGACCAGGCCCTTGGCCTGCGCCGGGTCGCCGATCTGCTCGCAGATCGCCACCGACTCGCCCAGCGCCACCAGCCGCGCCAGGTAGCCTTCGTAGGCATGCACCGGAACGCCGGCCATCGGGATCGGCGCGCCGCCGGAGCTGCCGCGCTGGGTCAGGGTGATGTCGAGCAGCCGCGCGGCCTTGCGCGCGTCGTCGTAGAACAGCTCGTAGAAGTCGCCCATGCGGAAGAACAGCAGCAGGTCCGGGTAGTCGGACTTGGCTGCGAAGAACTGCTTCATCAGCGGCGTGTGTTCGGTCTTAACCTGTTGATTCATCTGTTATCAGGGCCGCTTCATCAGTGGCCGCCCTTGTGCCGGCCGTTCGCGATTGTCGTTTTGTCCGGGGTGCACCGCGGGCGCGCACGCCGACGATGGAGAGATTATCGGATGACCCGGGGGAAGTTGCCCGGTCCGGGAGTAGGCTGTGGTTATGCACGGGGACATCCCCCGGTCGAGCCGACAGGGAGCGTTGCCGATCATGAAGACCCACTTCGCGAACGTTGCCGCCGTGGCCCTGGCGGTCCTCGCGCCGTTCCATGCCCTAGCCGCTTCCGCGACCGTGGACGCTGCGCTGGAAGCGTATCAGGCAGGGGATTACGCCAAGTGCGCCGACACGCTCACCGCCATGCAGGGCCAGGTACCGGTTCTGCCGCAGGGTGTCGACCTGTTCTACGTCGAGTGCCTTGCCGCCGCCGGGCGCATCGATGAAGCGTTCGCATACGTGCGCAGGGAATTGCCCAACGGGCGGATCGACCTGGCCGAGCTGAAGTCCAAGGACCGTCCCGGACTCAACCGGTTGCGCGCGTCGGCCGGGTGGGCGCCTGCCCTGGCCGAAGCCGCGAAGCTGGAAGCCGACCGGCAGGCGAAGATCGACCAGCCCCTGCGCGATGAGCTGGTTGCCCGGGGCGCGAAGGACCAGGCCGTGCGACAGCAGGCCATCGACGAAGGTGGCGATGCCAGGGCCTGGGAGCAGACGGCCGCCGTGGACCGGGACAACGCGGCCTGGCTGAAGGGTGTCGTCGCGGAAAAGGGCTGGCCGACCCTGGCGACCGTGGGCCATGACGGGGCACAGGCGGCGTTCCTGATCGCGCAGCACGCCAGCTTCGACCAGGCGTTCCAGGAACAGGTGCTGGTCGAACTGGAGGCGGCGGTGGAGCGGAAGGAGGCGGAACCGGGCGACCTGGCCCTGCTCACCGACCGCGTCCTGCGCCAGCAGGGAAAGCCGCAGGTCTACGGAACCCAGTTCACCTTCAACGAAGACGGCAGCATGTCGATGCAGCCGACCGCCGACCCGGACGGACTGGATGATCGCCGGGCGTCCATGGGCCTGCCCCCGATCGCCGAATACAGGAAGTCGTTGTCGGAGATCTACAGGCGTCCGGTGAAGTAGGCCGATCCGGCCCCGGCCTGTTGACCTGCCTCCGCCGGGCCGTACGATCGACGGATCCCGAACCGCGCCGGAGCGCCCATGCCCATCCGCCATTCCGCCTTCCTGCTGTTGCTCGCCACCGGCCACGTGCTTGCCGCCGGTGCCACCGATCCGCGCCAGCTGGCCCGCGACGTGGTGGTGGTCGACACGCACATCGATGCACCCGGCGAGCTGCTGGACGGATGGAGGGACCTGGGCGAGCTCACGCCCGACCGCGAGTTCGACTACCCGCGTGCGCGCGAGGGCGGGCTGGACGTGGCGTTCATGTCGATCTACACCTCGCCCGGGCAGGACCGGGCCGGCACCGCGCGCGAAATCGCCCACAAGCAGATCGACGCGGTCGAGGCGATGGTCGGCCGCCACCCGGACCGCTTCGCCAAGCTGGTTTCGCCGCGCGACGTCGAGCGCCTGCGGGCCGATGGCCACGTGCTACTGGCACTGGGCATGGAGAACGGCGCACCGATCGGCGACGACCTGGCCGAGCTGGCGCGCTTCCACGCGCGCGGCGTGCGCTACATCACCCTGGCCCACAGCGAGAGCAACCGCATCAGCGATTCCTCCTACGGCCTCGAGCGCCAGTGGAACGGACTGAGCCCGTTCGGCCGCAAGGTGGTGGAGGAAATGAACCGGCTCGGGATCATGGTCGACGTGTCGCACCTGTCCGACGACGCGGCGCGCCAGGCGATCGAGCTGAGCCGGGTACCGGTGATCGCCAGCCATTCCGGTTTCCGCCATTTCACCCCGGGCTTCGAGCGCAACGTGGACGACGACCTGGCCAGGGAGATCGCGGCGCGCGGCGGCGTGGTCCAGGTCACCTTCGGCAGCGCCTTCGTCAATCCGCAGATGGCCGCCGACACCCAGGCCTATTTCCAGGCCCGCGCCGCGCTGGACGAACGCAACGCCGCCGCCCGCGCCGCCGGCCGTCCGGAGGAGGACCGGGCCGCGTTCGAGGCCGAATGGGAGCGCACGCATCCGCCGCGGCCCACCGCGATCGATGCGGTGGTCGAGCAGGTCGACTACGGGGTGAAGCTGATCGGCATCGACCACATCGGCCTGGGCTCGGACTTCGACGGCGTGTCCGGCAACCTCCCCGACGGCCTGCGCAGCGTCGCCGACTATCCCAACCTGGTCGCGGCGCTGCAGGCGCGCGGTTACAGCGACCAGGACCTGGCGAAGATCCTCGGCGGCAACCTGCTGCGGGTGTGGTCGGCGGTGGAGGCCGGCGCCGCGGAGGCCAGGGAATGAGCGTGCGGCGCCGTTGCGCGGCGCGCACGACCGCGCCAGTCGCAGGGTCGGGATGTAATAGTTTCCCCGCGGGCCCGGCGCGATAGTAGCGGCCATGGCCCACGATCCCCGCGACATCGCCGACCACCACCACCACCCTGCCAGCTCGCCCGGGCATGCGCACGGGCATGCACACGGTCACATCGGCCACCACCACGGTCCCGGCGGGCACACCCACGTGCCGTCGGAGATCCGCTTCGAAAAGCCGCTGTGGTGGGCGCTGGGACTGACCGCGACGGTACTGGTGGCCGAGGTGGTCGGAGCCTGGCTGACCAACAGCCTGGCGCTGCTGTCCGATGCCGCGCACATGGCCACCGACACCCTGGCCCTGGCGATCGCCCTGGTCGCCGTGCGCCTGGCGCGCCTGCCGGCCGATGCGAAGCGGACCTACGGCTATGTCCGTTTCGAGGCGCTGGGCGCGCTGGTCAACGGCGCGCTGCTGTTCGCGCTGGCCGGCTGGATCCTCTGGGAAGCCTGGCAGCGCTTCCGTACCCCCTTGCCGGTGGCGAGCCTGGGCATGCTGGCGGTGGCCGTCGTCGGGCTCGCGTGCAATCTCGTGGCGATGCGCCTGCTGCATGCGGGCAGCGGGCAGAGCCTGAACGTCAAGGGCGCCTACCTGGAAGTGTGGAGCGACATGCTCGGCTCGCTGGCGGTGATCGTGGCGGCGTTGCTGATCCGCTTCACCGGCTGGCTGTGGGTCGACCCGTTGCTGGCGGTGCTGATCGGCCTGTGGGTGCTGCCACGCACCTGGGTGCTGGTACGCGAGGCCCTGAACGTGCTGATGGAGGGCGTGCCGCAGGGCGTGGACCTGGCCGCGGTGCGCGCCGACCTGGGCGCGCATCCGCAGGTGGTCGGCGTGCACGACCTGCATGTGTGGGCGCTGGCGTCGCGCACCCCGGCGCTGACCGCGCACGTGGTCATGGCCGACGGGACGGAAGGGCCGGCCGTGCGCCGCGAACTCGAGCACATGCTGGACCAGCGCCACCGCATCGTGCACGTGACCCTGCAGATGGAGGTGGCGGGCGAGGACCCCTGCGAGGGTGGCGATTGCGGTCCTGGCCACGGGTGAGGGGAGGGGGGAGACCCCTTTCCGGCACTCCATCCTTAAATGACCCCGGGCGTATCGCCGCAGCGCAAAATGCGGTATTTGTGAAGCCGGTTTAACTTTCGGGTGGGGATACTGCCCCGAATGGAACCGTTCCACCGCCTTTTCGAGTACCGGCAGCACAGCAAAAACAAGAACGTCCGCCATCAAATCACCTGGGGAGGGAGTCATGGCCTGCGCAACCTTGAAGCACACTGGACTGGCGATCGCGGTGGTCGCCGCGCTCTCGTGCATGGCCGCCGCTCCTTCGGCGCATGCACAGGAGGCCGCGGCGCAGCCCGCCGCGGAGAAGGAGGAGCCGACCACCCTGGCCGGCCTGACCGTGACCGCGCAGAAGCGCGAGGAAGCGCTGCAGGACGTGCCGATCTCGGTCACGGCCATTTCCGAGCAGCTGCTGCAGGACACCGGCGTGCGCGACATCAAGGACCTGCAGATCCTGGTTCCGGGCATGACCGTGACCAGCACCCAGAGTGAAGCCATCACCACCGCGCGCATCCGCGGCATCGGCACGGTCGGCGACAACGTCGGCCTGGAGTCGTCGGTGGGCGTGGTCATCGACGGCGTGTACCGGCCGCGCAACAGCGTCGGCTTCGGCGACCTGGGCCAGCTCGAGCGGATCGAGGTGCTCAAGGGCCCGCAGGGCACGGTGTTCGGCAAGAACACCTCGGCCGGCGTGATCAACGTGGTCACCCGCAACCCCAGCTACACCCAGAGCGCGGAGGGCGAGCTCACCCTCGGCGACGGCGGCGCCTGGGGCGTGGCCGGCAGCTACAACGACGCGTTCAGCGACACGGCCGCGTTCAACGTCTACGCGGCCAAGCGCTCGCGCGACGGCTGGATGGACGTGGAAACCGGCAACGGCCCGCGCCGCGAGACCGACGACTACGACCAGAACTTCCACACCGTGCGCGCCAAGCTGCTGTTCGAGCCGACCGACACGCTCGACATCCTGGTCAGCACCGACTACACCAGCCGCGAAGAGAACTGCTGCACCGCGGTGCAGACCACGGTCGGCGCCACCTCGGCGATCATCAACGGCGTGGCCGGCGGCGGCAAGGCGATCGCCGCGCCGGGCGACGACCCGTTCGACCGCCAGGCCTACAGCAACCGCGCCACCACCCAGGACATCAAGGACAAGGGCGTCGCGCTGCAGGTCGACTGGGATACCGGCGCGCTGGGCGATGCCACCCTGACCTCGATCACCGCCTGGCGCCAGTGGGAGGCGATCAACGGCCTGGACTACGACTTCAGCACCGCCGACCTGATCTACCGCAACGCCGACGCGAACGAGTCGTTCACCGGCTTCGAGACCTTCAGCCAGGAACTGCGCCTGACCGGCTCCACCGACCGGGTCGACTGGATGGTCGGCGCGTTCTATTCGGACGAGGACCTGGACCGCACCGAGAGCTACCGCGTCGGCGCCGGCTACGAGCCCTACCTGTCCACCCTGGTCGGCTCGCAGCTGCTGGGGCAGATGGCCGCCGCGCTGGCGCCGCTGGGCCTGACCGTCAACACCGCCAACCCGGCGCTGCTGATGTCGCAGGTGAGCGGCCGTCCGTTCGGCACCAACTTCGCCGGCCTCGGCGCGCTGGACCACCACCAGCAGAACGCGAAGAGCACGGCGCTGTTCACCAACAACACCTGGCACGCGACCGACGCGCTGGACCTGACCCTGGGCCTGCGCTACACCCACGAGAAGAAGACCCTCGATTCGGTCTACAGCAACCCCAACGGCAGCGCCGGCTGCGCGGCCACCCTGGCCAACCCGACCGCACGCGTGGGCGCGGCCCTGGCCCAGCGCATCAACGGCTTCGGCTCGCTGCCGCCGGCGACCCAGGCGGCGATCATGGCCCAGCTGCTGCCCACGGCGGTGCCGGCGCTGGTCGGCCGCATGTGCCTGCCGTGGACCAACGTGCTACACAACGGGCGCGTGGTGTCGCAGGAGAACGACGAGAAGGAATGGTCCGGCACGCTCAAGGCCGCCTACCGCTGGAACGACGAGGTGATGGGCTACGCGTCCTACGCGCGCGGCTACAAGGGTGGCGGCTTCAACCTGGACCGCGTGCAGTCGGCCGACGGCACCTCCGCCGGCGCGCCGGGCATCGTCCCGGCCGACGACACCTCGTTCCCGGGCGAGTTCGTCGACAGCTACGAGCTCGGCGCCAAGACCACCTGGGCCGACGGCAACCTGCTGTTCAACGCAGCGCTGTTCTACCAGGAGTACACCGACTTCCAGCTCAACAGCTTCCTCGGCACCAGCTTCGTGGTGCGCTCGATCCCCGAGGTGGTGTCCAAGGGCGTGGACACCGAGTTCATGTGGCAGGCGATGGACGGGCTGATGCTGCAGGGCGGCCTGATGTACGCCGATACCCGCTACGGCAGCAACATCCCCGGCTCGGACTTCATCGAGCCCACCGGCGCGCTGTACAAGCTGCCGGGGGCGCAGATGAGCTTCGCGCCGAAGTGGTCCGGCTCGGCCGCGGTGACCTACGAATGGGATTTCGGCAGCAACCTGGTCGGCCGCTTCAACGTGGGCGCCAAGTACATGTCCGAGTACAACACCGGCTCGGACCTGGACCCGGAGAAGATGCAGGACGCGTTCACCGTGGCCAATGCCCGCATCGGCTTCGGCTCGCGCGACCAGCGCTGGATGGTGGAGCTGTGGAGCACCAACCTGTTCGACACCGACTACGTGCAGGTGGGCTTCGACGGCCCGCTGCAGGTCGCCAGCTCGGTGCCCAACGACCCGGCCAACACCTACAACGCGTTCCTCGGCGCGCCGCGGATGTACGGGGTGACGTTCCGCGCCCGCTACTGAGCGGACCGGAAATCTATGACGCGGGGGCTGCTTCGGCGGCCCCCGTTTCTTTTAGGCTTGGCTGGACTCTGCACGATCCAGGAGCGAAGCAGGGGCAGGAGCGCGGAAGCAGGAGCAGGAGCCCCGGCTCCGGTGGGGGCCGCCGTTCTGCCGCACTGGGGGTCGTCGCTCACGTCGGCGTCCCTGCCTCAGTTCGCGAGCGCGGCACATCCATGTGCCGCTCGACCCCCAATGCGGCAGAACGACGTCCTCTCGCGGCGTTGAGTTCGTGGCTTCGTTCGACCAATAGAAGCCACGCCCCAAAAGATCGCGAAGGACGCCGTACCTTGGGTATATGGCCCAAGTGGCACATGGATGTGCCACGGCCCTTCGTAAAGACAGGATGTCGTCCCGAAGGGTGGGCCATATACCCAAGGTGCGGCGGCCCCCGCCGG
>NZ_PDWM01000049.1 GCF_010093225.1 Pseudoxanthomonas koreensis | reverse complement strand
CCGGGTGCTGGACGTCGTCGGTCCGCAGCCCGGTCCTGCCGGTGGCCGCCGTAGGCTGCCTCTCGTACGCCCCGGACTCCCGTGGCTGGGCGCCCCCCCCTGTGGGGGCCCACTTCAGGGGGGCGTGGGCGACGTGGGGGTCAGGGGCGAGGCTGGGCGCTGGCGTCGCCCTGTCCCTGGAGCAGCGCCCAGCCGGCGATTTCGCTGCTGACCGAGGCCAGCGCCTGGTCGAAGGCGTTGGCCACGGTGGCCACGTCGGTCGCCGTGGCCGGTTCCACCCGTTCGAACGTGCGCCGGGCGACGATGCGCTGGTCGCTGTTGTCGAGCAGGGTCGCGCTGACCTCGATCGTCGCCGCCGGCAGGGGGCCGCCGCGGTAGTCGGCCTCGAAGCGGCGCACGTCCATCAGCAGCCGGTAGTCCGAGCGCATGCCGGTGGCCACGCGGCCCACGCCGGCGATCTTCCCCGAATCCTCCAGCACGCGCAGCACGCCGGCCTCGAGCATGTCGGCCGGTGGCTGCGCCCAGGCCGAGCCGCGGTAGACCTGCAGTTCACCCGGCACCGGGCGCACCGCGATCCGCGGGCTGTCGAGCAGGCGCGCGGCGCTGGGGCGGGCGATGGACAGCTGCCAGTCCACCCGCGGCCATGACGGGTCGGCCTGGGCGGCCTGCTGCGGCGAATACAGCGTCAGCGGATCGCGCGGGCCGCCCAGCACCGAGCAGCCGGCGAGGGCGAGCAGCAGCGGCAGCGCGGCCGCGCGCGCGATCCACGGGAAGGGCAGGGGCCTCATTGCGGTTCGTACTCCTTCGGTGCGTCGCGGCCGAGCAGGAAGCGCGAGGGGTTGCCTTCCAGGCGGTCGCTGATCTGGCGCAGGTCGCGGATCAGGCCGCGCAGTTCGGTCAGGGTCGGGCCGAGCTGGGCCAGGCCGTCGTTGGCGAAGCTGTTGATTGCGGCGCGGTTCTCGCCAAGGATCGCGTCGGCGTTGCCGGCGGCCGAGTCCAGCCGCGCCAGGGTCGAGTCGAGCTTCTCGATCAGGCCCGGCAGTTCCTGCACCAGGTTGCGGTCCAGGCGCTGCACGGTGCCGTTGGTGGCCTGCAGGGTGGCGTCCAGGCTGCGCGCGGCGTCGCGCGCGCTGACCAGCAGCGCCTCCATGCCCTGGTCCTGCGCCGCCAGCGCGCCGCTGATCCGCTCCAGGTTCTCCAGGGTGGCGGCGATGTGGGCCACGTTCTCGTCGCTGAGCACCTGGTCCATGCGCTCGACGATGCGGTTGGCGGTGTCGGTGATGTTCTGCAGCGCCGAGGGCGAGGTCTGGATCAGCGGCGTTTCGCGATGGTCCACCGCGGTGAGCAGCGGTGCACCCGGGGTGCCGCCGATGAGCTGGATGATCGCCGGGCCGGTCAGGCTGGTGATCGCCATCTTCGCCCGGGTGTCGGTCTTCACCGGCGCCCTGGCGTCGGCGCGGATGATCGCGATCACCCGGCGCGGGTCGCGCGGGTCCAGCGACAGCTCCTCGATCGAACCGATGGCGATGCCGTTGAACTGCACCGGGCTGCCCACCGACAGGCCGGTGACCGCTTCGTCGAACACGATCATGTAGTTCTGCCAGCTGCGCTCGGACGAGTACTTCGCCGCCCACAGCCCGAACAGCAGCAGGCCGACCGCCGCCACCAGGGTGAAGGCGCCGATCAGCACGTAGTTGGCCCTGGTTTCCATGCTCAGCCTGCCTCCGTCGCGGTGTCGCCCGCATCGCCCGTGGCCGCGCGGCGCGCGGCGCGCGCGCGCGGGCCGTGGAAATACTCCTGCACCCACGGGTGGTCGAAGCGCTCGACCTCCGCCAGCGGGGCGTTGACCACCACCTTGCGGTCGGCCAGCACCGCGACGCGGTCGCAGATAGCGTACAGGGTGTCGAGGTCGTGGGTGATGAGGAACACGGTCAGGCCCAGCGCCTCCTGCAGCGTCGCCAGCAGCCGGTCGAAGGCGGCCGCGCCGATCGGGTCCAGGCCGGCGGTGGGTTCGTCCAGGAACAGCAGCGGCGGGTCCAGCGCCAGCGCCCGGGCCAGGGCCGCGCGCTTGCGCATGCCGCCGGACAGCTGCGAGGGCAGCTTGTCGATCGCGTCGGCGGGCAGGCCGGCCAGCTTCACCTTGAGCAGGGCCAGTTCGTAGCGCCAGCTTTCCGGCAGTTCCGGGTGGTGTTCCTTCAACGGCACCTGCACGTTCTCGCCCACGGTCAGCGAGGAGAACAGGGCGCCGTCCTGGAACAGCACCCCGGTGCTGCGCTCCACGTGGCCGCGGTCGGCGGCCCTGCCGGACAGCGCGTCGACGCCGAGCACGCGGATGCTGCCGGCGGCCGGGCGCAGCAGGCCGATGATGCTGCGCATCAGCACCGACTTGCCGCTGCCGGAGCCGCCGACCACGCCGAGGATCTCGCCACGGCGCACGTCCAGGTCCAGGCCCTCGTGCACGGTCTGGCTGCCGAAGCGGTTGGCCAGGCCGCGGACCTCGATCGCGTTTTCCGTCGTGTCCTTCGCCATCTCACCAGTCCATGTGCATGAACCACAACGCGGCCAGCGCGTCGATCACGATCACCAGCGAGATGGTCTGGACCACGCTGGACGTGGTGCGTTCGCCCACCGACTGCGCGGTGCCGGTCACCCGCAGGCCCTCCAGGCAGCCGATCAGGGCGATCACCACGGCGAATACCGGCGCCTTGGACATGCCGACCAGGAAATGCCGCACCTCCATCGTCTCGTGCATCCGCGCCAGGTACATCTGCGGCGGGATGCCCAGGTCGAACGCGCCGACGGTAATACCGCCGGCCAGGCCGGCCAGCATCGCGATGAAGGTCAGCAGCGGCAGCATCAACAGCAGCGCCAGCAGGCGCGGGATCACCAGCAGGTCGATCGGGTCCAGGCCCAGAGTGCGGATCGCGTCGATCTCCTCGCGCGCCTTCATTGTGCCGATCTGCGCGGTGAAGGCCGAGGCGGTGCGGCCGGCGAGGACAATGGCGGTGAGCAGCACCGCGAACTCGCGCAGGAAGGCGATCGACACCAGCTCGACCACGAAGATCTCCGCGCCGAAGTCGCGCAGGATGGTCGAACCGAGGAAGGCGATCACCGCGCCGACCAGGTAGGACAGCAGCGCCACCAGCGGCACCGCGTCCAGGCCGGTCTGCTCCATGTGCGAGACGGTGGCGGTGAGGCGGAAGCGGCGCGGCTCGTGGACCATGCGCAGCAGCTTGACCAGGTTCTCGCCGGTGAAGCCGACCAGCTCGACGATGTCGCGCACCACCGCGTGGGTGGCCCGGCCCATGCGCTCCAGCGCGGCGGCGAAGCCGTAGTCGCGCCGGCGCGGCGGCCGGTCGTCGGCCACGTCCTCGATCACCTGCACCAGCGGCGCGTGCTCCTGGCGGAAGCGCAGGTGCTCGCTGTCCAGGCCGCGGCGGCTGGCGAAGCGCATCAGCTGCATGACCCCGGCCGAATCCAGCCGTTCGATCCCGCCGGCGTCGATCACCGCGGCATCCCCGGGGATCGCGCGCAACTGCTCGGACATGGCCGCGGCGTGGTCCAGGGTCCAGTGGCCGGACAGGGTGATCCTGCCGGTTCCGGCCTGTGCCTGCTGCCAGCGGGGAGGGGATCCGGTCTGTTCGGTCATGGGAGCGTCCGGGCGGCAGCATACCCGGAAGGGGGGTGCAGGTGCCGTGGTCGCGCCGGCGACGGGTGTGCGCCGCTGCGGCGGGGCGACATACTAGTGCGATGAATGCCCCGGCCCATCCCACCGCCAGCTACGCGCAGCGCATCGCCTTCGTCTCGGAGATGGCGGCGCGGCTGCACCGCTATGGCACCACCGCGCAGCGGCTGGAAGCGACGATCCTGGCGCTGTCGCAGCGCCTGGACCTGGAGTGCGAACCCTGGTCCAACCCGACCGGGCTGATCCTGAGCTTCAACGACCCGGGCAAGCCGCTGGGCAGCAACGACATCACCCGGGTGATCCGCCTGCCACCGGGCGAGAACGACCTGCACAAGCTCAGCGAGGCCGACCGCATCGCCGAGGTGGTGGCCAATGGCCAGATGAGCATCGCCCAGGGCCATACCGCGCTGCGCACCCTCGACCGCGCGCCGTCCACGCGCTCCCGGGTGATGCAGGTGCTGGCCTTCGGCCTGGCCGCCGCCGGCGTGGCCGGGCTGTGGCGGCTGCCGTGGCTGGACATCGCCACCGCCGCGGCGACCGGCCTGCTGATCGGCCTGCTCGACCTGTGCATCAGCTCGCGGCCGGCGCTGAAGGAAGCCTCCGAAGCGCTGGCCGCGCTGATTGCCGGCACCGTGGTGTGCACCGTGGCGGTGCTGGTCGGTCAGCTCAACCTCAACACCGTGGTGATCGCCTCGCTGATCGTGCTGCTGCCCGGCATGGCGCTGACGAACGCGATGAACGAGCTGTCCAGCCAGCACTGGGTCTCGGGCACGGTGCGCTTCGCCGGCGCGCTGACCACGGTGATGAAGCTGACCGTCGGCGCGATGGTGGCGGTGACCCTGTTCGACCTGCTCGGCCTGGAGCCGCAGGTTCGCGCCTGGCGGCCGCAGCCGGAAGTGGTGGTCTGGATTTCGCTGGGGGTGACCGCGTTCGCCTTCGCGGTGCTGTTCAAGGCCAGCCGCCGCGACTACCCGTGGGTGATGGCGGCGGCGGTCTGCGGCTACATGATCGGTCGCCATGTCGGCGATGCCTGGGGCAGTTCCGCCGGCATCTTCGTGTCGGCGCTGGCGATGACCGCGGCCGGCAACGCCTTCGGGCGCTGGATGCATCGCCCCGGGGCGCTGGTCCGGCTGCCGGGCATCATCATGCTGGTGCCCGGCAGCGCCAGCCTGCGCGGCCTGCTCACGCTGATCCAGGAGCAGGACATGAACCTCGGCCAGAGCGCGCTGCTGGCCGTGCTCAACGTGGTGATGGCGCTGGTCGCCGGGCTGCTGTTCGGAAACCTGCTGGTGCCGGCGCGCAAGAACCTGTGACGCCGTTGCAGGAGCTCCTGCAAAAACACCGGACCGGGCGCTTACTTCCTGGCCTTCTTCACCACGCGCTTCTTGCCGTCGGACTTCGGCTTCGGGGTGAGCCTGGCCACGCCGGGGATCAGGAATTCACCCAGGTCGCGGCCCTTGCCGACGTAGGTGGCCAGCCAGCGCGGCTGCTTGCCGCGGCCGGTCCAGGTTTCCTTCGGGTTGGCCGGATTGCGATATTTCGGCGCGACCTTGCCGAGCTTGCGCCCGGTGCGGGCACCGGCAGCCTTGCGCGCGGCCTTCGCCGGCGCGGCGCCACCGAACAGTTCCTCGATGGTGTAGCCCTCGGCCTTGGCCAGCTTCACCAGTTTCGCGCGCACCTGCGCGGCGGGCGCACGCTTGGTGAGCTGGTCCTGGCGCTTCTTCGCGGTGGCGATCAGGGAGCCGAGCTCCTTCGGGGACAGGGTGGTGAGGTCGATGGGCATCCGGGGCTCCGGTCGGGATCAAGGGTATTCGCGGTACAGGTGCACGCGCAGGATAATCGATCGGATTACCCCGGTAAATGAAGTCCATGTGAAACACCCGGATTATCTTCCGATAATCCGGGTGTTTTCCTTCACCTGCGGCGGGGAGAATCGCGGTGATTATCCCGCGTCGGCATGCGCGGTTTCAGTCGCCGCGCAGGCGCTGCAGCAGCTGCGCGCGGTCCAGCGCCTCGGCCTCGCCGCCGCTGCGCGCGCGGTATTCGAAGGTGCCGGCGGCCAGGCCGCGTTCGGACACCACCACCCGGTGCGGGATGCCGACCAGTTCGATGTCGGCGAACATCGCCCCCGGGCGCAGGCCGCGGTCGTCGAGCACCGCGTCCAGGCCGGCGGCCTGCAGTTCGGCCAGCAGCGCTTCGGCGGCTGCATCCACCGCGGCGTCCTTCTTCGGGTTGATCACGCACACCGCCACCGCCCACGGTGCCATCGGCACCGGCCAGATGATGCCGGCCTCGTCGTGGTTCTGCTCGATCGCGGCGGCCACGATGCGCGACACGCCGATGCCGTAGCAGCCCATCGGCGGCACCACCGCCTTGCCGGTCTCGTCGAGCACGGTGAAGCCCATCGCTTCGGAATACTTGCGGCCGAGCTGGAACACGTGGCCGACCTCGATGCCGCGCGCGAGGCGGATCTCGCCGCCGTCGGCGGCGCGGTCGCCGGCGACCACGCTGCGGATGTCGGCGACCAGGTCCGGCTCGGGCAGGTCGCGGCCCCAGTTGACCCCGGCGAGGTGGAAGCCGCGCTCGTTGGCGCCGACGACGAAGTCGGCCATCGCCGCGACCTCGCGGTCGGCGACGACGCGGATCGCCTTCGCCGGCTTCAGCGGGCCGAGGAAGCCCGGCTCGCTGCCCAGGTGCGTCGCGATCTCGTCCTCGCTGGCCGGCCGGTAGTCGGCCAGGCCGGCGACCTTGGCCAGCTTGATCTCGTTGACCATGTGGTCGCCGCGCACCAGCGCCAGCACGAAACCGTCTTCACCGACCACCGCCACCGACTTGACCGTGCGCTGCAGCGGGATGCCCAGCAGCGCGGCCACGTCCTCGCAGGTCTTCTGCACCGGCGTGTCGACTTTGCGCAGGGTTTCGGCCGCGGCCGGGCGCGCGCCGGGCGCGGCAGCCTGCGCGGTCTCGACGTTGGCCGCGTAGTCCGAGCCGGTGGAGAACGCCAGCGCGTCCTCGCCCGATTCGGCCAGCACGTGGAATTCCTGGGAGGCATCGCCGCCGATCGCGCCGGAGTCGGCCTGCACCGCGCGGAACTGCAGGCCCAGGCGGGTGAACACGCGGGTGTAGGCCGCCTTCATGTTCTCGTACTCGCGTGCCAGGTCGGCATCGCTGGCGTGGAACGAGTAGGCGTCCTTCATCAGGAACTCGCGCGCGCGCATCACCCCGAAGCGCGGCCGGATCTCGTCGCGGAACTTGGTCTGCATCTGGTAGAAGTTCACCGGCAGCTGCCGGTAGCTGCCCAGCTCCTGGCGGGCGAAGTCGGTGATCGCCTCTTCGGCCGTGGGGCTGTAGCAGTACTCCTGCTCCTTGCGGTCGCGGATCTTCAGCAGCTGGCCGCCGAACTTCTCCCAGCGGCCGGTCTCCTCCCACAGCTCCTTGGGCTGGATGGTCGGCAGCTGCAGTTCGATCGCGCCGGCGCGGTCCATTTCCTCGCGCACCACCGCCTCGACCTTGCGCAGCACGCGCAGGCCCAGCGGCGACCAGGTGTACAGGCCGGCGGCGAGCTTGCGGATCATGCCGGCGCGCAGCATCAGCCGGTGGCTGGCCAGCTCGGCGTCGGCCGGGGTTTCCTTGGTGGTGTGCAGGTGGAAGCGGGACAGGCGCATCGCGGGGGCGGGGTTCGTGGCGGGAACCGTGCATTCTGCCAGCACGGGCGATGCGGTGCTGCTGCGGCCTGGTGGCCTCGTTGGCACGATTACCTGTAGGAGCCCGCATGAGGGCGACCCGGTGGCTTGTCCGGAGCCAGCGTTTGACGCGGATCCTCCGCGGCGGCGCGTTGAACGGGGTGCCTCCAACGTGATCGGGTCGCCCCCTGAAGTGGGCTCCTACAGGGGGAAGTCAGGGTGGGGCGGTGACCTGGATGCCCGGTTCGGGCTCGAGCGCGATGCGTTCGTACTTGCGGCCCTTCGGCGGCGGCTGGTCGGTGACCTGCAGGTTGCCGGCGTCGTCGCGCCAGCGGTACAGCGGGCGCTGCGCGTCTTCGGCATTGGCCGCCGCGGCCTGGGCGGCGCGCTGGCGCGCTTCGGGCGAGCGCTGCGGGGCCTGGTCGCGGCCCAGCCACCAGGCCAGGCCGCCGCCGACGGCCAGCCCGGCCAGGATCGCCCAGGCTGCGCGCATGCTCAGCCGCCTGGCGGGCAGTAGGCCTTGACCGCGGCTTCGGCCAGGTTCTTCTGCGCGGCGCGCTCGTCGTCGTTGAGGGTCTTGTCCGGCTTGCCGTCGCCATCGGTGTCCTGCTGCACGGCGCTGGTGCCGCCGAGCAGCTGCAGGTTCTGGCGGGCGGTGGTGCACTGCGGGTCCACCGCCGGGGCGGCCGGCGCGGCGGTCTCGACGTACTGGCCGCGCTGGTCGATCCGGCGGGTGTCGTACTTCTGGCCCGACGGCGGCTTGTCCGCGGAGTGGGTGACGCCCTTGGCATCCTTCCACTGGTAGACGTTGGTGGCCGCGGCGCTGGCGCAGAAGCCCGCGGCCAGGAGCAGCAGGCAGGACCGGGACAGGATGCGCATCGGCGGGTCTCCAGCGGGGCGGGGTGAACGTTGTGCCGATTGCAGCACCCGGCCGCCGGGCTGGCAAGTCGCCCGGGCACGGGTCGCAGCGGGGCGGCCGGCCCGTACACTGGCGGCATGGATCCTGGAACCCCGCCGCCGCGCTCCCGCGGCATCTACCTGCTGCCGAACCTGTTCACCACCTGCGGCCTGTTCGCCGGGTTCTACGCGATCATCGCCGCGGCCAACAGCCACTTCACCGCGGCGGCCGTCGCCGTGTTCGTGGCCGGGGTCATGGACGGGATCGACGGCCGCGTGGCCCGCCTGACCGGCACCAGCAGCGCCTTCGGCGTGCAGTACGACTCGCTGGCCGACCTGGTCAGCTTCGGCCTGGCGCCGGCGCTGGTGATGTACCACTGGTCGCTGTCGGCGCTGAAGTTCGACGGCGGCGCGATGGGCCGGGTCGGCTGGGCGGTGGCGTTCCTGTACGCGGCCTGCGCGGCGTTGCGCCTGGCCCGGTTCAACACCCAGGTCGGGATCGTCGACAAGCGCTGGTTCGTGGGCCTGGCCAGCCCGGCCGCGGCGGGGCTGATGATGTCCTTCGTCTGGGCCTTCGCCGACGGCGAGCTGGGCTGGAGCGGCGAGGAACTGCGCTACGTGGCGCTGGCGGTGACCCTGCTCGCCGGCCTGCTGATGGTCAGCCAGCTGCGCTACTGGAGCTTCAAGGGCAGCGGCGAGGGCGGGGCGAAGGCCGACCGGGTCCCGTTCGCGGTGCTGCTGGCGGTGCCGGTAGTGCTGGCGATGCTGGTGGTGGACCCGCCGCGGGTGCTGCTGGTGGTCGGCGTGCTGTACGCGCTGTCGGGCCCGGTGATGGCGGCGTGGCAGCGGCTGCGGCCACCCGCGGGAAGCGCGGGATGACACCCGGCGGCTCGCCCTGGAGTCCGCAGCAGCGGCGCTGGCTGCAGGCGCTGGGGCATGCCGTGCTGCGCGTGGGGGGCGACGGGTCCGGGCCTGGCGATGGACTGGAGCCGGAGGGGGCGGACGAGGCGGGGCGGCCGGCGGCTTCGCACGGCGGGCGGGTGCCGGCCGGCGATGTGGCGCCGCGGCGCGTGCCGGCGCCTGCTGCGGCAGGGCACGGGTCCGGCGATGTCGCTTCGGCCGTTCCGGGGCGTGCTCCCGGTGCCGGTGCCAGGCCCGTTTCCGGTGCCGGTGCAGATATCGGACCTGGAGAGGATGCCGCTCCCGCTGCAGGGACCACTCCCGCTGCCGCCGCGCGCCCGGGCCCACGCCGTCCGGCGCGGCTGCCGGACCGGCTGCAGTTGGCGATGCTGCGTGCTTCCGGGCTGGATCCGGCCGATCCAGCCGCACAGGAAGCCATGGCCCAATGGCCGGTGGACCGGCTGCGCGGCGATGCCGCGGCCAAGCGCGCGTTCTGGCCGCAGTTGCGCGCGCTGCGGCGGCGACCGTCGTGAGCGTGGCCTGCCGCGAGGCCACCCCGGCCTGGCGCCTGCGCGCCATGCGCGAGGGCGACCTGGACGCGGTGATGGCGATCGAGCATCGCGCCTATCCGTTCCCGTGGACCCGTGGCATCTTCCGCGACTGCCTGCTGGCCGGCTACCCGGCGCTGATGGCGCTGGCGGACGACCGCCCGGCCGGCTACGGGGTGATGAGCATCGCCGCCGACGAGGCGCACCTGCTCAACCTGTGCACCGCGCCGGAGCGGCAGTCGCGCGGCCTCGGCCGGCACCTGCTGCGCGCACTGCTGCGCGCCGCCCGCGACCGCGGCGCGCATCGGATCTTCCTCGAGGTACGGCCGTCCAACCCGCAGGCCATCGCCCTGTACGACAGCGAAGGCTTCAACGAGATCGGCCGCCGCCCGCGCTACTACCCCGCCGCCCAGGGCCGCGAAGACGCCATCGTGATGGCGATGGAACTGCTCCCCGACACCATCGAGCGCATGCCCCCCCTGTAGGAGCCCACTTCAGGGGGCGACCCGACGACCTCGAAGGCGCCGCGTTGAACGCGCAGTTCCCGGATGAACCGGGCCACCCCTCCGCCATTCCCTCAGAACCCCGGATCGCGCCAGCCGATCTCCCCAGCCCCCATCGTCAGCAGGCTGCGGGTCCCCGGCAGCGCCTGCCCCGGCACAGCCTCGTCCAGCACGTCCTGCGACAGCACCGCCAGGTCGGCGAGCTGGCCGGGCGCGAGCCTGCCCTTTTCCTGCTCGCTGGACTCGGCGAACGCGCTGCCGGCGGTGTAGGCGCGCAGCACCTGCTCGCGGCTCAGCGCCTGGTCCGGGCGCGAGGCCGGGGCGATGGCGAACATCATGTTCAACCACGGGCTGGGCGGGCCGTCGCTGCCCAGCGCCAGCGGGATGCCGGCGGTGAGCACGTCCGCCAGCGGCTGCAGGCGGTGGGCGTCCAGGTACGCGGCTTCGGCCGGTGGCAGCATGAAGTGCGAGGGGTTCTGCACCAGCACCACGCCGTATTCCTTCGCCCGTGCCACCAGGTCCGGCGCCAGGCCTTCGCCGTGCTCGATCCGCGGGCGCAGCGCACGCCAGGTCTCCGCGCTGGCGGTGGCCTGCAGGGCGTCCAGCACGGCGGCGAGCGTGGCGTCGCCGGACACGTGCAGCAGCGGCTGGTCGCCGCGACCGGCAATCTCGCGCAGCAGCGCTTCGATCCCGGCCGGGTCGAAGTTCAGGCGGCCGTGGCTGCCGTCGGCGTATGCGGCGCGCATCGCTGCGCCGCCTTCCATCGGGGTGCCGTCGAGGATCCACTTGGTGCCGGAGACGGTGATCGATGGGCGCGCCGGATCGCGCGCAGGCAACTCCAGGTGGTCCGGGGGCTGGCCCGGTTCGCGCGCAAGCGGGGTGCGGATCGCGCGCAGGCGCAGCGGTGTGCCGGTTTCAAGCCAGGCGGTGATGAAGTCCGGCAGCGGGGTGCCGATCGCCATGTTCTGGATGCTGGTGACGCCGAGCCTGAGCAATGCATCGCTGTCGAGCGCGATCACGCTGCGCAGTTTCTCCGGGCGTGCAGGCAGGCCGGTGCGCGGCGACCACTGCGCGTACTCGTAGACGCGGCCGTCGAATGCGCCCGACGCATCCCGGCCCAGCCAGCCGCCGGCCGGCACGTCGTCCAGCGAAAGTCCCAGCGCGCGCTGCGCGGCGCTGTTGACCAGCATGCCGTGGCCGGTCCAGCCGGTGAGCAGGAGCGGGCGGGTCGGTTGCAGCGCGTCGAGCTGCGCGCGCCGCATCGCCGGATCGGCGAGCACGTCCATGCCGATGTCGGCGGTGATCCAGCCGTCGCCGGTCGTCGGCAGCGCCGCGATCGCCTCGCGCACCTGCGTGCTGCCGGCGTCGCGCGGCAGTTCGATATCCAACGACGGCAGGCCCAGGGTGATGTGGGTGTGCGCGTCGTTGATGCCCGGGACCACGCGGTGGCCCTTGAGGTCGATGCGCCGGCTGTCCTTCGTCGCCAGCGCCAGGATTGCTTCGTCGCTGCCGGTGGCGACGATGCGGCCGCCTTCGATGGCGATGGCGCTCGCGGACGGCTGCGCGGGATCGCCGGTCCAGATCTTGCCGTTGTGCAGGACGGTGTCGACCGCGGCGGCGTCCGCCGCGGCGAAGAACAGACAGGCAACGGCAATCGCGCGCATCGATGGACCCCCGGTGAATTCCGGGGGTTATAACGCATCCGGCCGGGGGTAGCGGTCAGCCCAGCTTGGCGCGCTGCTCCCGCAGGCCGGCCAGCTGCGCGCCCCAGTCGGCCAGGCGCTGGCGCTCCTGCTCGACCACGGCGGCCGGGACCTTGTCGGTGAACTTGCCCAGCTTGGCCTCGCTCTTGTCCTTTTCCGCGGCGACGCGGGCGAGCTCCTTGTCCAGGCGCGCGCGCTCGGCGTCGAGGTCGACCAGGCCTTCCAGCGGCACCAGCAGCCGAAGCTCGCCGACGATCGCCGCGGCGGCGGCCGGCGCGGGTGCGCCGGCCTGCAGCCATTCCACCGACTCCAGCCGCAGCAGGAAGCGCAGCTGCGAGTCGAAGCGGGCCGCGCGCACGCGATCGGCGTCGCTGCCCGCCTGCAGCAGCAGGCGCACCTGCTTCGACGGCGACACGCCCAGCTCGCTGCGCACCCGGCGCAGCGCCGAGACCATCGCCTTGAACCATTCGATGTCGGCCTCGGCCGCCGCATAGTCCTGGCCGGCGAAATCGGCCGGCTGCGGATACGGTTGCAGCGAGATCGAATTGCCGGCGATGCCCAGCCGCGGGGCGGCCTGTCGCCACAGTTCCTCGGTCACGAACGGCACCAGCGGGTGCAGCAGGCGCAGCAGCGATTCGAGCACGTGCAGCAGGGTGTGTCGGGTGCTGGCCGCGGCCGCGGCGTCGTCGCCGTTGAGCGCCGGCTTGGCCAGTTCGACGAACCAGTCGCAGAACTCGTTCCAGGCGAACTCGTACAGCGCCTGCGCCAGCAGGTCGAAGCGGTAGGCGGCGAAATGCTCCTGCGCCTGCGCGGTGACCGCGGCCAGGCGCGCGAGGATCCACTTCTCCGCGTCGGTCTTCGGCTGCGGGGCGCCGGAGAAGCCGGCACCGTCGGTGTTCATCAGCACGAAGCGGCTGGCGTTCCACAGCTTGTTGCAGAAGTTCTTGTAGCCCTCGGCGCGGCCGAGGTCGAACTTGATGTCGCGGCCGGGGCCGGCCAGCGCGGCGATGGTGAAGCGCAGCGCGTCGGCGCCGTGGGCGATGATGCCGTCGGGGAAGTCCTTGCGGGTGGCGCGCTCGATCTTCTCGGCCAGCTTGGGCTGCATCAGCCCGCTGGTGCGCTTGGCGACCAGGTCTTCCAGGGCGATGCCGTCGATGATGTCCAGCGGGTCGAGGACATTGCCCTTGGACTTGGACATCTTCTGGCCCTGCGCATCGCGGATCAGGCCGGTGATGTAGACGTCGCGGAACGGCACCTGGCCGGTGAAGCTGTCGGTGGCCATGATCATCCGCGCCACCCAGAAGAAGATGATGTCGAAGCCGGTGACCAGCACCGAGGAGGGCAGGTAGCGGTCGAAGCCGCGTTCGGCCATCGCCTGCGCATCCGGCCAGCCCAGGGTCGAGAACGGCCACAGCTGCGAGGAGAACCAGGTCTCCAGCACGTCGCTGTCCCGGGTGAGCACGACATCGGCGCCGAGGCCGTGCTTCGCGCGCACTTCGTCTTCGCTGCGGCCGACGTAGCAGGTTCCCGCCACGTCGAACCACGCCGGGATGCGATGCCCCCACCACAGCTGGCGGCTGATGCACCAGTCCTGGATGTTCTCCATCCAGTGGCGGTAGGTGTTGATCCAGTTCGGCGGGACGAACTTCACCTCGCCCGATTCCACGAGGTCGAGGCCACGTTTCGCCAGCGCATCCATCCTCACGAACCACTGGTCGGTCAGGTACGGCTCGATCACCTGGCCGGTGCGGTCGCCGCGGGGGACCTGCAGCTTGTGCGGCTTCGTCTCCACCAGCAGGCCCAGCTCTTCCAGGTCGGCGAGCACGGCCTTGCGCGCGTCGTAGCGATCCAGGCCGCGGTACTTCTCCGGCGCGTTGTCGTTGAGCGCGGCCACCGGGGTGAACAGGTTGATCAGCGGCAGCGAATGGCGCACGCCGACCTGGTAGTCGTTGAAGTCGTGCGCCGGGGTCACCTTGACCACGCCGGTGCCGAAGGCGCGGTCGACGTATTCGTCGGCGATCACCGGGATGCGGCGGCCGGTGAGCGGCAGCAGCACGTCCTTGCCGACCAGGCCCGGGTAACGCGGATCCTCCGGATGGATCATCGCCGCGGTGTCGCCGAGCATGGTCTCCGGGCGGGTGGTGGCCACGACCAGGTAGTCGCGGACTTCGCGCAGGACCTCGTTGCCGTCGGCATCGTGCTCGACGTGTTCGTAGCTCACGCCATCGGCCAGCGGATAGCGGATCGACCAGAGGAAGCCGTCCTCCTCGACGCTCTCCACCTCCAGGTCCGAGATCGCGGTCTTCAGCACCGGGTCCCAGTTGACCAGGCGCTGGCCGCGGTAGATCAGGCCCTGCTCGTGCCAGCGCACGAACGCCTCGACCACCGCCGCCGACGGCTGCGGGTCCATGGTGAAGCTGCTGCGCGACCAGTCGCCGGACGCGCCCAGCCGGCGCATCTGCCGCTCGATGATGTCGCCGGACTGGCCCTTCCACTCCCAGACCTTGGCGATGAAGCCTTCGCGGCCCAGCGAATCGCGGGTTTCGCCCTGGCCTTCCAGCGCCAGGTTGCGGCTGACCACCATCTCGGTGGCGATGCCGGCGTGGTCGGTGCCCATCTGCCAGAGCACGTCGCGACCGAGCATGCGCTGGTGGCGCACCAGTGCGTCCATCAGCGTGTGCTGGAAGGCGTGGCCCATGTGCAGGGTGCCGGTCACGTTGGGCGGCGGCAGCAGGATCGAGTACGGCTCGCCCTGGCCGGACGGCTTGAAGCAGCCGCTGGCCTCCCATTCGGCGTACAGGCGCGATTCGAAGGACTTGGGTTCGTAGCCGGAGGGGAGGGTGTCGGTCATCGTCTTCTTCGTTGAAGGGGACGGAGGGAATTAAACGCGCGCGTTTAATTCCCTCCGTCCCCATTTACATGTCGTGCTTGTTGAGGTCGTAGCCCAGCGCCTGGTACTGCTTCCAGCGCTCGCGCAGCGGGCCGCGCGCGGCCGGGTCGGCGGGCACCACTTCGAGCACGCGTTCGCACGGCGCGGCCCAGGCTTCGTCGCGCAGGTTGATCGCCAGCGGCCGCGGCGGCGCCTCGGTGCCGGGGGCGACGATCAGCACCGGGGTGATCTCGTCGTCCTCGTCGCTGCCGGCGATCTGGTGCGGGATGTAGGCGTCGGGGTCGAACGACCACAGCAGGTCGTCGATCTCTTCGGCCTGGGCCGCATCGCGCGCCAGCACCACGGTGAACTGGTTGCTGTCGCAGGCGCGGCGGGCCAGTTCGCAGACCAGCAGCAGCGGCTGCGCGGCGAAGCGCGGCTTGGCGATGAGGTAGAAGTCGGCGCGGGGCATGGGATGGGTCCGGGCCGGGGTGTGGTTCCGAGAGTGGAATCCACACCCGCCGCCCGATTGCGCCTCAGCCGGCCCGGTCCAGCAGCCACTGGCTCAGCAGCCCGACCGGGCGGCCGGTGGCCATGCCGCGCTTGCCCTCGTCGCTGGCCGAGCCGGCGATGTCCAGGTGCGCCCAGCGCTGGCCCTCGGCGAAGCGCGCCAGGAAGCAGCCGGCGGTGATCGCGCCGCCCCAGCGGCCGCCGATGTTGTAGACGTCGGCGAAGGTGGAGTCGAGCAGGGTCTGGTACTCGTCCCACAGCGGCAGGCGCCAGGCGCGGTCGAACACATTCTCGCCGGCGGCCAGCAGTTCGCCGGCCAGGTCGTCGTGCTTGCTCATCAGGCCGGTGGCGAACTTGCCCAGCGCGACCATGCACGCGCCGGTGAGGGTGGCCACGTCGATGAGCGCGGCCGGCTCGAAGCGCTGCGCGTAGGTCAGCGCGTCGCACAGGATCAGGCGGCCTTCGGCGTCGGTGTTGCCGACCTCGATGGTCTTGCCGGACATGGAAGTGATCACGTCCGACGGGCGGTAGCTGTTGCCGTCGATCGCGTTCTCCACCGCCGGGGCGATCACCACCAGGTTCAGCGGCAGCTTCATCTTCACCGCCGCCACGAACGTGCCCAGCACGCTGCCGGCGCCGAGCATGTCGTACTTCATCTCCTCGATCCCGCCCTGGGTCTTGAGGTTGACGCCGCCGGTGTCGAAGGTGATGCCCTTGCCGACCAGCACGTAGGGCTTCGCCTCGCCACCGCCGGACCACTTCAGCACGATCAGCCGCGGACGGTTGGCCGAACCGCGGGCCACGGCCAGCAGCGAGCCCATGCCCAGCGCTTCCATCTGCGCCTCGTCCAGGATCTCGGCCTGCGCGCCGTCGTGGGCAGCGGCGAATTCCTGCGCCTGCGCGGCCAGGTAGGCCGGGTTGCAGATGTTCGGCGGCAGGTTGCCCAGCTCGCGGGTGAAGGCCACGCCGGCGGCGATCGCCTCGCCCTGGGCCAGCGCGGTGGCGTCGTCGCCGGCGATGGCCAGCTCGCGCAGGCCCGGCTCGTCCTTCTTCTTGCCCAGGGTGGCGGTGTACTGGTACCCGGCATGGTCGGCGGCGATGGCGGCCTGGCGGATCGCCCAGGCGGCGTCGCGGCCGGCCACGGCCACTTCGCTCAGGGTGAACAGCGCCTTGCCGACCGGGCCGGTCTTCAGGCTGCGGACCGCGTCGGCCACCGCTTTGAGGTACTGCGGCACGCCGAACTTGGCGGTTTCGCCCAGGCCGATGACCAGCACCCGCGGCGCGGCCACGCCCGGCAGGTCGTGCAGCAGCAGGGTACGGCCGGTGCGGCCGCTGAGGTCGCCGCGCTCGAGCAGGGCGCGCAGGCGGCCGCCGCTGGCCTCGTCGATCGCCTGGCCCGCGGGGGTCAGGGTCTTGTCGGCGAAGGCGCCGACCACGACGCAATCGAAGGCGGCCGCTGCGGCGGCCTCGCGGTTCAGGGTGAATTGCAGGGCCATTGATCAGATTCCGGGGGAGGGTCAACTACAATCAAACACGAAATCGCGGGTCGCGGCCTTCCCGGCCCTGGGGCCCTGGATGGCCACGCCCGCAAGCGAACCCGGGATTTTATAGGACTGCCCCGCCTGATGCCGAAGCTCGACCGATACCTGCTGGGCGATTTCCTCCAGAGCTTCCTGGCGACCCTGATCGTCCTGCTCACGGTGAGCCTGGGTGGCGTGCTGGTCGACGTGCTGGGCGAAATCGCCGACGGCGGCCTGCCGGCGCGGCTGCTGCTGTCCCAGCTGGGCCTGCAGCTGCTGGTCTACCTGCCGCTGGTGCTGCCGCTGGCGCTGATGCTGGGGCTGATGCTGTCGGTGGCGCGGCTGTACCGGGATTCGGAGATGGCGGTGATCAATGCGGTCGGGGTCGGCCCGCGCCGGCTGCTGCGGCCGCTGCTGATGACCGCGGTGCCGGTGGTGCTGGTGGTGGCGGCCTGTTCGCTGTGGCTGGGGCCCTGGGCCCAGCGCGCCGGGGCGGAAATGGTCGAACAGGCCAACCGCAGCCTGATCGTGGCCGGGCTGGAGCCGGGGCGCTTCACCTCGCTGCCCAACGGCGGCGGCATCGTCTACATCGACCGCATGAGCGAGGACGGCCGCACCCTGCAGGGCGTGTTCCTGCACCGCGAGCGCGAGGGCCGGGTCGACGTGCTGACCGCGAGCGAGGGCGAACTGCAGTTCGAGGGCGAGCGCGAACGCTTCCTGCAGCTGCGCGACGGCCACCGCGTCGAAGGACCGCTCGGCGGCACCCTGGATTTCCGCATGATGCGCTATGCCGCCAACGAACTGGCCATGCCGGACCGCACCGACACCCGCGAGCGCGACGATCCGGTGTTGCTGCCCACACGCACCCTGCTCGGCGACAAGCGCGCCGAAGCCAACGCCGAGCTGCACCGGCGCCTGGCCCCGCCACTGCTGGCGCTGGCGTTCGCCCTGATGACCTTGCCGCTGGCGCGCAGCTCGCCGCGGCAGCAGCGCTACGGCCGGCTGATGCTCGGCTTCCTCGCCTACCTGGTGAGCGCGAACCTGCTGTTCATCGGCACCCGGATGCTGGCTGAGGGCGAATTGCCGGCGATGCTCGGCTTGTGGTGGCTGACCCTGCCGCTGCTGGCGCTGGCGATCTGGATGTACCTGCGCGACGGCCGCCTGTCGCGGCCGCGGAGGGCGGCGGCATGACCCTGCGCCCGCGCCTGCACGACCTCTACATCGGCCGGGTGGTGCTGGCCACGGTGCTGCTCACCTGGGCGGTGCTGCTCGGCTTCGACGTGGTCATGGCCCTGTCCGGCCAGCTCGGCGACCTGGGCAAGGGCAGCTACGACTTCGCCACCGCGCTGACGGTGGTCGCCTACACCGTGCCGCGGCGCGCCTACACGATCTTTCCCTACGCGGCGGTGATCGGCTCGCTGATGGGCCTGGGCCAGCTGGCGGCGACCTCCGAACTGACCGCGCTGCGCGCGCTGGGCCTGTCGCGGCGGCGGTTGAGCCTGTCGGTGGCCGCGGCGCTGGTGATCCTGACCACGCTGATGGTGGTCAACGGCGAGACCCTGGCGCCGTGGGGCCAACTGCAGTCGGACCGGATGAAGCTGGCGGCCAAGACCAACAACGTGGCCATCGCCCGCTATTCGGGGCTGTGGGCGCGCGAGGGCGACACCTTCCTCAACGCGGTCGACGGCGAGGAGCGGGTGGTGGACGGCGAGCGCACCCTGGAGCTGCGCGACGTGCGCCTGTACCGGCTGGCCGCCGACGGCAGCCTGCAATCGCTCACCCGCGCGGCGGTGGCCGCGCACGATGCCGATGGCTGGCAGCTGCGCGACGTGCGCCGGATCGGCTTCGGCTTCAGCCCGGGCGCGGCGATCGAGCAGAAACTGGCCGAGGAACGCTGGGAGTCGCAGCTGGACCCCAACGCGCTGGCCGCCGGCTTGACCCGCGCGCGCAACCTGTCGGCCGCCGACCTGCGCGCCAGCATCGAGTACCGCAACCGCAACAACCTCGATGCGCGCGAGTACGAGGACATCTACTGGAGCCGCTGGTTCTACCCGCTCAACGTGCTGGCGCTGTGCCTGGCGGCGGTGCCGTTCGCGTTCGGCAGCCTGCGCAGCGGCGGCATGGGCAAGCGCCTGTTCCTGGGCATCGTGTTCGCGCTGGGCTTCATGCTGCTGCAGATGCTGTTCGGCCGCCTGGCAGGCGCGACCCGCTTCGACTACCGCATCGCCTATGCGTTGCCGCCGGTGGTGATGCTGGCGGTCTCGTGGTGGCTGTTCCGGCGCAAGTCGGGCTGAGCGCGGCGCCGGCGCGTCGGCAGCGGGGCGGGCCCGGCCCTACGGCTTCGGCAGGCGCAGCAGGCGGGTGCCGCTGGCGCGGTCGTGCCAGGCGAGGCGGTCGCGGTCGAACCAGGCCCACCAGAAACCCAGGCCGGCCGGGAGCAGCGACAGCAGTCCGACCGCGTAGCGCAGCCACAACGCCTTCCACGTGGCCGCGCCGCCATCGGTGGCGACCAGCTTCAGGCGCCACGGCCGCATGCCCAGGGTCTGTCCGCCGCGGCGCCAGCTCAGTGTCGCGTACAGGCCGGTGACGCCCCAGCAGGCCAGCCACAGCAGCCACTGCAATGCGCTGAACGGCGCGATGTTCTCGCGCGCGGCGTGGTGGCCGAGGAAGGTGTAGCCGAGCGTGAACGGCACCGCGACCAGCATCCACAGCGCGGCCACCGGCCACAGGTCGTAGAACAGCGCCAGCAGGCGCCAGCCGACCAGGGCGCGCGGGCGCGGTGCGACGGCGGCAGGAGGGGGTG
>NZ_PDWM01000048.1 GCF_010093225.1 Pseudoxanthomonas koreensis | reverse complement strand
CGCAGAGGTGTATAAGAGCCAGCCTCGGCCCCGTCGTTTCCGAACTGATCGACCTGCTCGCCCTGGAGCGACTGGAAGACAACCTGTTCCGTGGCCAGAGCCGCGACATCGGCACCAAGTACGTGTTCGGCGGGCAGGTGCTCGGCCAGGCCCTGGCCGCCGCCCAGGCCACCCTCGACAACGGCCGCCAGGCCCACTCGCTGCACGCCTACTTCCTGCGCGCCGGCGACATTGATCACCCGATCGTCTACGACGTCGACCGCACCCGCGACGGCGGCAGCTTCTCGGTGCGCCGGATCACCGCCATCCAGCACGGCAAGGCGATCTTCTTCTGCGCCGCCTCCTTCCAGGACCACGAGCCCGGCGCCGAGCACCAGCTGACCATGCCCGAAGTGCCGCAGCCGGAGGACATCGCGCCCGCCGCGCCGGTGCCGGCGGAAGTGATGGCGACCCTGCCGACCAAGGTCCAGCGCTGGCTGCAACGCGGCGGCCCGTTCGAGTTCCGCCATGTCTACCCGCGCGACGAACTGGACCCGCCCAAGCGCCCGCCCTACCAGCAGGTCTGGTTCCGCCTGCGCGAGGGCGTGGGCGAAATCCCGCAGGGACTGCACCAGGCGCTGCTCGCCTACGCTTCCGATTTCCACCTGCTCGGCACCGCGACCTTCCCGCACGGCATCAGCTACTACCAGCCGAACGTGCAGATGGCCTCGCTCGACCACGCGCTGTGGTTCCACCGCCCGTTCCGTGCCGACGAATGGCTGCTGTATTCGCTCGACAGCCCCAGCACGCAGGGTTCGCGTGGGCTGGCGCGCGGACAGGTGTTCGACCGCCAGGGCCGGCTGGTGGCCAGCACCGCACAGGAAGGCCTGATCCGCGTGGTGCCCGACCCGGCCGCCGCGCGCGCCGTGCCGGCACAGGACTGAGCGTGCGCCAGATCTTCACCAGCCAGCGCCTGGAAACCGTGGAAGGCGTGGCCCGGCTGCTGGAAGACGCGGGCATCGCCGTCTACATCAGCCAGCCGCGCTCGTACCGCGGCAAGCGCCGCGGGCAGTTCAGCTATTCCGAGCCGGTGCCGGCCAGCCAGCAGCCGGCGGTGTGGGTGCGCAAGGCTGAAGACCAGCCGCGCGCGCGCGAACTGCTGCGCGAGGCCGGCCTGCTGGCGACCACGCGCAGTTCCTATTCGGGTTTGCCGCAGCCGGCGACCGAAGCCCTGCCGTCGCGCTTCGAGGAAGGCGGCGGCAACCGCTGGACCTGGCGCGTGCGCGTGGGCCTGCTGCTGGTGATCGCCGCGGTGGCAATGTTCATCTGGATGCGCAAGCCGAAACCGGCCGAAGCGCCGTCGCCGGCGACGGTCGAACAACCCGCGGCCGCGCAGCCTGCGGACGGAGCAAAGGAAAAGGCCGGCGAGGACGAGGAAATCCGCGTACGCATCTCCCCGCCCCCCACCCCGTAGAGCGGGGCTTGCCCCGCTGCTCTCCGACCTATCGCTTCGTCACGCGTGCGTAGCCGGGCGAGCCCGGCGCTACTTCGCCGGGGCGTGGCCCGGGCCGAAGCCGCGCTTGCCGGCCTCTTCCGCGCGCCGGGCGTGGGCGGCGTCGAACTCGGCCTTGCTCAGGCTGCCGTCCCTGTTGCTGTCGGCGGACTTGAACCATTCGTCCTTGCGCTGCTTCGCCGCCAGTTCGCGGTCGGCGCGGTCGACGAAGCCGTCGCTGTTCGCATCCATCTTCGCGAAGTGTTCGGCGAACCGCGGATCGGCAGCGGCCTCGGCCTTGCTGACACGGCGGTCCCCATCCTTGTCCAGCGCGGCGAAGCCGCGCCCGTCGCGCGGGCCGTGGCGGCCCCCGCCCGGACCGTGGCGGCCCTGGTGGCCGTACGGCCTGCGCGGCAGTTCGTCACGCTGCAACCTGCCGTCCTTGCTGGTATCCAGGGTGTCGAACTGCGCGGCCAGGCGCGGATGCGCGGCGGCCTCGCTGCGGTCGATCACGCCGTCCTTGTTGGCGTCCAGCGGCTTGCGCTCCGGCGGCGGCGGTGCGGCGGTGCTGGTGCTGGTCTGCGCCAGGGCGGCGCCGGCGGCGATGGCCAGCACCGCCGCGGTGGCGATCAGGGAAGTGGTCTTCTTCACGGTGTTCTCCATTCGTTCGTGGACCCGGTGGCCACGCGAAGGAAAACGCCGCGCCGCGCCACGCGTTGACCCGGCGCCGGCGCCGTTCAGCCGCCAGCCGGGAGGCACGGCATCGTTGCCGCTGACCCGTGTGGTGCGGCCGGATCGCGGCGACTGCGACGCGGCGGGGGTATGCTGCCCGCAACCGCCGCGGTCCACGAAGATGGGCAACGACTCGCAACCGACCGACGACCTGCGCCTGTTCCAGACCGGGGGCCACGCCTGCGGCTACTGGCCCGAGCGCAGCGCGCGCGACCTGGTGCTGGATCCGCGCGACCCGCGCCTGGCGTCGATCTATCCGCAGGCGCTGGACTGGGGCTTCCGCCGCTCCGGCGACCTGGTCTACCGGCCGCACTGCGCGCACTGCCGCGCCTGCGTGGCCGTGCGCATCCCGGTGGCCGCGTTCGCGCCCGACCGCAGCCAGCGCCGCTGCCTGGCGCGCAATGCGACGGTGGAAACCCGTGTGGCGCCGGCGCGGCGCCCGCCCGAGCATTTCGCGCTGTACCAGCGCTACCTGGGCGCGCGCCACCGCGATGGCGGCATGGACGGGCACGGCACGCCGGAGTTCGACCAGTTCCTGGTCGGCAGCTGGTCGGACACGCGCTTCCTGGAAATGCGCGAAGCCGCCGCGCACGGCCCCGGCCGGCTGCTCGGCGTCGCGGTCACCGACCGCGCCGGCCGCGGGCTGTCGGCGGTCTACACCTTCTACGACCCGGACCTGCCGCAGCTGGGCCTGGGCACGCTGGCGATCCTGCACCAGATCGAATGGGCGCGCCGCGAGGGCCTGCAGCATCTCTACCTGGGCTACTGGATCGAAGGCCACGCCAAGATGGACTACAAGCGCCGCTTCCAGCCGCTGGAAGCCTTCGACGGCCGCCGCTGGCGCCGCTTCTCCCCGTAACCGCCGCCGTCGCGCCTCTCCGCTGTCGCGCACTCCCTGTAGGAGCCCACTTCAGGGGGCGACCCGATGCCGTTGGAAGGTGCGTCGTTCAACGCACCACATCCGGATCGGCCGCGTTGAGCATGGCCGCGTTCCAGCGGCATCGGGTCGCCCCCTGAAGTGGGCTCCTACAAGGGGAAGCCATGCCAGAATCGCGTCCATGCAGATCTTCGCCCGCCTCCTCCTTCCCGCACTGGCCGTGATGCTTCCCGCTTGCGCCAGCCATCAAGGAAACGCCGCCACGGCCACTTCTTCCCCCGGATCCACGCTGCGCGTGGCCACCTACAACACTTCGCTGTTCGACGACGAAGCCGGTGGCGTGATCCGCCGCCTGCAGGCCGGCGATGCCGGCGCGCGCAAGATCGCCGCGGTGCTGCAGCAGGTGCGGCCGGACCTGGTCCTGCTTAACGAGTTCGACTACGACGCGGCAGGGCGCGCGGCCGACCTGTTCCAGCGCGATTACCTGGAACGGCAGCAACCCGGCGGCGGCGAAGCACTGCATTACCCCTACCGCTACTTCGCCGAAGTGAACACCGGCGTGCCCAGCGGGCTGGACCTGGACCGCAACGGCAGCGTCGGCGCCAGCGCGGGTGCGGCCGACGGAAACAGGAACGCCGGCCGCGACCGCGGCAACGACGCCTGGGGCTACGGCCTGCACCCGGGCCAGTACGGGATGCTGGTGCTGTCGAAGCATCCGATCGACGCGGCGCAGGTGCGCAGCTTCCGCCTGCTGCGCTGGTCGGCGATGCCCGGCGCACGGCGCCCGGTGGATCCGGCCACCGGCAAGCCCTGGCACGACGACGCGGTGTGGGAGCAACTGCGCCTGTCGTCCAAGTCGCACTGGGACGTGCCGGTGCATGCGCCCGGCGGCACCGTGCACTTCCTGGTCTCGCACCCGACCCCACCGGTGTTCGACGGCCCGGAGGACCGCAACGGCGCGCGCAACGCCGACGAGATCCGGCTGTGGCACGACTACATCTCGCCCGGCACGCACACGTGGCTGTGCGACGACGCCGGCCGCTGCGGCGGCCTCGCCGAAGGCGCGCGCTTCGTGATCGCCGGCGACCTCAACAACGACCCCGCCGATGGCGACGGCCACCACGAGGCCATCGTGGAACTGCTCGAGCACCCGCGCGTGCTGCGCATGGCCACGCCGCGCTCGGCCGGCGGCGAGGAGACGGCGCGCGCCTACGCGGCCAAGGGCCTGCTCCGCCGCGGCGCACCGGCGCACGTCACCGGCGACTTTGGCCCGCGCGCCGGGGCGATGCGCCTGGACTACGTGCTGCCCTCGACCGGTTTCGCGCTGCAAGGCAGCGGCGTGTTCTGGCCGGCCTCCACCGATCCGGCCGCCGCGATCGCCGACGGCAGCGACCACCACCTCGTGTGGGTGGACCTGGCGCTCTGATCCACGGCGCTGCGCTCGAGGCGCCGGGGCTATTCCGGCAGTACTTCGATGTGGATGGCTTCGGCGGCGTCACGCGCGATAGCGCGCGCGGTTTCCACGTCGCCTGCACGCGCCAGGGTCACGCCGACCCGGCGATGGCCCTCCACCCGCGGCTTGCCGAACAGGCGCAGCGCGCTGTCCGGCGCCTGCAGCGCCGCGTCCAGGTTCGAGAACGCCGGCACGCCGTGGCCCTGCGCCAGCAACGCGCACGAGGCCGAGGGGCCGTTCTGGCGGATGACGGGAATGGGCAGGCCCAGGATCGCCCGCGCATGCAGCGTGAACTGGCTCAGCTCCTGCGAGGCCAAGGTCACCAGTCCGGTGTCGTGCGGGCGCGGCGACACCTCCGAGAACCACACCTCGTCGTCCTTCACGAACAGCTCCACCCCGAACACGCCCCAGCCGCCGAGGTCGTCGGTGATCGCCCGCGCGACCGCCTGCGCCCGTTCCAGCGCCAGCGCCGACATCGGCTGCGGCTGCCAGCTTTCGCGGTAGTCGCCGTCGCGCTGCAGGTGCCCGACGGGTTCGCAGAACGAAGTGCCGCCGGCATGGCGCACGGTCAGCAGGGTGATCTCGTAGTCGAAGTCGACGAAGCCCTCGACGATGCAGCGGCCGGCGCCGGCGCGGCCGCCGGTCTGCGCGTAGACCCAGGCCGCGTCCGCCTCCGCGGCCGCGTGCACCGTGCTCTGGCCCTTGCCCGAGGACGACATCACCGGCTTGACCACGCATGGCAGGCCGATGGCGGCGATCGCCTCGCGGTACTCCTCTTCGGTGTCGACGAAGCGGTACGGCGAGGTCGGCACGCCCAGGGTCTCGGCGGCCAGGCGGCGGATGCCCTCGCGGTCCATGGTCAGGCGCGCGGCGCGCGCGGTCGGGACCACCCTCTGCCCGTGTTCCTTCTCCAACTGGACCAGGGTCTCGGTGTGGATCGCCTCGATCTCCGGCACCACCAGGTCGGGCTTCTCCAGCGCCACCAGTTCGCGCAGGGCGAAGGTGTCGAGCATGTCCAGCACGTGGCTGCGGTGGGCGACCTGCATCGCCGGGGCGCCGGCGTAGCGGTCGGCGGCGATCACCTCCACCCCCAGCCGCTGCAGCTCGATGGCCACTTCCTTGCCCAGTTCGCCCGAGCCCAGCAGCAGGACGCGCAGCGCGCGGGAGGAGCCCGGGGTTCCGATCGAGACCATGTCCACATCGATGCATGAGGGCCCGACAGTGTAGAGCGGGGCCTGCCCCGCTGCTCTTCCTTCGCTGGAAGCCGGGGAAGGGGGCCGGTTGGGGGGAGCAGCGGGGCAAGCCCCGCTCTACGGGATGAAGCTGTTGACATCTGATATCAAATTGATATCTTCTGTTTCCGTCACTGGAGACCTGCCATGAAAGAGCTTCCGATCCGTTCCCTGCCCGGCATTCCCGTCCTCGTCGTGACCGTGCTCGCGAGCGCGGCGGCGGTCTGGCTGTTCTTCACCGGCGTCCGCGGCGTCGAGGGCGGCGCCGCCCTGCCCGTGCTCGCCTCCGCCGTCCTGGTCCTGCTGGTGGTGCTGATGGTCACCGGCCTGTACTCGATCCAGCCCAACCAGGCCGCGGTGCTGAGCCTGTTCGGCAAGTACGTGGGCACGGTCAAGGAAGCCGGCCTGCGCTGGAACAACCCCTTCTACTCCAAGCGCAAGGTCAGCCAGCGCGTGCGCAACTTCGAGAGCGGCAAGCTCAAGGTCAACGACCTGGACGGCAGCCCGATCGAGATCGCCGCGGTGATCGTGTGGCAGGTGGTGGATGCGTCCGAGGCGGTGTTCAACGTCGACGACTACGAGAACTTCGTCCACATCCAGTCCGAGGCGGCGCTGCGGGCGATGGCCGCCAGCTACCCCTACGACCAGCACGACGAAGGCCAGACCGCGCTGCGCAGCCATCCGCAGGAGATTTCCGACCACCTGCAGGCGCAGATCGCCGAGCGCCTGGGCACGGCCGGCGTGGAAGTGATCGAGGCGCGCATCAGCCACCTGGCCTATGCGCCGGAGATCGCCCAGGTGATGCTGCAGCGGCAGCAGGCCAACGCGGTGATCGCCGCGCGCACGCGGATCGTCGCCGGCGCGGTGGGCATGGTCGAGATGGCGCTGGACGAACTGCAGAAGAACGGCGTCGTGCAGCTGGACGAGGAGCGCAAGGCGCAGATGGTCGGCAACCTGCTGGTCGTGCTGTGCGGCGATCGCGGCATGCAGCCTGTCCTCAACGCTGGTTCGATCTACTGAGATGGCCGAGAAGAAGGCCTACCCGCTGCGGATCAACGCCGACGTGCTGGCGGCGGCGCAGCGGTGGGCCGACGATGAACTGCGCAGCCTCAACGCGCAGATCGAGTACGCGCTGCGCGATGCGCTGCGCAGGGCAGGCCGGCTGCCGAAGCCGGGCGAGAACCGGGAGAAGGACGAATGAGCACCGCACCTTCAATGGCCGCCGCGCATCCGGCGTCCATCGCGCCGGCCACCACGCTGCAGGACCTGAAGATCGCCGCGGCCTGGGGCGTGCTGTCCGGCCTGGCCGCCGCCGCGCTGATTCCCTATGTCGCCCAGCTCATGCCCGAGGTCTTTGCCAAGGTGCCGGTGCCACTGGCCGTGGTCGCCGCCGCGCAGGGTGCGCAGGCGATGGTCGTGGTCGGGCTGCTGGCGTGGCTCGGACTGCGCATGGGCCACCGGGTCGGCCTCGGCAGCCCGCTGATGCATGCCTGGCTGGTGCGGCGGCAACGCCCTGACTGGGCCCGCCTGCGGCCCGTGCAGGCGGCGCTGCTGGGCATCGCCGCGGCCGTGGCGATCCTCGCGCTGGCCCCGCTGGTCGATCGCGCGCTGCCGCCGATGCTGCATCCGCCCGCCACCGCCGGCAGCGGCACCACTGCGTTCAACGGTTTCCTGGCCTCGTTCTACGGCGGCATCGTCGAAGAGCTGATGCTGCGCCTGTTCCTGATGACACTGCTGCTGTGGCTCGCGGCGCGGCTGCGCGGCCGCACTCCGCCGGCGTGGGCCTACTGGTGCGCGATCGTCGCCGCGGCGCTGCTGTTCGGTGCCGGCCACCTGCCGGCCGCGGCGCAGGTCTGGGGCCTGGAGCCGGTGGTGGTGCTGCGCACGCTGCTGCTCAACGGCATCGCCGGGGTCGCCTTCGGCTGGCTGTACTGGAAGCGCGGGATCGAAATGGCGATGCTTGCGCACTTCAGCGCCGACCTCGTCCTGCACGTCGCCGCTCCCCTGCTCGCCCCTGGAAGCATGCCGTGACGACCGATCCCGATCCGCGCCTGCAGCTGGCCCCGCCCGGGGCTCGCACCGGCTTCTGGCTGTTCACCCTGACCTTCGTGCTGCCGCTGGCGGTCACCGCATTCGCGCTGGCGGTGGCCGCCGTCCGCGGCGGGCCGATGAAGCTGATCGGCGGCAGCCTGCCGCTGACGGTCGCCCTCTCCCTGGGCGGGCTGGCCCTGATGTGCGGCGCGCTGTGGTGGGTGCTGTCACGCTTCATGCACCGTCAGGGGCTTTCGCTGTCGACCGATTCGCTGGAAGTGCGCTCCAGCTTCTACCGCTGCCGCGTGCCGCTGTCGGAACTGAAACTGGACCAGGCCCGGGTGGTCGACCTGGACGAACACACCGAACTGCGACCCACACTCAAGACCAATGGCTTCGGCATGCCCGGCTTCCACAGCGGCTGGTTCATGCTGCGCAACCGCCGGCGCGGCTTCGTCGCCACCGCCGACGGGCGCCGCAAGCTGTGGCTGCCCACCCACGGCAAGCACGACCTGCTGCTGGAGCCGAAGGACCCGGCCGCGCTGCTGGCCCGCCTGCGCGAGCTGGCCACGCCCGATCTGGCGACGGCACGCGGCCGTGGCTAAGCTGGGCCGATGCCCACGCCCCCGGCCCCGCTGCACGCCCGCCTGCTGAACACCGTCGACATCGAGTTGTGGCCGTCGGCGCTGCTGCGCGCGCGCGGCAACGCCGACGCGCGTGCGCTGGCGCGCGCCAGCACGGTGTTGCGGCGCAAGCGCGACGGCCGCTACCTGGCCGCGGTGCTGGCCAGCGGGCTGCTGCCGCTGGTGCCGCGGCTGGCACGCGAGCCGGGCATCGGCGCCGCGCTGGACCTGCTCGATGCCAGCCACGATGCGCCGCCACGCACGCTGCCGCACGCGCCTTCACGCCTGCCGCTGGACCACCTGCACGAACGCCTGCTTGCGCTGGGCATCGACGACGGCTACGCGCAACGCTGCGGCCTGGCCCTGGTGGCCGAACCGGAATGGCTGCTGCTGGCCGGCCGCGACCGCTACCGCCGCCCGCTGTGGCTGCTGCCGACGGCCGCGCGTGCCTGGCTGGCGATGCGCCGCGCCGCGGCGGTGGACGGG
This sequence comes from Pseudoxanthomonas koreensis, assembly GCF_010093225.1. Classification (GTDB taxonomy): domain Bacteria; phylum Pseudomonadota; class Gammaproteobacteria; order Xanthomonadales; family Xanthomonadaceae; genus Pseudoxanthomonas; species Pseudoxanthomonas koreensis. The sequence continues at coordinate 10,793 of NZ_PDWM01000048.1, read as the reverse complement.
GTCGTGCTCGAAGCGATCTCCGGCTATCGCAGCCACGATTACCAGCTGGGCATCTTCCAGCGCAAGCTGGCGCGCGCCCAGGACCTGGCACAGATCCTGCAGGTCAACGCCGCACCCGGTTACAGCGAACACCACGGCGGCGACGCGCTGGACATCGGCACGCCCGGCGAACCGCCGGCCGAGGAATCGTTCGAAGCCACGCCCGCGTTCGCCTGGCTGCGCGGACACGCCGCCGCGCACGGCTTCGGCATGAGCTATCCGCGCGGCAACCCGCACGGCATCGTCTACGAGCCCTGGCACTGGCGATTTACCGGCTGAGGCGGCAACGTGCCTGCGCGCTTGACCTGGATCAAGGCTGCCAACCCGGCCGGGTAGATACTCCGGCATATCCCCATCGCGCTTTCGCCGCCATGTCCAAGCAGCCACCCGCCCGCTTCCCGCGTGGACTCATTGCCCTGCACTGGATCACCCTGCTCCTGCTGGTCGGGGTCTACGCGACGATGGAACTGCGCGGCATCTTCCCGCGCGGCAGCGCCGAACGCGCGGCGATGAAGACCGCGCACTACTTCCTGGGCATCTCGGTGTTCGCCCTGACCTGGCTGCGCCTGGGACTGCGCCTGTCCGGCCGCATCCCGCCGATCACGCCGCAGCCACCGAAATGGCAATCCGCGCTGGCCGCGGTCGTCGCACTCGCGCTGTATGTCCTGCTGCTGGCGATGCCCATCGTCGGCTACCTGCTGCTCAATGCCGAAGGCCACGCGCCTGCGATCGGCAACTTGCGATTGCCGCTGCTGATCCCGGTACAGCAGGGCCTGGCCGAAAGCCTGGAGACCTGGCACGGACGCATCGCCACGGCCGGATACTGGCTGGTCGGCGTGCACGCGCTGGCGGCGATCTACCACCACCATGTACGCCGTGACGATGCCCTGCTGCGGATGTCGCCGCGTCGGCGGGTTCCGGTCAATCCTGCGAACGATTGACCGGCGCCTTCGCTTCAACGGCCTGGTCGGCGATGCGCCACAGGTAGAGGCTGGCGTAGGTGCGGTACGGGCCCCACCTGGTGCCACGTGCCGCCAGCTCCTTCGGCGTGGGCATCGCTTCCAGGCGATCCACCAGCTGTGCGCCCTTGCGGATGCCCAGGTCGTCCACCGGCAGCACGTCCGGGCGGCCGAGGCGGAACATCAGCATCATCTCCACCGTCCAGCGGCCGATCCCGCGCACCGGCCCCAGCGCGGCGACGATCTCGTCCTGGTGCATGGTCGACATGCGGCGCAGGCCGGGGATTCCGCCCTGCGCCTCGCGTGCGGTGAGGTCGCGCAGCGCAAGGGCCTTGTTCCCGGACACGCCGCAGGCGCGCAGCGCGGCGTCGTCGATCCGGCCCAGGGTGTCGTGGTGCAGGCGGGTGCTGCCGATCGCCTCCTCGACCCGGCCGACGATCGTCGCCGCGGCCTTGCCCGACAGCTGCTGGAACAGGATCGCACGGGCCAGCGCGTCGACCGGATCGAAGGGCTTGCGCCAGCGCGCTTCGGGCGGCAGTGGCCCGAGCCGCTTCATCCAGGTGCCGAGCCTGCGGTCGCGCCGCAGCAGGTACTCGTATGCGGCCTCCACGTCGAACCCGCGGGCATGGCGCGGCATGTCAGCGCCTCACCGCATCGATCGCCAGCAGCAGCCAGCTGGCCATCAGCACGGTACCGCCGAACGGTGCCAGCCGGGTCGGCCATCCGAGCAGTGCGCCGCCGGCCAGGCTGCCGGCGAACAGCACGGTGCCCAGCAGCAGGCCGGCGAGGGCGAGCAGCCGCAACGCCCGCGCCGATGTTGGCGCCAGCGCCGCCAGGGCGACGCCGTGGGCGAACGCGTACAGGCTGGCGGTCTGCAGGTTGCCGCGCGCGTGCAGGTCGGCGACCCCGTGCGCCGCATAGGCCGACAACCCGATCGCCAGCGCCGCCAGCACCGCGCCGGTCGCCGCCAGCCACGCGCCCGCCTTCGAGTCGCCCCTCGCCATCGCCACCCCTTCCATCACCCGCCTCCACCGCCTCGCCGGGAGCCTAAACGAAAAGGCGCCGCTTGCGCGGCGCCTTTCGCTGGAGCTTCGCGACCGCGCCGGCGGGGCCGGCGGACGGTTACTTGATCGCCCAGTAGATGTCGTAGGTGCCTTCGGCGGTGAACGACTTGTCCACGCCGCCCTTCCACAGCTCGTACGGACGGTCGGTCACTTCGTAGCCGTGGGTCACCGCCCAGGCACGCAGCGAGTTGCGCGCGGCGTCCAGCTCGGCCATGTAGCCGGTGTAGGAAGCGAAGGCAGCGCGACGCGGCTCGGTGCGGATGTACTCGACCGGGGCGCCGGCCGGCACGGTGACCTTCAGCGGATCGCCCTCGGCGGCCACCTGGACGCCGACGTTCTCGGCCGGGGTGTCGGTTTCCGGCTCCTTCTCCTCGCCGGCCAGCGGGGCCTGCGGGGCCTGGGCGACCCGGCGGCGGACCGGCTGGGCCACGTCGAACGCGTACTTCTCGGCGCCGAAGTCGGTGGTGATGATGCGCACCGGGCCGATGGCCTCCAGGCCGGGGTTGGCCTCCAGGGTGCGCTTGATCCACTCCTGGTTGTTCTTGATCGACTGCTTGATCGCTTCGTTGCTGCGGTCGATGTTGCCGGCGTTGACCACCAGCAGGTCCAGCGCCGGAACGTCCACGACCTTCAGGCCGCCCAGCGGCACGCCTTCGGCGCGGTAGTCGAAGTTGGGCACCGTGGCCAGCATGTTGGCCATGCGGCCCAGGCCCAGCTTGACGTCGTCGCCGACGTGGCGGCTGACGTACAGGCCGGCGTAGCGGCCCAGCAGGTTCCAGCCGTAGTCGACGTCGTAGGTCTGGGTGACCTTGACGTTGCGGTCGTTCTTGCCGGTGGGCTCGAGCAGGAACTGCACGGTCTTGTCGTTGCCGCGCGCCGGGTCATCGACCTTGATCACGACCTTCTGGTTGGGGACGCTGTCCACGATCTCCCAGCTGCCCTTGCCGATGCGCTCTTCGTCCGAAGCGTAGTCCAGGCGTGCGCCGACGCCGGCTTCCGGGCCGGTGACGTTCAGCCGGACGTCCGGATCGCGCAGCACCAGCGGATTCCAGTCCTTGAAACGACGCAGGTTGTTCACCGTGTCGTACACGATGGTCATCTTGCGGTTGGTCTCGACGCTCTCGGAAATATGCCGGTGCGAAGGCAGGACAAGGCCGATCAGCAGGGCCAGAACAGCCACGATGCCCAAGGCGATCAGGAACTCGATAATGCGGGTCATGCAGGAGTCTCCGGGGCCGATCCACGGCGAATTGACAAAGGCGAGCCGCGAATCCTAGCAGGCTTCGCCGCCCGAGCGCATCGGCCGGGCGGCCAAGGCGCGGGTAAACGGAATTCTTACACCCGGCCCATCCGGATGTCCTCCCCATGGACAGGGGCACCTGCGCCGAGTTCCGGCGCAGGCAGGACGGGGGCTGAACGGCTCCGATGCGGAGCCGCGGCCCACTGCCCGCGCGCCCGGGGGCGACCGCCGCGCTGCGGCGGGCCGGGCATCGCGCCGCTCAGACCAGCTGCAATTCGAACGCCTTGAGCACGGCGCGGGTACGGTCGCGCACGCCCAGCTTGGAAAGGATGTTGGAGACGTGGTTCTTGATCGTGCCCTCGGCCACGCCCAGCGAGTTGGCGATCTCCTTGTTGGAGAAGCCCGAGGCCATCAGCCGCAGGATCTCGGTCTCGCGGTCGGTCAGCGGATCGGGGCGGTCCAGGCTGACGAACTCGTTGCGCATGTGCTCCAGGCCCGACAGCAGGCGCTGGGTCACCGCCGGCTGGACCAGCGAGCCGCCGTCGGCCACGGTCCGGATCGCCCCGACCAGCTGCTCCAGCGACACGTCCTTGAGCAGGTAGCCCTTGGCTCCGGCCTTGAGCCCGGCCAGGACCAGTTGGTCGTCGTCGAAGGTGGTCAGGATGATGGTCGGCGGCAGCTGTTCCAGGCGCGAGAGCACCTGCAGCGCCTCCAGCCCGGACATCACCGGCATGCGCATGTCCATCAGCACCACGTCCGGCTTCGCCTGCGGGATCAGGTCGACCGCCTGGCGGCCGTCGCCGGCCTCGGCGACCACCTCGATGCCGCCATCGAGCGCCAGCAGGGAACGGATGCCCTGGCGGACCAGGGTCTGGTCGTCGACCAGGCAGACTCGGATCATGGCAGCGCTCCTTCGAGGGCCGGGTTCACGGCGGTGGTGTCGGGGATGGACAGGCGCAGGCGGAACCCCTCGCCGCGCCGGGTCTGGGTGTCGAGGGTACCGCCGCCCTGGCCGATGCGTTCACGCATGCCGCGCAGGCCGTTGCCGGGGACCCGGCCGTCGGCGCCCTGGCCGTCGTCCTGGGCCTCCAGCACGATCGCACCGGCCTCGCGGAAGACCCGGATCCGCAGCTGCCGCGCGTTCGCGTGGCGCACCGCGTTGGTGATGATCTCCTGGGTGCAGCGCAGCACGACGTGGGCACGCTCGGGATCGTCGATGGCCAGCGGCGACTCCACGTCCAGGGCGATGTCCAGCGCCGGCACGTGGTCGGCCGGCGGGCGCAGCGCCGCGGCCAGGTCGATCCCGCCGCTGGCGTCGCGCAGCTGGCTCACCGCCTCGCGCACGTCGGTCAGCAGCAGCCGGGCCAGGGTGTGGGCCTGGCGCACGTGCTCGTGGGCGCGGCCGGCGGTCATGTGGCTGGCCACTTCCAGGTTCAGGCTCAGCGCGGTCAGGTGGTGGCCCAGCAGGTCGTGCAGTTCGCGCGAGATGCGGGTGCGCTCGTTGACCCGGGCGCTCTCGGCCAGCAGGGCGCGGGTGGCGCGCAGTTCGGCGTTGAGCCGGCGCTGTTCGTCGCGGGCCTGGGCCTGCTGCCGCGCCACCAGGCTGGTGACGTAGATGAACATCGAGAAGCCGGCGTACAGCAGCGACTGCATCAATGCCTCGAACAGCGGCATCCGGAACACGTTGTAGTAGATCGGCAGCACCGCCAGCTGGCTCAGCAGCAGCAGGACGATGCCCGGCCAGGCCGGGAGCAGCCACGGGATCACCCCGGCGGCGACCATCAGCAGGATGCTGCCCAGGCCGGAGCCGTTGAAGTAGCTCACCGCCAGCGCCAGCACGGTCAGCACCAGCAGCAGCGCCCGGTCGGCCCAGCTGCCGCGGGCGTTGCCCAGCCCCCGGGTCAGCCACCAGTAGCAGGCGCCGAAGCCCAGGTAGCAGGCGAACAGCCAGACCGAGCCTGCGCCAAGGCTGGCCAGTTCCTCGCCGCCATCGGCCGGCACGTACTGCGAATACACCAGCGGCACGCCCACCATCGCCCAGGTGAACAGGCCGGCGTAGCGCAGCAGGCGGGTATGGCTGAGGCGTCCGAGCATCGCCGCATCTTACGGGGCATCCGGGCGTACGTCGGCGGACGGAAGTCATGCCCCGGCTCGCCGGGGCCCGACCCCCGTGCGATAATCCCGCCCGGCCGCGCCACCGGCCTGTTCTGGTCCTCCTGGAGTCGGCTCTACCCCCATGTCCATCGTCATCCGCGACGTGCGCGAACACGAGCTGGATTCGATCCTGGCGCTCAACAACAATGCCGGCTCGGCGATCCTGCCGCTGGATTCGGCACGGTTGCGCCGGTTCTTCGACAACGCCGAGTACTTCCGCGTGGCCGAGCGCGACGGCAACCTGGCCGGGTTCCTGGTCGGTTTCGGCAGCGACAGCGACCACGACAGCAGCAACTTCGCCTGGTTCAAGGCGCGCTATCCCGATTTCTTCTACATCGACCGGATCGTGGTCGCCAGCCGCCGCCGCGGCGGCGGCGTGGGCCGGGCGTTCTACGCCGACGTGCAGAGCTACGCCGAACTGCGCTACCCGGTACTGTGCTGCGAGGTGTTCCTCGACCACGGCGCCGACCCGGCGCTGCTGTTCCATGGCAGCTTCGGCTTCCACGAGGCCGGCCAGAACCTGATGCCGGACGAGGACCTGCGCGCCAGCATGATGACCAAGACCCTGTGCAGCTACCCGTGGGTCCGCGAGACCTACGGCGACGCCCTGCCCGACCTGCCGTGGGTCGGCCACCCCCGCCAGCGCGCGCCGCGCGACAACCGTGCGACGGGCACCTGACGTGGCGTTGGCGGCGAACGACTACGAACAGGCGGGCGAACTGAAGATCGGCCAGGTCGGCATCGCCAACCTGCGCATCCGCAGCCTCGACGTCGACCAGCTGGTGCGCGAGATGCGCGAACGGGTGGAGCGCGCACCGAAGCTGTTCGGCCGCGCCGCGGTGATCGTCGATTTCGGCGGCCTGGCGAAGACCCCGGACGAGGCCACCGCCCGCGCCCTGATCGACGGGCTGCGCGGCGCCGGCGTGCTGCCGGTGGCGCTGGCCTACGGCACGAAGGACAACGACGCGCTGGCCGCGGCCCTGGGCCTGCCGGTGCTGGCCAAGTTCCGCGCCCAGTACGAATACGCCGACGGCACGCCCGCGGCCGCGCCGGCAGCGGCCGCACGCGAGCCGGCCCCGCGCGAAGCGGCCACCGCCCCGGCCAGCAGCCGCGCCCCGAAGCCAGCCCCTGCCCCGACCGCCGCCACCGCGGAGAAGCCGCGCGCCCCGGGCCGCATGCAGAAGACCGCGGTCCGCTCCGGCCAGCAGCTCTACGCCGAAGGCTGCGACCTGACCGTGCTGACCACGGTCGGCGCCGGTGCCGAGGTCATTGCCGACGGTTCGATCCACGTCTACGGTGCGCTGCGCGGCCGCGCCCTCGCCGGCGCCCAGGGCAATCCCGACGCGCGGATCTTCTGCCGCGAATTCCACGCCGAGCTGGTGGCCATTGCCGGCCACTACAAGGTACTGGACGATATCCCCGAGAAACTGCGCGGCAAGGCCGTGCAGGTCTGGCTGGAAAACGACCAGCTCCGGCTGGCCGCACTCGAATGACTCTTCGCGCCGGCGGCACCGCCTGGCGCGCCACCACCGCACGCACGCAGGAGACATCCATTGGCTGAAATCATCGTAGTCACTTCCGGCAAGGGCGGCGTCGGCAAGACCACTTCCAGCGCCAGTATTGCCATCGGCCTGGCCCGGCGCGGGCACAAGACCGCGGTGATCGACTTCGACGTCGGCCTGCGCAACCTCGACCTGATCATGGGCTGCGAACGCCGCGTGGTGTACGACTTCGTCAACGTCGTCAACGGCGAGGCCACGCTCAAGCAGGCCCTGATCAAGGACAAGCGCTTCGACAACCTCTACGTGCTGGCTGCCTCGCAGACCCGCGACAAGGACGCGCTGACCAGGGAAGGCGTGGAGAAGGTGCTCAAGGACCTGGCCGCCGACGGCTTCGACTACATCGTCTGCGACTCGCCGGCCGGCATCGAGAAGGGCGCGTTCCTGGCCATGTACTTCGCCGACAAGGCGGTGGTGGTGGTCAACCCGGAAGTGTCCTCGGTGCGCGACTCCGACCGCATCATCGGCCTGCTCGACTCCAAGACCCGCCGCGCCGAGGCCGGCGAGACGGTGCCCTCGCACCTGCTGCTGACCCGCTACAGCCCCGCGCGCGTGGCCAGTGGCGAGATGCTCAGCATCGCCGACGTGGAGGAAGTGCTCGGGCTCAAGGCGCTGGGCGTGATCCCGGAGTCCACCGACGTGCTCAACGCCTCCAACAAGGGCGAACCGGTGATCCTGGAGGGCGAGTCGGAGGCCGGCCAGGCCTACGACGATGCGGTCGGGCGCCTGCTCGGCGAGGAGCGGCCGCTGCGCTTCACCACGCTGGAGAAGAAGGGTTTCTTCAGCAAGCTGTTCGGAGGTTGAGCATGGGACTGTTCGATTTCCTGAAGGCGAAGAAGGACACCGCGGCCACGGCGAAGAACCGGCTGCAGATCATCATCGCGCAGGAGCGCAGCAGTCGCGGCGCGCCGGACTACCTGCCGCTGCTGCGGCGGGAGCTGCTGGAGGTGATCAAGAAGTACGTCAACGTCGACGTCGACGCGGTCAAGGTCGACCTGATCAAGGACGGCGACCACGACGTGCTCGACATTTCGGTGGCGCTGCCGGAAGGACAGGGCTGAGCATCCTCTGCCTGCGCGACATCGGCTTTGCCGATGCCGAGACCCTACTCGCGCGCCACGGGCTGGCGCTGGCGCGGGTGGCGGATGGTGCGCCGATTCCCGGCAGCTACTGGGGCGAACCGGAGGCCGGGATCATCGGCACCACCGTGTACGTGCGCGGCGACACGCCGGTGCACTCGATGCTGCACGAAGCCTGCCACCTGATCGTGCTGCCGCCGGAACGCCGCGCGGCGGTGCACACCGACGCCACCGATTCGGTCGCCGAGGAAGACGCCACCTGCTACCTGCAGATCGTGCTCGCCGACGCCCTGCCCGGCGTCGGCAGCGCGCGGCTGATGGCGGACATGGATGCGTGGGGCTACACGTACCGGTTGGGTTCGACGCGTGCGTGGTTCGAGCAGGATGCCGAGGACGCCAGGCAATGGCTGCTGGAGCGCGGGCTGCTGCCCCGCCTCCCACTTGCGGCCACTCCGGCGCCCCACTAGCCTTCGGGCACTGCTCTTCCCTCGGGGACCCACCGTGAACCACCGCCACCTGCTGCTGCCGCTCGCCATCGCCGCGGGCCTCTCGCTGTCCGCCTGCAAGAAGGAAACCACGCCCGAGGCCACCGCACCGACCGGCACGCAGGCCCAAGGCGGCGAGACCGCCGACCAGTTCGTGGCCCGGGTCAACGCCGAGATCAAGGCCTCCTATCCCGAGCAGACCTCCGCGCAGTGGCTGTCCTCGACCTTCATCAACGACGACAGCCAGCGCGTGGCGGCCAAGGCCAACGAGCGCTCGCTGGCCCAGCTCAACCAGTGGATCGAACAGGCCAAGGCCTTCGAAGGCGCGCCGATGTCGGAAGACAGCAAGCGCGCCCTGACCCTGCTCAAGCTGATGACCTCGATGCCGCCGCCACGGGACCCGGCGCGCCTGGCCGAACTGACCACCATCGCCGCACGCATGGAAGGCATGTACGGCGCCGGCACCTACTGCACCGGCGAAGGCGAGGCGAAGCAGTGCCGCCAGCTCGGCGAGCTGGAGGACGTGCTGCGCTCCAGCCGCGACTACGACGAACAGCTGCAGGCCTGGGAAGGCTGGCACACCATCTCCAGGCCGATGCGCCCGGACTACGTGCGCTTCGTCGAACTGGTCAACGAAGGCGCGAGCGCGATGGGCTTCGCCGACACCGGCGCGATGTGGCGCAGCGGCTACGACATGCCGCCGGACGCCTTCGCCGCCGAGACCGACCGGCTGTGGGAACAGGTCAAGCCGCTGTACGAGCAGCTGCACTGCTACACCCGCGACAAGCTCGAAGGCAGCTACGGGATCGAGCGCGGCCAGGTCGCCGGCGGCCTGTTGCCGGCGCACCTGATGGGCAACATGTGGCAGCAGGACTGGGGCAACCTCTGGGACATCCTGGAGCCGTACAAGGGCGCCGGCAGCCTGGACATCAGCGCCGGCCTGCAGAAGCAGTTCCAGCAGGACCTCGGCGCGGCGCTGTACAAGCGCGGCGCCAGCGCCAGCGTGCAGCAGCGCTTCGAGGCCGAGCGCGAGGCGCAGCTGCAGGTCGCCAGGCGGATGACCGAACGCGCGCAGGACTTCTACACCTCGCTGGACATGCCGCGGCTGCCCGAGGGCTACTGGGCGCGCACCCAGTTCATCAAGCCGCTGGACCGCGACGTGGTCTGCCACGCAAGCGCGTGGGACATGAACATGGGCGGCGAGGACGGCAAGTCGGCCGACGTGCGCACCAAGATGTGCATCAAGCCGAACGAGGAAGACTTCACCACCATCTACCACGAGCTCGGCCACGTCTATTACTACCTGGCCTACAACCAGCAGCCGCCGCTGTTCCAGGGCGGCGCCAACGACGGTTTCCACGAGGCGATCGGCGACACCATCGTGCTGGCGATGACGCCGAAGTACCTGGAGTCGATCGGCCTGGTCGAAGGCCAGGCGCAGAGCGAACAGGCGCTGATCAACGCACAGATGCGCATGGCCCTGGCCAAGGTCGCGTTCCTGCCGTTCGGGCTGATGATCGACCGCTGGCGCTGGGGCGTGTTCGACGGCTCGATCGCGCCGGACCACTACAACCAGGCCTGGTGGGAACTGAAGGCGAAGTACCAGGGCGTGGCCCCGGCCAGCGCGCGCGGCGAGGAGTTCTTCGACCCGGGCGCCAAGTACCACGTGCCGGGCAACACGCCGTACACGCGCTATTTCCTCTCGCACGTGCTGCAGTTCCAGTTCTACAAGTCGCTGTGCGAGGCGGCCGGGCACACCGGGCCGCTGTACGACTGCACCTTCTACGGCAACCCGGAAGCCGGGCGGAAGTTCTGGACGATGCTGCAGCACGGCTCCAGCCAGCCCTGGCAGGCGACGCTGAAGGAACTGACCGGCAACGAGCAGATCGACGGCGGCGCGGTGCTGGAGTACTTCGCGCCGCTGCAGGAGTGGCTGAAGAAGCAGAACGAGGGCAAGCAGTGCGGCTGGCAGGCCACCGCCGCGGCGCCGGCGGCGCCCGCAGCTGCGCCTGCGCCCGCGTCCACGCCGCCGCAGGCGGCGCCGGAAGCGCCCGCGAAACAGGGTTGAGTGCGGCAGGGGCTGCAACACACAGGGCCGGCACATGCCGGCCTCGTGCATTCCGGGGGGCGATCCATGCCGGCCTTGTGCCTTCCGGGGGCCGGTACGAGGTGAGGGGGTGCGGGTATTCCGCAGGTGGGCAGCGGGGCTTGCCC
>NZ_PDWM01000047.1 GCF_010093225.1 Pseudoxanthomonas koreensis | reverse complement strand
GACGAGGACCGTACGACGCGGCTAATAACCGGAGGAAATAACTTGCCGCACATAGTTAATTCCTTCCGGTTATAAGATCGTGAGGTTGTTCCCTCTTACAGTCCCGGTTCCTGCCGCCCTCCCTCCGTCGCGTTCCACCGGGCCCCGCCGATGACGCTCACCCAGCTCCGCTACCTCGTTGCCATCGCCGATGCCGGGCTCAACATCACCCTGGCCGCGGCGCGCGTGCACGCGACCCAGCCGGGCCTGTCCAAGCAGCTCAAGCAGCTGGAGGACGAGCTGGGCTTCCTGCTGTTCGTGCGCAAGGGCCGCAGCCTGGAGGCGATCACCCCGGCCGGCGTGGAGGTGCTGGAGCGCGCGCGGGTGATCCTGGCCGAGACCGCCAACATCCGCGCCTACGCCGCCAACCAGCGCCGCGAAAGCCACGGCCAGCTGACCATCACCACCACCCATACCCAGGCCCGCTTCGTGCTGCCGCCGGCGATCGCGCGGATCAAGCGCGAGTTCCCGCAGGTGAGCGTGCACCTGCAGCAGTCCACCGAGGGTGCGGCGCTGGACCTGCTCGGCAGCGGCGAGGCCGACATGGCCGTGGTCAGCACTGCCGGCGGCGAACCGCAGGGCGGGATCGCCGTGCCGCTGTACCGCTGGAGGCGGCTGGCGCTGGTGCCGCGTGGCCACGAGCTGGACCGCGCCGGCCGCGCGCCGGACATCCAGGAACTGGCGAAGTACCCGCTGATCAGCTACGAATCCTCGGTGCGCCCGGAGTCGTCGCTGCAGCGCGCCTTCACCGGCGCCGGCCTGGAGCCGAACCTGGCCCTGACCGCGCTGGACGCGGACCTGATCAAGACCTACGTGCGCGCCGGCCTGGGCGTGGGCCTGCTGGCGGAAATGGCGGTGAGCACCGGCGACACCGACCTGCGCGGCTGGCCGGCGCCGCCGGAGATCAGCGAGTGCATCGCCTGGGCGGTGCTGCCGCGCGAGCGGGTGCTGCGCGATTACGCGCTGGAACTGGTCAACGTGCTTGCCCCGCAGATCGACAAGCGCGACCTGCGCCGGGTGATCGACGGCAACCAGGAGCCGGACTGGCCCGAGCCGCCGAGCTGGGAGCTGCTGACCCAGCCGATCAGCCTCTGAGTGGCGGCTCCGCTCTGCGACGGCGGGATCCGCGATCCACTGTGCCGTGTGCCGTCTGCCGTCTGCCGTCGCTCAGTCGAGATGGAGGACGGCGTCGCCTTCGACTGCCGTGCCGATGACGCTGGCGCCGGCGAAGCCATGGCGATGGAAGACCGCCAGTACCTCGTCCACCGCATCGGCCGCGCACGCCACCAGCAGCCCGCCGCTGGTCTGCGGATCGCAGAGCAGGGCGCGTTCGACCGGGCCGAAGGCTTCCGGGAGGCGGATCCGGTCACCGTAGCTGGCCCAGTTGCGCGCCGAGGCGCCGGTGACGAAGCCGGCCTGAGCCAGTTCCCGCGCCTGCGCCAGCAGCGGCACCGCGGACCAGTCGATGCGCAGCGTGCAGTCCGAGCCGCGCGCGACCTCCAGCGCATGTCCGGCCAGGCCGAAGCCGGTGACGTCGGTCATCGCGTGCACGCCGTCCAGACGCGCCAGTTCCGGGCCGGGGGTGTTGAGCCGGGTGGTGGTGTCGATCAGTTGCGCATAGCCGGACGCGTCCAGCGCCTGTTTCTTCAACGCCGCGGAAAACACGCCCACGCCCAGCGGCTTGCCCAGCACCAGCACGTCGCCGGGGCGCGCGCCGCTGTTGCGCTTGAGGTGGGCCGGGTCGAGCAAGCCGATCGCCACCAGCCCGTAGATCGGTTCCACCGAATCGATGCTGTGGCCGCCGGCGACCGCGATGCCGGCGGTGCGGCAGGCCTGCGCGCCACCGTCGAGGATGCGGCCGATGGTCGCCTGCGACAGCACGTTCACCGGCATCCCCAGCAGGGCCAGCGCGAACAGCGGCGTGCCGCCCATCGCGTACACGTCGCTGATCGCGTTGGTGGCGGCGATGCGGCCGAAGTCGTGCGGGTCGTCGACGATCGGCATGAAGAAATCGGTGGTGGCGACGATCGCCTGGTGCGCGTTGACCTGGTAGACCGCGGCGTCGTCGGAAGTCTCGATCCCGACCAGCAACTGCGGCGGCAGCGGCATCGCGATCCGCCCGGCTTCGCGCAGGATGCCCTCCAGCACGCCCGGGGCGATCTTGCAGCCGCAGCCGCCGCCATGGGCGAGCGAGGTGAGGCGGGGTTCGGGGACGGCGTCGGTCATCGGGTGGGTTCCTGCAGGCGCCGGATGGGGGCGATGGCTCCAATCTAGGAAGTTCCCGCGCCGGCGGGAAGCGGGCATGCGGCGACGCAGCATCGCCCAAAGTCGCAGCCGCGCGTCCTTGACTGCCCGCAGCCACCGGCCGACCATCGGCCCCACGCACCCATCCGACGACAGGTCCGTAGAGGAGCCATGATGAACGTCGACCTTACCCGCCGCAGCTTCCTCAAGCTGGCCGGCGCGGGGGCGGCGGCGACGACCCTGGGGGCCATGGGCTTCGGCGCGGCCGAGGCCGCCACCGCCGCCCACGTCCGCGCCTTCAAGCTCGCCACCACCACCGAAACCCGCAACATCTGCACCTACTGCTCGGTCGCCTGCGGGATCATCCTGTATTCGCGCGGCGACCTGGCCGCCGGCGAGAAGGCCGAGCTGGTCCACATCGAAGGCGATGCCGACCACCCGACCAACCGCGGCACGCTGTGCCCGAAGGGCGCGGCGCTGAAGTCCTACGTCAAGGCCGACACCCGCCTGACCCGGCCGCGGATCCGCCGGCCCGGTTCGGACCGGTTCGAGGACATCTCCTGGGACGAGGCGCTGGACCGGATCGCGCGCGCGGTGAAGGACGACCGCGACGCCAACCTGGTCGAACGCAACGCCGCCGGCACCACCGTGAACCGGCTTACCACCACCGGCTTCCTCGCCGCCTCGGCCACCACCAACGAGACCGCGTGGGCGACCTGGAAGGTGGTGCGCTCGCTGGGCATCGTCGGCTTCGACAACCAGGCGAGGGTCTGACACGGCCCGACGGTGTCCAGTTTGGGCCCGACGTTCGGCCGTGGTGCGATGACCAATTCGTGGACGGACATCGCCAACACAGACCTTGTCATCATCATGGGCGGCAACGCGGCCGAGGCGCACCCGTGCGGCTTCAAGTGGGTGACCGAGGCCAAGCACCACCGCGGCGCCAAGCTGATCGTGGTCGATCCGCGCTTCAACCGCTCGGCGTCGGTGGCGGACTACTACGCCCCGATCCGGCCGGGTTCGGACATCGCCTTCCTGATGGGCGTGATCCGCTGGTGTATCGCCAACGACAAGGTGCAGTGGGACTACGTGCGCCACTACACCAACGCCTCGTTCCTGGTGCGTGAGGACTTCGGCTGGCAGGACGGCCTGTTCACCGGCTATGACGAGGACAAGCGCGCCTACGACCAGTCCAGCTGGGAATACCAGTTCGGCGACGACGGCTACGTCCTGACCGATCCCACGCTGCAGCACCCGCGCTGCGTGTGGAACCTGCTCAAACAGCACGTGGAGGCGTACACCCCGGAGTTCGTCGAGAACCTGTGCGGCACGCCGAAGGACCGCTACCTCAGGATCTGCGAAATGATCGGCGAAACCTCCTCGCCGACCCGGACCATGGCCTCGATGTACGCGCTCGGCTGGACCCAGCACTCCAAGGGCGCGCAGAACATCCGCGGCATGGCGATGCTGCAGCTGATCCTGGGCAACATCGGCGTGCCCGGCGGCGGCATGAACGCGCTGCGCGGGCATTCCAACATCCAGGGGCTCACCGACGTCGGCCTGATGTCGAACCTGATCCCCGGCTACCTGGCGATCCCGAAGGACAGCGAGCCCGACTTCGAAACCTACATGTCGACCCGGGGCAACAAGCCGCTGCGCCCCAACCAGACGAGCTACTGGCAGAACTACCGCAAGTTCATGGTCAGCTTCATGAAGTCGATGTGGGGCGACAGGGCGACCGCGGAGAACGGCTGGGGCTACGACTGGCTGCCCAAGCTCGACATCCCCGAGTACGACGCGATGCGGATGTTCGACAAGGCGACCCGGGGCGAGGTGAACATCTACTTCTTCCAGGGCTTCAACCCGCTGCTGGCGTTCCCGAACCGGACCAAGCTGACCGAAGCGTTCTCCAAGGTGAAGCTGATCGTGGTCATGGATCCGCTGGAAACCGAGACCTCCTCGTTCTGGGAAAACCACGGCATCTACAACGACGTCGACACCGCCTCGATCCAGACCGAAGTGCTGGAGCTGCCCACCACCTGCTTCGCCGAGGACGAAGGCTCCACGGTGAGCTCGGGCCGGGCGCTGCAGTGGCACTGGGCCGGGGCCACGCCGCCGGGCGTGGCGCGCAACGACGTGTGGATCATGGCCAGCCTCTACCAGCGCATCCGCGCGCTGTACGAAAGGGAAGGCGGCCGCGCGCCGGAGCCGGTCCTCAACCTGGCCTGGGACTACGCCGACCCGCACGAGCCGTCGTCGGAGGAGCTGGCGCGCGAACTCAACGGCCGCGCGCTGGACGACCTGCGGGATCCGGCCGATCCGGCCAAGGTGCTGGTGGGCAAGGGCCAGCAGCTGTCGGGTTTCGGCCAGATGCGCGACGACGGCACCACCGATGGCGCCTGCTGGATCTACGCCGGCAGCTGGACCGAAGCCGGCAACATGATGGCGCGGCGCGACAACGGCGATCCCGGCGGCATGGGGGTTTTCCCGAACTGGGCGTTCGCGTGGCCGGCCAACCGGCGAGTGCTGTACAACCGCGCTTCGTGCGACCTCGACGGCAAGCCCTGGGATCCCAGCCGCGTGCTGATCGAATGGAACGGCGAGCGCTGGGTCGGTGCCGACGTCCCCGACATCGCGGTGACCGCCAAGCCGCACGAGGTCGGGCCGTTCATCATGACCCCCGAGGGCGCCAGCCGGCTGTTCTCGCGCAAGCTGATGCGCGACGGGCCGTTCCCGACCCACATGGAGCCGTTCGAAAGCCCGGTGGAGAACCCGTTCAACCGCAAGATGCGCGGCAACCCGGTGGCGCGGATCTTCCCGGACGACCTGGCCGGGCTGGGCAGCAGCGACGAGTTCCCGTGCGTGGCCACGTCCTACCGCCTGACCGAGCACTTCCACTACTGGACCAAGCACAACCGGGTCAACTCGGTGCTGCAGCCGGAGTTCTTCGTCGAGATCAGCGAGGAACTGGCGGCCGAGCGCGGGATCGCCAAGGGCGACCGGGTGCGGGTGTGGTCCGCGCGCTCGCAGATCTGGGCCAAGGCGGTGGTGACCAGGCGGATCCGGCCGCTGCAGTGCGACGGCAGGACCGTGCACGTGGTCGGGATCCCGATCCACTGGGGTTTCAAGGGCGCCGCGCGCAAGGGCTTCGGCTCCAACTCGCTGGGCCCGTTCGTGGGTGACGCCAACATCGAGACGCCCGAGTTCAAGGCCTACCTGGTCAACATCGAACGGGCGGCGGACCAGGAGGTGCCGGCATGAGCGTATCCAGCCCCGACAAGACGCGCGCCCCGCAGCCGCTGACCGCGGCGTCGAACCCGCCGGTGCAGCCGCTGCCTTCGAACCTGCTGCCGAGCGACGTGGTCCGCGCCTCGGCGACCGCCGACCTGCCGCCGCCGGCGCGCCAGCTCACCCGCGTGGCCAAGCTGATCGACGTCTCCAAGTGCATCGGCTGCAAGGCCTGCCAGTCGGCCTGCATCGAGTGGAACGACACCCACCCGGAGATCGAGGAGAACGTCGGCGTCTACGAAAATCCGCACGACCTGACCCCGGAAATGTTCACGCTGATGCGCTTCAGCGAGTTCCAGAACCCGGACACCGGCGATTTCGAGTGGCTGATCCGCAAGGACGGCTGCATGCACTGCGCCGACCCGGGCTGCCTCAAGGCCTGCCCGGCGCCGGGGGCGATCGTGCAGTACTCCAACGGCATCGTCGACTTCATCTCCGACAACTGCATCGGCTGCGGCTACTGCGTGGCCGGCTGCCCGTTCGACATCCCGCGCATCCACAAGACCGCGCACGTGTCGAAGAAGTGCACGCTGTGCTCGGACCGGGTCGCGGTGGGGCAGGGACCGGCCTGCGCCAAGGCCTGCCCGACCCAGTGCATCACCTTCGGGCCGAAGGAGGACATGGTCGCGCTGGCCGAGGAGCGGATCGTCGACCTCAAGTCGCGCGGCTACGGCAACGCCGGCCTGTACGACCCGCAGGGCGTCGGCGGCACCCACGTGATGTACGTGCTGCACCATGCCGACCGGCCCTCGCTGTACGCCGGCCTGCCGGACGATCCGCGGATCGCGCCGGCGGTGGAGGCGTTCAAGGGGCCGGCCAAGACCGTCGGCCTGGTGGCGGCCGGCGTGGCGATCGCCGGCGCGGCGCTGCACGGCCTGTTCGCGCGCGCCAACGAGGTGGCCGCGCACGACGAAGCGCAGGCGCAGGCGCTGGTGGACGGTGGCGGTGGCGACCCCGGCGATCACGGCCATGATCACGGCCATCCGGGCGGAGGCGCGCCATGAGCACCGAACGCCACCATTCGGCCCCGGGCGATGCCATCGTCGGCACGCGGCCGGTCGAGGTGCGCCGCTACGGTGCGCTCACCCGCGCCAACCACTGGCTCACCGCCGCCTGCGCGATCGTGCTGCTGCTGTCCGGGCTGGCCTTCTTCCATCCCTCGCTGTACTGGCTCACCCACCTGTTCGGCAACGGCCAGTTCGCGCGTTGGCTGCACCCGTTCGTGGGGCTGGTGATGGCGCTGAGCTTCTTCGGCCTGTTCGTGCAGATGTGGCGGCTCAACCTGCCGCGTGCCGAGGACGCGCAGTGGGTGAAGCAGGGCAGGGACGTGCTGACCGGCAACGAGGAAGCGCTGCCGGAGCTGGGCAAGTACAACGCCGGGCAGAAGCTGGTGTTCTGGGGCATGGGCGGGCTGATCCTGGTGCTGCTGGCGAGCGGCGTGATGATCTGGGAGCAGTACTTCCCCGGCCTGGTGTCGATCCCGGTGCGCCGGGTGGCGCTGGTGGCCCATGCGGTCGCGGCGGTGCTGATGCTGCTGTTGCTGGTGCTGCACGTGTACGCGGCGATCTGGACCCGCGGCACGCTGCGGGCGATGACCCGCGGCACGGTCACCGGCGGCTGGGCCTGGCGCCACCACCGCAAGTGGCTGCGCGAGCTGGCCGCGCGCGAGCGCGACCCGCACCAGGGAAAGACGCCCGCGGATCCACCCGCTCCGTAGAGCGGGGCTTGCCCCGCTGCTCCCTTGCGTTGTCGCGAGGGGCAGCCACGGGGACATCCGCAGGGACATCCGCGGGAATATCCACGGGAGCAACCGGGCAAGCCCGGCTCTACGGGGGCGCCGCGTTACACTCATGGGCCTTTCCGCACCGGCCGCGCCGCACGAGGCAACCGCACGCCATGGTCGATGAGCCGAACGAGCCGCAGCCCGAGCCCTTGCTGATCGGCGGCGTGCCGAAGCCGCCGCTGGCGCTGCTGCCCGATCCGGTCGCGCTGTTCCAGGGCCGCGCCCGCCGCTTCGCCTTCCTTGCCGAAAACCACGAACTGGCGCCCTACCTGCGCTTCCTCGCCGGACTCTCGCGCCTGCAGGCGCGGCTGGCCGCCACCCTGCCGCCGACGCAGGTGCCGGCCGAAGCCGCCGCGCGCGCCGCGCAGGCGCACATGCCGCCGATCGACCGCCATGCGCTGCTCGATGACCCGGCGCTGGCCACCACCCTGCAGGCGCTGCTCGACGGCGCCATCGCGCTGGAGATGCCCGAAGCCGCGCGCACCGCGCTGGAAGCGGTGCTGCTGGCCGACGCCAGCGACCGCCGCTGGCTGCTCGGCAACGTGCTGGGCGATGACATCCCCGCCGACAGCACCGCGCCGCACCTGTTCGTGGCCGCCGCGGTGCAGGTGCACCTGGCGCGGCTGGCGGCAGGCCTGGACGGCGATGTCCTGGTGCCGGTCGCGACCGGCGTCTGCCCGGCCTGCGGTGGCCGCCCGGCCACCTCCTCGGTGATGGGCATGCAGGGCATCGAGAACGTGCGCTACGCCAGTTGCGCCGGCTGCGCCACGCAATGGAACGAGGTGCGGGTGAAGTGCCTGTGCTGCGGCTCGACCCGCGGCCTGGCCTACCGCTCGGTCGGCACCGACGAGGCCACGGTCAAGGCCGAGGCCTGCCGCGAGTGCAACGCCTGGGTGAAGATCTTCTACAAGGTGAGGAACGAGAGCCTCGACCCCATCGCCGACGACGTCGGCAGCCTCGGCCTGGACGTGCTGATGAAGGACGCCGGCGTGCGCCGCGGCGGCTTCAATCCGTACCTGGTGGGCTGGTGATGGAGGGATTCCGCGCGCTGCCCTCGATCGACCGCTTCCTGCAGTCGGACCCGGGCCGCGCCCTGGCTGAAGTACATGGCCGTGCCCGGGTCGTGTCCACGCTGCGGACCGAACTGTCGCGCGCCCGCGGCGAGATCCGCGCCGGTGGTGATGGCGTGGCGCTGGCGCGGGAGATCGACGGCCGCGTCGCCGCCGCGCTGGCGGCCGGTGCCGTGCCCGGCCTGCGCCCGGTGCTCAACCTCTCTGGCACGGTGCTGCACACCAACCTCGGCCGCGCCCTGCTCGCCGACGAGGCGATCGCCGCCGCCTGCGCGGCGATGGCCCATCCGCTGGCGCTGGAGTTCGACCTCGACGACGGCGGCCGCGGCCGCCGCGACGACCACGTGGCCGGACTGCTGCGCGAGCTCACCGGCGCTGAGGACGCGCTGGTGGTCAACAACAACGCCGCAGCGGTGCTGCTGGCGCTCAACACCTTCGGCCAGGGCCGCGAGGCGGTGGTCTCGCGCGGCGAACTGATCGAGATCGGCGGCGCCTTCCGCATGCCGGAGATCATGGAGCGCGCGGGCACCCGCCTGGTCGAGGTCGGCACCACCAACCGCACCCATGCGCGCGACTACCAGGCCGCGCTCGGCCCGGACACCGGCCTGCTGCTGAAGGTGCACACCTCCAACTACCGGATCGAAGGCTTCACCGCCGACGTGCCGGCGCCGGAACTGGCGGCGATCGCGCGCGGCGCCGGCGTGCCGCTGCTCAACGATCTCGGCTCGGGTTCGCTGCTGGACCTGTCGGCGTTCGGCCTGCGCCGCGAGCCGACCGTGCGCGAGGCGGTGGCCGAAGGCGCCGACCTGGTCACCTTCTCCGGCGACAAGCTGCTCGGCGGCGCGCAGGCGGGCTTCATCGTCGGCCGCCGCGCGCTGGTCGAAGCGATCGACCGCAATCCGCTGCGGCGCGCGCTGCGCCTGGACAAGATCCGCCTGGCCGCGCTGGAGGCGACGCTGCGGCTGTACCGCGACCCGGACCGGCTCGCGCAGCGCGTGCCGACCCTGCGTCTGCTGGCGCGTCCGCGCGACGACATCGCCGCGCAGGCGGCGCGGCTGGCGCCGCAGGTCGAGGCCCTGCTGTCGGCGCATGGCTACACCGTCGCCGTCTGCGACTGCGACAGCCAGGTCGGCTCCGGCGCGCTGCCGGTGGACACGATCGCCAGTACCGGCCTGCGCATCACCGGCGCCGGCGGCGATGCACCGGACCGGCTGGCCGCGTGCCTGCGCGCGTTGCCCGTGCCGGTGATCGGCCGCATCCGCGATGGCGCCCTGCTGCTCGACCTGCGCTGCCTCGATGACGACGAGTCGCTGCTCTCGACCCTGGCGGAGCTGCCGGCGCCGTGATCGTCGGCACCGCCGGCCACATCGACCACGGCAAGACCGCGCTGGTGAAGGCGCTCACCGGCGTCGACGCCGACCGCCTGGCCGAGGAGAAGGCGCGCGGCATCACCCTCGACCTGGGCTTCGCGTACACCGACCTGGGCCTGCCGCCGGCGGCTGCGGAGAGTCGCGATGACGCTTCACCGCGCGGGGCGAAGGGCGCGCGCCATGCCGCCGCATCCGCGGCCGCGTCCGGCAACGATTTCCCTTCCAGTGGCCGCATCACCGGCTTCGTCGACGTCCCCGGCCACGAGAAGCTGGTGCGGACGATGCTCGCCGGCGCCGGCGGCATCGACTTCGCCCTGCTGGTGGTCGCCGCCGATGACGGGGTGATGCCGCAGACGCTTGAACACCTGGCGATCCTCGACCTGCTCGGCGTGCACGAAGGCGCGGTCGCGCTGACCAAGGCCGACCTGGCCGACGACGCCCGGCGCGCGGCCGTCACCGCGCAGGTCCGCGCCGCGCTCGCCGGCACCGGCCTGGCGGAGGCCGCGGTGGTTCCGGTTTCGACGGTCACCGGCGAAGGCATCGCCGCGCTGCGTGCGATCCTGGCCCGCGCGGAAGCGGCGATGGCGCCGCGTGCCGCCGCAGGCCCGTTCCGGCTGGCGGTGGACCGCAGCTTCACCCTGGCCGGCGCCGGCACCGTGGTCACCGGGACGATGCTCTCGGGCCGGGTCGCGGTCGGCGACGCGGTCGTGGTCAGCCCACTCGGCCTGCACGCGCGCGTGCGCGGGATCCACGCCCAGGACCGCAAGGTCGAGGCCGGGTTCGCCGGCCAGCGCTGCGCGCTGAACCTGGCCGGCGAAGGCGTGGCCAGGGATGCGATCGAACGCGGCGACGTGGTCCTGTCGCCCGCGCTGCACGCGCCGGGCGACCGCATCGATGCGCTGCTGCGGGTGCTGCCTTCGGAAACCCGGCCGGTGACCACCTGGTTCCCGGCGCGGCTGCACAGCCATGCGGTCGAGGTCGGCGCGCGGATCGTGCCGCTGGCCGGCGAGCTGCGGCCGGGCGAGACGGGCCTGGTCCAACTGGTGCTGGAGCGGCCGATCGCCGCCGCCGTCGGCGACCGCTTCGTGCTGCGCGACACCTCCGCCAGTCGCAGCCTCGGCGGCGGCCGTTTCATCGACCTGCGCGCGCCTTCGCGCAAGCGCGGCACGCCGCAGCGGCTGGCCTGGCTGGAGGCTGCACGCGAGCTGCAGCCCGCCGCGGCGCTGGCGCGGATGGCGGCGATCGCGCCGGTGGACCTGCCCGGCTTCCTGCGCGACCGTGCGCTCGACCCGGCCTCCGGCGCGGAGCTGTGCGCCACCGCCGGCACCACGATGGCCGGCACCTGCGCGCTCTCGCCTGCGCTGCTGGCGACCCTGCGCGAAGGCCTGGCGACCACGCCCGCGCAGTTCCACGAAGCCAGCCCGGACCTGGCCGGCCTCGGCCGCGAGAAGCTGCGCCTGGCGCTGCAGCCACGCCTGCCGAAGGAGGCCTTCCTCGCCTTCCTGCACGACGAAGCGGACGCCCGCCGCGTCGTGCTCGATGGCGCCTTCGTGCGCCTGCCGGGGCACGAAGTGCGGATGACGCCGGACGACGAGGCGCTGTGGCAGCGGATCCAGCCGCAGTTGCTCGGCGCGCAGCGCTTCCGCCCGCCGCGGGTGCGCGATTTCGCCACGGAGTTCGGCATCGACGAGCGCGAGGTGCGGCGCGTGCTGCGCCTGGCCCAGCGCCTGGGCCGGGTCGACCGCATCGCCCTGGACCACTACTTCGACCGCAGCGTGGTCGGCGAGATGGCCGGGCTCGCGCGCGAGGTGGCCGCCGCATCCGGCGACGGCTGGTTCGCCGCCGCCGCGTTCCGCGACCGCATGGACAACGGGCGCAAGGTGGCGATCGAGATCCTCGACTTCTTCGACGGCCTCGGCCTGACCCTGCGCAAGGGCGACCTGCGCAGGATCAACCCGCACCGCGCCGATCTGTTCGATACTTGAATCCCCGCGCGCGGTGTTCCGGCGCGGTGCATGGAAGGAAAGCGTCCCCGGTGGGGCGGCCGGACTTCAAATCCGGTTGGGGCAGCGAGCCTGTCCCGGGTGGGTTCGACTCCCACTTCCTTCCGCCATCTGCGCTACGGCGATCCTGCTTCGCCCAGCCGCCAGGGGTGGCTGTAGACCGCGTAACCGTCCTCGCGGGCGAAGCCGACCAGGGTGAGGTTGGCGCGTTCGGCCAGGGTGATCGCCAGCGCGGTCGGCGCGGACACCGCGGCGAGCAGGCCGATGCCGGCGCTGGCGGCCTTCATCGCCATCTCGTAGCTGGCGCGGCTGGTGGCCACGGCGAAGCCGGACTGCGGGTCGATGCCGGCGCGCGCCATCGCCCCGACCAGTTTGTCCAGCGCATTGTGGCGGCCGACGTCTTCGCGCAGCAGCACGATCGTGCCGTGCGCATCGGCCCAGGTCGCGGCATGGGTCGCGCCGGTGGCGCCGGCCAGTTGCTGGCCGGCCTTGAGGCCGTGCAGGGCCGCGTGCAGCGCTGCATCGGTGATGGCGATCCCGGCACCGACCGGCTGCGGCCAGCGCATCGCCGCTTCCAGCAGTTCGCTGCCGCAGATGCCGCAGCCGCTGCGCCCGCTCAGGCTGCGCCGGCGCCGTTCCAGTGCAGCGGCTCGCGCCTCCGGAATCCGCAGGCGCACTTCCCAGCCCTCCACCAGTTGGGCCACCGATTCCACGGCCACCTCGTCGACGGAATCGACGATGCCCTCGCTGAGCGAGAAGCCGGTGGCGAAATCCACGAAGTCGCCGGGCGTGGCCATCATCACCGCGAACGGCGCGTCGTTGTAGACGAAGGCGACCGGCACCTCCTCGGCGACCGCATCGTCGAGCATGCGCGTGGCCGCGCCGCGACGGCGGACGACGGTGCGGCGCGTGCTGCCCGGCACCGCGGATGCGGTGTCTTCGCCGTGGCGGGATGAGGACTCGGACATGGCCGGACTGCGGCGGCTCGCGCGATGGACTGCGGGCACGATAGCGCTTCTGTCGACCTGGCGGCGACGCCGCGCCGGCGGTGCCGCCCTCAGATGTCCTCGTGGATCCCGCACTCGCGCTTGAGGCCGAAGAAGCGCGTGTCCTCGTCCTTCATCCCGGGCTCCCAGCGCGTGGTGGTGTGGAAGTCGCCGATGGAGACGTAGCCTTCGTGCCACAGTGGGTGGTAGGGCAGGTCGTGCTGCTTCAGGTACTGCCACACGTCGCGGTCGGACCAGTCGGCGAGCGGGTTGACCTTCAGCCGCGGGCCGCGCTGCTGCACGATCGGGGTGCCGGCGCGGCTGGCGGCCTGGCTGCGGCGCAGGCCGGTGAACCAGGTGCCGACGCCGAGTTCGTCCAGTGCGCGGCGCATCGGTTCGACCTTGCGCAGCTGGTTGTAGTCGTCCAGGCCGGTCACGCCCTGTTCCCACAGGCGGCCATGGCGCGCCTCCATCCAGGCGCGGCTGACCAGCGGGCGGTAGACCTGCAGGTTGAGGTCCAGGCGCGCGACCAGTTCGTCGGCGAAGCGGTAGGTCTCCGGGAACAGGTAGCCGGTGTCGACCAGGATCACCGGGATGTCCGGCTTCTGCTGCACCAGCAGGTGCAGGGCCACCGCCGACTGCGCGCCGAAGCTGGAGGACAGCGCGGCATTGCCGTCGCCGTGGGCCAATGCCCATTCGACGCGCCGTTCCGCATCGAGCGTTTCCAGCCAGGCGTTGAGCGCGGCCAGGTCGCGCGCCGGCACGGCCGGGGCGGCGGCGGTTTCGTCGTTGGCGGGGGCGGTGAGGCTCATCGGTGGCTCCGTGCGCGGGATGCGCGGGGACGATCAGGCGGCCGCGCCCAGCGCGGCCTTGCGGCTGGCGGGTTCGACCAGGACCTGGGTGGGATAGGGCGGCAGCGCGACCACGCCGGCACGGTGCAGGAAGTCGCCGAAGCCTTCGCCGGCGCCGCGCTCGGCCGCATATCGGGCGAACAGCGGTTCGAGCTCGGCGAGGATCTCCGCTTCGGTGATGTTCTCGCGGTACAGGGTGTTCAGGCGCTGGCCGCGGTGGTCGGCGCCGAGCATCAGGTTGTAGCGGCCCGGCGCCTTGCCGACCAGCGCGATCTCGCCCAGGTACGGCCGCGAGCAGCCGTTGGGGCAGCCGGAGATGCGCAGCAGGATCGGCGCGTCGGCCAGGCCGTGCCGTTCCAGCAGCGGCTGCAGCCTGGCGGTGAAGTCGGGCAGGTAGCGCTCGGCCTCGGCCATGGCCAGGGCGCAGGGCGGCAGCGCCACGCAGGCCATCGCGGTGCGCGCCAGCGCGGTCGGCGCGCGGTTCTCGCCGTCCAGCGCATGCGCCTGGACCAGCGCGTCGATGCGCTTGCGCTCGCCGGCCGGCACGCCGGCGATGACCAGGTTCTGGTTGGCGGTAAGCCGGAACTGGCCGCGGTGGACGTTGGCGATCTCGCGCAGACCGGTCAGGTGCGGCCGGCCCGGGCGGTCGGCGATGCGCCCGCTGGGCAGCGACAGGGTCAGGTGCCAGCGGCCGTCCTCGCCCTCGACCCAGCCGAAGCGGTCGCCGTTGTGGTCGAACGCGAACGGCCGCGCCGGCTGCAGCGCGAACCCGGCGCGCTCCTGCATCTTCGCCACCACCACGTCCAGGCCGAGGTCGTCGATGGTGTACTTGAAGCGCGCGTGCTTGCGCTCGACGCGGTCGCCGTGGTCGCGCTGCACGGTCACCGCGGCCTCGGCGATGGCCAGCACCTGGTCCGGGGTGACGAAGCCGATCACGCTGCCCAGCCGCGGGTAGGTCTTGGCGTCGCCATGGCTGGCGCCCATGCCGCCGCCGATGGCGACGTTGAAGCCGGCCAACCCGCCGTCCGCGTCGACGATCGCGACCAGGCCCAGGTCGTTGGCGAACACGTCCACGTCGTTGGTCGGCGGCACCGCCACGGCCATCTTGAACTTGCGTGGCAGGTAGACCTGGCCGTAGACCGGATCCTCCTCGGCGCCGCTGTCGGCCAGCTTCTCCTCGTCCAGCCAGATCTCGTAGTAGGCGCGGGTCGTCGGCAGGAACCGCTCCGACAGCCGCTGCGCCCAGTCGTGCACCTGCGCGTGCAGGCGCGACTGCAGCGGGTTGCTGGTGCCGAGCACGTTGCGGTTGACGTCGCCGCAGGCCGAGACGGTGTCCAGCGCGGCGGCATTGATCGCCTGCATGGTCGCCTTCAGCTCGCGCTTGATCACGCCGTGGAACTGGAAGGTCTGGCGGGTGGTGACGCGCAGCGAGTGGTTGGCCCAGGTGGTGGCGACCGCGTCCAGCTTCAGCCACTGCTCCGGGGTGAACACGCCGCCCGGGGCGCGGATCCGGATCATGAACTGGTGCGCCGGCTCGAGCTTCTGCCGGCGGCGCTCGTCGCGGATGTCGCGGTCATCCTGCTGGTAGCTGCCGTGGAACTTGACCAGGCGCTGGTCCTCGAACGACAGCGAACCGGTGACCTCGTCGGCCAGCCCTTCCAGCAGCGTGCCGCGCAGGCCGCGGCTCTTGATCTTGATGTCTTCGACGGAAGGGTGGCTCATGGCGTTCGGCTTGATCCGGTCGGGTGCGCGGGCGGGCGGCGTCGGGGTTCAGTAGACGTCGCGGCCGTAGCGGCCTTCGGTCTGCAGGGAGGTGAGGTATCCGGCCGCGGCCTCGAGGTCGCCACCGTTGTGCGCGGCGACGATGTCCAGCAGCGCGGCGTGCACGTCCTTGCCCATGGCGATCGCGCCGCAGACATAGAAGTGCGCGCCGCCCTGCAGCCAGTCGTAGACCTCGGCGCCGCGCTCGCGCAGGCGGTCCTGCACGTACACCTTGCGGGCCTGGTCGCGGGAGAAGGCCAGGTCGAGGCGATGCAGTTCCTTGCGCTGCAGGGCGTCCTGCCACTCGACCTGGTAAAGGAAGCCGGTATTGAAGTGCTGGGCGCCGAAGAACAGCCAGTTGCGTCCGGAGGCGCCGGTTTCGGCGCGCTCCTGGACGAAGCCGCGGAACGGCGCCACGCCGGTGCCGGGGCCGACCATGATGATGTCGCGCGTGCCGTCGGCCGGAACGCGGAAGCGCTCGTTGGGCTCGATATAGACCGGCACCTGGCCGCCTTCCTCCAGCGCGGCGAGGAAGCCGCTGGCCGCGCCGAGGTGGTCGTGGCCGTGGGCCTGGTAGCGCAGCACGTCGACGGTGAGGTGCGCTTCCTCGCCCACGCGCTTGCGGCTCGACGCGATCGAGTACAGGCGCTGGGCCTGCGGGCGCAGCGCGGCGAGCAGGGCGTCGTGGTCCCAGGCCGCCGGCCAGCGGCGCAGGACGTCCACCAGCTGGTGGTCGGCGAGCAGCGCCGCCAGGCCGGCAGGCTGGGTGGGGTCGAGCAGCTCCTGCAGTGCCGCCGCGCCGGAGCGTTCGGCGTGCGCGGCCAGGAACGGACGCGACAGCCGGGCCAGTTCGCGGCGGGGGGCCAGCCACTCGTGCAGGGGCAGAGTCTCGGTGCCGGAGGTGACAGCGGCATTGCCGTCCAGCTTCGTCGCCTGCAGCACCGCTTCGACCAGCGCCTCGGGGTTGCGGTGGCGGATGCCCAGCGCATCGCCGGGTTCGTAGGCCAGGCCGGAGCCTTCCAGCGACAGCTCGAGGTGGCGCACGTCCTTGCCGCCGTCGCGGTACTGCTGGAAGCCGGTGTTGCGGAACTCGCGGCCGGTGATGCGCTGGTTGGCCAGCACTTCTGCCGGGAACGGGCGCTCGTGCGACCAGGCCGCGGCCGGACGCAGCGGGGTGACCGTGGCCAGGTGCGCGGCAGGGCCGTTCGCGGTGGCCGGCGCGGCCTTGAGCAGTTCACGGGCCTGGGCCAGCGCCTGCTCGCGCCAGGGGCCGGCGACGGTGTCGATGTCCAGGTCGGCCTGGCCGGCGTCGAGCACGCGCTGTGCACCCAGTTCGGCCAGGCGCGCGTCCAGCCTGCGCGAGATGCCGCAGAACTCGGCGTAGCTGGTGTCGCCCAGGCCGAGCACGGCGAACTTCAGTTCCGGCAGCTTCGGTGCGCGCTTGCCCAGCAGGAATTCGGTGAAGCCGATCGAGTCGTCCGGCGGGTCGCCTTCGCCCTGGGTGCTGATGACCAGGTAGAGCAGGCGCTCGCTCGCCAGTTCGCGGGTGGCGTAGGCATCGGTGCGGACCAGGCGCACGGCCAGGCCGGTGGCCTCGGCAGCCTGGGCGATCTTCTCGGCCTCGCGGCGGGCATTGCCGGTCTGGCTGCCGTAGAGCACTGTCAGGCGTTGCCCGGCCGCGCCGGCCGCGGCAGGGACGCCGCCGGGCAGCACCGCCAGCTGCGGCGTGGCGTGGCCCTGGGCCAGGCCGGCGGTGTAGCCGGACAGCCACCACAGCGAGGAACCGTCGAGCCCGTCGACCAGCCGTGCCAGCAGGATCTTGCGGTCCTCGTTGAGCGGGCTGGGCGGCAGTGCGGGGGACGCGGCGGACATGCGGAGGGCCTGGCACGACGTCGGATCGACGGGGATCCGATGTTAGGAACTCGCAAAGCGCGGCTGAAACGGCTTGTGGTTATTGGCTTATGCTCTGCGCTTATTTCGCCGGCCCGGCCCCTGGCCGAATACTCGTTCCCCGATCCATGCGTCCGTACCGCCGTGCGGCGGCGCATGGCATCCGCCCCGGCCATCGCCACGCCGTGCCCGGCCCGACCCGATCACCAGCGCCCCGAATGAGTCCCGCCCACCGCCTGTCCCATCTCGACCGCCTGGAGGCGGAGAGCATCCACATCCTGCGCGAGGTCGCCGCCGGGTTCCGCAACCCGGTGCTGCTGTACTCGGTGGGCAAGGACAGTTCGGTGCTGCTGCACCTGCTGCTGAAGGCCTTCGCCCCGGCGCCGCCGCCGATCCCGCTGCTGCACGTGGACACGCGCTGGAAGTTCCGCGAGATGATCGCCTTCCGCGACCGCCGCGCCGCCGAGACCGGCGTGGACCTGCGCGTGCACATCAATCCAGACGGCATCGCCCAGGACATCGGCCCGTTCAGCCACGGTGCCACCGTCCACACCGACGTGATGAAGACCCAGGGCCTGAAGCAGGCGCTGGACCTGTGGCAGTTCGATGCCGCCATCGGCGGCGCGCGCCGCGACGAGGAGAAGTCGCGGGCCAAGGAGCGCGTGTTCTCGTTCCGCAACGAAAACCACCGCTGGGATCCCAAGCGCCAGCGCCCGGAACTGTGGAACCTGTATAACGCGCGCATCCGCAAGGGCGAGAGCGTGCGCGTGTTCCCGCTGTCCAACTGGACCGAGCTGGACGTGTGGCTGTACATCTACCGCGAGAACATCCCGGTGGTGCCGCTGTACTTCGCCGCCGAACGTGCGGTCGTGGAGCGCGACGGCGCGCTGATCCTGGCCGACGACGAACGCCTGCCGCTGCGGCCCGGCGAGGTCCCGCGGCTGCGCCAGGTCCGTTTCCGCACCCTGGGCTGCTACCCGCTGACCGGGGCGATCGAATCGGAGGCCGATTCGCTGGAGAAGATCATCGCCGAGATGCTGGTAGCCACCAGCTCCGAGCGCCAGGGCCGGGTCATCGACCAGGACCCGACCGCGTCGATGGAGAAGAAGAAGCTGGAGGGGTACTTCTGATGGCCGCCGACGCGACGGGCGCCACCGCCACCGACATCGCCGCCTACCTGAAGGCGCACGAGGACAAGCCGCTGCTGCGCTTCATCACCTGCGGCAGCGTGGACGACGGCAAGAGCACCCTGATCGGGCGCCTGCTGTACGAGAGCAAGCGCCTGTTCGACGACCAGCTGGCGGCGCTGGAGGCCGACAGCCGCCGCCATGGCACCCAGGGCGAGCGCATCGACTACGCGCTGCTGCTCGACGGCCTGGCCGCCGAGCGCGAGCAGGGCATCACCATCGACGTCGCCTACCGTTACTTCGATACCGACCGGCGCAAGTTCATCGTCGCCGACTGCCCCGGCCACGAGCAGTACACCCGCAACATGGCCACCGGCGCGTCGACCGCGGACCTGGCGGTGGTGCTGGTGGACGCGCGCAAGGGCCTGCTGGCGCAGACCCGCCGGCACAGCTATATCGTCTCGCTGCTGGGCATCTCCCACGTGGTCCTGGCAGTGAACAAGATGGACCTGGTCGGCTACGACCAGGCCGTGTTCGACGACATCGCCGCCGGCTACCGCGAGCTGGCCGCGCAGCTGGGCATCCCCCACGTGCAGGCGATCCCGCTGTCGGCGCTGGAAGGCGACAACCTGCTGCAGGCCTCGGCGAATACGCCCTGGTACGACGGCCCGGCGCTGCTGCCGCACCTGGAGGCGGTGGAACCCGGCGGCGCGGCCGTGGCCGGCGGCCTGCGCCTGCCGGTGCAGTGGGTGAACCGGCCCAACCAGGATTTCCGCGGCTTCGCCGGCACCATCGCCGGCGGCGACGTGGCACCGGGCGACGAGGTGGTGGTCCTGCCCTCGGCGCGCCGCTCCAGGGTCGCGCGCGTGCTCGGCCCCGATGGCGACCTGCCGCGCGCCTTCGCCGGGCAGGCGGTGACCCTGACCCTGGCCGACGAGATCGACGTCAGCCGCGGCGACGTGATCGCCGCCGCCGGCGACCCGCCCGCGGTCGCTGACCAGTTCGCCGCGCACGTGCTGTGGATGAGCGACGCGGCGCTGCTGCCCGGGCGGCCGTACTGGCTGAAGATCGGCGCGCGCACCGTCGCCGCCAGCATCAGCGAGATCAAGCACCGGGTCGACGTGAACACCCAGGAGCACCTGGCGGCCAAGCGCCTGGAGCTCAACGAGGTGGGCTACTGCAACCTCAGCCTGGAGGAACCGGTCGCGTTCGCGCCGTACGCGGAGAACCGCGCGCTGGGCGGCTTCGTCCTGATCGACCGGCAGAGCAACGACACCGTCGCCGCCGGCACCCTGGATTTCGCCCTGCGCCGCGCCGACAACGTGCACTGGCAGCACCTGGACGTGGACAAGGCCGCGCGCGCGCGGATCAAGGGCCAGGCGCCGAAGGTGCTGTGGTTCACCGGCCTGTCCGGCGCCGGCAAGTCGACCGTCGCCAACCTGGTGGACAAGCGCCTGCACGCGCTCGGCTACCACACCTTCGTGCTCGACGGCGACAACGTGCGCCACGGGCTCAACCGCGACCTGGGCTTTACCGACGAGGACCGGGTCGAGAACATCCGCCGCGTGGCCGAGGTGGCGCGGCTGATGGCCGACGCCGGGCTGATCGTGCTGGTCAGCTTCATTTCCCCGTTCCGCGCCGAGCGGCGGATGGCGCGCGAGCGCTTCGCCGGGGGTGAATTCATCGAGGTGTTCGTCGACGTACCGCTGGAAGTGGCCGAGGCACGCGACGTGAAGGGCCTGTACCGCAAGGCCCGCGCCGGGCTGATCCCCAACTTCACCGGCATCGACTCGCCGTACGAGGCGCCGGAGCGGCCCGAGGTGCACCTGGACGCGGCCTCAGCCCCGCTCGAAACCCAGGTGGCGCAGGTGCTGCAGGCGCTGGAACTGGACTGGAGTGCCGGCGGTACGTCCTGGCTGTAGCGCGCCTTGGCACCCGTACCGGTGATACCCCGACTTTCCTGAACGGCCGCGTTCAGCGCGGCTTCGAGGGGCGGCGTGGGGTCGCCCCCTGAAGTGGGCTCCTACAAGGGGGAG
>NZ_PDWM01000046.1 GCF_010093225.1 Pseudoxanthomonas koreensis | reverse complement strand
ATCCCCCACCCCGCGCGAACTCGCCCCGCTCCAGGGCCGGATGCTGGTCCTGGCGGGCATCCTGCTGGCGGCGTTCAACCTGCGCACCGCAGTCACCTCGCTGACCCCGCTGCTGGACGTGCTCGGCGCCGAATTCGGCTTCGGCCCGGCCGTGGCCGGGGTGCTGGGCATGGTTCCCACCGCGGCCTTCGCCGTGGCCGGCGTGGGCACGCCGCGGCTGGCCCACCGGCTGGGCCTGGAGCGCACCGCGGTGCTGGCGATGGCGCTGGCCGCCGCCGGCCTGCTGTGGCGTTCGCTGGCCGGCGGCACCGGCGGCCTGCTCGGCGGTTCGGCGGGGGCGCTGGCCGGCCTGGGCATCGGCAACGTGATCCTGCCGCCGCTGGTGAAGCGCTATTTCCCGGAGCGGATCGGGTCGCTCAGCAGCCTGTACATCACCGTGCTGCAGCTGGGCACGATCCTGCCGGCACTGCGGGCCGTGCCGATCGCCGACGCCGCCGGCTGGCGCGTGTCGATGGGCGTGTGGACGCTGCTGGCGGTGGTGGCGATGCTGCCGTGGCTGGGCGTGCTGCGGATCGAACGCCGCGCCGGCAGTGCGCTGGCGCAGATGCACGACCGCGCCGTGCTGCCCGGCGACGAAGCCCCGGAACTGGCCGCGCCGCCGCCGCGCGGCAAGGTCTCGCGCACCGCGCTGGGCTGGGGCCTGGCGCTGATGTTCGGCATGACCTCGCTGGTGACCTATGCGATGTTCACCTGGCTGCCCAAGCTGCTGGTGGAAGCCGGCGCCAGCCCCGCCTACGGCGGCACGATGCTGGCGCTCTACTCGACCCTGGGCCTGGCCGGTGCGCTGAGCATCCCCGCGCTGGCCGCGCGCCTGCGCAATCCGCTCCCGCTGGCGCTGCTGTGCGCGGCCTGCCACCTGGCCGCGTTCGCCGGCCTGCTGTGGGCGCCGATGGCCGCGCCGGTGCTGTGGGCGGTGCTGCTCGGGCTGGGGCCGAGCACCTTCCCGCTGGCGCTGACCCTGGTCAACCTGCGCACGCGCACGCCCGGCGGTTCGGCCGCGCTGTCGGGCTTCATGCAGGGCGTGGGCTACGGCCTGAGCTGCCTGGGGCCGCTGCTGTTCGGGCTGCTGCACGAATACAGCCACGGCTGGGGGCTGCCGTTCGCGTTCCTCACCCTGTGCGTGGGCGTGATGCTGTGCGGTGCGTGGCTGGCCTGCCGGCCCGGCATGCTCGAAGACCGCTGGTAACCCCGCGCCCCTCCTGTAGGAGCCCACTTCAGGGGGCGACCCCGGGTGGCTGGAACGCAGCGGCGTTCAACGCGCCCTCTCCGGAAGCAGTGCGTTGAACGCGATGGCCTTGAAGGGGATCGGGTCGCCCCCTGAAGTGGGCTCCTACAGGAGCAGGTCGGGGTGGCGGACCTGGCCTTCGCCGCGGACGACGAAGCGCTCGATGGTGAGCGCTTCCAGGCCCATCGGGCCGTAGGAATGCAGGCGCGTGGTGGAGATGCCGATCTCCGCGCCCAGGCCCAGTTCGCCGCCGTCGGAGAAGCGCGAGGAGGCATTGACCATCACCACCGCCGAGCGCAACGACTCGACGAAGGTGCGCGCCGCCGCCTCGTCGCCAGTGGCGATCACCTCGGTGTGGTCGGAGGTGTGGCGGCGCACGTGTGCGATCGCCTGCTCCAGGCTGTCGACCACGCGCACGGCGATGACCAGGTCGAGGAACTCGGCGGCGTAGTCGTCTTCGGTGGCCGGCGTGGCGCCAGGCACGAGCGCGCGGGTGGCTTCGTCGCCGCGGACTTCCACCCCGCGCGCGGCCAATGCCGCCGCCGCCCGCGGCAGGAATCCTGCGGCCACGTCGGCGTGCACCAGCAGCGTCTCCAATGCGTTGCACACGCCCGGGCGCGAAGCCTTGCCGTCGAGCAGCAGACGCAGCGCCAGCTCCAGGTCGGCGCTGCGGTCCACGTACAGGTGGCACACGCCCTTGTAGTGCTTGATCACCGGGACGCGCGCATGTTCGGCGACGAAGCGGATCAGGCCCTCGCCGCCGCGCGGGATGGCCAGGTCGACGATGTCGGTGAGTTGCAGCAGTTCGAGCATGGCCTCGCGGCGCAGGTCGGTGACCAGGGTCAGCACCGCCGGATCCAGCCCTGCTTCGCCGAGCGCACGCTGCAGCGCGGCGGCGATCGCGGTGTTGGAATGGATCGCCTCCGAGCCGCCGCGCAGGATCACGCCGTTGCCGGCCTTGAGGCACAGCGCCGCCGCGTCGGCGGTCACGTTCGGGCGCGCCTCGTAGATCATCGCGATCACGCCCAGCGGCACGCGCACGCGCTCGACGTGGATGCCGTTGGGGCGGGTCTCGCGGCGGGGCACCTGGCCGACCGGGTCGGGCAGTGCGGCGACTTCGCGCAGTGCGGCGGCGATGCCGGCCAGGCGCTTTCCGTCCAGGGTGAGGCGGTCGAGCATGGCGCCGGTGGTGCCCTTCGCGCGCGCGGTCTCCAGGTCGAGGGCATTGGCGGCGAGGATGGCGCCGGCGTCGTCC
This sequence comes from Pseudoxanthomonas koreensis, assembly GCF_010093225.1. Classification (GTDB taxonomy): domain Bacteria; phylum Pseudomonadota; class Gammaproteobacteria; order Xanthomonadales; family Xanthomonadaceae; genus Pseudoxanthomonas; species Pseudoxanthomonas koreensis. The sequence goes on along the minus strand of NZ_PDWM01000046.1, from coordinate 18,013 downwards.
TCCAGCGCCTGCGCCATCGCCCGCAGCAGTGCGTCCTTGGCCGCGGTGTCCAGCTGCGCGAGCGGCTGCGCGGCGGCGCGGCAGCGCAGTGCCTGGTCCATGATTCCGCTGGCTTCGGTCATTGCCCTTTCCCTCGCGTTCCCGGCCGGGGCCGGGGTTGGATCGATTGTATGCAGGACGGCTGCGCGTGCTGTGGAAACAGATTCAATGGTGACGTGACGCCAGGGCACGGGTGACGCATTCGTTGTGCTGACGACCGTGTCGCCGATGAATCGGCTCCTACAGGAGGACCAGGTCGTCGCGGTGGATGACGTTGCCGCCGTAGTTGTAGCCCAGGATCGATTCGATCTCGCGCGAGTGGCGGCGCGCGATCCGGCGCACGTCCACCGCCGAGTACTGGCTGATGCCGCGGGCAAGGCGGCGCTCGCCGCCCTCGTCACGCAGCAGCACCTCGACCATGTCGCCGCGGCGGAAATCGCCCTCCGCGCCGGTGATGCCACCGGGCAGCAGCGAAGCCCCCTTCCCGGTCAGCGCGCCGGCCGCGCCGGCATCGACCAGGATCGCCCCGGGCTCGACCGGCGCGTGGCGCAGCCAGTACTTGCGCGCGGCGGTGCGGCTGCTAGTGGCGCGGATGCGGGTGCCATGCAGGCGGTCGTGGGCCAGCTCGCGCAGCACCTCGCCGCGGCGGCCGTTGAACAGCACGGTCTCGATGCCGGCCGCGCCGGCCTTGGCCGCCGCCTCCAGCTTGGTGCGCATGCCGCCGGTGCCGGCGGCGCTGCCACTGCCGCCGGCCATGGCGAACACTTCGGGCGTCACTTCGGCGACTTCGTCCAGCAGCCGCGCCTGCGGATGGGTGCGCGGATTGGCCTCGTACAGGCCGTCGATGTCGGTGGCGATGAACAGCATGTCGGCATCGATCAGCGCGGCGACGATCGCGGCGAGATTGTCGTTGTCGCCGAGCTTTAGCTCGTCCACCGAGACGGTGTCGTTCTCGTTGACCACCGGCAGCGCGCCCAGCGCCAGCAGTTCGTCGAGCGTGGCCCGGGCGTTGAGATAGCGGCGGCGGTTGCGCAGGTCGTCGTGGGTCAGCAGCACCTGCGCCACCGGCCGCTCGAAGAAGCGCTGCCACAGGCCGATCAGCTGCGCCTGGCCGAGCGCGGCCAGGGCCTGGCGCGCGGCCATCGCCGCGCCCGCCTCGCCGGCCTTCGGAAGGATCGCGCGGCCAGCGGCGACCGCGCCGGAGGAAACGATCACCACCTCGCGCCCGGCCGCCAGGCTGGCGGATACGAACTGGGCCAGGCCCAGGGCGAAGCGCGGCGACAGGCCGCCGCCGTCGGCAGCGAGCAGACTGCTGCCGACCTTGAGCACCGCACGCCGCCAGGGCGGCAGGGACTGCGCGTCTTGCACGTTCTGCGTTGCGGCGGGATCGGCGGTCATGCGCTCAGCCCAGTGCGTTCCAGCGCGCGCGCAGTTCGTCCAGGCGCAGGTCGGCGGCCGAACCGGGCGAGACGCGTGCGGCCAGGCTGCCTTCCGGCGTCCTGCCCTGCCCGGCCGTATCGGCGCCGGCCGCGGCGGCCTTGTAGGCATCGCGGAACGGCACGCCGGCGACGGCCGCTTCCACCGCCACGTCGGTGGCGTACATGCCCGAATCGATCGCTGCGCGCAGCCGGTCTTCGCGCCACTCCAGGTTGGCCAGCAGCGCCGGCAGCAGCTCCAGCGCGGCCAGGCCGCGGCCGAAACCGTGGAAGATCGCGCCCTTGGACGCCTGCAGGTCGCGGTGGTAGCCGGACGGCAGCGACAGCAGCTGCTCGATCTCGGTGCGTGCGGCGGCCACGCTGGCGTGGGTGGCGCGCATCAGCTCGATCACGTCCGGGTTGCGCTTGTTGGGCATGATCGAACTGCCGGTGGTGTACTGCGCCGGCAGCGCGACGAAGCCGAACTCGGCGCTAGTGAACAGCGACAGGTCCCAGGCGATGCGGCGCAGGTCCAGGGTCGCGCTGCCCAGCGCTTCCAGCGCGGCCAGCTCGAACTTGCCGCGCGACAGCTGCGCGTAGATCGGGCTGACCTGCAGGCGGGCGAAACCGAGCGCGGCGGTGGTGTGCTCGCGGTCCAGCCTGAGGTTGACGCCGTAGCCGGCGGCCGTGCCCAGCGGATTGGCGTCGACCAGCTCCAGGGTGTCGGCGGCGCGCACCGCGTCGTCGATGAACGCCTCGGCCCAGCCGGCCCACCACATGCCGGCCGAGGAGACCACGGCGCGCTGGATATGGGTGTAGCCGGGGACAGGCAGCGAGGCCTCGGCCTGCGCCCGATCGAGCGCGACCCCGGCGATCTCGCGCGACAGCTGCGCCACGCGCGCCAGCTTCTCCTTCAGCCACAGCCGGGTGGCGACCAGGACCTGGTCGTTGCGGCTGCGGCCGGTGTGGATCTTGCGGCCGGCATCGCCCAGGCGCTGGGTCAGCCGCGCCTCGATCGCCGAGTGGCCGTCCTCGTACTGCTCGTCGAGGACGAAGGCACCGGAGCGGAAGTCGTCGGCCAGGATCGCCAGCTCGCGCACCAGTCCGTCGAGCTCGCCCTGCGAGAGGATGCCGATGCGCTGCAGGCCCTCCGCATGCGCCTTGCTGGCGGTGATGTCATACAGGAAGAACTCGCGGTCCAGGACCACGTCGTCGCCGGCGAGGAAGCGCTGGATCTGCGCGTCCACCGCCACGCCGGGTTTCTGCCACAACAGGTCTGCCATCGGTGACTCCATGGGTTCGTTCCTCCCGGAGGGAGGGGGGCTTCGGATCAGACCGGGATCCCGGTCAGTTCGCCGAAGCCCAGCGCGATGTTGATGTTCTGCATGGCCTGGGTGGCCGCGCCCTTGAGCAGGTTGTCCTCGGTGGCGACCACGACCAGGCGCTTGCCGCCGGCGGCCACGGTGAAACCGCCGATCTCCACCCCGTGGCGGCCGGCGATGCGGCTCACCCACGGCGCCTGCTCGACCACCTCCACCAGCGGCTCGCCGGCGTAGCGCTGTTCGTAGCGCGCGCGCACCCAGTCCAGGTTCACCGGCTCGCGCAGCCACAGGTTGACGGTCATGGTGATGCCGCGGAAATGCGGGGCCACGTGCGGCATGAACTCCACCGGCACGCCCAGCCGGGTGGAGACCTCGCGTTCGTGCAGGTGGCCGGCCAGCGAATACGGCATCAGGTTGTCGCGCAGCAGTTCGGGATTGTTGCGGTCCGAAGGCGTGGTGCCGGCGCCGGAGTAGCCGGACACGCCGAAGCACTGCGGCGGCCCGGCCAGGTGCTCGAGCATCGGCCAGATCGCCAGCTGCATCGCGGTGGCGTAGCAGCCGGGATTGCTGATGCGCTTCTGCCCGGCGTAGCCGCCGCGGGTCATTTCCGGCAGGCCGTAGTACCAGTGCGGGTCGAAGCGGTAGTCGGCCGACAGGTCCACCACCAGCGTGTCCGGCCGGCTCGCGTCGATCGCTTCGACATACGGCGCGGCCTTGCCGTTGGGCAGCGCCAGGATCACCACGTCGGCGCCCTTGGCCGCCACCGCGGCCGGATCCAGGCTTTCGTAGCGCAGCTCGCCGACGTAGGCATCGCTGTGGTCGGCCACGTGCTGCCCATCGAGCTCGCGCGAGGACACGAAGGCCAGTTCCAGCCCCGGGTGCGCGGCGATCATCCGGATCAGCTCGGCTCCGGTATGCCCGCGTGCGCCGACGATGCCGATGTTCTTCTTCACGGTCATGGCTCTTCCTCAGCCCAGCAGCGTCGGCTGGCGCGTGCCGCAGTGGGCCACGCAGCGGCCGATCCGCTCCAGGCCCTCGATCCCGTACCAGAACACCTTCCACTTCTCCTGCTTGATGCAGCCGTCGGACTCGGCGTAGTAGAAGATGTTGACCTGGTTGTTGTGCCGCGAGCGCCAGAACAGTTCCGGCGTCTCCTCGCGCATCACGTTCCACACCGCGCGACCCAGGCCTTCGCCCTGGGCATCGTCGAGCACGGCGAACTTGTCCAGGTAGACGCCCTCCGGAGTGTCGACCAGGATCACCGCGGCGCGGTAGTTCTCGCTGACGTAGGCACGCAGCAGCTGCGTGCGTTCGAAGTAGTCGGGCACCAGCTCGCGGCCGAAGCTCGATTCGATCAGCGCCTTCAGCGCGACCAGGTCGAGCTCGCCCCAGGAGGTCGCGCGCTGCACCTTCTCGCCCCTGCGCACCAGGGTGCCCGAGCCCTTGTGGGTGAACAGTTCCTTGGCCAGGTCCGCCGGCCGGGTGATCGAGACCGACGAGGTCAGCGGCAGCTTGTCGAGCAGTTCCTTGATCTGCTGCACCTTCACCCGCATGCCGCCGTTGATCCACGGCTGCTGCATCAGGTGCTCGAACTCGGTGGACAGGTTGATCGAATCGATCACCCTGCCCTCTTCGTCGAGCAGGCCACCGGTGCCGGTGAGGAAGATGATCTTGTACGGCTGCAGCACCTGCACCAGCTCGTTGGCCGAGAAATCGGCGTTGACGTTGAGGATCTGCCCGCCGGCGGTCTCGCCGAGGCTGGCGATCACCGGGATCGAGCCGGCCTGCAGGCTGGCCTCGATCGGCGCCAGGTTCACGTTCGTCACCTCGCCCACCAGGCCGTAGGTGTCGCGGTCCATATACTCGGCCTCGAACACGCCGCCGGTAATCGAGGTGGCGCGTGCGCCGGCCTGCTGCAGCGCTTCGACCAGCCGCAGGTTCGAGGCCTGGAACACCTTGCGCACGATCGCCAGCGCCTGCGGCGTGGTCACGCGCAGCCCGTTGACCGTCTGCTTTTCGATCCCCGCCGCCGCCAGTTCCTCGTCCAGCTGCGGGCCGGCGCCGTGGACCACGATCGGGGTCAGGCCAACTTCCTGCAGGAAGGTCAGCGAGGAGGTCAGCGCTTCCAGGTCGTCGCGCAGCACCGCGCCGCCGACCTTGACCACGGCGAAGCGCTTGGCGTCCAGCTGCGAGAAGCGCTTGAGGTACTGGCTGATCTCCTTCGCGCTCGCCATGCTCGAGAGCAGGCGCACGATGGTCTGGCGGGTCTGGGTCTGGGTGGCGGGAACGTTCACGTGGCTCTTCTGCAGGGGACGGCGGTGGCGGGGAGAGGAGTGCGTCGCGGTCAGGCGGCGCCGTTGATGATGCGATTCACCGAAGCGGCATAACGCTGCAGCTGCTCCAGCGTCACGAACTCGTCGGCGGTGTGGGCCTGGGCGATGTCGCCCGGGCCGTAGACCAGCGCGGTGTAGCCGCCGGCGGAAAACAGCGAGGCCTCGGTCCAGAAATCCACGGCATTACCGATCGGCAGGTCCAGCGCGTCGGCCACGTCGCGCGCGGCCAGGCGGCGCGCCTCGGCGCGGGCGACGTCGCCCGACGGCAGGCTCGGCCCGCGGAAGGTCTCCTCGAAGTGCGCCGCGGCCGGTTCGGCGAAGCCGGCGAAGGTTGCCAGCAGCGCATCGATGTCCATCGACGGCAGCGGGCGGAAGCCGAAGCGCAGCTCCGCCTCCGGCGCAATCATGTTGGCCTTGATCCCGCCTTCGATGCGGCCGATGTTGAAGCGCAGCCCGGTCAGCCCGCCGAAGCGCGCATGCGCCAGCGACTGCACGTGGTCCAGCGCGCGGTCACCCCAGCGCACGGCCTGGTGCAGCGCGCTGGCGGCGGCATCCTGTTGGCCGGAGGCGTGGCCGGCGCGGCCCTTGAACTTCACCAGCACCGAGGAGATGCCTCGATGTGCCAGCACCGCCTCGCCCATGGTCGGCTCGGCGACGAGGATCGCCTCGTAGGGAATGCCACGTGCTAGGAACGCGGCAATGCAGCGCGGATCGTTGGCCTCCTCGTCGGAGGAGAACAGGAACGCGGCGTCACCGTCGCCGGCATTGGCCGCGGCCACCAGCGCCGCCGCCGCGCCCTTGATGTCGCACACGCCCAGCCCGACCACCCGGTCGTCCAGCCGGCGCATCACGTGCGGGTCGGCGCTCCAGTGCGGCGAATCGGGCACCGTGTCCAGGTGCACGTTGAACAGGTACTTCGGCGTACCGCGCACCGCGTACAGGCTGACCGCGCCGGCGCCATGATCGACCACCTGCACATCGAAGCCGGGCAGCTGCGAGCGCAGGTAATCGAAGATGCCACCTTCGGCGGCGATCGCGCGCGGCGGATTGCGGGTGTCGAAGGACACCAGCTTCTCCAGGTGCGCAAGGGTGGATTCGAGCAGGTCGGTCATCGGGTCGGTCGAAGCGGTATCAGGGGTCCGCCGCGGCGGTCTGGTAGATGTCGGGGCGCAGGATTTCCATCAGCGTCTGCGGCCGCGAAGGCGCGGCGAAGCCGTAATGCGCGTACAGGCCATGGGCATCGCCGGTAGCCAGCATGAAACGGCGCAGTCCCTGCAGCTGCGGATGGGCCATGACCGCGTCCATCAGCCGCTTGCCGAACCCGCGACCGCGCTGCGACGGCAGCACGAACACGTCGGCCAGGTAGCCGAAGGTCGCACCATCGGTGGTGACCCGGGCGAACGCGACCTGCCCCGCCCCATCGAGGTAACCACCAAAGCACAGCGAACCGGCGATCGCCCGCTCCACCGTCGCCCGCGGGATGCCACGGCTCCAGTACGCCTCCTGCGACAGGAAGCGGTGGATCAGGCCCACGTCCAGTGCGTCGCGGTCGGTACTGATGCGCAGCGCGTCCATGGCCTCAGCGGTTGACCTCGGCCCACAGCGTGCTGCTCATGCCGAACAGCTTGATGAAGCCCTCCGCCTCCTCCACGCCCCAGTCGGCCGACTGGGCATAGGTGGCGCCCTTGGCGTTGAGGATGTGCGGCGAGCGGATCGCCACCGCGTCGACGCGGCCGCCACGGGTCTCCAGCACCACCTCGCCGTTGACCTGCGCCTGCGAGGCCTGCAGGAATGCCTCCAGGTCGGTCTTCAGCGGGTCATGGTAGAAGCCCTCGTACACCAGCTCCACCCACTTGCGCGCCACCTCCGGCTTGAAGCGGTTCTGCTGCTTGCTCAGCACCGCCTCCTCCAGCGCGCGGTGCGCGGCCAGCAGCGCGGTCAGGCCAGGCGCTTCGTACACGATCCGGCCCTTCAGGCCGATCACGGTGTCGCCGGTGTACATGCCGCGGCCGACCCCGTACTGGGCGAACATGGTGTTCAGGCGTGCCAGGATCTTCGCGCCCTCCATCGGCTTGCCATCCAGTTCCACCGCTTCGCCCTGCACGAACTTCAGGGTCACCGTCAGCGGCTCGACCGGCCAGGCCGCGCGCGGCACGCACCAGCCGCGCGCGCCGTCGCCGGGCGCTTCCCACCTGTCGATCTCGCCGCCGGACATGGTCAGGCCCAGCAGGTTCTCGTTGATGGTGTAGTTCTTCTGCTTGGCGCGCACGTCGAAGCCGCGTTCCTCCAGGTACTTCTGCTCGTAGGCGCGGGTCTGGGTGTGCTGCTTCTGGATCTCGCGGATCGGGGCGACGATGCGGTAGTCGCCCTGCGCCTTCACCGCCAGGTCGAAGCGGACCTGGTCGTTGCCCATGCCGGTGCAGCCGTGGGCGATGGCATTGGTGCCCAGCTCGGCCGCGCGCGCCAGCGCCGCGTCGACGATCAGGTAGCGGTCGGAGACCAGCAGCGGGTACTGGCCCTGGTAGCCCTCCCCGGCCCAGACGAACGGCTTGACGAAGCCGTCCCAGATCGCGCCGCCGCCATCGATGGTGACGTGGCTGGCCACGCCCAGCTCGGCGGCGCGCTGCTCGATGTAGGCGCGCTCCTCGGCGTCGACGCCGCCGGTATCGGCGAACACGGTGTGCACGTTCCAGCCCTGCTCCTTCAGGTAGGGCACGCAGAAACTGGTGTCGAGGCCGCCGGAGAAGGCCAGGACGATGTCGCGGGAGGTATTCGGGCTGCTCATTTCGGGGGGTCCGTGGGGGATTCGTGGAAGCTTGCGTACAAGGAAGCCGGGATTCAGCCGACCAGCGCGGCCATCACCGCCTTCTGCACGTGCAGGCGGTTCTCGGCTTCTTCGATGGCGGTGCAGTTGGGCGAGTCCATCACCGCGTCGGGGGCCTTGACGTTGCGGCGCAGCGGCAGGCAGTGGCTGAACACGCCGTTGTTGGTCAGCGCCATCTTGGCCTCGTCGACGATGAAGTGCTGGTACCGGTCGCGGATGGGCTTCTCCGGCTCCCAGTTGCCGAAGTACGGCAGCGCGCCCCAGCTCTTGGCGTAGACCACGTCGGCACCGGCGTAGGCGCTCTCGATGTCGTGGCTGACCTGGAGCGAACCGCCGCTCTCGGCCACGTTCTGCGCGGCCCAGCCCATGTAGCGCTGGTCGAGGATGTACTCGGGCGTCGGGCACAGCAGGGTCACGTCCATGCCCAGGCGGGTGGCGATGGTGAGCGCCGAGTTGGCCACCGCGGTGTTCAGCGGCTTCGGGTGGTAGGTCCAGGTGAGCACGTACTTCTTCCCGCGCAGGTCGGACGTGCCGAAGTGCTCCTGCAGCGCCAGCGCATGCGCCAGCTCCTGGCAGGGATGGGTGATCGTCTCCATGTTGATCACCGGCACCGTCGAATACTTCGCGAAGGCCTTGAGCACGCGGTCCTCGCGGTCGTAGGCCCAGTCCTTGAACTTCGGGAACGCGCGCACGCCGATCATGTCGACGTAGCGGGCCAGCACCCGCGCCACTTCGGCGATGTGCTCCTCGGTGTCGCCGTCCATCACCATGCCCAGGTCGAACTCGATCGGCCACGCGTCCTTGCCCGGCTGCAGCACGATGGCATGCGCGCCGAGCTGGAACGCCCCCAGCTCGAAGCTGGTACGGGTGCGCATGGACGGGTTGAAGAACACCAGCGCGATCGACTTGCCCTTGAGTTCGCCGCCCAGCCTGTTGCGCTTGAACAGCGCGGCCTGGGTCAGCAGCGCGTCCAGCTCGGGACGGCTCCAGTCCTGGGTGTTGAGGAAGTGCTTGGGCGACATCGATCGGTTCCTGCGTGGCGGGATGGTGCGAAGCGGGGGCGGCGGGACGGCGGTTGAACTTGCGGTTGAAACTTTCGCCATTCCGGAAACGAAAAAACCCAGCCTGGAGCTGGGTTTTCCGAACGGACAGCACGACGCTCCGGTCACCCAGCGGAAAGGTGGGGTTCCGGTCGGCGCGCGCGCGAGGTCATCCCGGAGGCCATCCGGGCGGCGCTTGCGGCGTGCGGCTGCAGGTCGGTGTTCATGGGTCGCGCATGGTCGCACGCGGGCGTGCGCGGGTGCAAGGGCGGATCCGCCGGCAATCGCGCCGGGCGGGTCGCCGCTCAGGGCGTTGCCAGGGGCTGCGCCTCGGTCTCCCAGGGCGTGACCGAGACACGCAGGCGCAGGCGGTTGCCCGGGTCCTCGGCCAGCCTGGAGCGGTACTTGGTGCCCTTGTAGACGTAGTCCACGTCATAGGCGATCGGCCGCTGGAACTCGCGGCCCACCTGCACGATCCGGCAATTGGCGCCCTTGGCCGGCGCCGGCGCCGGGGCGGCAGCGGGCTCGTCGTGCGAGAACAACCCCTTGACCGAATCGACCATGCGCGAGAACACGCCGGGCTGGTCCTTCGACTTCGCCGGGACCGCAGGCGCGGGCAGCGGATCGCAACGCTCCTCGGTGCGGGTGGCGCGCAGGGTCTGGTAGACCGGTTCCACGCGCAGCACCTGGGCGTAGTCGATCGTGACGTTCTCCACCGGGACGACCCGGATGTCCTCCACCGCCCGGGACCCTTCCTGCGCCAGCGCCGGCCGTGCGGCACAACAGGCGATACCCAGCAACGAGAGTTCCAGCAGACGGCGCATCGGGTCCGGCGGGTGCACAGGGATGATGCAGTGTAGGCGAGCCGCCTTGCAGCCCGCTGAACGCTGGTTCGCCGCGCCCGGGACACCCTGCCGGGAGCGTGGCCGGACGCGACTTTCCCGCTCCGTTCCCGGGACGCGGCGGCCGGCATGCGCGCCCGGCACGCTAGAATCGCCCGCTCCGCCCCACCGTCCCGCGCCGATGCCCCTGCGCCTGTACAACAGCCTCACCCGCCAGGTCGAGCCGTTCGCCCCGCTCGATCCGGCCGCACCGACCATGTACGTGTGCGGGCCCACGGTCTACAACTACGTGCACATCGGCAACGCCCGCGGGCCGGTGGTGTTCGGGGTGCTGGCGGCGCTGCTGCGGCGGCGGCATGGGGCGTTGAGGTACGCGCGCAACATCACCGACGTGGACGACAAGATCAACGCCGCCGCGGCCGAACAGGGCGTGCCGATCTCGGCGATCACCGGCCGCTTCGCCGCCGCCTACCGCGAGGACATGGCCGCGCTGGGCGTGGCCGCGCCGGACATCGAGCCGGAGGCGACCGCGCACATCCCGCAGATCATCGCCATGATCGAGCGCCTGGTCGAAACCGGCCACGCCTACGCCGCCGAGGGCCACGTGCTGTTCGCGGTGGCCAGCTTCCCCGGCTACGGCCGGCTCTCGCGCCGCGACCCGGAAGAGATGCTCGCCGGCGCACGCGTGGACGTGGCGCCGTACAAACGCGATCCCGGCGATTTCGTGCTGTGGAAACCCTCCACCGGCGACCTGCCCGGCTGGGACTCGCCCTGGGGCCGCGGCCGCCCGGGCTGGCACATCGAATGCTCGGCGATGGCCGCCGCGCACCTGGGTGAGACCATCGACATCCATGCCGGCGGCATCGACCTGCAGTTCCCGCACCACGAGAACGAGATCGCGCAGAGCCAGTGCGCGCACGGCGGCAAGGTCTTCGCCCGCTTCTGGCTGCACAACGGCATGCTCAACTTCGGCGGCGCCAAGATGAGCAAGTCGCTGGGCAACATCGAGAAGGTCCACGACCTGGTCCGCGCGCACCCGCCCGAGGCGCTGCGCTACGCGCTGCTTTCGGCCCATTACCGGCAGCCGCTGGACTGGTCCGACGCGCTGGTCGAGCAGTCGGTGCGGACCCTGGACCGTCTCTACGGCACCCTGCGCGACCTGGGCGACGTGGACGCCGCCGCGGCGATCCCGCAGGCGGTGGAGGATGCACTGGAGGACGACCTCAACACGCCGCTGGCGCTGGCCGAAGTGGCGCGGATCGCTGGCGAGGCGCGCAAGGCCACCGCACCCGGCGAACGCACGCGGCTGAAGGGCGAACTGCTCGGCGCCGGCCTGGCGCTGGGCCTGCTGCAGCAGGCCCCGGCCGACTGGTTCAACCGCGGCGCCTCCGGCGACGACGACGCGCGGATCCAGGCGCTGGTCGAGGAGCGCACCGCGGCCAAGCAGGCCCGCGATTTCGCCCGCGCCGACGCGATCCGCGACCAGCTGGCCGCGGAAGGCGTGCAGCTGGAAGACACGCCGCAGGGCGTACGCTGGGTGAGGAAGAGAACCACGTGACCGCGAACATATTCCCGCTCGAACCCACCGCTCTCGAAGCCCAGGCCGCGATCAAGGAAGAGTTCGCCTTCTTCGGCGACTGGTCCGAGCGCTACCAGTACCTGATCGACCTCGGCCGCAAGCTGCCGCCGTTCCCGGAAGAGTGGAAGACCGAGGAGCACCGCCTGCTCGGCTGCCAGTCGCTGGTGTGGATCGTGCCGCAGGGCAACGTCGCGCGGCTGGATTTCCATGCGGTCAGCGATTCGGCAATCGTCTCCGGGCTGATCTTCCTGGCCCTGCGCGTGTATTCGGGCCGTTCCGCCGAAGAGATCCTGGCCACCGCGCCGGACTACATCGCCGACATCGGCCTGGCCCGGCACCTTTCGCCGACCCGCAGCAACGGTCTGGCCTCGCTGCTCGCCTTCATCCGCGACACCGCCCGCAGCCAGCAGGGCTGAGTGGACGCGGCGCCGGCCACGGCCGTCCCCTCGCCGCTGCGCGATCCGCGCTATCGCGTCCTGCTCGGCTACCGGCTGTGCGCGATCCTGTCCTACCAGGTCGTGGCGGTCACCGTCGGCTGGCATGTCTACGAACTGACCCGCGACCCGTTCGCCCTGGGCCTGGTCGGCCTGGCCGAGGTGCTGCCGTTCATCGGCATGGCCCTGTTCGCCGGCTACCTGGTCGACCACCTGCCGAAGCGGCGGCTGGGCGCGCTGGCCTGCGCCGGACTGGCCTGCACGGCGCTGCTGCTGACCTTCATCGCCTCCGGGCACCTGGCGCCCGGCACGACCTGGCCGATCTACGCGGCGATCGTGCTCACCGGCCTGGTGCGCTCGTTCCTGACCCCGGTCTACACCGCGCTGTTCGCCCAGGTGCTGCGCCGCGAACAGTACGCGCGCGGCGCGAGCATCGGCAGCATCGCCTTCCAGACCGCGCTGGTATGCGGACCTGCGCTGGGCGGCGTGCTGGTCGGCTGGGCCGGCAAGACCGCCGCCTACGCGGTAGCCGCGGCGCTGGCACTGGTGGCCGGCGCCGTGCTGCTGTCCCTGCGCGTGGCCGAGCCGCGCAGCGAAGAGCCGCGCGCGCCGGTGTTCACCAGCATCCGCGAAGGTCTGCGCTTCGTGTTCAACACCCAGGTGATGCTGGCCGCGCAGGCGCTGGACCTGTTCGCGGTGCTGTTCGGCGGCGCGATCTCGCTGGCGCCGGCGTTCATCGCCGAGATCCTGCACTACGGGCCGGAGGGCCTGGGCATCCTGCGCGGCGCACCGGCGCTGGGCGCGGTGGCGGTGGGCATCGTGCTGGCGCGGCGCCCGCCGGGCCGGCACGCCGGGCGCCTGCTGCTGTGGGCGGTGGCGGGGTTCGGGCTGTGCATCATCGGCTTCGGGCTGTCGCGGCACTTCTGGCTGTCGGCACTGTTCCTGCTGCTGTCGGGCGTGTGCGACGGCGTGTCGGTGGTGCTGCGCACGACGATCATGCAACTGGTCACGCCCGATGGAATGCGTGGGCGGGTGGCTTCGATCAACGGCATCTTCATCGGCTCGTCGAACGAGCTGGGTGCGTTCTACGCCGGTTCGATGGCGCGCCTGCTGGGGCTGGTGCCGGCGGTGGTGCTGGGCGGCTGCGTCCCCCTGGGCGTGGTCGGCGCAACCGCGATGAAGGCGCCGCCGCTGCGCCGCCTGGATCTGCGGCGGTTGTAGGAGGCCCCTTCAGGGGGCGACCCGAGGCGGTCGGAACGCAGCAGCATTCGACGCGACCGATCCGGAGACTGCGCGTTGAATTGCTGCGTATTCGCGTTGAATTGCTGCGTATTCCAGCGGCATCGGGTCGCCCCCTGAAGGGGCCTCCTACAGGAGAGCGGGAGGCGGAAAAGTCGAAGCCCGCCGGGAGGCGGGCTTCGTGGCTGCGTTCGATGCCTGGGGCTTCTTACTCGCCCTGCTGCTTCTGCAGGTGCTCCCAGCGCTCCTGCGCGTCGATGGTGCGCTCGGCGGTGAGGCGCGCCTCCAGGCGCTCCAGGCCGATCTCTTCGCCGGTGTCCACGCAGTAGCCGTAGTCGCCGGCTTCAAGCCGCTTGAGCGTGCTGTCGATCTTGCCGATCAGCTTGCGGTAGCGGTCGCGGGTGCGCAGTTCCAGCGAGTTCTCGGTTTCGCGGGTGGCGCGCTCGGCTTCGTCGCCGATGTCGCGCACTTCGTCCTTGAGGTTCTCGATGGTCTGCTTGGACTCCTCGACCAGGTCGGCGCGCCAGCCCATCAGCTGCTGGCGGAAATACTCCAGCTGCAGCGGGTTCATGTATTCCTCGTCGGCCGAAGGCTTGTAGCCCTTGGGCAACGCCGGGCGGCCGGTGGTGTCGTCGACCTTGTAGTCGACCACGCGGCCTGGGGCGCGAGGCGCGGGCGCCTCGACCTTCTTCGAGACCACGGCCACGGCGACCTTGCCCTTGGGCAGGGACGGCGGCGGCGCGACGGGCCTGGGCGGATTCTTTGCGGATGACGTCTTTGCGGGGGATTTCGGTGCGGACACGGGCTTCGATGGGGCTGGAGCAGCCGCCGGCGCCGGCTTTGCAGCGGACTTCCTGGCCGGAGCGGGAGCGGGCTTCGGCGCCGGTTTCGCGGCGGCCGGCTTGGCGGGAGCGGATTTGACAGGAGCGGCCTTGGTGGCCGCCGGCTTGGGGGCGTTCCGGGTGGCCGGCTTGGGGGAAGCCGTCCGTGAAACTGGCTTGACGACCGGCTTGGCGGCCGGCCTGGCAGTGGTCTTGGCGGGAACCTTCTTCGCCGGCGCCTTGGCGGCGATCTTCCTGGCCGGGGCCTTCTTCGCCGCAGCGCTGGTGGCGACCTTCTTCGCCGGGGCCTTGGCTGCGGCGGCCTTCTTCGCGGCCGGCTTGACGGCCTTGGCGACGGGCTTGGCCGGCTTCGCGGCGGGCTTGACGCTCTTGGCTGCCTTGGCCGGCGCCTTCACCGCCTTCTTCGCCGCCGGCTTCGCGGCCTTGGCGGGAGCGGGCTTCCTGGCAACAGGCTTTTTCGCGGCGGCCTTGCTGGCGGGAGCGGCGGGCTTCTTGGCCGGCTTGGCGGCCTTCTTCACGGGTTTCTTGGCAGCCACGTACGAAGGTTCCTCTCTGGATTTTCCCCGTTGCCGGGAAAGCGGGCCTTTATAGCCCACCCGACCCGGGGCGGCAACCTTGTACAACGGCGGGTATCATGCCCACGTGATCGATCGCCTGCTCATCCTTGCGTTGCGCGGCTACAAGCGCTTCGTCAGCCCGCTGCTCGGCCCGCGCTGCCGTTTCGTGCCCAGTTGCTCGGAATACGCGATGCAGGCGATCGCCCGCCACGGCGCGGCACGCGGCGGCTGGATGGCGATGCGGCGCCTCGCCCGCTGCCATCCGCTGCATCCGGGTGGGCTCGATCCGGTGCCGGAACGGCCCGGCCCTTCCCCACCCCGCTCCTGCACAGGACACCACCGATGAGCACGCTGATCGTCAATGCCCGCCTGGTCAACGAAGGCCAAGTACGCGAGGGCGACCTGCGCATTGCGGGTGGGCGCATCGCCGCGATCGGCAACGGCCTGCAGGCGCGCGCCGACGAGAAGGTGGTCGACGCCGCCGGCCGCTGGCTGCTGCCCGGCATGATCGACGACCAGGTGCACTTCCGCGAACCGGGCCTGACCCACAAGGGCGACATCGCCACCGAGTCGGCCGCGGCCGTGGCCGGCGGGCTGACCAGCTTCATGGACATGCCCAACACCAACCCGCCCACGCTCGACGCGGCGGCGCTGGAAGCCAAGTACGCACTGGCGAAGGGCCGCGCGTGGGGCAACCACGGCTTCTATTTCGGCGCCAGCAACGACAACCTCGACGCGGTGCGCACGCTCGACCCGAAGGCCTCGCCCGGGGTGAAGGTGTTCATGGGCGCGTCCACCGGCAACATGCTGGTCGACAACCCGGAAACGCTGGACGGCATCTTCCGCGAAACCCCGGTGCCGATCATCACCCATTGCGAGGACACCCCGACCATCGACCACACCCTCGCCGCATTCAAGGCGAAGTACGGCGAGGACGGGCTGACCGCGGCGATGCACCCGGACATCCGCTCGCGCGAGGCCTGCATCAAGTCCACGCAGCTGGCGCTGTCGCTGGCGCGCAGGCACGGCACCCGCCTGCACGTGCTGCACATCTCCACCGCCGACGAGCTGGCGCTGTTCGAGCGCGGCCCGCTGGTCGACGCCGCCGGCAAGGTGCGCAAGAAGATCACCGCCGAGACCTGCGTGCACTTCCTGCACTTCGCCCGCGAGGACTACGCACGGCTGGGCAACCTGATCAAGTGCAACCCGGCGATCAAGGACGCCTCCGACCGCGAGGCGCTGATCCAGGCGCTGGTCGACGACGTGGTCGACGTGCTGGCCACCGACCACGCCCCGCACACGCTGGAAGAGAAGCAGAAGCCCTACCTGCAGGCGCCCTCTGGCCTGCCGCTGGTCCAGTACGCGCTGCTGTCGGCGATCGAGCTGGTCCACAACGGCCGCATGGACATCGCCCGGGTGGTGCAGAAGACCGCGCACGCGCCGGCGCAGCTGTTCGACGTGAAGGAGCGCGGCTACCTGCGCGAGGGCTACTGGGCCGACCTGGTGCTGGTGGACGACGAGCCGCTCACCGTGCGGCGCGAGGACGTGCTGTCCAAATGTGGCTGGTCGCCGTTCGAGGGCACCACGTTCCGTTCCCGGATCGGCGCGACCTGGGTCAACGGGCGCATGGTCTGGAACGGCCGCGAACTGATCGGGACGCCGGGCGGCCAGCGGCTGGAATTCGCCCGCTGATGCGCAGGGGTGGCGTGCTGCTGGCGATCGCGCTGGCGCTGCCGGCCGTGCTGTCGCCGCACCACGCATGGGCGCAGGCCGACGACCGCATCGTGTTCCCGGCCAGCGTGCAGCAGGGCGCGATGGTGATCGGCAAGGTGCCGCCGGGCAGCCGCGTGGAGTACGCCGGCCGCACGCTGCGCAGCACCGGCTACGGCACCGTGGTGTTCGGCGTCGGGCGCGACCAGGCCACGCCGGTACAGGTGACGGTGGTCCGCCCCGACGGAAGCCGCAGCGTGGCCGCGATCGCGGTGACCGCGCGCGACTGGCCGGTGCAGCGGGTCGACGGCGTGCCGCCGAAGACGGTGGATCCGCCGCCGCAGATCGCCGAACGCATCCGCCGCGAGCAGGCGCAGGTGACCGCGGCGCGCGAACGCGACGACGACCGCGCCGATTTCGCCCGGCCCTTCACCTGGCCGGTGCAGGGCCGGATCAGCGGCCGCTTCGGCAACCAGCGCGTCTACAACGGCAAGCCCGGCTCACCGCATTCGGGCATGGACATCGCCGCACCCACCGGTACGCCTGTGAAGGCGCCGGCGGCGGGCGTGGTCACGTTCGCCGCGCCGGACCTGTACCTGACCGGCGGCACTCTGCTGCTGGACCACGGCTTCGGGATCAGTTCCAACTTCCTGCACCTGTCGCGGATCGACGTGAAGGTGGGCGACCGGGTCGCGCAGGGAGACGTGGTGGGTGCGGTGGGCGCGACCGGGCGGGCGACGGGGCCGCACCTGCACTGGGGGATGAACTGGTTCGGCGTGCGCATCGACCCGCTGCTGGTGCTTGAACGCACGCAATAGAAGCGTCGCGCTTCAACGCCGCAACGCGCAGCGGCCGAGCTGCAGGAGCTCCCTTCAGGCCGCCGGGCCGCGGCCGCTCACGCTGGCCACCGCGTCGTGCGGGTGCAGGCTCTCGAAGTGCGAAACGGTGGCGTCCCAGCGCTCGATGCGCGGGTCGGCCGACAGCACCGAGGCGACGCGACGGGCGGCGTCCTCGCAGAACATCAGGTTGGCGGCGTTGAGCTCGGCGAACGCCTGTTCGTCCTCGCGCTTGACCGCGGTCTGCACCGGCGTGCCCAGCGCCGCTTCCAGCGCGTCGACCAGGGCCACCAGCGGCAGTTCGTCGAACTGCGGGCGCAGTTCCACCTTCACCCTGGCCTCGCTGCGCTGCGCGTGCGGGGTGGCGGCCATGCCGCGTTCGGAGGCGAGCCAGTCGCGGACCACGCCGGTGGAGATCGGGCGGGCGTCGGCGAAATCGGCGGCGAAGCGCTCGGCGTTGGCCTGGCGCGAGAGCGCGGCCGAGCACGGGCAGGTGCTGGAGTATTCGAGGCCGAAGCCGAGCACCAGCTTCAGGTGGCCGTCTTCCAGCAGCGCCTCGATCTCGACCGGATAGCGCTTCCAGCCGGCGTTGTCGCTGCGCAGCGCGCGGCGCAGCAGCAGCGCCTCGTAGCGCAGGCGCAGGCGCGCGCGGGTGGCAAGCCCGGCCTGCGAGTCGACGCTGCCCTGCAGGATGTGGCGCAGCCCGGCGGGAGTGACTTCGTGGCGGGCCAGTTCCTGCTGCAGGCGCAGGTACAGCCGCGACATGTGGATGCCGCGCTCGCCGGCCTGGGCCAGGTCCACCGACAGGTCGGCCTGCGCGGCCACCTGGACGTGCCCGCCGGCGCCGTCGGAGACGCGCACGGGGATGGCGATGCCCTCCATGCCGACCCAGTCCAGCGGGCGCGCCAGGGCGGCGGGCTGGTGGGCGACGTCCGGCAACAGGGCGACGTGGGAAACGGCGGGGGCGGGAACGGACATGCGGGTTCGCTTGCAGACGTGGG
>NZ_PDWM01000045.1 GCF_010093225.1 Pseudoxanthomonas koreensis | reverse complement strand
GCCCCCACCCAGGTCTCCCCGGCCCGAATCCGGGTGTTCGATACCACCCTGCGCGATGGCGAGCAGTCGCCCGGCTGCAGCATGACCCCGCCGCAGAAGCTGGTCATGGCCCGCGCCCTGGCCGAACTCGGCACCGACATCATCGAGACCGGCTTCCCGGCCAGTTCGCAGTCCGACCGCGAGGCCATGGCCCTGATCGGCCGCGAACTGCGCGAGCCGGTGCTGGCGGTGCTCTCGCGCTGCCTGCGCGCCGACGTCGATACCTCGTTGCGCGCGCTGGAAGCGGCCGCGCGGCCGCGCCTGCACGTGTTCGTCTCCACCAGCCCGCTGCACCGCGAGCACAAGCTGCGCATGAGCCGGCAGCAGGTGCTGGACATGGCGGTGGACAGCATCACCCACGCGAAGCGGTTCATCGACGACATCGAGTTCTCCACCGAGGATGGCACCCGCACCGAGGAGGACTTCCTGCATGAAGTGGTCGCCGCGGCTATAGCGGCCGGCGCCACCACGATCAACATCCCCGACACGGTGGGCTTCACCACCCCGGAGGAGATCCGCGGCCTGTTCCAGCGCCTGATCGCGCAGGTGCCGGGCGCCGGCAACGTCGTCTTCAGCGCGCACTGCCACAACGACCTGGGGCTGGCGGTGGCCAATACCCTGGCCGCGATCGAGGGCGGCGCGCGCCAGGTCGAATGCACCATCAACGGCATCGGCGAGCGCGCCGGCAACTGCGCGCTGGAGGAGATCGTGATGGCGATGAAGGTGCGTGGCGCGTTCTTCAACGCCGACACCGGCATCGACACCCGCCGCCTGGTCCCCACCTCGCAGTTGCTGCAACGGCTGGTCGGCATGCACGTGCAGCGCAACAAGGCGGTGGTCGGCGCCAACGCCTTCGCCCACGAGTCGGGCATCCACCAGCATGGCATGCTGCGCCACCGCGGCACCTACGAAATCATGCGCCCGCAGGACGTGGGCTGGCCGGACACGCAGATGGTGCTGGGCCGGCACAGTGGCCGCGCCGCGGTGGAGCAGCGCCTGCGCGCGCTGGGCTACTACCTGGAGGAAGGCGAGCTGGAACTGGTGTTCAACGACTTCAAGGCGCTGTGCGAACAGCAGCGCGTGGTCACCGACGCCGACCTGCAGGCGTTGATGCAGGACACCGGCGACGCCGAGGGCTACCGCCTGGCGTCGATGACGATCAGCGACCGCGGCCAGCGCGCGCTGGCCACGGTCGAACTGTCCGACCCGGACGGCAGCCGCGTGCTGGAAAGCGCCGAGGGCGACGGCCCGGTCGACGCATTGTTCGCCGCGCTGTCGGCGGCCACCGGCGTGCAGCTGAGCCTGGAGAGCTACCGGGTGCACAGCGTCGGCCTGGGCGCCGATGCGCGCGGCGAGGCCAACCTCAGCGTGCGCCAGGGCGAGGAGGAATACGAAGGCACCGGCACCAGCCGCGACATCATCGAGGCCAGCGCGCTGGCCTGGCTGGACGTGGCCAACCGCCTGCTGCGCCAGCAGCGCCGCGGCGCACCGGCCGGCGAGCAGCTGGCCACCGCCTGAGCGATCCGTGATCCGCATCCCACCGGCTGTGCATGGCCAGTGGTCCAATGGCCGGTCGCAGGGCCCCGGCCCACACTCCACCACACCGCGCAGGCCCGTCGCCTGCGCCCATCGCCGCACAGGAAACATGCAATGCCGTTCGCAGAAAGCAATCCCGCCGCCACCCTGACCTTCGACGCCGCCGTGCACCGCGCGCTGGCGCGCCGGCTCGCCGATACGCCGCATCCGCACAACCGCGCCGACGCGCAGGAACCGGTGCGTGCCACCGAAGCGGCGGCAACCGAAGCCGTACCCGAAACGGCGCGCTGAACGCCGCCGCGTCCCCTCTCCCACCCGCAGGAACCCCATGCCCATCCACGCTGACATCGTCGTCCTGCCCGGCGACGGCATCGGTACCGAGATCGTCGCCGCCACCCTGCCGGTGCTCGAGGCCGTGGCCCGCCGCCACGGCCACACGTTCGCCTTCCACCAGCACGACATCGGCGGCGTTGCCATCGACCGCCACGGCGTGCCGCTGCCGGAATCGACGCTGGAAGCGGCGCGCAAGGCCGACGCAGTGCTGCTCGGCGCCGTCGGCGGGCCGAAGTGGTCGGACCCGAATGCGAAGGTGCGCCCGGAGCAGGGCCTGCTGGCGATCCGAAAGGGCCTGGGCCTGTTCGCCAACCTGCGCCCGACCAAACCGCATCCGGCCGCGCTCGGCGCTTCGCCGATCAAGTCGCACCTGCTCGAGGGCGTGGACATCCTGGTCGTGCGCGAACTGACCGGCGGCATCTACTTCGGCGACAAGACCCGCAGCGAAACCGACGCCACCGACCTGTGCCGCTACACCGTGGCCGAAATCGAGCGGGTGGTGCGCAGCGCAGCGCGGCTGGCGCGGCAGCGCCGCGGCCACCTCACGTCGGTGGACAAGGCCAACGTGCTGGAAACCTCGCGACTGTGGCGCGACGTCACCAACCGGATCATGCGCGAGGAGTTCCCCGAGGTGACCGTCGAGCACCAGCTGGTGGACTCGATGGCCATGCACCTGCTGTCCAAGCCGCGCGCCTACGACGTGATCGTCACCGAGAACATGTTCGGCGACATCCTCACCGACGAGGCCTCGATGCTGGCCGGTTCGCTCGGCCTGCTGGCCTCGGCCTCGCTGGGCGATGGCAAGGTCGGCATCTATGAGCCGATCCACGGTTCTGCGCCGGACATCGCCGGCAAGGGCATCGCCAACCCCTACGCGACCATCCTCAGCGGCGCGCTGCTGCTGCGGCATTCGCTGGGGTTGGAGGCCGAAGCGGCGTCGATCGAAGCGGCGGTGTCGGCCGCGCTCGATGCGAAGGTGTTCACCGCCGACCTGGCCGCGCCGGGTCAGGCGGTATCGACCACCCAGGCCGCCCAGGCCGTGATCGACCGCCTTCCGTAGAGATAGAGATCATGACCGGTTCCAGGGACGCCTTCCTCGAACGCATCCAGCAACGCGATCCGCACCAGCCCGAGTTCCTGCAGGCGGTCAAGGAAGTCACCGCGAGCCTGTGGCCGTTCCTGGAACGGCACCCCGGCTACGCCCGCCTCGGCCTGCTCGAGCGCCTGGTCGAGCCGGAGCGCGTGCTCCAGTTCCGGGTGAGCTGGATGGACGACCGCGGCGCCGTGCAGGTCAACCGCGCCTTCCGCATCCAGCACAGTTCGGCGATCGGCCCGTTCAAGGGCGGCATGCGCTTCCACCCGTCGGTGAACCTGTCGATCCTCAAGTTCCTGGCCTTCGAGCAGACCTTCAAGAACGCGCTGACCACCCTGCCGATGGGCGGCGGCAAGGGCGGCTCGGACTTCGACCCCAAGGGCAGGAGCGAAGGCGAGGTGATGCGCTTCTGCCAGGCGCTGATGCTGGAGCTGTACCGCCACCTGGGCCCGGACACCGACGTGCCGGCCGGCGACATCGGCGTCGGCGCGCGCGAGGTCGGCTACATGGCCGGCATGATGAAGAAGCTGTCCAACGACGCCGGCTGCGTCTTCACCGGCAAGGGCATCGCCTACGGCGGCAGCCTGATGCGCCCGGAGGCCACCGGCTTCGGCACCGTGTACTTCGTCGAACAGATGCTGCACCACGCCGGGCGGCCGACGCACGGCGCGCGCGTGCTGGTGTCCGGCTCGGGCAATGTGGCCCAGTACGCCGCGTTCAAGGCCAACGACCTCGGTGGCCGGGTGCTCACCTTCAGCGATTCGGACGGCACGCTGTACGCGCGCGACGGCTTCGATGCCGAGGCGATCGCGCAGGTGGCGCAGCTGAAGAACGAGCGCCGCGGCCGCCTGGCCGAGCTGGGCGAGGACCCGCGCTTCGACTACCTGCCCGGCAAGCGCCCGTGGCACATCCCGGCCGAGATCGCCCTGCCCTGCGCCACCCAGAACGAACTGGACGGTGCCGACGCGCGCACCCTGGTGGACAACGGCGTGATCTGCGTGGCCGAGGGCGCGAACATGCCGTCCACGCTGGAGGCGGTGGACGTGTTCCTCGAGTCGGGCACGCTGTACGCGCCGGGCAAGGCCTCCAACGCAGGCGGCGTGGCCACCTCGGGCCTGGAGATGTCGCAGAATTCATTGCGCCTGTCCTGGCACCACGCCGAGATCGACGAACGCCTGCACGCGATCATGAAGGACATCCACGCCAACTGCGTGCGCCACGGCAAGCGCCGCGACGGCAGCGTCAACTACGTGGACGGCGCCAACATCGCCGGCTTCGTCAAGGTCGCGGACGCGATGCTGGCGCAGGGCGTTTACTGACTGTCCCGAAGCGGACGTGGAACGCAGGGGGCAAAAGCAGGTCCTCGAACCCGGCACGCTGCACACCGGACAACGCCCCTCCACGGCAATCCCCCTGCAGGGGCTCCCTTCAGGGGCGAGCCGGCTACGCCGGAAGGCACGATGTCCGACGCAGCGCCTCCGGACAAGCCGCGTTGAACGCTTCGCTGGCCAGGCTCTTCGGTCGGCAGCAGGCCGCTCTTGAACCTGGCAGGGCCCCGTACCGGGACCTGTCCTGATCCCGGCCTGGCGAGACGGCTGATCACCGGTCCGGCTAGCGCGAACCGATGCGCTTCCCGGCGCGGATGCTGTCGATCAGGTAGTCGGCTTCCGCGGCAGAGATGCCATGCATCGTGGAACTGGCGGAGAACGGCTCCACGATCCTCGAGATGCTGACGGCCCTGTCTCCGGCCACGACCACGATCAGGCCGCCCACGTTGTCGGCCGTCATCCTCCGCCTCTTCTCTGAATCGAACGAGTACGCGAACGTGATGTCGACGGAATCGCGCCCGGACCGTTCGACGTGCGCAATCTCGCCATTGGCGGCGACGATCTTGCCGATCCTGATCCAGCTCTCCCTTACCCCATCGGCCGAGTACGGGACGGTCCTGCAGTATCCGCAGCCATCGTCGGCAAGCAGCCGCACGGACACGTCGCCAGCGACGTCGTATCGCCGGATCTCATCCGAACAGCCGCCAGCCATCAGGAGAGAAAGGCAGACGACGGCTCTTTTTCCAGCATCGGGCCGGGCTTGGGAAATCCGCCACATGAACCGGACAAGCTGGCCGACGCCCCTGCCCGCGCGGCCCTCGCGACCGAGCCAAGTCATTGCAGCACCGCATAGCGGACCATGGCCGCGCGCCGGGCGACGGAGAGCTTCTGCAACTGCCCGTTACGCGAGACCATAAAGGCGCAGCGCTGCAGCCCGCTCCACGCATCGGGGCTGTTGCCGAGGCTGCCGGCGACGTCGATGTAGGCCCGGCGCATGAGCTGCGAGTAAGCCTGGCCGTCGTGGAACAGCTGCTCGGGCGTGGCCGCCATCGGCACCGCCGATTCCGGCAAGGCGTCCACCAGTTCCGCCAGCCGTTGCAGGTAGTGCGACTGGATCTCGGTGGCGAGGGACGGCTCGACGTCACGACCGCCGCTGGTCAGTGCCGTACAGCGGCGTGCATCCTGGGCCTGCAGTGCGTCGGCGTACAGGGTCCGTTCCGGCTCCCACCAATCGAGTACGGCATGGTCGGGCGCGCGCAGCAACGCTTCCCGGGTGACCTGGGTGACCATCGCATCCTCGTGGTGCCTGAACGCGAATCCGTTGCCGTTGTCGATGGCCCAGTACAGCTTCGACGCATACTCGTCCACGATATGCGGCAGGCGCCGGGCGATGGCCGACATCAGCGCCGCCTTGGAATCTCCGCCGTCGCGCCGCACGATCATGCTTTCCCAGCGCAGCCGAGCGTCAGGCACCGGCTCGCCGGAGGCATCGACAACGGCCAGCTCGACCTTGTGGTCGATCAGTTCCGCTGCCGACAGCCAATGCATTTCCTCGGCGCTGGTGCGTGCCTGGATCTCCAGCAACTCCGGCCCGAAGCCGGCTTCGCGCAGCAGGCGGCGGTATTTCTGGTCGGCCTGGTCCAACGACTTGCGCAACGCGCTGTCCGGCAGGTCCACTTGGCTCGAAGTCCGGTGCAAGCCGATGCGCGCCGATGGCGACATCTGCCGCCGGGCCGACGCCGCCCAGAACAGGACGCATGCGCTGCTGCATTCGGACTCGATGCGGACCGGCAGCTTCTTCTCGCCAATCCAGCGTCCGGCCCGCTCGGCCTGCTCGATCAGCCCACCCGGGCTGTCGATCACCACCAGGCGCACGCCGGGATGATCCGTGTGGACCCTCTCCAGGTCCGCCAGCAGGCGCGGGCCTATCTCGCCGGAGATGTCGATCCGGCTGCCTTCGCCGGTCACCTGCACGTCGGCATTCGGCGAAGCCTGCACGACAGCCAGTGCCTTGGCGTGCAGACACTGCTGCGGCAAGGCCAGCGCGATCGCCAGCACGGCCGTCGCCAGCGCGTAGACTGCCGCCGGCACGAACCTGCGACGGGACAGCGATACCGCCAGCGCATAACCTGCCGCCATCGTCGCCAGCAATGCGGCCAGCCATGCGCCGCTGGAGACGAGGCCGGAGCCGGACTGCTCGGCGAGCGGCGTGCGTGCCGCCCAGATCAGGTTCCAGCCCACCAGCACGACCGCCCCGCCCAGCAGTGCCAGCCATGCGAGCCAATGCCATATCCGTCCTCGCGGCGACGCGCCCCAACGGCGGCCCAGCGACTGCCAGCCGTGCTCGCCTGGGAGCCAGGACATGGTGGTGGCGGCCAGTTCTCCGTCCTCGAAGCGCCGCCGGACCTCATCCGTCGCCAATGGCCCCTCGGTCGACCCGTCGTTGCGCAACCAGATGGCACTCATGCGGCAGCTTCAAGCAGACGGCCAAGCACCATGACCAACAGCACCGGCGCGACCACCGCCGCCGCCGCCAGCGCCACCTGCACGGGGCCCCAGGACCGATGGGTCACGACCCAGCGCTCCATGGCGTCCCAGCTCGACACGCCCTCGGCCTTGAGGGTGATATAGGCGAACACGTTGGCCACCAGCGCCACGACCGGCAGCCCCAGCCCCTGCCCGGTGACCAGCACCGACAGCTCGCGGCGCAGTGCCGCCCATACGCCGATCGGGCGTCCGTCGCGATGGGTAATTCGGGTACCGAAAAGCCACTTTCCTGGCGTGGTGCCGGTCAGGCCCAGCAGCAAGGCGCTGCCGAGGACGATCCAGGCGTAGAACACGGCCGTGGACACCAGGCCGCCGAGGATGGCGCCCTTGCGCTCGGCGAACACCGTTTCGTACGCCCCGGGGAAATACGCTGCGGTCAGACTGGCCAGGATCGCGCCGCCGCTGAGTGCGAATAGCGCGATGTCGAACGTACGGCCGAAAAAGCGGCGCCAGGGCGCCGGATCGATCTGCTGCCAGCCGTCATCCTCGACCGGCAGGCGCGGCATGCTTGGAACCGCCGGTGCCTCGCGGAAACGCAACGATGCCCAGTCCGTGCCCCGGCGATCGGCCGGCACTGCACTGGAGAGCACGCTGGAAAGCGGGAGCCAGTCGCCCCGCGTACCGGCGCGGACCAGCCCCTCCGGGCCCAGCCGGCCCTCCCTCTGCAATTCCTTCAGATGCTCGAAGCCATAGGGACCGTCGACGACATCGTCGCCCCGCCGCACGTACCAGTCCTGCATTCCTCCCCCCCGCTGCGCCACGGCCCGACTTCCCCAAGTCACTGGGGCCGGCGGCGCACGGGCATCATAGCGCCCAGGCGCGAATCGGCGCGCCCGATGGTCCGCGACGGCCATCACAGATTCCCCGCACGCGGACCGCCCGCAGGTCGACAGGGTGGAGGCCGCGCAGCGGCGTCAACGCACTCCGGCGAACAACCAGGGCTGTGCGACGCGATGCCTCGCCTCGAACACGGCGATCGCGTCGCGCTCCTGCAGGGTCAGGCCGATGTCGTCCAGGCCGTTGAGCAGGCAATGCTTGCGGAACGCGTCGACTTCGAAGCGGTACTGCACACCGTCGGGGCGGGTCACGGTCTGCGCATCCAGGTCCACGGTCAGCACGTAGCCTTCGCTCGCCTCGCACTGCGCGAACAGCGCATCGACTTCCTCGTCCCTCAACACGATCGGCAGCAGGCCGTTCTTGAAACTGTTGTTGAAGAAGATGTCGGCGAAGCTCGGCGCGATGATCGCGCGGAAGCCGTACTCGTCCAGCGCCCACGGCGCGTGCTCGCGCGAGGAGCCGCAGCCGAAGTTCTCGCGCGCCAGCAGCACGCTGGCGCCGTGGTAGCGCGGGAAGTTCAGCACGAAGTCCGGGTTGAGCGGGCGGTTCGTGCTGTCCTGCCCCGGCTGGCCCTCGTCCAGGTAGCGCCACTCGTCGAACAGGTTCGGGCCGAAGCCCGAGCGCCTGATCGACTTCAGGAACTGCTTGGGGATGATCTGGTCGGTGTCGACGTTGGCGCGGTCCAGCGGGGCGACCAGGCCGGTGTGGGTGGTGAAGGCTCGCATGTCGTTTCCTCAGGCCAGGGCCGGTTGCCGCGCGGCCAGTTCGCGCACGTCGACGAAGTGCCCGGCCACCGCGGCGGCGGCGGCCATCGCCGGGCTGACCAGGTGGGTGCGCCCGCCGGTGCCCTGGCGACCCTCGAAGTTGCGGTTGGACGTGGAGGCGCAGTGCTCGCCGTTGCCGAGCTTGTCGGGATTCATCGCCAGACACATCGAACAGCCCGGTTCGCGCCATTCGAAGCCCGCCTCCAGGAACACCTTGTCCAGACCCTCGGCCTCGGCCTGCGCCTTGACCAGGCCCGAGCCCGGCACCACCAGCGCCTGCTTCACCGACGCGGCGACCTTGCGGCCGCGCGCCACTTCCGCCGCCGCGCGCAGGTCCTCGATCCGCGAGTTGGTGCAGGAGCCGATGAACACGCGGTCCAGCCGGATCGAAGTGATCGGCTGGTTGGGCTGCAGGCCCATGTACTTCAGCGCGCGCTGGATCGAATCCTTCTTCACCGGATCGGCCTCGCGCTCCGGATCGGGCACGTTCTGGTCCACCGCCAGCACCATTTCCGGCGAGGTACCCCAGCTGACCTGCGGCCTGATGTCTTCGGCGCGCAGTTCGACCACGGTGTCGAAGTGCGCGTCCGGGTCGGAGACCAGCGTGCGCCACAGCGCCACCGCCGCGTCCCGGTCCGCGCCCTTCGGCGCGAACGGGCGGCCCTTCACGTAGTCGATGGTCTTCTGGTCCACCGCGACCATGCCCACCCGCGCGCCGGCCTCGATCGCCATGTTGCAGATGGTCATGCGGCCTTCCATCGACAGGTCGCGGATCGCGCTGCCGGCGAACTCCAGTGCGTGGCCGTTGCCACCGGCGGTGCCGATCCGGCCGATGATCGCCAGCACGATGTCCTTGGCGGTGACGCCCGGACCGAGCTCGCCCTCCACCCGCACCTGCATGTTCTTCATCTTCTTGGCGACCAGGCACTGGGTGGCCAGCACGTGCTCGACCTCCGAAGTACCGATGCCATGCGCCAGCGCGCCGAACGCGCCGTGCGTGGAGGTGTGCGAATCGCCGCAGACCACGGTCATGCCCGGCAGGGTGGCGCCCTGCTCGGGGCCGACCACGTGGACGATGCCCTGGCGCACGTCGTCCATCCTGAACTCGAGGATGCCGAAGTCGTCGCAGTTCTCGTCCAGGGTCTGCACCTGCAGCCGCGAGACCTCATCGACGATCGCCTGCAGCCCGCCGGCGCGCTCGGCCTTCGTGGTCGGTACGTTGTGGTCGGGCGTGGCGATGTTGGCGTCGACCCGCCACGGCCGGCGACCGGCCAGGCGCAGCCCCTCGAACGCCTGCGGCGAGGTCACTTCGTGGAGGATGTGGCGGTCGATGTAGACCAGCGAGGAACCGTCGTCGCGACGGGTCACCTCGTGCATCTCCCACAGCTTGTCGTACAGGGTCTTGCCGGCCATTGCGCTGCCTCGGATCGTCTGGCGGTGGCGGGCGGGCTGCGGCAGCCCGGATCCGCCGGCTGGAGGATCATCCTGCCCCCTTGCCCTCGATAACTCAAATGCATATTTTTCATCCACTTGATTCCCGATTGGAATCAGTTGGAGCCTGCGGGTGGACTGGTCCGGCCTCAACGCCTTCGTCGCCATCGCCGATCACGGCGGCTTCTCCGCGGCCGCCGAACACCTGCACCTGACCCAGCCGGCGGTGAGCAAGCGCATCGCGCTGCTGGAGGAATCGCTGCAGGCGCGTCTGTTCGACCGCCTCGGCCGCCAGGGGGTCCTGACCGAAGCCGGCCGCCTGCTGCTGCCGCGCGCGCGGCAGATGCTGGCCGAGGCCGAAGCCGCGCGCCGCGCGCTGCAGGACCTGGGCCACGACATCGGCGGCCGGCTGAGCCTGGCCACCAGCCACCACATCGGCCTGCACCGCCTGCCGGCGCTGCTGCGGCGCTTCACCGCGCAGCATCCGCGCGCGGCGCTGGACATCCGCTTCATGGATTCCGAGCAGGCCTACGCGCAGGTGCTGCACGGCGACGTGGAACTGGCGGTGACCACCCTCGGCCCGACCGAACCGCCGTTGCAGGCCACGCCGGTCTGGAACGATCCGCTGCGCCTCGTGGTCGCCCCGGACCATCCGCTGGCGCGCCTGCCGAAGCCGAGCCTGGCCGACATCGCCGCGCACCCGGCGGTGCTGCCGGACCCAGGCACGTTCACCCACCGCATCGTCGCGGAAACCTTCGCGCGCCGCGGGCTGTCGCTGCAGCTGCGCATGACCACCAACTACCTGGAGACGATCAAGATGATGGTCTCGGTCGGCCTGGCCTGGAGTGCGCTGCCGCAGACCATGGTCGATGCGCAGGTGGTGGTGCTTCCGGTGGCGGGCGTGCAGCTCTCGCGCCGGCTGGGCTACGTGACCCACGGCGGCCGCACGCTTTCCCGCGCCGCCCACGCCTTCATCGCCCTGCTCCAGTCCGACGCCACGCCGTAGAGCGGGGCTTGCCCCGCAGCGGGGCAAGCCCCGCTCTACGTGCCGGCCTCTTCGGGCCTGACCCGGAACCAGGCGGCGTACAGCGCCGGCAGGAACAGCAGCGTCAGTGCGGTGGCCACGATCAGGCCCCCCATGATCGCCACCGCCATCGAGCCGTAGAACGCACTGCGCGACAGCGGCACCATCGCCAGCACCGCGGTCAGCGCCGTCAGCACGATCGGGCGGAAGCGGCGCACCGTCGCGTCGACGATCGCGTGCCAGCGGTCGTGGCCGGCGGCGATGTCCTGCTCGATCTGGTCCACCAGGATCACCGAGTTGCGCATCACCATGCCCGCGAGCGCGATCGTGCCGAGCATCGCCACGAAGCCGAACGGCATGCGGAAGACCAGCAGGAACCAGGTCGCCCCGATCAGGCCCAGCGGCGCGGTGACCAGCACCATCAGCGTGCGCGAGAAGCTGCGCAGCTGCAGCATCAGCAGCGTGGTCACCACGATCAGGAACAGCGGCATCCCCGCCGCGATCGAATTCTGCCCGCGCGCCGCGTCCTCCACCGAACCGCCGATCTTCAGCAGGTAGCCCTGCGGCAGCCGCGCGCGGATCCCGTCCAGGGTCGGGTCGATCTGCGCGGTGACCGCGGCCGGCAGCAGGTCGCCGCTGAGGTCGGCGCGAACGGTGATCGTCGGCAGGCGGTCGCGGTGCCAGATGATCCCGTCCTCGAACACCTGTCGCAGCCGCGCCACCTGCGACAGCGGCACGCTGCCGCCATCGCCGGTCGGCACCGCCAGGCTGCCCAGCAGTTCGAGCTGGCCACGGTCGCCGTCGCCGCCGCGCAGCATGATCCCGACCAGTTCGTTACCTTCGCGGTAGGTGCTGGCGCTGTAGCCGGACAGCTGCGCACTGAGGAACTGCGCCAGCTGCGCGCTGCTGATGCCCAGCGCACGTGCGCGGTCCTGGTCCACTTCCAGGCGCACGACCTTGCTCGGCTCGTCCCAGTCCAGGTTGACGTTGGTGGTGTGCGGGTTGGCGCGCACCTGCGCGGCCACTTCGTGCGCGATCGCGCGCACCTGGCCGATGTGCTCGCCGGAGACGCGGAACTGCACCGGGTAGCCCACGGGCGGGCCGTTCTCCAGCCGGGTCACGCGCATCTGCAGTTCCGGGAACTGCGGCACCACTTCGTGCAGCAGCCAGTTGCGCAGTTCCTCGCGGGCATGGATGTCCTGCGCCAGCACCACGAACTGGGCGAAGTTGGTCGCCGGCAGCTGCTGGTCCAGCGGCAGGTAGAAGCGCGGGGAGCCGGTGCCGACGTAGGCGACGTGGTTGCGAATGTCCTTGCGCCCCTGCAGCAGCGTTTCCAGCTTGCGCGCCTGGGCCTCGGTGGCGCGCAGCGAGGCGCCCTCGGCCAGTTCCAGGTCGACCATGAGTTCCGGCCGGGTCGAATCCGGGAAGAACTGCTGCGGCACGAAGCGGAACAGCGCCAGCGACAGCACGAACAGGCCGATCGTGATCCCGATCACCAGCCAGCGCCGGCGCAGGCAGGCGTCGAGCAGGCGGCGGAAGCGCACGTAGAACGGGCGCTGGTACGGATCGTGGTGGTGCGCGTCCAGCGGCGCCGGCGCCAGCACCGCCGCGTACTGCGGCCAGCGGTCGGCCAGGCGCTCGCGCCACGCGCGCCGCCGGAACGCCAGGCTGCCCGGCTTCGGCGGCTGCGGATGGGCAAGGTCGGGCAGCATGCGGTCGCCCAGCCAGGGGATGAAGAGCACCGCCGCCACCCACGACACCAGCAGCGCGATGGTCACCACCTGGAACAGCGAGCGCGTGTACTCGCCGGTGCTCGACGCCGCAGTGGCGATCGGCAGGAAGCCGGCCGCGGTGATCAGCGTGCCGGTCAGCATCGGGAACGCGGTCGATTCCCAGGCGAAGCTGGCCGCGCGCAGGCGGTCGAAGCCCTGCTCCATCTTGATCGCCATCATCTCCACCGCGATGATCGCGTCGTCCACCAGCAGTCCCAGCGCCAGCACCAGCGCGCCCAGCGAGATCTTGTGCAGGCCGATGCCGAAGTAGTGCATCACCGCGAAGGTCATCGCCAGCACCAGCGGGATCGACACCGCCACCACCAGGCCGGTGCGGAAGCCCAGCGAGAAGAAGCTGACCAGCAGCACGATGGTCACCGCCTCGGCCAGCACGCGCACGAACTCGCCCACCGATTCGCGCACCGCCTCGGGCTGATCGGAGACCTTGCGCAGTTCCATGCCCGCCGGCAGGGTCTGCTGCAGCCGCGCGAACCGCGCCTCCAGCTCGTCGCCCAGGCGCAGGATGTGGCCGCCGTCCTTCATCGCCACGGCAATGCCGATCGCGTCCTCGCCCATGAACCGCATCCGCGGCGCGGCCGGGTCGGAGAAGCCGCGGTGCACGCGGGCCACGTCGTCCAGGCGGATGGTGCGGCCGCCGGCGCGGATCGGGAACGCGCGGATCTCCGCGACGCTGCGGAACGGCCCGTCCACGCGCAGCTGCACCCGCTCGCCGGGGGTCTCGAAGAAGCCGGCCGGGACCACCGCGTTCTGCCCTTCCAGTGCCTGCTGCACCGCCTGCAGCGGGATGCCCAGGGTGGCCAGCCGGGTGTTGTCGATCTCGATCCAGACCTTCTCGTCCTGCAGGCCGAGCAGCTCGACCTTGCCCACGTCCGGCACCCGCTGCAGGTCCAGCTGGATGCGGTCGGCGTAGTCCTTGAGGATCGCGTAGTCGAAGCCCGGCCCGGTCAGCGCATAGATGTTGCCGAAGGTGTCGCCGAACTCGTCGTTGAAGAACGGGCCCACCACCCCGGCCGGCAGGGTGGCCTGGATGTCGCCGACCTTCTTGCGCACCTGGTACCAGAGGTCGGGCACGTCGCGCGAATGCATCGAGTCGCGCGCCATGAAGATCACCTGCGACTCGCCCGGGCGCGAATAGCTGCGCACGAACTCGTACCTGCCGGTGTTCATCACCGCCTTCTCGATGCGCTCGGTGACCTGCCGGGAGACTTCCTCGGCGGTGGCGCCGGGCCATACCGTGCGCACCACCATCGCCCGGAAGGTGAAAGGCGGATCCTCGCTCTGGCCCAGGCGCAGGTACGACCAGGTACCTATGACCGCCAGCGCGACCATGAAGTAGAGGACCAGGCCGCGGTTGTGCAGGGCCCAGGCCGAAACATTGAAGCGGCGCATGGGTCAGGGCCTGCCCGGGTTCACGGGGACGTTGTCGCGGTCCACCGGCGCGACCGCTTCGCCTTCGCGCAGCAGGTGCCCGCCTGCAGCCACCACCCAGTCGCCGGGCGCCAGGCCTTCGCCGCGCACCGGCACGCTCTCGCTGCCGAACCCGCCCGCCACCACCGGCACGCGCACGGCCTTGCCCGCGCGCACCACCCAGACCGAGGCCGCATCGTCCTCGCCGCGCTGCAGCGCCGCCAGCGGCACCCGCAGCCCGGCATCACCCGCAGCGTCCTGTGCCAGGTACACGCGCGCGCTCTGGCCCAGTTCGACCTCGTCCCACGCCGATTCGTCCAGCGCCACCCGCGCGGCGAAGCTGCGGGTCTGCGCGTCGGCGGCCGGGGCGATCTCGCGGATCGTGCCCGGCAGTGGCCGGCCCGGCGCGTTCCACAGTTCGATCCGCGCCGCATCGCCGACCCTGAACTGGCGGATGCGGGCCTCGGGCAGGTCGATGGCGACCTCGCGGCCGCCGTCGGCGGCGAGCACGAAGATGGTCTGGCCGGCGGCCACCACCTGCCCGGCCTCGGCCTGGCGCGAGGCGACCACGCCGGCGCGCGGTGCGCGCAGCGCGGTGTAGCCGGCCTGGTTGCGGGTCACGTCGCGCTGCGCGCGCGCGGCGCGCGCCTGGCCGGCGGCGGCTTCGTACGCGGCCTTCTGCGCCTCGTAGGTCGAGCGGCTGACCAGCTGCTGCTCGACCAGCCTGGCATAGCGGTCGAGATCGCCCTTGCTGCGCGCCAGTTCGGCCTCGGCGGCGGCCAGCTGCGCCTGCGCGGCCTGCGCCTGCAGCGCCTGGTCGGCCGGATCGAGCTCGGCCAGCAGCTGGCCCTGTTCCACCCGCGCGCCAGCATCCACCGCGCGCCGCACCAGCTTGCCGCCGACCCGGAACGACAGCGGGCTCTCCTCGCGCGCATGCACCTCGCCGGGGAAGGCCAGCGCAGCCTCGCCGGCACCGGCCTGTGCCTGCACCACCCAGACCTGGCGCGGCGGCGCCACCGGCGCGTCCTTGCCGCCACAGCCCGCGGCCAGCGCCGCGGACAGCACCATCGCCATGCAACTGCCCGCGCGGAGTCCCTTCTTCATCGTCGCCGCCATCCTGCGTTCAATAATTGAACCGGCGGGTATGGTATAAATAGAAAACCGTCTGGTCCAGTATTGCGACATGTCCAAGAGCGCCGCCGTCAAAACCCCTGCCCCCAAGGCCGCCGGTCCCGGCCGGCCCAAGGACCTGGGCAAGCGCGCGTCGATCCTGGAGGCCGCCCAGCGCCTGTTCCTGGAACAGGGCTACCAGGGCGTGAGCATGGACGAGATCGCCGCCACGGCGGGCGTCTCCAAGCTGACCGTGTACAGCCACTTCGGCGACAAGGAGACCCTGTTCGCCGCCGCGATCACGGCCAAGTGCCAGGAAGTGCTGCCGGACGAACTGCTCGTGCGCCCGCCCGAGGGCCCGCTGCGCGAGCAGCTGCGCGCCATCGGCCACGCCTTCTTCGCGCTGATCACCAGCGAGGAGGCGATTGCCATGCACCGCATGATGAACGTCCCCGGCGCCGCCGAGAACGCGCTGCGCGAGCTGTTCTGGGACGCCGGCCCGCGCCGGGTGCAGGAAGTGTTCGCCCGGTTCCTGCAGGCCCGGGTGGCGCAGGGCCAGCTGGAGATCGACGACCTCGCCCTGGCGTCCTCGCAGTTCTTCTGCCTGCTCAAGGGCGAGCTGCACCCGATGATGGCCTGCGGCCTGTGCCGGGAGCCCGGCCCGGCCGAGGTCGCCCGGCACATCGATGCCACCGCCGACTTCTTCCTGCGGGCGTATGGCGCCTGAGCCGGGGCCGGCGCCCGCCGCACCGGAGGTCGCGGTGACTTCCGGCACTGCGTCGGCCTCGCCGGCCACGGCGATCCTTGCCGGCAAGCGGCGGTCCGGCCCGGTAGAATGCCCGGCTCCCCGCGCTGGATGAATTCCATGACGATCGACTACGCCCGTGCCCGCGAAATGATGGTCGAACAGCAGGTCCGCCCCTGGGACGTGCTGGACATGGCCGTGCTCGACGTGGTCGCGCGCCTGCCGCGCGAGGCGTTCGTGCCCGAGGCGCACCGCGCGCTGGCCTATGCCGACCTGGAGCTGCCGCTGGGCTACGGCACCAGCATGATGAAGCCGGTGGTCGAAGGCCGCATGCTGCAGGCGCTGCAGCTGGAGCCGGGCGACAGCGTGCTGGAAGTGGGCACCGGCAGCGGCTACACGGCCGCCTGCCTGGGTACGCTGGCGCGCGAAGTGGTCAGCCTGGAACTGGTCCCGGAACTGGCCGCCGCCGCGCGCGCGCGCCTGGACGCGACCGGCCTGGGCAGCAACGTCCGCATCGAGGTGGCCGACGCGCTGGAGTACACCGGCGAGCGCCTGTTCGACGCGGTCTGCGTGACCGCCGCGGTGGCCGAGGTGCCGGAGCGTTTCCTGCAGTGGCTGCGCCCGGGCGGCCGCCTGTTCGTGGTCCGCGGCACGGCGCCGGCGATGGAGGCCGTGCGCATGGTCCGTGGCGAGGCGGTCAACGCCGCCACTACCGAATCGTTGTTCGAGACCGGGCTGGGCTACCTGCGCGGTGCCGAGCCGGTCCCCCAGTTCCTGTTCTGACCGCCGCCCGAGGGCGCGGCCAGCACCGACATTCCCCCCGCGGCCCGCGCGAGCGCTGGCCGTACACCAAGAAAGGAAGCCGCTGATGATCCGCCGTTCCCTCGCCCTGGCCCTGGCCGCCGCCCTCGCCTCCGGGTCTTTCGCCAGCGGGGCCGCGCAGGCCGCAGACCTGCTGCAGACCTACGAGATGGCCCGCAACGGCGACCCGCAACTGGCGATCGCCGAATCGAACACGCTGTTCGACAAGGAAGGCGCGGTCCAGGCGCGCGCGGCGCTGCTGCCGCAGCTGTCCGGCGATGCCACCCTGCGCAAGTCGCGCACCGAGTACGACGGCGTCAGCGGCACGTTCACCGGCACCAGCCGCAGCTATGGCGTCAATGCCAGCCAGACTCTGTTCAACTGGAGCCAGTTCTCCAGCCTGCGGGCGCAGAACGCGCTGAGCCAGGCCGCCGACTTCAACCTGGACGCGGCCAACGACGACCTGATGGTGCGCACCGCGGCAGCCTATTTCGACGTGCTGGTGGCGATCGAGTCGCTGGCCGCCGCGGAAGCCAACGAAGCCGCCGGCAAGCGCGGGTTCGACTACGCCGACAAGCGCCTGGAAGTGGGCCTGGCCCCGATCACCGACGTGCACGAGGCCCGCGCCCAGTACGACGACGCCCGCGCCAACACCATCCTGGTGCGCAACGCCCTGGAAGACCGCTACCAGGCGCTGGCCGAACTGACCGGCCAGCCGGTGCGCAACCTGCGCGCGCTGCCGGCCGACTACCGCCCCGAACTGCCGGCCCACGACGATGCCGAGGGCTGGGTCGCCCGCGCGGTCGACAGCAACCCGGCGCTGAACGCGACCCGGCTGCAGGTCGACGCGGCCGAGGCCAGCGTGCAGACCGCGCGCGGCGGCCACTACCCGACCCTGTCGCTGGGCGGCGGCTGGGGCAAGGACGCGGCCTGGGGCGACGGCGTGGGTGGCGGTGGCGGCTCCACCGGCGACAGCACCGGCACCACCATCGGCCTGACCCTGAGCGTGCCGATCTTCTCCGGCGGTGCGACCCAGTCGCGCGTGCGCCAGGCCCTGTCCCAGCGCGACGTCGCCCAGGACCAGTACGAAGCGCAGCGCCGCGCGCTGGACCGCAACACCCGCAACCTCTACCAGTCCCTGGTCGCCGGCGTCAGCGAGGTCGAGGCCCGCCGCCTGGCAGTGGTCTCGGCGCAGAGCGCGTTCGACGCCTCCCAGGTCGGCCTGGAAGTGGGCACCCGCACCGTGCTGGACGTGGTCCAGAACCAGCGCACGCTGTTCCAGGCGCAGGTCGAGTACGCGACGGCGCGCTACAACTTCCTGCTCAACCGCCTGCTGCTGACCCAGGCCACCGGCGAGCTCGGCATCGACCAGCTGCGCACGGTCAATGCGCTGCTCACGGTCGACGCCGAAGCGCAGCTGGGCAACCCGCCGACGCCGGCCCGGTAACCCCGCGCGACCGCAACAGCGACAAGGGCCGCCCCGAAGGCGGCCCTTTTTCGTGGCCCTTCCCCCGTCCGGAAAAGAAGCGCCGTGCATGCAGGGCTGCACCGCAGTGTCGCACCCGCGCGCGGACCTGGACCCATGTATCGCCCCCTGTAGGAGCCCACTTCAGGGGGCGACCCGGTGCCGTTGGAAGGCTGCGGCGTTCAACGCGGAGTCTCCGGAGCGGTCGCGTTGAACGCGGCTGCGATCCGGCCTCGTCGGGTCGCCCCCTGAAGTGGGCTCCTACAGGCGGCGCGCCGGCGCGGTGGACTCGTCCATCGACGCCGGCAGGTCGCGGGCGACCAGCTCGAGGGTGTGCTGCAGGGCTCCGCGGCCCTGCTCGACCAGCACGCCGCCAGCCTCGGTCATGGTCCGGCGCAGGGCCGGGTCGGCGAGCAGGGCCTCGATCGCATCGCCCACTCCGCGCGCATCGGCGCCGATGCGCAGCGCGCCGGCTTCGTCCATGAGCCGGGAGATCTCGGCGAAGTTGTGCAGGTGCGGCCCGGTCACCACCGGTGTGCCCACCGCCGCCGGCTCGAGCAGGTTGTGCCCGCCGACCGGCTGCAGGCTGCCGCCGACGAAGGCCACCTCGGCGCAACCGTAGAACGCCATCAGCTCGCCCAGGGTGTCGACCACGAACACGTCGTCGTCCGGGCGCGGCCAGGTGTCGCGGCGGCGCGAACCGGTCTTCCAGCCGGCGTCGGCCGCCAGCGCCTGCACCCGCGCGAACCGCTCCGGGTGCCGCGGCGCCCACAGCAGCAGCAGGCCGGGCCAGCGCGCGCGCAGGCGCCGGTGCAGGGCGATGACGTCGGCTTCCTCGCCTTCGTGGGTGCTGGCCGCCACCCATGCCGTGCGCGGCGTGCCCAGCGCATGCTGGAACTGCGCACGGAACCCGTCCAGGCCCTGCGGCACGGCCACGTCGTACTTCAGGTTGCCCAGCACGCGGACCTGGTCGGCGCGCGCGCCCAGCTTCTGGAAGCGGCGCGCGTCGGCAGCCGACTGCGCGGCCACGCACTTCACCGTCCGCAGCGCGCGCCCGATCAGCGGACGCAGCAGCCGGTAGCCGCGCAGCGAGCGCGCCGACAGGCGGCCGTTGAGGATGTACACCGGGATGCCCTGGTCGCGGCAGCCGAACAGCATGTTCGGCCACAGCTCGGTCTCCATGATCAGCGCCAGGCTGGGGCGGAAGTGCTGCAGGAAGCGCGCGGTGCTGCCCGGCAGGTCATAGGGCAGGTAGACGTGCTCGACCCGCTCGCCCCACAGCGCACGCACCCGGTCCGAACCGGTGGGGGTGATGGTGGTGATGACCCAGCGGATGTCGGGCCGCAGCTTCAGCAACGCGTTGACCAGCGGCGCGGCGGCGTTGACCTCGCCCACCGACACCGCGTGCAGCCACACGCACGGCCGGCCGGGCTGCGCGCCGTAGGTGGCGTAGCGCTCGTCCCAGCGGTGGAAGTACTCGTGCACGCGGAAGCCGCGCGAGATCAGGTGGTAGACGGTGAACGGCGAGAGCAGGTACAGCACGAAGGAGTACAGCGCGCGCAGCGCGCCCTCGCCCGGTTCCTTCCGGATGGCTGGTTTCGGCATGCGCGCAGCATAGCCGAGCGCGGCGGGACGATCCGTACACGGCGGCCAGGAACCGTCGCCGCCGCGACCCGTCGGGGCAGCCCCTGGAAGCAACCCGTAGAATCGCGGCCATGACCGCGCCCGACCAGGTACCGCCGCGCCCGCCGTTCACCCCGCGCCACTGGCCGATGTGGCTGGGGCTGGCTGCGATGGTGCTGGCCGCGCGCCTGCCCTGGCTGTGGCAGCGTGCGATCGGCCGCGGCGTCGGCTGGCTGGCCCTGCACCTGGCCGGCACGCGCCGGCGCGCGGCCGAGGTCAATATCGACCTGTGCTTCCCCGACGAACCGCCGGCCTGGCGCCGGCGCCTGTTGCGCGACAGCTTCGACGCGCTGGGCATCGGCCTGTTCGAGTTCGCCCGCGCCTGGTGGGGTGGAGTCGGCCCGATGCGGCGGCACCTGCGCATCGAAGGCCTGGAGCACCTGCGCGCGCTGCAGGAGCAGGGCCGCGGGGTGCTGATGGTGTCGGGCCACTTCATGACCCTGGAGATGTGCGGGCGGCTGCTGTGCGACCACGTGCCACTGGCCGGCATGTACCGCCGCCACCGCGACCCGGTGATGGAATGGGCGGTCAAGCGCGGCCGCCTGCGCTACGCCTGCGCGATGTTCGGCAACAGCGACCTGCGCGGCGCGGTACGCCACCTCAAGCGCGGCGGCTTCCTCTGGTACGCGCCCGACCAGGACATGCGCGGCAAGGACACTGTGTTCGCACCGTTCTTCGGCATGCCGGCCTCGACGATTACCGCGACCCACCAGCTCGCGCGCCTGACCGGTTGCGCGGTGGTGCCGTTCTTCCACCGCCGCGAAGGCGGCCGCTACGTGCTGCGGGTGGCACCGCCGCTGGCCGGTTTCCCCGGCGAGGATGTGGTCGCCGACACCGGCCGGGTCAACGCGGCGATCGAGGCGATGGTGCGCGAGGCGCCGACGCAGTACCTGTGGATCCACCGCCGCTTCAAGCGCCAGCCGCAGGGGCGCAGCAATTATTACGACCGGGCGCCGTCGCAATAACGGGCCCGCCGGGCAACCCCCGCCTCTACGAAGCGCAAGACCACGCCAGGAAGGTGTGTCGCGATGCCCCCTGACGGGAAGTAAAGGAGGAGGTGCCGGCCGCAGGCCGGCGCCGGAGGACATGAGCGGCAGGGGGTATCGCGACACACCTTCCTGGCGTGGTCTTGCGCTTCGTAGAGGCGGGGT
>NZ_PDWM01000044.1 GCF_010093225.1 Pseudoxanthomonas koreensis | reverse complement strand
ATCATGGCCAACGTCGGCCGCAGCGCCAGCGTGCTGCACGCCTGCCGGATCCTCGGCGTGGGCGTGGCGGTGGACGGCTTCGGCACCCGCCACTCCTCGCTGGCCTACCTCAAGCGGCCGCCGCTGACCACGCTGCAGATTCACCCGGAGTTCGGCGGCGGCCCGACCCCCGACCCGGACGACGGGGCGGTCACCAGCCCCGTCAGCGGCACGGGCCCACCGGCGCCGCCGCCCCCATCTCCGCCTCGAGCTGCTGCTCGTAATCGGCCAGCGACTTGCCGTGCCCCGCCGCTTCCAGCGCCGCTTCGTCGCGCAGCGCATCGGAATAGACCAGCTTCACCGGCACGCCCTGTTCGTCGTGCAGGCGCTGCGCGCGACGGATCAGCATCAGCACCTGCGCGGCGCTGTCGCTGCTGCCGACGATGCGTCCGTCCATGCCCAGCACCCACGTCCCCGACTGGCGGACGATCCCGGCCAGCAGCCCGCCGTCGCGGTCGCGCAGCTCGGCGTGCGGCTCGATCGGCGGCCGCTCGGCGCGCGCCTTGTTGCGTTCGCGCTCGGCCTTGCGCCTGCGCGCGTCGCGGCGGGCCTTGGACTGGATCGACATGGACGCTTCCTCGAAGTCAGAGCTGCTCGCCGGGCTCCAGCGTAGGCGATGACGGCGGCGGCGGGAACCGGCGCGACACCCGCGCCTCCCAGCGCCAGAACAGCCAGCCCAGCAGGGTGAAGCCGGCCATGCCCAGGGCCAGGTGCAGGCCGTGGTGGCTGAGCAGCGGCGACAGCGCGCCGGCGATCGCCGAGTTGAGTACCAGCTGGGTGAAGGCCTGCAGCGACGAGGCGGAACCGCGCTGGCGCGGATACATGTCCAGGATCGCCAGGGTCAGCACCGGGAACACCAGCGCCACGCCGAACGAAGCCAGGCTCATCGGCAGCACCGCCCACGGCACCGCGATCGCCGGCGCCAGCGCGCAGTAGGCCACGTTCGCCGCCGCGGCCACGCCGATGCAGGCATAGCCCACCCCGACCTGGTAGGCCGGCTGCCAGCGCCCGGCCACGCGCCCGGAAACGAATGCGCCGATGGTCATGCCACCGATGGTCGGGAAGAACAGCCAGGCGAACTCCTGCTCGCCCAGGCCGAGCAGGTCCATCACGAATGCCGGCGCCGAGGCGATGTACAGGAACAGTCCGGCGAAGCCGAATGCGCCGGCCGCAGCCAGGCGCTGGAAGCGCGGGTTCAGGGCGATGGCCACGTAGTCGCGCAGCAGGCGCCCGGGACGCAGCGGCATCCGCGCCTGCGGCGGATGCGTCTCCGGCAGCCACAGCGCGGTGCTGGCCAGCAGCAGCAGCGAGAACGCGACCAGGAACCAGAAGATCAGCGGCCAGCGCCCGACCCCGAGCATCCAGCCGCCGATGATCGGCGCGATCGCTGGGGCGATGCCGAAGATCATCGACACGTGGCTCATCAGCCGCTGCGCGGCGCTGCCCTGGAGCACGTCGCGGATCACTGCGCGGCCGACGATCAGGCCCACGCCGGCCGACAGCCCCTGCAGCGCGCGGAACGCCAGCAGCGTGGCCAGGTCGCCGGCCATCGCGCAGCCGGCCGAGGCGATGATGAACACCGAAAGCCCGGCCAGGATCACCCGCCGCCGCCCGATGGCGTCGGACAGCGGTCCGTGGACGATGCTCATCAGCGCATAGGCGCCCAGGTAGACGCTGATGGTCTGCTGCATTGCCAGCTTGTCGGCACCGAACTGCGCGGCCATCTGCGGGAAGGCCGGGAAGATGGTGTCGATCGAGAACGGGCCGAACATCGCCAGCCCGCCCAGCAGCAGGGCCAGGCGGCGGTTGGAGGGCAGCGCGCGCGGGTTCACGGCGCCGGTTCCTGCGCCGTCGCGGGCGTGGCGGGCGGGCTCGTGTCCGTGTCGGATGCCGGCACGGTGCCATCCGTCGTTTCCGCTGCCGGCGCGGCTGCGGCGCGCGCCGGCAGCGGCGCCACCAGCCGCGGCGGCGGCGCGGGCGGCCGCAACGAGGCGAGCCGCTTGACCGCCGCCACCGGCACCGCTTCGGCGCGCTGCTGCTGCGGCCACCACAGCAGCACGAAGGCGCTGGTGGTGCCCAGCAGTTGCGCTTCTCCCGGCAACGGCGCGGACTCGCCGGCCAGGGTCACCTCCACGCGATTGCCGCTGCCGTCGTCGCGGATGTTCACCGCCTTGGTCACCACGTAGGCGGTGCAGGCCCAGACCATGCCCAAGAACACCGCGAACACCATGCCGCTCACCGGCGCCATGCCGATGCCGCGCCAGCGCATCCAGCGATGCTCGGGGAACATGGCCCGCCCCCACCAGCGGCGGCGCAGCCGCTCCACCCGCTGCGGTTCGCGGGCGCGGTACAACTCCGGCCAGCTGATCGCCAGCGCCAGCAGCACCGAGGCGCCGAGCAGGGCGGCGTAGGCCGGGTCGCGCAGGCCGGCCACCAGGTAGTCGCTGGCCTGCATGTATTCGAGGATCGGCAGGCCGAACATGCGGTAGAACCAGTAGCTCGCCCACAGGCCGATGAACGAGACGAACAGGTACGCCACCGCCACCATCAGGCTGGGCTCGCGCAGCAGCAGACGCCACGAACGCACCACCCAGGGCTCGCCCTCGTCCTGCCGCTCCGGGAGCGGCGGCGCCAGTTCCGGGGCGCCGGCAGGCACCGCGGGCGCCTCGGGGTCGGGAATCACGGCCGCCGCAGCGGTTGTGCTGGTGTCCTGCATGCCTTCCTCGGCCGTTTCCCGCCATCCGGACGGGCCAGGCGCCGCCCCCCCATGCGGGCGGGCCGGCGCTGAACAGGGCGCCATTTTAAGCCATCGCTCCCCGGCCGGCGGGCCGCCCCCGGGCGTATAATCCGGCCACACCGCGTGCGGTGGGAGAAGCGGGGCGACCCGCTGCCGAAGGCGCAAACGCCCGTAATCGCTCAGGCTCCCATACCACCGCCCGCAACAACACTCTGGAGAGACCGGCCGCCCGCCAGGGCCGCGCCGGCGCCGAAGGGGCACGAAGCCGCGACCTCGCCCGCGCCGCTTCCAAACTCTCAGGCAAAAGGACAGAGGGGCATTCCGTCGCGCATCGCGCGGCGCCTTCCCGCCCCTGTCCGGACCGCCTCCATGTCCCAGCACACCCCTTCCCTGCGCGACCTCGAACAGCACGACGCCTTCGTCGGCCGCCACATCGGCCCCAACGACGCCGAGATCGCGACGATGCTCGCCACCGTCGGCCATGCCTCGCTCGAGGCGCTGACCGACGCCATCGTCCCGGCCAGCATCAAGTCGCCCGCGCCGCTGGCCCTGCCCGACAGCCTCACCGAGGAAGAAGCGCTGGCGAAGATCCGCGCCATCGCGCTGAAGAACCAGGTGTTCCGCAACTTCATCGGCCAGGGCTACTACGGCACCCACACGCCGAAGGTGATCCTGCGCAACATCCTCGAGAACCCGGCCTGGTACACCGCCTACACCCCGTACCAGGCGGAGATCTCGCAGGGCCGCATGGAAGCGCTGATCAACTTCCAGCAGATGTGCGCCGACCTGACCGGCATGGAGATCGCCAACGCCTCGCTGCTGGACGAGGCCACCGCCGCGGCCGAGGCGATGACCCTGGCCAAGCGCTCGGGCAAGTCGAAGTCCGACACCTTCTTTGTCCACGACGCGGTGCATCCGCAGACCCTTGAAGTGCTGCGCACGCGCGCCGAGCCGATGGGCATTGTCCTGCGCGTGGGCACGCCGGAAGAGGCGCTGGAAGCGGAAGCCTTCGGCGTGCTGCTGCAGTACCCGGACACCTTCGGCCATGTCGGCGACCACAAGGCGCTGGCCGATGCCGTGCACGCGCGCGGCGGCCTGGTCGCCGTGGCCACCGACCTGCTGGCGCTGACCCTGATCGCCGCGCCCGGCGAATGGGGCGCGGACATCGTGGTCGGCAACTCGCAGCGCTTCGGCGTGCCGTTCGGCTTCGGCGGCCCGCACGCGGCGTTCATGGCCTGCCGCGACGCCTACAAGCGCTCGATGCCCGGCCGCCTGATCGGCGTGTCGATGGACACCGACGGCAACGCCGCCTACCGCCTGACCCTGCAGACCCGCGAGCAGCACATCCGCCGCGAGAAGGCCACCTCCAACATCTGCACCGCGCAGGTGCTGCTGGCGGTGATGGCCTCGATGTACGCCGTGTACCACGGCCCCGAGGGCCTGACCCGCATTGCCAGGCGCACCCACCGCCTGGCCGCGATCCTGGCCGCCGCGCTGCGCGGCGCCGGGGTCAAGGTCGGCGAGCGCTTCTTCGACACCCTGCACATCAAGGATGTCGATGCCGGCGCGATCATCGCCAAGGCCCGCCATGCCG
The DNA here is from genome assembly GCF_010093225.1 of Pseudoxanthomonas koreensis. Classification (GTDB taxonomy): domain Bacteria; phylum Pseudomonadota; class Gammaproteobacteria; order Xanthomonadales; family Xanthomonadaceae; genus Pseudoxanthomonas; species Pseudoxanthomonas koreensis. Next base: position 16,821 of record NZ_PDWM01000044.1, on the reverse strand, counting down.
GGATCAACCTGCGCGAAATCGACAGCGAAGCGCTGGGCATCAGCCTGGACGAGACCACCACCCGCGCCGACATCGTCGCCCTGGGCGCGCTGTTCGGCGCGCAGGTCGACGTCGACGCGCTGGACGCGGCCACCGCCGACGCGCTGCCGGCCGGCCTGCTGCGCACCAGCGCGTTCCTGCAGCACCCGGTGTTCAACACCCACCACAGCGAGCACGAGCTGCTGCGCTACATGCGCGCCCTGGCCGACAAGGACCTGGCCATGGACCGCACGATGATCCCGCTGGGCTCGTGCACCATGAAGCTCAATGCCACCGCCGAGATGATCCCGATCACCTGGCCGGAATTCAGCGCGATCCACCCGCTGGCCCCGGCCGAACAGACCGAGGGCTACCGCGAGCTGATCTCCGGCCTGGAGGCGATGCTGGCCGAATGCACCGGCTACGACGCCGTCAGCCTGCAGCCCAACTCCGGCGCGCAGGGCGAATACGCCGGCCTGCTGGCGATCCGCGCATACCATGCCTCGCGCGGCGAGGGCCATCGCGACATCTGCCTGATCCCCGAATCGGCGCACGGCACCAACCCGGCCTCGGCGCAGATGTGCGGGATGAAGGTGGTGGTGACCAAGTGCGATGCCAACGGCAACGTCGACGTCGAGGACATCCGCCGCGCCGCCGAAAAACATTCGGCCCAGCTCGCAGCGATCATGATGACCTACCCGTCCACCCACGGCGTGTTCGAGGAGGATGTGGTCGAGATCTGCGAGATCGTCCACCAGCACGGCGGCCAGGTGTACACCGACGGCGCCAACATGAACGCGCTGGTCGGCGTGGCCAAGCCGGGCAAGTGGGGTTCGGACGTCTCCCACCTGAACCTGCACAAGACCTTCTGCATCCCGCACGGCGGTGGCGGCCCGGGCGTGGGCCCGTGCGCGGTCAAGTCGCACCTGGCGCCGTTCCTGCCGAAGGCGCTCGGTGAGCAGGGGGTGCGTACCCCAGGCACTGGCGGCGGCACCATGGTCAGCGCCGCCAGCTTCGGTTCGGCCTCGATCCTGCCGATCAGCTGGATGTACGTGGCGATGATGGGCAGTGCCGGGCTGCGCAAGGCGACCCAGGTCGCCCTGCTCAACGCCAACTACATCTCGAAGAAGCTCGCGCCGCACTACGGGACGCTCTACACCGGCCGCAACGACCTGGTCGCGCACGAGTGCATCCTCGACGTGCGCCCGCTGGAGAAGGCCACCGGCATCGGTGCCGAGGACGTGGCCAAGCGCCTGATCGACTTCGGCTTCCACGCCCCGACCCTGAGCTTCCCGGTCGCCGGCACGCTGATGGTCGAGCCGACCGAGAGCGAATCGCTGCACGAACTCGATCGCTTCATCGACGCGATGATCCAGATCCGCGAGGAGATCCGCGCGATCGAGGACGGCCGCCTGGACCGCGAGGACAACCCGCTCAGGCACGCACCGCACACCGCGCTGCAGGTGTCGGGCAGCGAGTGGACCCACGCCTACCCGCGCGAACTGGCCGCCTTCCCGCTGCCCTCGCTGAAGCTGCAGAAGTACTGGCCGCCGGTCTCGCGCGTGGACAACGTCTACGGCGACAAGAACGTGTTCTGCGCGTGCATCCCGGTGGATGCGTACAAGGACGAAACCGTGGCGTAACCGGCCACGCCGGCGATGCTCCATCCAGGCCCCGCCACCCGGCGGGGCTTTTTTCTGGAAGGCGTGGGCGTGCGGGCAGCTGGGCCTGAACCGGCGCAAACCCCGGCCGCCGCGCTTCACGGCCACGTTACCGGCGCGGCGTTTTCCTGCACCGGCACGATCGGGTGCGAGATGCAGGAGGGCGCCATGCCTCGTGGCGACAAATCCAGCTACACCGACAAGCAGAAGCGCCAGGCCGCGCACATCGAGGAAAGCGAGAAGGAGCGCGGCCGCAGCGACGAAGCAGCCGAGCGCATCGCCTGGGCCACCGTGAACAAGCAGGACGGCGGCGGCAAGAAGAGCGGCAGCGGCCGCAAGCAGCCGAAGAACGCCTCGTAGAGCGGGGCTTGCCCCGCCGCCCCCTTCGTAGTGCGGCGCTGGCGTCCGCCGGTATAGCGAGCGGAATTACCCAGTCGAGGCGAGGTTGGGAAATTGAAGCAGAGCCGCGCCGCTTCAGGCGAGCCGCAACTGGACGAGTACCAGCCAGTTGGTCAATGCATGGACCAATACCGACGCCAGGAACCCTCGAACGGAACCCTCGACGTTGTGGATGAGCGCGCAAATAACGAAGAAGTTCACGAAAATCGAGGCGTACACGACGTCCATATACGCAACCATGTGAAGCAATGCTGCCATGGCCGCCACCAGCGCCGGAGCTTTCCAACGCCCTGGCACGACGCTTGAGGCCACCCTCAACAAAAGCAGGCAAACAAGGTTCTCGAAGACCGGCGCAAAGACTAGTGGCGAAACCCACGGCACCTTGACCTGGATATCCTGGATCCCCGCGACATCGCTTGGAAATCCGAACAGACCCGAAAGCCGGTCGATGGAGAGTTCAAGAACGTTCTGCAGCAGGAATACGCAAAGACTCAAGAGCATGCAGGCAAAAAAAAGCCTGATGGAACTGCACGAGAAGAAATTCCTTTCCAGGAACGACGAAACCTGATCCTTGGCATCGATGAAGATCGTCATCCTCAAGCGCCCTGTTGCAGAACCCGAAGCCATGAACACAGATGGACCACATCGCCCGATGGGCGGAACCCACCCTGACACCATGCTATAGGGAATGGCGCCCGAAGAGGGACTTCGGGCGCCCGGGCGATCAGGGCTTTTCTTCCAGACCCGCTCCTTCCTTCAAACCTCTCCAGAACTCCCGCGCCGCTTCCCTTGCGTACTGATAGGCCTCGTCGAGCTGGCCGAGGAGCCCTCCTCCGCACACGTGGCGGACCTCGTCTTCCGAAAGAATATCCATGTGGCCTCCTTCAGCCTAGGCGCCGTACTGCATGGCACCCAGCATCGGATCACCAATGGCGTCGATCTTCTGGCTTGTCGCAGCAACCATCCCGATGAATTTCCCGACAGCGTATGCCACGTCTCCGTAGAGACTCCCGCCCAGGACAGCCTCCAACTCGTGGGTTTCCAGCTCTCTCATTTTCAGTTCCTCCGATTCCAGCGCAATTGGCCGATGCGCGTCCGGCTTTGCCGGCCACCCGGCAAATCTTCTGGCACCGCCCCGGTTGCAACACTGGCGATGCGCTCGAGGCGAATATCCTCCCCTCCTCCTGGGCCATGCGATCAGCCGATCACCCGTGCATCCCTAGGGAAATTCCTGCTCTACAGCACCTGGACCGCACCGGATCCACAACCAGGAATCCTTTGCGCACTAAGGCATTCAGCACGTCTCGTACGCTCCGCTGCGCGTGCGTCCGATCAACCAGCCAACTACCGACAACCGCCTGGTCCATCGTGGCGCGCCGGCCAGCCCCACGTACGCCGTCGCCTCGTTCATCGCCAACCCTTCGCCGGCGCTGGCGCGGCACGCCTGTCCGCTGCCGCGTCCTGCTCCGGCCGCGCGCGGAAGACCACGCTCATCCGCGGCGGCACCGGCCGCGTCGTCTTCGGGATGCCGTGCTCGTGGGTGAGCTGGCTGGCGTGGCTCATCGCCAGCAGGCTGCCAGGCTGCAGGTCGATGCCCAGCGCGTGGCCACCGGCCTTGGCGCGGATGTTCATCCGCCGCGGCGCGCCCAGCGACAGCAGCGCGATCGGCTGGCCGGGCAGCAGCATGTGCAGCTTGTCGTTGTGCATGGCCACGCTGTCGCGGCCGTCGCGGTACAGGTTCAGGCCGACCGAGTTGTAGCCGCCCGGCACCACCGCCCGGATCCGCACCAGGATCGCCGCCAGCGGCAGCTGTGCGGGCAGGCCTTGCAGCGAGGCCGGATCGAACGGATACCAGGCCTGCAGCCGCGGCACGTCGACCACCCGTTCGTACATCGTGCGCCGCTGGTGGCGCCAGTCGCAGCCGTCACGCAGCGCGTCGAACCATGCGGCGGCCTCGCCGCCGTCGACGAAGCCGGGCCAGTAGCGGATGCCGCCCTCTTCGTCGTCCACCAGTTGCAGCGGACCGCCGAACAGGTCCAGGCCCGGCATCGAATCCTGCACGTGGAACGAGGCCCGGCTCAATGGAAATCCCTCGACTCGACCCGCATGCCGCCGAGCAGGCCGCTGAGGTCGTGCAGGTCGCCGGCGACCAGGTGATCCACTCCATCCACCCGTTCCCAGCGCCCGCGCACCGCCAGCAGCCGCGACTGCAGCAGCGCCTTGCGCCGGCGCACGGCCAGGTGCGGCCAGACGATCACGTTGACCATGCCGTGCTCGTCCTCCAGCGTGACGAAGATCGTGCCCTTGGCCGTGGCCGGGCGCTGGCGCTGGGTGACCAGCCCGGCCACGTGCACGCCGCTGCCATGGCGCCGCCCCTGCAGTTCGCGCGAACCGAGGATGCGCCGCTGCACCATCTGCGCACGCAGCAGTGCCATCGGGTGGCTGCGCAGGCTCAGGCCGGTGCTGCGGTAGTCGGCGGCCAGTTCCTCGCCCGGGCGTGGTGCCGGCAGCTCGATCCGTGCTTCGCCGGGACTGCCGGGCAGCAGCGGCCGGCGCTGCTCGATGCCGGCCACTTCCCAGCGCGCGGCGTTGCGGTGGCCGGCCAGCGAATCCAGCGCGCCGGCTTCGGCCAGCGCGTCGCGCGCCTTTGCATCCAGGCCGGCGCGCAGGCACAGGTCGCGCACGTCGGCGAACGGGCGCTGCGCACGCGCGGCCATGATCGCCTCCGCCACTTTCTCCGGCATCCCCGCCACCTGGCGCAGGCCCAGCCGCAATGCCGGCTGGCCGCCGTCGTCGTCCAGGCCGCGGCGAAGGCGGCCGCCTTCCAGGGTGTTGTCCCAGTCGCTGTGGGCCACGTCCACCGGCCGCACCTCGATCCCGGCGCGGTCGCCGCGGCCGCGCCGCGCGTCCTGCACGATCTGGCTGGGCGAGTAGAAACCCATCGGCTGCGCGTTGAGCAGCGCGCAGGCAAAGGCGGCCGGTTCGTGCCGCTTCAGCCAGCAGCTGATGTAGACCAGCTTGGCGAACGAGGCGGCGTGGCTCTGCGGGAAGCCGTAGGAACCGAAGCCTTTGATCTGCTCGAAGATCTGGTCGATGAATTCCGACGCGTAGCCTTTCTTTTCCATCAGCTCGCGGATGCGCACGCGGTGCGGCTCCATATCGCCGCCGCGCTTCCACGCCGCCATCGAGCGGCGCAGCCCGTCGGCCTCGGCCGGCGTGTAGCCGGCGTGGATCACCAGCTCCATCACCTGTTCCTGGAACAGCGGGATGCCCAGGGTTTCGCCGAGGATTTCGCGCACGCCTTCGGACGGATAGGTGACCTCTTCCTTGCCCATCCGCCGGCGCAGGTAGGGATGGACCATGCCGCCCTGGATCGGGCCGGGGCGCACGATCGCCACCTGCACCACGATGTCGTAGAACTTCGCCGGCTTCAGCCGCGGCAGCATGCTCATCTGCGCGCGCGACTCGATCTGGAACACGCCGACGGTGTCGGCGGCCTGCATCATCGCGTAGGTCGGGGCGTCATCGCCCGGGACGCCGGCCAGGTCCAGCGCCAGCCCGCGGTGTTCCCGCACCAGGTCGAAGGCCTTGCGGATGCAGGTCAGCATGCCCAGTGCCAGGCAGTCGACCTTGAGCAGGCCCAGCGTCGCCAGGTCGTCTTTGTCCCACTGGATGATGGTGCGGTCGGCCATGGCCGCGTTCTCCACCGGCACCAGCGCCGACAGCGGCGCGTCGGAAACCACGAAGCCGCCGACGTGCTGGGACAGGTGCCGCGGCCGGCCCTCGACCATCCGCGCCAGGGCCAGCACCTTGCGCAGCAGCGGGTTGGCCGGATCGAATCCGGCCTCGCGCAGGCGCTGCTCCATCGGCGCCTCGCCGTTGCCCCAGCCGAAGCATTCGGCGAGCAGGCCGACCTGGTCCGGCGGCAGGCCGAAGGCCTTGGCCACGTCGCGCACCGCGCTCTTGCCGCGGTAGCTGATCACCGTGGCGGCCAGCGCGGCGCGATCGCGGCCGTACTTGCCGTAGACGTACTGCATCACTTCCTCGCGGCGCTCGTGCTCGAAGTCCACGTCGATGTCGGGTGGCTCGTCGCGGCTTTCGGAAAGGAACCGGGCGATCAGCAGCCGGATCTCGGCCGGGTTCACCGCGGTGATGCCCAGCGCGTAGCACACCGCCGAATTGGCCGAGGAGCCGCGCCCCTGGCAGAGGATCCCGCGCGAGCGGGCGAAGCGGACGATGTCGTGCACGGTGAGGAAGAACGCCTCGTACTGCTTGAGCGCGACCAGGGCCAGTTCTTCCCCGATCTGCACGCGGACCTTGTCCGGCACGCCCTGCGGCCAGCGTTCGCGCATGCCGGCCTCGGTCAGCGCACGCAGGTGGCTGGCCGGCGTATGCCCCTCCGGCACCAGTTCCTTCGGGTATTCGTACTTCACTTCGCGCATGCCGAAGGTGCAGCGCCTGGCCAGCGCCGCGGCGGCCTGGAGCAGGTGGGCCGGGTAAATGTTGCCCAGCGCGCGGCGCGTGCGCAGGTGGCGTTCGCCGTTGCGGAACAGCAGGGCGCCGGCTTCAGCCAGCGGCACGTTGTGGCGGATCGCGGCCAGGGTGTCCTGCAGCACGCGGTCGCGGCGCCGGGCCATGTGCACGTCGCCGCTGGCCAGCGCGGGCATGTCGAGTTGCGTCGCCAGTGCCAGCAACTGCTGCAGGCGCGCTGCGTCGTCCTGTTCGCGGTGCAGCTCCACCGCCAGGTGCGCGCGGTCACCGAACACGGACTGCAGCCAGCGCCCCTGCACCGGATCGGGCTGCGCGCCGGGGATCCACAGCGCGAACAGGCCGCAGGACCAGGGGCAGCCGGGCAAGCCCGGCTCTACGCGTAGAGCGGGGCTTGCCCCGCTGCTTTCCACGCCACCGGCCAGCACGCGCTCCATGTCCGCGCGCTCCAGGCGATAGCTGCCCTTGTCCGCGGACCGGCGCGCGACCGTGATCAGTTCGCACAGCCGCGTATAGCCCGCGTGCGTCTCCACCAGCAGCACGCACTTCAGCCCACACGCCAGCACGAACTCGCTGCCCACCACCAGCGGCAACCCGGTGGCCTCGGCAGCTTCCAGCGCGCGCACGATGCCAGCCAGCGAGCATTCGTCGGTGATCGCCAGCGCGCTGTAGCCGCAATCGCGGGCGCGCTCGAACAGCGTGGCCGCATCACTGGCCCCGCGCAGGAACGAGAAGTCAGACACGCAGTGCAGCTCGGCATAGGCAGGCAGGCCGTCATCCGGCGATGCGTCGTCATTGGCCGCCTTGCCGGGCGGCGCAGGATTCCCGCGTCCCAGCCGCTGCGCCACCTCCCACGCCCGCGGCGGATGCCCGCCGGGGGTGTCGCGGTCCACGCCGTCGCGGGCGTCGTCCCAGCTCATGCGAACCACCCGTGCAGCATCCAGCCGCCCTGCGCATTGCCCTGCTCGCCCGCTGGCGCGAACGCCCAGGCACGCTGGCCCTGTGCGGTTTCCAGCACATAGTAGTCGCGACGCGCGTCGGCATCATCCCACCAGCCGCTTTCCAGCCGCTCCGGGCCGGAGACGATGTGCGCCGCGCCGCGCAGCGGCAGCGGGCGCGACAGCAGCCACAGCGGCCGCGGTGGACGCGCGGGCGCCTGCGCGATCCGCGCCGCATCGCCTTCGACCTTGCGCCAGGCCCGCTCCGGCCGCGGGTCGCCCGCGGGCGCGACCCGGTACACCGCCCCGTCGCCCAGCCGCGCGCGCAGGCGCTCGCGCAGCTGCGGCCAGGGCAGCTGCTGCTGGCTGCGAGTGTCGAACAGGTCGCGCGCGGCCGGCACGAACGGCGGCAGCTGCCGCGCCAGCAGGCGCATGGCCACTACCGGTGCGGGGATCTGCACGCGCTCCAGCCGGCTGCGCGCCAGTTCGAACAGCATCGCCGGTTCGCGCTCGGCGGCGAGCAGGCCCACCTCCACCTCGGTATGCGCGGCCGCCCCCGACCTCATGCCTCCATGCGCCACACTTGCCTGCCGCGCGTCTTCGCAACGCACGCCGCCGTGCATCACGCGCTCATGCTCCAGCCGCAGCACGAAGCGCTGCACGCCGCCGTCGCGGATCGAGAGGAAGGTGCACAGGTCGCCGACCAGCCGGCGCAGCGGGAACAGCAGCGCGGTGTGGCTCTCCACTTCGTAGCCCAGTTCCACCCGCGCATCGAAATGGTCCGGCGGCTGGTAGAACTCGAGCGGATCGTCGGCCTGGCCGTACAGCCGCTCCAGGTGCTGCAGCAGCGGCAGGCCGAAGCGCCGCCGCAGCGCATCGCGCGGCAGCGCACGCAGCGTGCGCAGGTCGGCGATCCCCATGCGCTGCAGGCGCGTGCCCAGCCCGTCCGGCAGGCAGGCGCGGCGCACCGGCACCTGGTCCAGTTGCGTGGCCATGGTCGCCGCGTGCGGGACCGCCAGCCCGTCCTGCAATCCGGCGAACACCCGTGCCGCGCGCGGGGTCGGCGCCAGCGCGATGCGGTGGCGGAAGCCCAGCGTGTCCAGTTCGTCGCGCAGCCGCGCCTCGATCCGCGGCCACGGCCCGAGCAGGCTGAAGCTGCCGCGCACTTCCAGCAGCAGGCAGCCGGGCCATTGCACGCTGACCAGCGAGCTGTGGCGGTAGGCCCAGGCGGCGAGGAAACGCTGCACGCGCGCTTCGGCGGCCACGTCGTATTCGACCATGGCGAAGTCGCGCAGCAGTGCGTGCGCGGCGACCAGGCGCATGCCCGGCGCCAGCCCCGCGGCGGCGGCGGCCGCGTTCACCGCATGCAGCGTGCGCAGCTGTGCCGGCCCGCCGACCAGCGCCAGCGGCGCCTCCGGATCAGCGCGACGGCGGAGGACGGCGTCGAGCGCCAGCTGCGGCAGCAGTACACAGGCCCAGAGCATGGCACCGCCTCACGCCGCGCCCGGGACGAATGCGCGCGCAGGCGCGGGCCCGCCACGACACTTGCGCACCTGCCATGCGCTGGCGCCACACGCGTCGCGCACGCATTCCAGGCGCAGCGCCGCCGGCGAGGCGTTGACCGCGTGTTTGCGGTCGCGCAGGGCGAAGCCCAGGCAGGCACCGCTGTCGGCCGCCACCTGCAGCCGCCGCAGCGCCGATGCGTCGGCCTGCAGCGGCCAGCCCAGCACCGCCGCGCAGGCGCCGCTGCGCAGGCATTGTTCGAACGCCCACAGCGCGTCGCGCGGTGATGCTTCGATCACCTGCAGCCCGGCCAGGTCCACGCCCGCGTCCTGCCAGGCCGGCGCGTAGGGAAGGTACGGCGGCGCGACCACGGCCACAGTGCCGCCCTCGCGCGTCATCCGTGCCAGCGTCGGCAGCAGCAGCGCCCGTTCGCCGACGCCGTCGGCCGGCAACAGCAGTTCGGTCAGCGCGCGCCTGGGCCAGCCGCCCTGCGGCAGCAGCGCGTCCAGCGCGGCGTGGCCGGTGGACTCACCGTCGGCCGGCAGCGCCGCGCCGCGCCCGGCATGCCACAGCGTGCGCGCGGCCAGCAGCGTATCGAGGGCGACGGCCTGTGCCATCTCAGCCGCGCCGCACCAGGCCGCAGTACACGCCTTCGATGGCGAAGTCCTGGCCAGGTTCGACCTCGATCGGCGCGTGCGCGGGATTGCGCGGCAGCAGGCGGATCCGGCGCCGCGCCCGCTGCCGCCGCTTGATCGTCAGTTCGCCGTCCACGCGCGCGACCACGGTCTGCCCGTCGCGCGCCTCCGGGGGGCGGTGCACGCCGACCAGGTCGCCGTCGAGGATGCCGTCGTCGATCATCGAATCGCCCTGCACGCGCAGCAGGTAGTCCGGCCGCGGCGAGAACAGGCGGCGGTCCAGCCACAACTCTTCGCCGCCCGCATCGGCGCGCAGGCCCAGGCTGGCCACGCCCTCGGCGCTGAGCGGCAGGCCGGCGGCCACCCGCCCCAGCACCGGCAGCGGGAGCAGGTCGGCGCTGCCACCGGGCAGGCGCCGGCCGCGCTTCTGCCCGGGCACCTGCTCGATCAGGCCGTCGGCGACCAGCGCCTGCACGTGCTTCTGCGCCGCAGTGCGCGAGGCGAAGCCGAAGGCGAGCGCGACCTCGGCCAGGCTCGGCGCGCGCCCGGCAGCCAGCTCGCGGCGCAGGAACTCCAGCACGGCGGCGCGCTGGGGCGGGAGTTCGGGGCTGGCCGGCGGGGTCCAGCTGGAATCGGGGAGGCTCATGGGTGTACATTTGTACACCTTCCGGTCGCGCCAGGCGAGATCCCCCTCCCTGGGACGCCACGCTCAGAGTTCCTCCAGGCAGGCCTGCCTGAGCCGGTCGTCGCCGCTGCCGGCGCAGCGGGCGGCGTAGCCGCGGGGGGAAGGGGGATCAAGCCACCGCCATCCGCCTTCCGCCCACCCCTTGCGTTACGCCCCGGCCGGCCGCAATATAACGTGCGTTATAACCGGAGCCCGGAGCCATGAAGCTCAAGATCACCACCATCGGCAATTCCGCCGGCGTCATCCTGCCGAAGGAACTGCTCGCCCGCCTGCGCGTGGACAAGGGCGACGAACTGTTCGCGCTGGAAACGCCCGACGGCATCCGCCTGACCACCTACGACCCGGTCCTGGCTGCGCAGATGGAAGTGGCCGAGCAGGTCATGCGCGACCACCGCGATCTGCTGCGCAAGCTGGCCCAGTGACGAGGCCGTCATGATCATCTGGATCGACCGCTCCTTGGCGCTGGCCATCCACGAAAGGCAACTGGCCGAGCATGGCGGAGGCGTCGGCGTGCGTGACGAAGCGTTGCTGGAGTCGGCCCTGGCCAGGCCCCACCAGTTGTTCGCGTACGGCAATCCGCCACCCGACCTGGCCGCGCTTGCCGCAAGCCTCGCCTTCGGGCTGGCCCGCAACCATCCCTTCGTGGACGGCAACAAGCGCACTGCCCACGTCTGCTATTACGTGTTCCTGGCTCTCAACGACGTACGCCTTGAGGCGAGCCTGAAGGAAATGTACGTGCAGATGATTGCTCTTGCCGAAGGCTCCCTCGACGAATCCGCCTTCGCCGACTGGTTGCGTCCGCGCATGGTCGCCGCGCACGGCCACAGCGTGCAGGAACGCAAGGCGCGCTACGCACGCTGAGCCCACGCCATGTGGACCCGCGTGCGGTACCCGGCGCCGGTTGCCGCATCGGCGCCAGCCAGTCCGCCGCCCACGCGACCGGCCCCCTGGAACTGGGCAAAGCAGCGGGGCAAGCCCCGCTCTACGGATTTCGGACGGTTTCCAGCGAGTGCTCCAGCTCCCGGTAATACGGCAGCAACGCCAGCGCCCGCGCCACCACGAACACCACGAACGCCGCCCACAGCCCGTGGTTGCCCCACATCGCCGTCGCCGGCCACGCGCACAGCGCGAACACCGCCAGCGAGACGAACCCGGCATTGCGCATCGCCCGGGTGCGGGTGGCGCCGATGAACACCCCGTCGAGCTGGAACGCGGCCACCGACAGCAGCACGTACAGCGCCGCCCACGGCAGGTGCGCGCGCGACACCGCGGCCACCTCCTGCAGCGAGGTCAGCAGGCCGACCACCGCGCCGCCGCCCAGCCACAACCCGGCCGCAAGCAGCACCGCGGTGGCCAGCGCCAGTTCGCTCGACAGCCGCACCGCGCGGCGGAACCGCACGCGGTCGCGCGCGCCCACCGCCGTCCCCACCAGCGCCTCGGCCACGTAGGCGAAGCCGTCGAGGAAGAACGCGCTGAACGAGACCAGCTGCAACAGCAGGTGGTTGGCCGCCAGGGTCGTGTCGCCCAGCCCGGTGCCCAGCCGCGCGAACGCACCGAAGCCGGCCAGCAGGCACAGCGTGCGCAGCATGATGTCGCCGTTGGCCGCCAGCGTGCGGCGCAGGCGCGCGCGGTCGCCGATCCGCGCCCACGGCAGGAACGGCTCGGCGTCGCGGTGGCGCCCGCGCAGCATCCGCCACACCCCCACCGCCGCGACCAGGCAGGTGGTCCATTCGGCGATCGCCGTGCCCAGGCCGATGCCGCGCGCGCCCAGCCCCAGCACCCCGGCGAAGTACACGTCCAGCCCCGCGTTGAGCCCGTTGAGCAGCAGTTGCACCAGCAGCAGCGTGCGGCTGCGGCCCAGCCCGACCAGCGCCCCGCACAGCGCGTACAGCGCCAGCGCCGCCGGCGCGCCCCACACCCGCGCGTTGAAGTAGGCCGAACCGGTGCCAGCCACTGCCTCGCTGGCATCCATCAGCGCGAAGTAGCCGGCCACCAGCGGCCACTGCAGCGCCCACACCGCCACGCCCAGCCCCACGCCCAGCAGCAGCGGCCGCACCAGTGCCGCACGCACCTCCGGTTCGTCGCCCGCCCCGGCCGCCTGCGCGACGAAGCCGGTGGTGGACAGGCGCAGGAAGCCGAAGCTCCAGTAGACGAAATTGACCAGCAGCGCGCCCAGCGCCAGCGCCCCCAGACCCGCGGCGCTGCCGAAGTGGCCGATCACCGCCGTGTCCACCAGCCCCAGCAGCGGCACCGAGGCATTGGCCACGATGAGCGGCCAGGCCCGGCGGGCGATGGTGGCGCGTGTGAGCGGTGGCCGAACCTGCGATCCAGTCATCCGCGAATCATGCCGCACGGCGGGGACACATCAGGCGCAGGACGCCGGCGCCGCCCCGTGGACAACCCCGCCTCACGCCCCCGGCGCTTCCCCGCCACCGGGCACGGCCGCTCCGCCCTCGCGGTCCTCGCCGTTCGCCACCCAGTCGGAGAAGACCGTGTAACCCACCGCCAGCAGCACCGCGCCGATGAACAATCCCGCGATGCCGGCGCTGGCCACGCCGCCGATCGCGCCGATCAGGACCACCAGCATCGGCACGTCCACGCCGCGGCCGAGCAACAGCGGCTTAAGCACGTTGTCGATCGTGCCGGCCAGCACGAAGAACACGGTGAACACGATCTTGAGCAGGGTCGAAAGCTCGTCGTTGGCAAACCACATCCAGGCGGCCGCCGGCAGCGAGACCACCACCACCGGCAACTGCAGGATGCCCAGGATCATCACCAGCAGCGCCAGCACCCCCGCGCCCGGGATGTCGGCCAGCAGGAAGCCCATGCCCAGCAGGACCGACTGGATCAGGGCCACGCCGACCACCCCGGTGGCCACCGAGCGGATCGTGGCGACCGACAGCCGCACCAGCCGCGGCCCGCGCTCCGGACCGGCCAGGCGCTCGACGATGCGCTCCAGGGCGCGGCCGCCGCGGCGCGCATGGACCATCATCACCCCGGCCACGATGATGGCGGCGAAGAACACCAGGGTCGCCAGGGCGCCATCGGCGGCCACCAGCAGCATCGGCCCCAGGTTCGCCTTGATCGGCGCACTGTGCGCTTCCACGAACACCGGCAGGTTGGCCGCCGCCTCGTTCCACAGCGCGTACAGCCGCTCGCCCACCACCGGCCACTCGGCGATGGCCGGATCCGGCGCCGGGATGGCCAGCCGGTTGTGCTCGAAATCGTCGTACAGCTCGGCCGCCTGGCCGCCCAGTGCGGTGCCGAGCAGGGCCATGGGAATGCCCAGCAGCAGCAGCGAGCCACCCACGAACACCACCCCCGCCAGCCGGCGACGCCCGCCGAGGTGGCGCACCAGCCAGTCGAACGCCGGATACAGGGCGATGGCCAGGATCATGGACAGGCCGACCAGCCCGGCGAACGGCATGAACACCCGCACGCACAGGACCAGCAGGAACACGACCACGCCGAACCGGATCAGCATCTCGGACAGGTCGGTGGTCACCAGCTTGCGGAGCGTGGCCGGGTCGGTATTCATCGGGCTCGCCGGGATTGGAGTCGCGTTGGCCACCGCCGGGGAAACCGGCGATTGGCCACGCCCGCGAACCTAGTGCCCGTCCGCTGGCGGCGGTAGTGGCCCTTGGCCTTACGGCCTGCGCGCAGCCGGCGCTCGCCGCGCGCCAGGGTCAGCGGTGCTGCGCCAGCCAGGCGTCGATCTGCGGACGGCGCTGCTCGCGCAGCCTGGCCCGGGTCTGGATCCCGGCGATCGCGGTCTGCGCGTCGCGGCGCGAGGTGGGCGCGATGTGCTGCTCGGCGAAGGCCTGGATCTTCGCGGCCGTCTCCAGCTTCGAAGAACCCGCGCCAAGCCCCGGGTAGTAACGCGCGCGCGAAGTCGAGTCGACCAGGGCGTCGACCTGCCCGCGGTGCTCCACGGCGAAGTCGAAAGCCAGCTCCGGGTGCTCGCGCGACACCGCGCCGATCATGGCCGCGCCATTGGTCGCGCCCGGCTCGCCGGTCAGGGCCATCGCCAGTGCGCGCCTGGCCAGCGCCTCGTCCCCGGCCGTGGCCAGCAGCGCGTAGTACTGGTCGCGGACCATCGACGAGGTTTCCTTCTTCGCCATCGCGCGCAGCGCGTCCCAGGTGGCCGCGTCGGCGTTGCGGGCGACGATGTCCAGCACGGTGCGCCGCTGCTCGGCCTGCAGCGACGCCGGATCGGCCTGGAACGCGGCGAAGCGGCGCCGCGCCTCGGCGATCACCTGCGGGTCGCCCAGCCGGCCGAGCACGCCGAGCAGGCGGGCGCGCAACTGCCGGGTCGTGGCCGAATCGCCATCGCGGCCGTCCCAGCCCAGCGATTCGAACCTGGGCGACAGGCGCGAGATCGCATACGCGCGCCAGGCGGCCTGCGCCTGGGCGTCGCCGTCGTACAGGCGGTCGATGTCATCCAGCGTGCCGGCCACCGCCAGCCACAGGTCCGGCGAAGCCTCCAGCGGCAGGCGCGCGGCCAGGTCCAGCAGGTCGGCCTCCGGCTGCAGGCCCACCGCGGCCAGCGCGCTGGTGTCCAGCATCACGCCCAGCTGGTCCACGGCCGGCAGCGTATCGAAACCGGCGACCAGCGCCTTGAACTGCGCAGGCGCATACAGCGTGCGGAAGTAACCCTTCTGCCCGGCGTTGACCACCACCGGCGCACCGCAGCCCGGCAGCTCCACGCGGGCCTTCCCGTCCACCAGCGCGCGCACCACCGCACCGTCGCCGCCGCGCACCGCCACCGGCACGCGCCAGCGCAGCGGCGCCTTGCCCGGGTTGTCGATGGAATACTCGCCCTGCTCCAGCGCCACCCGCGTGCGGCCGCCTTCGCAGCGCGCGCTGGCCCTGAGCAGCGGCACGCCCGGCTGCAGGGTGAAGTCGTGGGCGACCTGCATGAACTGCTTGCCGGAGGCGGCCTTGTCCATCTCGGCCCACAGCGCATCGGTGACCGCATTGCCATACGCATGCTTGCCGATGTAGCTGCGCACGCCCTCGCGCCAGGCCTCGGCGCCGACATGGTCCTCCAGCATGGAGATCACCGCCGCGCCCTTGCCGTAGGTGATGCCGTCGAAGGCCTGGCTGGCCTGTTCGACCGTGGCCACGTGCTGCACCACCGGATGGGTGGTGGCGTAGGCGTCGCGCCCCATCGCGGCGCGGCTGGTGTAGGCCGCGCGGGTGCCGTCGATGTCCCACTCCGGGTGCAGCTTGCGGGTGGTGCGGCCCGCCATCCAGGTGGCGAAGCCCTCGTTGAGCCACAGGTCGTCCCACCAGGCCATCGTCACCAGGTTGCCGAACCACTGGTGCGCGATCTCGTGCGCGGCGGTGCCGAACACGCGCTGCCGGTCGGAGACGCCGGAGATGGCCGGATCGAGCAACAGCGTGTGCTCGAAGGTGAAGATCGCGCCCCAGTTCTCCATCGCGCTGAAGAACTGGCTGCGGCCCGGCGCGGCGATGTTGTCCAGCTTCGGCAGCGGGTACGGCACGCCGAAATACTCGTTGAACTCGCGCAGCACGTCGTCGCTGGCCTCCAGCGCGAACCGCGCCTGGTCGACCTTGCCGCGCTGCGCGATCACCCCGATCTCGGTGCCGCCCTCACCCTGCAGCGTGGCGCGCTCGAAATCGCCCAGGCCCAGGAACAGCAGGTAGGTGGACATCTTCGGCGTGGTCTGGAACACCACTCGCCTGCGGCCATCGCCAACCTCCTCCTCCGAGGCCACGGGCATGTTGCTGACCACCATCTGCGCGGCCGGCGCGACCACGCCCAGGTCGAACGTGGCCTTGAAGTCCGGCTCGTCCCACGAGGGCACGAAACGGCGCGCGTCGGAGTTCTCGAACTGGGTGTACAGCGCCCGCTTCTGTCCTTCCGGCGTGGCGTAGTCCAGCGCGAACAGGCCATTGGCCTGGGTGTTGATCACCCCGCGGTAGTCGGTGGACAGCACGTACCGGCCCGGCGCCAGCGGCGTGCCGAAGGCGAAGCTGGCGGTCTGGTTCTCCGCATCCACGCTCACCTCGGCCGGCAACGGCCGGCCGCCACCGGCCGCGGCCAGGGTGCCGTTCGCGAACTCCAGGTTCGCCGCCTGCAGGACGAGGGTGTCGGTGGGCACCAGCACGTCCAGGTCGATCCGGACCTTGCCGTCGAAGGTCATCCTGTCCGCGTGCGGGGTGACCTCGATGCTGTAGTGGCTGGGCCGCGCGGTGCGCGGCAGCTGGGTGGTGACCTCCGAAGCGGCGGGTGCATGCGCGCTGGGGGGCCGGGGGGGGTGGGCGGGTATGGAAAGGATGCTGCCCGCCCGGGCCAGGGCGCTGGCGGGCCCCCGGGTACCGCGCCTGAAGAATCCCCCAGGGGTGCCGGGGGGGGAGGGGGGGGAAGCCGGGCACTGCGTCGTGCCGGGGGGGCGGGGCAGGGGGGGGAGGCACGGCCCCCCCGTGTGCGGGCCGGACGACGTTGGATGTTAGTTTGCGACTCCCAA
>NZ_PDWM01000043.1 GCF_010093225.1 Pseudoxanthomonas koreensis | reverse complement strand
ATCCACGCCCGCCATGAACACCCAGCACCGCAAGTCCCTGCCCGGCACGTCCCTGCACTGGTTCGACGCCCGCGAAGCGGTCGAAGCGATCCGTCCCGGCGCCTGGGCCACGCTTTCCTATACCGCGCGCGTGCACGCCGAGAACCTGGTGCGCTGCGCCGACCCGGCGCAGCTGCGCGACTACCTGGTGCAGCTGGTCGACCGCCGCCGCGACCTCGACTTCCCCTGGTTCCCGGTGCGCGTGGTCTGCCACGACATCCTCGGCCAGACCGCGCTGGTCGACCTGGCCGGCCTGCGCGACGCCATCGCCGACCAGGGCGGCGACCCGGCCCAGGTCAATCCGGTGGTGCCGGTGCAGCTGATCGTCGACCACTCGCTGGCGGTGGAATGCGGCGGCTACGACCCGGATGCGTTCGCCAAGAACCGCGCGATCGAGGACCGCCGCAACGCCGACCGCTTCGACTTCATCGAATGGACCCGGCATGCGTTCCGCAATGTCGAAGTGATCCCGCCGGGCAACGGGATCATGCACCAGATCAACCTGGAGAAGATGTCCCCGGTGGTCTACACCCGCGACGGCGTGGCCTTCCCCGACACCTGCGTCGGCACCGACAGCCACACCCCGCACGTGGACGCGCTGGGCGTGATCGCGGTGGGCGTGGGCGGGCTGGAAGCGGAGAACGTGATGCTCGGCCGCGCCTCGTGGATGCGCCTGCCCGAGATCACCGGGGTGAAGCTGAGCGGCCGCCCGCAGCCGGGCATCACCGCCACCGACGTGGTCCTGGCGCTGACCGAGTTCCTGCGCCGCGAGAAGGTGGTCGGCCACTACCTGGAATTCTTCGGCGAGGGCGCTGCGGCGCTGACGATCGGCGATCGCGCCACCATCTCCAACATGTGCCCGGAGTACGGCGCCACCGCCGCGCTGTTCTACATCGACAGCCAGACCCTGGACTACCTGCGCCTCACCGGCCGCGAGGAAAAACAGGTGCAACTGGTCGAAACCTATGCCAAGGCCGCCGGCCTGTGGGCCGACGACCTGCGCGATGCGCAGTACGAGCGCGTGCTGGAGTTCGACCTGTCCTCGGTGGTGCGGACCATGGCCGGCCCGTCCAACCCGCACCGCAAGCTGCCGACCACCGCCCTGGCCGAGCGCGGCATCGCCGACGGCGCCAAGCTGGAAGCCGCGCGCGCCGAAGAGGCCAGCGGCCTGTTGCCCGATGGCGCGGTGATCATCGCCGCGATCACCAGCTGCACCAACACCTCCAACCCGCGCAACGTGATCGCCGCCGGCCTGCTGGCGCGCAACGCGAATGCGCGCGGCCTGCTGCGCAAGCCCTGGGTGAAGACCTCGCTGGCCCCGGGCTCGAAGGCCGTGCAGCTGTACCTGGAAGAATCGGGGCTGCTGCCCGAGCTGGAACAGCTCGGCTTCGGCATCGTCGGTTTCGCCTGCACCACCTGCAACGGCATGAGCGGTGCGCTGGACCCGGCGATCCAGCAGGAGATCGTCGAACGCGACCTGTACTCGGTGGCCGTGCTCAGCGGCAACCGCAACTTCGACGGCCGCATCCATCCGTACGCCAGGCAGGCCTTCCTGGCCTCGCCGCCGCTGGTGATCGCCTAC
Source organism: Pseudoxanthomonas koreensis (assembly GCF_010093225.1). Classification (GTDB taxonomy): domain Bacteria; phylum Pseudomonadota; class Gammaproteobacteria; order Xanthomonadales; family Xanthomonadaceae; genus Pseudoxanthomonas; species Pseudoxanthomonas koreensis. The sequence goes on along the minus strand of NZ_PDWM01000043.1, from coordinate 20,494 downwards.
GCGATCGCCGGCACGGTGCGCTTCGACATCGAGAAGGACGTGCTGGGCACCGATGCCGGCGGCAATCCGGTCACGCTCAAGGACATCTGGCCTTCGGACGAGGAGATCGACGCGATCGTCCGCGCCAGCGTCAAGCCCGAGCAGTTCCGCAAGGTCTACGGCCCGATGTTCGACGTGCGCGTGGAGCACGGTAGTGCGGTCGCGCCGCTGTACGACTGGCGCCCGCAGAGCACCTACATCCGCCGCCCGCCGTACTGGGAAGGCGCGCTGGCCGGCGAGCGCACGCTGCGCGGCATGCGCCCGCTGGCGGTGCTGGGCGACAACATCACCACCGACCACCTGTCGCCCTCCAACGCGATCCTCGCCTCCAGCGCCGCCGGCGAATACCTGGCGAAGATGGGCCTGCCGGAAGAGGACTTCAATTCCTACGCCACCCATCGCGGCGACCACCTCACCGCGCAGCGCGCGACCTTCGCCAACCCGAAGCTGCTCAACGAGATGGTGCGCGACGACTCCGGCAACGTGAAGCAGGGTTCACTGGCGCGGCTGGAACCGGAAGGCCAGGTCATGCGCATGTGGGAAGTGATCGAGGCCTACATGGAACGCCGCCAGCCGCTGGTCATCATCGCCGGCGCCGACTACGGCCAGGGCAGTTCGCGCGACTGGGCCGCCAAGGGCGTGCGCCTGGCCGGGGTGGAGGCGATCGTGGCCGAGGGCTTCGAGCGCATCCACCGCACCAACCTGATCGGCATGGGCGTGCTGCCGCTGGAGTTCAGGCCGGGCGAGGACCGCAACACCTACGGCATCGACGGCAGCGAGACCTTCGACGTGGTCGGCACGCGTGCACCGCGCGCCGACCTCACCCTGGTCATCCACCGCCGCGACGGCGAGCGCGTGGAAGTGCCGGTCACCTGCCGCCTGGATACCGCCGAGGAAGTGTCGATCTACGAAGCCGGCGGCGTGCTGCAGCGCTTCGCCCAGGATTTCCTCGAGGCGGCGAAGGCGGCCTGAGGTGGCCCGGCCCGGCGAGCTGTTCGTCATGTTGCGCGTTCCGCAGCCACTTCGGGACGCGGGACTGGGCGTGCTGCGCGATGCCGGAGTGGACGCGCTGCTGGGCGGCGCGCTGTATCCGCCGCGCAACTGGCACCAGACCGTGTCTGACCTGCATCCGCCGGAAGCGCGCGAGGCGATGCGGCGCGCCTGCGCCGCGGTGGTGGCGGAAGGCTTCGAGATGCGCCTGGACCGCCTGGAAAGCTCCGGACCGGAGCCGGGCCGCATCCACTGGCGCTTCGTGCCTTCCGCAGGCCGTCCGGAGGGCCTGGGCCAGCTGTCGGCGGCCGTGCGCGCCCAGCTGCGAGCCCAGGGCCTGGTCGAAACCCAGGGCCACCGCCCGCACGTCACCATCAGCTACAACGCCAGTCGTGCGATCGAACCGCTCCGGTTCGGCCCGCTTGCCTGGCAGGTCGACACCATCGAACTGGTCGAGGCCGCCGGCCGCGGCAAGGATTACCGCTACGACGTGGTCGAAGCCTGGCCGCTGCGCGCGTCTTCCGAGCCGCCGCCGGCCCAGCTCGGCCTCCTGTAACTCCAGGCATCCCGGAACCCCGCAATGACCGCACTCCCGCAGCTCCGCATCCCCGCCACCTACATGCGCGGCGGCACCTCCAAGGGCGTGTTCTTCCGCCTCGAGGACCTGCCGCCGGCCGCGCAGGTGCCCGGCCCGGCACGCGACCGCCTGCTGCAGCGGGTGATCGGCTCGCCCGACCCGTACGGCAAGCAGACCGACGGCATGGGTGGAGCGACCTCCAGCACCAGCAAGTGCGTGATCGTTTCGCCCAGCAGCCGTCCCGGCCACGACGTGGACTACCTCTACGGCCAGGTCTCGATCGACGCCGACTTCGTCGACTGGTCGGGCAATTGCGGCAACCTCTCCACCGCCGCCGGTGCGTTCGCGATCCATGCCGGTTACGTCGATCCGGCGCGCGTGCCGGCCGAGGGCGTGTGCACGGTGCGGATCTGGCAGGCCAACATCGGCAAGACCATCCTGGCGCACGTACCGGTGAGCGGCGGCCAGGTGCAGGAGGACGGCGATTTCGAACTGGACGGGGTGACCTTCCCGGCCGCGGAGATCGTGCTGGAGTTCCTCGATCCGGCCGACGATGGCGAAGGCGACGCGGGCGGCGCGATGTTCCCCACCGGCCAGGTGGTCGACACGCTCGAGGTGGCCGGCGTCGGCACGCTGCCGGCGACGCTGATCACCGCCGGCATCCCGACCGTGTTCGTCAACGCCGCCGACCTGGGCTACGACGGCACCGAACTACAGCCGGCGATCAACGGCGACACCGCTGCGCTGGCCCGCCTCGAAGCGGTGCGCGTGGCCGGTGCGCTGCGCATGGGCCTGATCCGCACGGCCGCCGAAGCCGCAACCCGGCAGCACACTCCGAAGGTCGCGATCGTCGCCCCTCCACGCGCCTACGCCGCATCCAGCGGCAAGGCCATCGCCGCGGAGGACATCGACCTCAACGTGCGCGCGATGTCGATGGGCAAGCTGCACCACGCGATGATGGGCACCGCTTCGGTCGCCATCGCCGCCGCCGCCGCGGTGCCGGGAACGCTGGTCAATCTCGCCGCCGGTGGCGGCGCGCGCGACGTGGTCCGCTTCGGCCATCCCTCCGGAACGCTGCGCGTGGGGGCCACCGTGGCGCTGGTGGACGGGCAGTGGTCGGTAACCCGCGCGGTGATGAGCCGCAGTGCCCGGATCCTGATGCAAGGCAGCGTGCGCGTGCCTGCAGCCACGTTGTAGGGATCGCCTCGCCTGCCGCTGCACCGCACGAACGGCAACTGGCCGCGCGCGTGCAGCACCGCGGCACGGACGGGTGGCGCCCGGGCCTGTAGAATCGCCGCAACCGGCCGTCGGGGTGCAGGGACCGCACTGGGGAAGCGACGACCGAACGCAGGCTCGGAGGCGAATGGATATCTCGCCGTTGAAGCGCACGTGGCTGCAGCCACTGATCGTACCGCTGGGGGCGTGTGCGGCGGGACTGGTCGCACAGCTGCTGTCTTTTTTCCTGTGGGTCCGCCCGGTCGGAACCACGGCACTGTGGTTCCCGGGAGCGTTAGCGCTCGCATTCATGGCCATCCTCCCGCGGCGCCGCTGGCCCGTGGCCCTGGGTGCGCTGGGCGTGGGCGGCGCGCTTGCTTTCCAGCTGCGCGACGGCCTGTCCGTACAGGCCGCCTGCGGCTACGCCGGGCTGGTCGCGCTGCTGCTGGCCACCGGGGTGATGCTGCGCTTCCCGCTGCGCGGCGAGCGCCTGTTCGGCCAGATGGGCGACCTGTTCCGCTACTACCTGGTCGCGGTCCTGCTGTTCCCGATGGCCGGAACGGCATGGGCGGTGTACATCATCCTTTCCACCAAGCACCGGCTAGAGCTTTTCCCGGAGATCTGGTTCCTTTCGGTCCCCTGCTTCGCCGCCGCAGCAGCGATGGTGGCGCCACTGCTGATCGAAGGGAGGGCGTTCCTGGGCCTGGATCGTGGCCAGGCCGGACGCGAGGTCCAGTGGACCGTTCTGTTCTGCGCAGCCAACCTGCTGCTGGCGGCATTCCTCTGGAACACGCTTCCCGACAGCACGAACCGGCTTCCGGCGCTGGTGTTCTCCACCATCCCGCTGCTGGTGCTGTCGGTGCTCCGGCTCGCACCATTCGGGATATGCGCCACGTTCGTGGTGTCGATGACGCCGGCCACGGTGGCCGCGATCCACATGGACCTGCCGAACCGCAGCGACATCGGCCTGGTCAACACCCAGATCCTGCAATGGTCGATCATCGCCATCGGCTTCGTCATCCAGGCCCTGTCGCTCATGGTGCAGAGCTCCAGGTCGGCGCAGGCCCTGCTCGCCGAGACCGCGGCGCTGGCCATCAGGCGCCAGGAAGAGGAACGGGCCAGCGTTTCGCGCGAGCTGCACGATTCGATCGGCCAGCGCATCGCGCTGGCGGCGTTCACCCTGGGCAACCTGCCGGCCCACGCCGCGGACTGCTCCACGCAATCCATCGAGGACGTCAGGAGCAACCTGCTCGATGTACTCGACGAGGTCCGCACCATTTCCCGCCAGCTCCACCCGTCGGCGGTCTCGCAGGCCGGACTGCCCGCCGCGCTGCAGGCGCTGGCCAGCGAGATCGGCCGCCACTGGCACGGCCAGGTCGAGCTGGACCTGGCCCCGATCAGCACCGAGCCCGGCGAGGACGTCGCCCTGCATCTGTTCCGGATCGCGCAGGAGGCGGCGCGCAACGCCATCGAGCATGGCCAGCCGGCGACCCTGCAGTTCCGGCTGGGCGAGGACCGCTCGGGGCTCTACCTGGAAGTCGGCGACGACGGCCGTGGCTTCGACGCGGCCGGCGCCAACCCCGACGCCGGGCTTGGCCTGCTCAGCATGCGCGAGCGCTGCAGGCACATCGGCGCGGCACTGGACATCATTTCCGACGATTCGGCTGGAGGCACACGGATATGCGTGAGACTGGAACGGATGGCATGACCCGTACCCGAAAACCGACGCTCCTGATCGCGGACGACCACCGGATGATGGCCGATGCGATCCATGTCTTCATCGGCGGGCGTTTCGAGGTGGTCGCGGTGCTTGGCGACGGCCATGCGCTGCTCGATTCGATCCGCAGCCACCGGCCGGACATCGTCCTGGCCGACATCAGCATGCCCGGCCTGAGCGGCATCGAGGTGCTGCGCCGCATCCGCGCGGAAGGCATGGAAACGGACTTCGTCTTCATGAGCGTGCACGCCGAACCGGTGGTGGTGCGCGAGGCCCTGGCCCAGGGCGCCCGCGGCTACCTGCTCAAGGGCGAAAGCGGCGAGGACCTGATCCAAGCGCTGGACGAGGTTCTGGCCGGACGCAGCTGGGTGAGCCGTCCGCTGTGGGACCAGGCCCTCGGCCAGGTGCCGGTGCCGCGCCTGACCCCGCAGCAGTCGCGCATCCTCAGGATGATCGCCGAGGGCCAGCGCTCGCGCGAGATCGCCGAGGCACTGGCCATCTCGGTACGCACGGTGGACACCCACCGCCATTCGATCATGAAGCTGCTCGGCGTCAGCACCAGCATCGCCCTGGTCAACCAGGCGCTCAGGCTCGGACTGCTGCAGGCGCCACACGGAGCCACTTCACCGCCGTACTAGCCACTGGGGGCGGTCCCGCGCGACGTTGCTGCAGGGGCCACGTGCGCCCTGTACGCCCCATTGCGCAGGCCCATCTACGTACTTCCCTGCATTTACAGCGCGCGCGTGCGCGGACGACCCTTCTCCGGGGCGCGACCGGTCGTCGGCGCGCATGGCTGCCGCAAGGAGAAGGCATGGACCCAGAGATGTGCACGTTCCGCGATGACCCGGGTATCCCCCAACAAGCCCGTTGGATCGCAGCCATCGCCCTCGGGTCACGGCACGGCCAGCCGCGCTGCGCCGCATCCGGCGCCCGTCGTCGAGGGGCTGCATGGCCTTGTGCCTTGCACTTGCCAGCACGCTCGTATCGGCCGCCCAGGCGCAGGAGGGCCAACCTGCCGCGGATGCCCCGAACAACGGCACCGATCCTACCCGGCTGACCACCACCGCCGTGCTGGCCTACGAGTACAACGACCTGGCCCCGGACATCTCGCGGCATGCACCGCGGCTGGACCTGACCCTGCCTTTCGGGGCGAAGCAGGACTACAGCCTGCGCCTGCGCGTTCCGGTGGTGCGCAACGACATGGCCGGCAACGACGGTTTCGGCCTCGGCGACGTGACCGTGATGGGCACGCACGTGTTCGGACTCACCCGGCAGCGCGGCATGGTCGCGCAGGGCGAACTGGTCCTGGACACCGGCGCGCGCCCCGAGCTCGGCGGTGGTCGCGACGTGTTCAAGGGCACCTTCATTTACGCCCGGTTCCTGCCCCACGGCATCTTCGCGCCTGCGCTCGTGCACAGCTTCGACCTGGGCGGGGATCGGCAGCGGGCCGAGGTGGACATCACCACGTTCGACTTCTACTACGTGCCCAGGCTCGCCGACCCGCACTGGTTCGTGACCGTCGATCCTTCGCTCAACTTCGACTGGGAGAACGATCGCCAGTTCGCCGGCCTGGCGGTCACTTTCGGCCGTTCGGTCGGGCACGCGTTCGGCGGGCTGGCACAGCTCTACGCCAAGCCGACCGTGCTGGCAGGCAGCGAGCGCCCGGGCGACTTCAGCATCGAGGTCGGGGTCAAGGTGCTGGGCTTCTGAGTGCGTGGCGGCGGCCTGGAGCGGGCCGCCGCGGACGGTCCGGGAACCGTCCCTGGCCCCGGATCCGCAGCCCAACGCATTGCCGCGCGCGCAGCTACTGCAGCGGCTCGGCCACCGGGAACGACCAGCTGCCGTCGAGGATCTCCTGGCGCGGCCGGTACAGGCGGACCATGTAGTTCCAGCCTTCGGTGATCGGCAGGCAGTTGGGCGTCTGCGCGGTGCAGTCGCCGAACTGCAGGGTGATCGAACCGTCCTCGCCCTTCTGGCCGGTGACGCTGTTGATCGAGTAGGCATTGAGGTCATTGGGCTGGTAGAAGCCCTCGGCGTTGTAGACCGCGACCGACCAGAACGCATCCACCGGCACGTCGCCGACCACCAGCCGGTACGGCGTCTTGCCGTCGTTCCTTTCCGGGAACACGTTCAGGTAGACCGCATCCTTGTCCGGGTTCAGGCCCCAGCCCGAGGCCGCCGCGGCAATGCGCCGCACCGGATCGACCGAAGCGGCGTCCGGCCCGGCCGCGTAGCGCAGGTCGGGGATGGTGCCGGACAGGGCCAGCAACGCGTCGCGGACCCTCTTCTGGCTGGCCGGATCCCAGTCCGGGATCTCGAAGGTGCCCGGCCCGCCGGGCTGCTCCACCGTGATCGCGTCCTGCAGGGCCTGGGCCAGCTTCAGGTCCTCCGGGTCGTCGGGATTGGCCAGTGTGCGGATGCCCACCATGACGTAGCGCGTGCCGACGTCCTCGCGGGTCAGCGTGTGCGGGCCGGGCTCGTAGATCACGGCCGGATTGAAGTGGTCCTGGTTGATCAGCAGCATCGACATGAAACGCGAGCCGGCATCGGGCAGGGTGACGGTGACCGGGCCGGCGTCCAGGTCGAAGATCGCCGCCGAATAGATCGTGTCGCGGTTGAGCCGGATGATCGGCTGGTGGTCGACCGAAGCCGGCGTGCGGGTGTGGTGGAACTTGCCGAACGCGCCGTCCTTCAGCTGCGCGGCCATGTACGTGTCGGACTCGGCGCGGATGAAGTTGTCCGGCGTGACCAGGATCCTGCCGTCGGCCGTCCGCACCTGGCGCGAGGGGTCGTCCAGGTCGGGCACGGCGGAGGCGGCTTGCACCGTCGGCTGTGCCGGCGCGTTGGCCGCCGGATCCGGTGCCACGGTCGCGGTGCATGCGGACAGGGCTGCCGCCAGCGCGGTGGCGAGCAGGGCGTGGGTGGGACGGATCGTTTTCATGGGAATGCCTCGCGGAAATCTGCGGATGGAGGTTTCATTCGGCCGAGCGCACGGCCGGCGGCGCCTGCCATGAGCCGTCCAGCGCCTCGGGCTTGGGCCAGTACTCGCGCATCACCATGAAGAACGGCCCGGCCGGCGCAGGCAGCCAGTTGGCTTCCCTTTCCTTGCCGGGTGATTCGTTCTGGATGTACAGGGTGATCCCGCCGTCGGCGTCGCGGACCAGACCCTGCTCCATCGTCGAGTTGACCAGGTAGCGGTCGATCGGATTGTCGACCAGCAGGCTTTCCGGCAGGCCGTACAGGGTCAGCGACCAGAACGAGTTGACCGGCGGCAGCGATCCGGGTTCGAACCGCACCGTGTAGCGGTTGCCCGTCCCGTCCAGCGGCCGGCCTTCGGAATCGACGAAGTAGGCCGGGTAGTTGGCCTCCTCTTTCGAGTTCCCGTAGATGCCGAGCATGGCCGAAGCCATACGTCCCAGGTAGTCGTTGTCGAGGAACTCGCGCGTGCCGAAGCCGTCGGCGCTGCTGCGCTTGCCGGTGTCGATCTCCCCGGCCTTGAAGCGGGCGAACTCCGCCAGCGCATCGGCCATGCCGGCCTCCAGCGCCTGGCGCTGCGGGGCCGGCATCGATGCCACGTCGAACGGCTTGCCTGCACCGATGCCGGCGCGGGCGAAGCGTTCCATGAGCGCGGTCTCGCTCGGATGGGTCGGCGCATGCTGCAGCAGGAAGTTGAGCAGGGCGAAGAATTCCGGCGAGGTCTTCTGCGCCCCGGGCGACAACGGCGCCGGGAAGTCCACCGGCTGCAGCGGCTCCGGCGCGGCGGTGCCGGCGAACTGCGACAGCGGCTGCACCTGGTAGCCGGCCTGGATCCGTTTGACCGCGTCAAGGTCGTCCTCGCCGAACAGCTGGGTGCGGTAGAGCACGAAGGCCAGTTCGGTCTCGGAATGGATCACAGACTTGATCCCCTCCGGCACCTCCCCGTCCCAGCCGGGGCCGGCCAGCAGGAAGTGGCCCGCGTCGTTGCCGGTGGCGCGGCTGCCGACGTAGGCGAAGTTGTGGGTGTACATGTCTATGAACTGCAACGAGTAGTAACGACCCGGATCCATCGCCGGCACGCTGAGCACCAGTGGCTCGGCGCGCAGGTCCGCGCCGAGGAAGGAGTACGGCGTGTCCGAGTTGGGCGTCTGGATCGCCTTGTCCTGCGGCGTGAACACGCGCGCCACGTTGTGGACCTGGTTCCACGGGCCCTTGTACTCGGGGTTGGCCGTATCGACGAAGTAGGAATGCTGGATCCGGTAGCTGTCCACCATCGGGAAGCCGTAGATGTAGGCCTCGCGCGCGATCGCGCGCAGCTCCGCGTTGGTGGGCGCCACGCCGGACCCCGGGGCATCGGACGCCGGGCGGGCGCAGGCGGCGAGCAGCGCCAGCCCCACCAGGCCCAGCCAGCGCGGGCGTCCCGGGCTGGCGCGGCCGCCGGATCCATTCTGGTGGAACCGGCCGTGGCCAAGCGCATTCGATACGGTATTGCCGTGCATTTCGCCTCCTTTCATTCCAGGCCCCGGCGCTGCCGGGGCGATCCCGCCGCGATCATTGCCCGCCGCCGCCGCCCTGCAAATCCGTGATTCCACTTGGCCGCGCCTACGCGGATCTACCTAGAGCAAAAAGGGGACGGAGGCAATTAAGCAGGCTTAATTGCCTCCGTCCCCTTTTTGCCCACCTCCAGGCTCACGTCCATCAGCGTCGGATCCTCGGCGTCGGGGCGGATGCGGAAGCCGAGCTGCCGGCACATCGCCAGCATCGTCGAGTTCTCGCGCAGCACCTGGCCTTCCACCGCCTTCAATCCGATCGTGCCGGCGTACTCGATCATGATCTCCATCAGCTTCCAGCCGATGCCGTAGCCCTTCAGGTCCGAGCGCACCAGGATCCCGTACTCGCCGCGCTCGTAGTTGGCGTCGGCCAGCAGGCGCACCGCGCCGAGCATCTGCCCGTTGTCCGGGTCGATCGCCACCAGCGCGATCGAGCGGGCGTAGTCGAGCTGGGTCAGGCGGGCGACGAATTCGTGGCTGAAGTGCCGCACCGCCGAGAAGAAGCGCAGGCGCAGGTCCTCGTCGCTCACCTTGGCGAAGAACTCCAGGAACAGCGCCTCGTCCTCCGGCCGCACCGGGCGCACGAACATGCGCCGCTCGTGCGGCAACGCGACCGTGCGCTCCCATTCCTTCGGATACGGCCGCACCACGAAGCGCGAATGCCACGGGCCCTTCTGCACCGGGCCGTCGTACGGGGCGATCGCCACGCGCGCGTCGACCGCGACCACGCCGTCCTTGTCGGCCAGCAGCGGGTTGATGTCCAGTTCGCGCACCTGCGGGATGTCGGCGGCCAGCTGCGCCAGCTTGACCAGCACCAGCGCCACCGCACGCTCGTCGGCGGCGGGCACGTCGCGGTAGGCCTTGAGGATCCGCGACACCCGCGTGCGCGAGATCAGGTCGTGGGCCAGGCGCAGGTCCAGCGGCGGCAGCGCCAGCGCCTTGTCGTCGATCACCTCCACCGCGGTGCCGCCGCGGCCGAACACCACCACCGGGCCGAAGGTGGCGTCGTCGGCCAGGCCGCAGATCAGTTCGCGCGCCTTGGGCCGGGTGATCATCGGCTGCACCATCACGCCGTCGATGCGCGCGTCCGGCCGCGCCTGGCGCGCGCGTTCGAGGATGCCGGCCGCCGCCTCGCGCACCGCCGCCTCGCTGGCCAGGTTCAGGCGCACGCCGCCGACGTCGGACTTGTGCACGATGTCGGGCGAGAGGATCTTCAGCGCCACCGGATCGCCCTTGGCCAGCATCGGCGCGGCCGCGGCCACCGCCGCCTCCGGGTCCGGCGCCAGCACCGCCGGGGTGATCGGGATGCCGTAGGCCTGCAGCACCGCTGTCACCTCCAGCGGATCCAGCCAGCGCCGGCCCTCGGCCAGGGCGCCGTCCACCACCGCCTGCGCGGCGGCGCTGTCGACCGCGAAATCCTCGGGCAGGCTCGGCGGCGTTTCCATCAGCGCCTGCTGCGCCTCGCGGTGGCGCACCAGGTACATGAAACCGCGCACCGCGTCGGCCTCGGTGGCGTAGGTGGGCACGCCGGCGGCGTCGAGCGTGGCGATCGCCTGCGGCTTGCCGCCCAGCCACACCCCGAGCACCGGCTTGCCCGCGCCCGGCCGCGGCCGCCGCGCCAGCACCCCGGCCACGGCCCTGGCCGCTTCCTCGGAGGAGGACAGCGCGGTGGGCACGTTCATCACCAGCACCGCGTCGTTGCTGCGGTCCTCCAGCAGCGCCTCCAGCGCGGTCGTGTAGCGCGCCGCATCGGCGTCGCCGACGATGTCCAGCGGGTTGGAGCGCGACCAGGTCGGCGGCAGCGCCGCGTCCAGCCGCTGCACCGTAGCCTCGTCCAGCGCCGCCAGGGTCCCGCCCATGTCGACCAGCCGGTCCACCGCCAGCACGCCGATGCCGCCGCCGTTGGTCAGGATCGACAGCCGCCGGCCCGGCGCGCTGCGCAGGTGGCCCAGGGTCTCGGTGGCGGCGAACAGTTCGTCCAGCGCCAGCACCCGCAGCAGGCCGGCGCGGCGGAAGGCCGCGTCGTAGACCGCATCGGACCCGGCGAGCGCACCAGTGTGGGTAGCGGCGGCCCGCGCCCCCTGCTCGTGGCGGCCGGACTTGACCACCACCACCGGCTTGGCGCGCGCGGCCGCGCGCGCGGCGGACATGAACTTGCGCGCGTCACGGACCGATTCGATGTAGAGCAGGATCGCGCGGGTCTTCGGGTCCTGCGCGAACCAGTCCAGCAGGTCGCCGAAATCCACGTCCAGGGCGTCGCCCAGCGAGACCACCGCGGAAAAGCCGATCGAGCGCGCCGCGCCCCATTCGACCAGGCCGGAGGCGATCGCCCCGGACTGCGACACCAGCGCCAGGTCGCCCGGCAGCGGGCTGCGCGCGCCGAAGCTGACGTTGAGCCCGGCATGCGGCGCCATCACCCCCAGGCAGTTGGGGCCGACGATGCGCAGGCCGGCCGGGCGGGCGATGTCGCGCAGCTTCTCCAGCAGCGAACCCGGCCCCTGGCCCAGCCCGGCGGTCACCACCACCGCCGCGCGCGCGCCGACCGCCACCGCCTCGGCGACCACCCCGGGCACGGTCGCAGCCGGGGTCGAGATCACCACCAGTTCGGGCTGGAACGGCAGGTCGGCCAGCCGCGCCACCGCCGGGGTGCCGTCGATCTGGCGGTATTTCGGGTTGACCAAGCCGACCGGGCCGGCAAAACCGGCCTCGCGCAGGTTGCGGACCACCGCCCGGCCGACCGAACGCTCGCGCGGGCTGGCGCCGACCACGGCGACCGATTTGGGCCGGAACACGGCCTCCAGGGCGTAGGTGCTCATGCCGTTGCTGTCTCCGCGTCCGTGGGGTGCCCCGAAGATACAGCCCCGGGGTTGCAGTCCCCATCCCGGCCGGCTTGGACATAAGGTCCAAGCCACAACCGCCCATGAACGGCCTATGCTTGTCCCCGTGGGCTAACCCAGCGCCGGCAGGCGGGCAGGCGGTCCCCCTCCGCTCCGACAGGCGGAAGTACGGCCAGTCTGCACTGGGTAACCCGGCAACACCGGCGGGGCATTGATTGCGATCAATGCCCGGACAACCCCGCGGGGGCGAAGATTCCCCCGTTCAGACTGAGGAACGGACCGCATGCAAAGCGTGCAGGGGACTTACAACGACAAGGTGGTGCGCCAGTTCGCGGTGATGACCGTGGTCTGGGGCATCGTGGGCATGCTGGTGGGCGTGATCATCGCCGCCCAGCTGTACTGGCCGACGCTGGGCGAGGGCATCCCGTGGCTGGGCTACGGCCGGCTGCGGCCGCTGCACACCAACGCGGTGATCTTCGCCTTCGGCGGCAGCGCGCTGTTCGCCACCAGCCTGCACGTGGTCCAGCGCACCTGCCATGCGCGGCTGATCTCCGACAGGCTGGCCGCGTTCGTGTTCTGGGGCTGGCAGCTGGTGATCGTGGCCGCGGCCATCACCCTGCCGCTGGGCCTGACCCAGGGCAAGGAGTACGCCGAGCTGGAATGGCCGATCGACCTGCTGATCACCGTGGTGTGGGTGGCGTACGCGGTGCTGTTCTTCGGCACGATCGCCAAGCGCCGGGTCAAGCACATCTACGTGGCCAACTGGTTCTACGGCGGCTACATCCTCGCCATCGCCCTGCTGCACATCGTCAACAACATCGCCATCCCGGCTGGCTGGGACAAGTCCTACCCGGTGTACAGCGGCGCGGTCGACGCGATGGTGCAGTGGTGGTACGGCCACAACGCGGTCGGGTTCCTGCTCACCGCCGGCTTCCTCGGCATGATGTACTACTTCGTGCCCAAGCAGGCGCAGCGTCCGATCTACTCCTACCGCCTGTCGATCGTGCACTTCTGGGCGCTGATCGCCGTGTACATGTGGGCCGGCCCGCACCACCTGCTGTACACCGCGCTGCCGGACTGGGCGCAGTCGCTGGGCATGGTGTTCTCGCTGATCCTGCTGGCACCCTCGTGGGGCGGCGCGATCAACGGCGTGATGACCCTGTCCGGCGTCTGGTACAAGCTGCGCACCGACCCGATCCTGAAGTTCCTGATCGTGGCCGTGTCGTTCTACATGATCGCCACCTTCGAGGGGCCGATGATGTCGATCAAGACGGTCAACTCGCTGTCCCACTACACCGACTGGACCGTGGGCCACGTCCACGCCGGCGCGCTGGGCTGGGTGGCGATGATCTCGATCGGCTCGATCTACTCGCTGATGCCGCGCCTGCTGGGCCGCGAGCAGATGCATTCGGTCAAGGCCATCGACCTGCACTTCTGGATGCACACCCTGGGCGTGGTGTTCTACATCGCCTCGATGTGGATCGCCGGGGTGATGCAGGGCCTGATGTGGCGCGCCACCAACGACGACGGCACCCTGACCTACAGCTTCGTCGAGGCGCTCAACGTGACCTATCCGTACTACCTGATCCGCCTGGGCGGCGGCCTGCTGGTGCTGGCCGGCATGGGCGTGATGGCCTGGAACGTGGTGCGCACCTACCGCACCGCCCCCGCGATCGCCGCGCAGCCGCTGCTGCCGGTCGACCCCTCGCAAGCGCGCGCCTGAGGTCTCCATGAGCGAACACACGCCCAATCCCCACGAGAAGATCGAGAAGAACGTCGGCCTGATGGCGGTCCTGATCGCGGTCGCCATCTCCTTCGGCGGCCTGGCCCAGATCGTGCCGCTGATGTTCCAGGCCGAGGCGATCGAGCCGCTGGAAGGGGTCGAGCCGTACCCGGCGCTGCAGTTGGCCGGCCGCGACATCTACGTGCGCGAAGGCTGCTACAACTGCCACTCGCAGATGGTCCGCACCCTGCGCTTCGAGACCGAGCGCTACGGCCACTACTCGCTGGCCGGCGAGTCGGTCTACGACCGCCCGTTCCAGTGGGGCTCCAAGCGCACCGGGCCGGACCTGGCCCGGGTCGGCGGCCGCTACTCCGACGACTGGCACCGCGTGCACCTGATCAACCCGCGCGACGTGGTCCCCGAATCGAACATGCCCAGCTTCCCGTGGCTGGAGAAGAACGACGTGGACGGCGCCAAGGTAGCCAGGCGCATGACCGCGCTCAAGGCCCTGGGCGACCCGTACAGCGACGAGCAGATCGCCCAGGCCGCGACCGACGTGGAGGGCAAGACCGAGCTCGACGCGGTGGTCGCGTACCTGCAGGCGCTGGGCCGGCACGCACCGCGCGGAGGCCAGCCATGATCGGCGGGATCGTGACCGCGGCGCTGCTGGTGCTGTTCATCGGCAGCTGGATCTGGGCCTGGAGCCCGAAACGCAAGCAGGCGTTCGACGAGGCGGCGCGGTTGCCGCTGGACGACGGCGAAGCCGGCCAGGACAAGGGGAACGTGGCATGACTAGAGGATGGACCTGGTACGTCATCGTCCTGGTGGCGATCAACATCTTCGGCTACCTCGCGCTGCTGTGGTGGACCGCGCGCCGCCGCCCGGGCGATCCCAAGCCGGACGACACCTCCCATGTCTGGGACGGCGACATCACCGAGTACAACAAGCCGCTGCCGAAGTGGTGGATCAACCTGTTCTACCTGACCATCGCCTTCGCGATCGGCTACCTGTTCTGGTTCGGCGGGCTCGGCGCGATCCCCGGCTACAGCGGCTGGACCTCCAACAAGGAGCACGCGGCCGCCAAGGCGGTCGAGGACGCCAAGCTGGAGAAGACCTTCGCGCCCTTCGCCGGGCAGGCGATCGACACGCTGGCGCAGGATCCGACGGCCGTGCAGCTGGGCCGCTCGATCTTCAGCAACACCTGCGCCACCTGCCACGGCTCCAGCGGCCAGGGCGCGGTCGGCTACCCGAACCTGACCGACGAGATCTGGCACTGGGGCGGCGCACCGGAGCAGATCCTGCAGACGGTGCTGGACGGCCGCGAGGGCATCATGCCCGAGTGGGGCACGGTGCTGACCGGCATGGGTGGCCCTGAGGCGGTGGACTACACCGTGGCCTACGTGCGCACGCTGTCGGACCCGGACTCGCTGCAGAACAACTTCATGGCCGCGCAGGGCCGCAAGCTGTACGAGGGCGTGTGCGCGGCCTGCCACGGCGTGGACGGCAGCGGCAACACCGACCTCGGCGCGCCGGACCTGACCGACGCCTACTGGATGTACGGCAGCAGCCGCGAGAGCCTGCGCCAGACCATCCTGCACGGCCGCCACGGCAGCATGCCGGCGCATCGCGAGCTGCTCGGCGAGACCCGCGCGCGCCTGGTCGCCGCCTATGTCTGGTCGCTGTCGCATAATGCGACCGGTACCGGGAGCCCACAGGCCAGCCAGTGACCGATTTCAGCGAGCCGCGCTTCGACCACCCGCCCCGCCCGCTCGCGCAGCGGATCGGGGCGGTTGCCTGGCCCAGCTTCTTCGCCGCCGGCGTGGCGACGATGGTGTTCTTCGCCTTCGTCGACCCGCTGGCGCTGCGCGACCTGACCTTCCCCGACCTGCCGTTGACCCGCGAGCTCGGCTACACGCTGGGCTTCTTCATGTTCTGGCTGGCCACCGCGTCCTCGAGCCTGTTCACCTGGATCCTGCTGCGCCCGTCCAGCCGCTTCAACCGCGCCCTGCCGCCGGAGTGACCGGCCCGCCGCCGCGGCCCTGCGACAATTTGTCGTCTGTCCGCGCGGCCACCGGCAGCCGATACTGGGAGGTCCGGAGGATCCCACCGCTGCGCCGCGTGGCGCGGACGAGCCCGAGCCGATGACCGCAACCGAATCCCACCGCCACGGCACCTTCGCGCATCCGTGCGCCACGCCGAAGCCAGGACGGCAGCCATGAGCAAGCGCATCCCGCTGGACGTCATCGACGACCAGGGCAATTCGTTCTACGTCAGCGAGCGCAAGGTCTACCCGCGCGACGTGTCCGGCCGCTACAACCGCCTGCGGGTGGCGGCCGTGGTGTGGCTGCTGGGCATGTTCTATCTGTTCCCGTGGCTGTCCTGGGACGGCCGCCAGGCGGTGCTGTTCGACCTGCCGGCGCGCAAGTTCTACGTGTTCGGGCTGGTGTTCTGGCCGCAGGACTTCCTGTTCCTGGCGCTGCTGCTGATCATCGCGGCGATGGCGCTGTTCTTCTTCACCGCGCTGGCCGGCCGCCTGTTCTGCGGCTACGCCTGCCCGCAGACGGTGTGGACCGAGGTGTTCCTGTGGATGGAGCGCTGGACCGAGGGCGACCGCGGCAGGCGAATGAAGCTCGACGCCGGCCCGTGGACCCGCGACAAGGTGCTGCGCAAGGGCGCCAAGCACGCGCTGTGGGCGGTGTTCGCGCTGTGGACCGGCTTCACCTTCGTCGGCTTCTTCACCCCGATCGCCGACCTGGGCGCACGCCTGGTGCCGTTCTCCTGGGGCGGCTGGGAGATCTTCTGGGTGCTGTTCTACGCGCTGGCCACCTGGGGCAATGCCGGCTTCCTGCGCGAGCAGGTGTGCAAGTACATGTGCCCGTACGCGCGCTTCCAGAGCGCGATGTTCGACCGCAACACCCTGCTGATCGCCTACGACCCGATGCGTGGCGAACCGCGCGGCCCGCGCAAGCGCGGCCTCGGTGGCGTGCTCGAGCGCGCGCGCGGCCTGCTCGACCCGAAGACCGCCTACGACTACGTGTTCCGCGCCAGCGCGCACCCGACCGCCGCCGACAACCGGCTGCAGGCGCACGGCACGATCACCCTGGGCGGTGCCGGCGAGAAGCCCGAGCCGCTGCCGAAGTTCGCCTACGAGGAACTGGGCGACTGCATCGACTGCACCATCTGCGTGCAGGTCTGCCCGACCGGCATCGACATCCGCAACGGCCTGCAGTACGAGTGCATCGCCTGCGGCGCCTGCATCGACGCCTGCGACGAAGTGATGGACAAGATGGGCTACCCGCGTGGCCTGATCCGCTATTCCACCCAGAACGCGATCGACGGCAAGTCCACCCGCGTGCTGCGCCCGCGCATCTTCGTCTACGGCCTGCTGCTGCTGGGCCTGCTCGGCGCCTGGGGCTGGGGCGTGACCCACCGCAGCGAGCTGATCGCCGAAGTGCTGCGCGACCGCAACGCGCTGTACCGCGAGACCGCCGACGGCGTGGCCAACGACTACACGCTCAAGCTGATCAACAAGAGCCAGCAGACACGCCGCTTCCGCATCGTGCTGGAACCGGCCGACGCCGGCCTGAGCCTGTCGGCACCGGCGCTGGTCGAGGCCGGTCCCGAGCAGGTGCTGCCGGTGTCCATGAGCGTGCTCGCCGACGAGGGCGCCGGCGGGCGCCACGCGATCCGCTTCGTGGTCGAAAGCGAGGACGGGCGCGACCGCCGCGTCATCGAGAGCAGTTTCTTCGGACCGAGCCCATGAACGAAAACAACGACCAATCCCCCACGCCGCGCCGGTCCAACTGGAGCAATCCGGTGATGTGGCTGGTGATCGGCCTGCCGCTGCTGTCGATCGTCGCCGGCGTCGGTCTGGTCGTGGTCGCCACGCACACCGGCGGCGCCGACAGCGTCTCCGACCCGGTGCGGCGCGTATCGCAGATCCAGACCACCGACCTGGGCCCGGACGAAGTTGCCGGCAGGCGGGGCCTGAGCGCGGTGCTGCGGGTGGAAGACGGCATCGTCGAAGTGCTGCCGGCCACCGGCGAGTTCACCCGCGGGCAGCCGCTGCAGCTGCTGCTCGAACATCCCACCCGCCAGGCCGATGACCTGCGCCTGGAGTTGCCGCCGGAAGGACCGGGCTGGCGCACGCAGCAGGCGGTCGATCCGGGCCACGACTGGGTGGGGCAGCTGCGCGCCGCCGACGGCAGCTGGCGCCTGCACGGGCGCCTGCCGAAACAGCAGCACGCCGCGCGCCTGGCGCCGCTGCTGGGCGGGAGCGGCTGAGCGCGCGATGCCTACCGACCTGGCCATGCGCGAAGCGTCCGTGGCCGCCGCCAGCGGCACCTGCCACCACTGCGGCGAGTCGCTGCCCGCGCACCCGGTGGTGCAGGCCTTCGAAGGACGCCCGCGCCGGTTCTGCTGCCAGGGCTGCGCCGCCGCCGCCGAATGGATCGCCGGCGCCGAGCTGGAAGGCTATTACCGCCTGCGCGACGCCAGTGGCGGCAACCGCGGCAGCGCACGCGTCGGCGACGACCTGCCCGACCTGTCGGTATGGGACCGCGACGACGTCCAGGCCGGGCACAGCCGCGCGGTGGAAGGCGGGCGCGAAATCACCCTGCTCACCGACGGCATGCGCTGCGCCGCCTGCGCCTGGCTGATAGACCGCGCCCTGCGCCGCGAACCGGGCGTGCTGGACTGCGGCGCCAACGCGATCACCGGCCGCATCCGCATCGCCTGGGATCCGGCGCGCACCGCGCTGTCGGCGCCGCTGCGGCGGCTGGCCATGCTCGGTTACCGGCCGTACCTGGCTGGCAGCGAAGCGTTGGAACGCGCGCGCACCCGCGAACGCCGGCGCTGGCTGCTGCGCCTGGGCATCGCCGGGTTGGGCACGCTGCAGGCGATGATGCTGGCCGAGGCGCTGTACCTGGACTTCAACAGCACCATGCCGGTGGCCACGCGCGATTTCTTCCGCTGGCTGACCTTCCTGCTGTGCACGCCGGTGGTGTTCTATTCCGGCTGGCCGTTCCTGTCCGGGGCGATGCGCGAACTGCGCGAACGCCGCCTGGGCATGGACGTGCTGATCGCCGGCTCGACCCTGCTGGCCTACTTCGCCAGCCTGTTCGAGACCATCCGCGGCGGCCCGCACGTGTGGTACGACGCGGCGGTGATGTTCGTGTTCCTGCTGCTGGCCGCGCGCATGCTCGAACAGCGCGCGCGCAGCGTGGCCAGCGCCCAGGTCGACGCGCTGGCGCGCGCGCGCCCGGCGTTCGCCACCCGCGAACTGGCCGATGGCGGCCGCGAAACCGTGCCGATGGCCGCGCTGCAGGCCGGCGACGTCGTCCGCGTCGCCGCCGGCGACGCGGTGCCGGCCGACGGAACCCTGCTCGAGGCCGAGGCCTGGTTCGAGGAAGCGCTGCTCACCGGCGAATCGGCGCCGGTGCGCAAGCTCGCTGGCGACGCGGTCTATGCCGGAACCGTCTGCCGCGAGCGGCCGGCACGGCTGGCGGTGACCTGCACCGGCGCGGCCACCCGCCTCTCGCAGCTCGCGCGGCTGGTGGAGCAGGCGCAGGCGCACCGCCCGTCGCTGGCACGCGCGGCCGACCGCGTCGGCAGCCGCTTCGTGCTCGGCCTGCTGCCGGTGACCGTGGCGGTGTTCGCCTGGTGGTGGCACCACGAGCCTTCGCGCGCGCTGGAAGTCACCCTGGCCCTGCTGGTGATCAGCTGCCCCTGCGCGCTGTCGCTGTCGGTGCCGGCGGCGCTGGCCGCCGCGCATGGCGCGCTGGCGAAGATCGGCCTGCTCGCGCTGCGCCCGGACGCGCTGGACACGCTGGGCCGCGCCACCGACATCGTGTTCGACAAGACCGGCACGCTCAGCGACGGCCGCCCGGTGCTGGCCAGCATCGAATGCTTCGGCGCGGACGGCGCGGACGGCACGGACGGCACGGACGGCGACGGCGACGCCGAAGCGCGCGCGCTGCGGATCGCGGCGGCGCTGGAACGCGACAGCGGCCATCCGCTGGCGGCCGCGTTCGCACGCCGCTGCGCAGCGCCGCCGCCGGCCACGCAGGTCGAGGCAGTTCCCGGTCGCGGGGTGCAAGGGGTGGTCGAAGGGCGTCACTGGCGGCTGGGCCGCGCCGACTTCGCCGCCGGCCGCGCCGACGACGGCGCGCTGTGGCTGGGCGATGGCGAACGCGCGCTGGCCCGCTTCGCGCTCGAGGAACGCGCCCGCGACGACGCCGCCGACGCCCTGGGCGAGCTGCGCGCGCAGGCCCTGCGCCTGCACCTGGCCAGCGGCGACGGCGAGGCGGCGGTACGACGCATGGCCGCCGCCCTGGGCATCGACGCGGTCCACGCCCGGCAGTCGCCGGAGGACAAGCTGGCGCTGGTCCACGGCCTGCAGGCGCAGGGCCGGACCGTGGCGATGGTCGGCGACGGCCTCAACGACGCACCGGTGCTGGCCGGCGCCGACGTCTCCATCGCGATGGGCGAAGGCGCCCCGCTGGCGCATCGCGCCGCGGACCTGGTCACCACCGGCGGCGGCCTGCGCCGCATCCCCGCCGCGCTCGCGCTGGCGCGCCGCACCGGCCGCATCATCCGCCAGAACCTGGGCTGGTCGGTGGCCTACAACCTGCTGGCGCTGCCGCTGGCCGCCGCCGGCCTGGTCACGCCATGGCTGGCCGCGCTGGGCATGGCCGCCTCCTCGCTGGTGGTCACCCTCAACGCCCTGCGCCTGGCGCGGGTCGCACCGGTGCAGCCCGCCCGCCTGGCACCGGCCACTCCGGTCGAGGCCGCGTCGTGACGGAGCCTGCGCCATGAACATCCTGCTGATGCTGATCCCGCTGAGCAGGACCATGCTCAGCGGGATCAGCA
>NZ_PDWM01000042.1 GCF_010093225.1 Pseudoxanthomonas koreensis | reverse complement strand
GGGCCGGCGAGGGGGAATCTTCGCATCTCCACCCGGCGGCGGCCATCGCGCGGGTGCGGCTGCGCGGCGGCGCACGGCGCGGGGACCGGAGGGGGCGGTCCGGCGCGGGCGGCGTTGGCGCACGGCGAAGCGGTTCTGCCAGAATCGGCCGCTTCCCGGCCATCGAACGATCCGCCGCCGATGAGTGCACCCGCTTCGCCACGCCGCGTCCTGTTCGCCAGCCTCATCGGCACCACGATCGAGTTCTTCGATTTCTACATCTACGCCACCGCCGCGGTGCTGGTGTTCCCGCAGCTGTTCTTCCCGGCCTCCGAGCCGACCGCGGCCACCCTGCAGTCGCTGGCCACCTTCGCCCTGGCGTTCTTCGCCCGGCCGCTGGGTTCGGCCGTGTTCGGCCATTACGGCGACCGGGTCGGGCGCAAGGCGACCCTGGTGGCGGCGCTGCTGACCATGGGCATCTCCACTGTGCTGATCGGACTGCTGCCGACCCACGCGCAGATCGGCGTGGCCGCGCCGGCGCTGCTGGCGCTGTGCCGCTTCGGCCAGGGCCTGGGCCTGGGCGGCGAGTGGGGCGGGGCGGTGCTGCTGGCCACCGAGAATGCGCCGCCGGGCAGGCGTGCCTGGTACGGCATGTTCCCGCAGCTGGGCGCGCCGCTGGGCTTCCTGTGCGCGACGGCGGTGTTCCTGCTGCTGGCGCACGTGCTCGACGATGGCCAGTTCATGGCCTGGGGCTGGCGCATCCCGTTCCTCGCCAGCGCCGCGCTGGTCGCGGTCGGGCTGTGGGTGCGGCTGCGGATCACCGAGACGCCGGCGTTCCGCAAGGCGATCGAACGCGACGAGCGCGAGCGGCTGCCGATGGCGACGGTGCTGTCCAGGCATGCCGGCACCCTGCTGGTCGGCACGCTGTCGCTGATGGCGACCTTCGTGCTGTTCTACCTGATGACGGTGTTCGCGCTGAGCTGGGGCACCTCGCAGCTGGGCTATGGGCGCAGCGAGTTCCTGCTGCTGCAGATGGTCGGCGTGCTGTGCTTCGCGGCGACGATCCCGCTGTCGGCGGTGTACGCGGACCGCCATGGCCGGCGCCGGGCGATGATCGTGGCGACGCTCGGGATCATCGCCTTCGGGCTGCTGTTCGAGCCGCTGTTCGCCGCCGGCCATCCGCTGCAGGTGCTGCTGTTCCTGTGCCTGGGCCTGGGGCTGATGGGCATGACTTACGGGCCGTGCGGCACGATCCTGGCGGAGATGTTCCCCACGCCGGTGCGCTACACCGGCGCCTCGCTGGCGTTCAACCTGGCCGGCATCCTCGGCGCCTCGCCGGCGCCGTACATCGCCACCCGCCTGGCTGGCAGCCACGGCATCGCCGCGGTGGGCTGGTACCTGGGAGGAATGGCGACGCTCACCCTGCTGGCATTGCTGCTGGTGCCGAAGCGGCCGGTGGATTGAGCCACCGTCGCTGGCGCTTGTCTGCAGGAGCCCACTTCAGGGGGCGACCCGGCGTGCCCGGCAGACGCGGCGTTCAACGTGACCGCTCCGGAGAGGTCGCATTGAACGCGGCTGCGCGCTGGCCGCATCGGGTCGCCCCCTGAAGTGGGCTCCTACAGTGGGAGGCCGCGCGGGCGTGGGGGCGGATACGGGAGTGAAACGAAACGGCGCGGCTCACCACAGCGCGTCGCGCAGGCGGTACCAGGCCATTGCCGCCACCAGCAGCGGGGTGCGCAGTGCGCGGCCGCCGGGGAACGGCGCGTGCGGGATCTTCGCGTACAGGTCCAGCCGTTCGGACTGGCCGCGGATGGCCTCGGCGATCAGCCGCCCGGCCAGCCCGGTGCTGGCCACGCCGTGGCCGGAGAAACCCTGGGCGAAGTAGATCTCCGGCGCCAGCCGGCCCCAGTGCGGGGCGCGGTTGAGCGAGATGTCGACGTAGCCGCCCCACAGGTACTCGATCGGCACGTCGTCCAGCTGCGGGAAGACGGCGTGGATGCGCCGGCGCATGACCCCGCGCAGGTTCGGCGGCGGGAAACTGGAATAGCTGGCGCGGCCGCCGAACAGCAGGCGGTGGTCGCGGCCGAGGCGGAAGTAGTCCAGCGCCCAGTTCACGTCGGCCACGGCCATGTCGTTGCGGATCAGGTGGCGCGCGCGCGCGGCGCCCAGAGGCGCGGTGGCGGCGATGTAGGTGCCCACCGGCATCACCCGCGATTCCAGTTCCGGCGCGACCCCGCGCAGCCAGGCGTTGCCGGCGATCACGGCGAAACCGGCGGCGACTTCGCCGTGCGCGGTGCGCATGCGCGGCTTCGCGCCGCGCACCAGTTCGACCACGCGAGAGTGTTCGAAGATGCGCACCCCGGCGGCCAGCGCTGCGCGGGCCAGGCCGAAGGCATATTCCAGCGGATGCAGGTGGCCGCTGGCGGCGTCGTACACCGCGCCCAGGTAGCGGTCGCTTTCCAGTTCGTCGCGCAGGCGGCGGCGGTCCCACCACTGCAGCGGGTAGTCGTAACGTTCCTGCATGTGCTCGATGTATCCGCGCAGCGCGCGCTCCTGGCGCGGCTTGATCGGCACGTGTGCATGGCCGTCGCGCCAGTCGCAGTCGATGGCGTGGCGGGCGATGCGCGCGCGCAGGCGGTCCATGCCTTCGCGCGAGACGTCGAACAGTACCCGCGCCGCGTCGCGGCCGAGCAGGCCTTCCAGGGTGGACTGCTCGCAGCCGTAGCCGACGATGGCCTGGCCGCCGTTGCGGCCGGACGCACCCCAGCCGATCCGCTCGGCTTCGAGCACGACCACCCGGTAGCCGGCTTCGGCCAGTTCCAGCGCCGCGGTCAGGCCGGTGTAGCCGGCGCCGAGGATGCACACGTCCGCGTCCTCCAGCACGCCGCGCAGCACCGGCTGTTCCGGCAGAGGCGTGGCGCTGGCCGCGTACCAGCTGGGTGGGTAGGGCGCGTCGTCAGCCATGGCGCGGCCGCCGCCGGTCAGACCGTGCGCAGGTACCAGGCATAGTCCAGGTCCGGGACCAGCGCCTGGAAATCGGCCATTTCCCTGCGCTTCTGCTGTCCGTAGATGTGGCGGAACGGTTCGCCGTACCAGCGCGCGGCGAAGTCGCTGCCGAGGAAATCGTCGATCGCCTCGCGCCAGTGCGGGGTTTGCACCGGGAACTGCTCGTAGGCGTTGCCGGTGACCGGCGGGCCCGGATCGAGCTGCTGCTCGATCCCGTCGAGGATGCCGGCCAGTACCGCCGCGGCGACCAGGTAGGGATTGGCGTCGGCACCGGCGATGCGGTGCTCGACGCGGGTGTTGGCCGCGTCGCTGTGCGGCACGCGCATGGCCACGGTGCGGTTGTTGAAGCCCCAGCTCTGGTTGAGCGGCACGAACGCGTTGGCGACGAAGCGCCGGTAGCTGTTGGCGTGCGGCGCGAACAGCAGCAGGTTGTCGCGGGCGCTGGCCTGCAGCCCGCCGATCGCGTGGCGCAGGGCGTCGGCCGGTGCATCGGCGGTGGAGGCGAACAGGTTGCGGCCTTCGCGGTCGAGCAGGCTCACGTGCAGGTGCAGGCCGCTGCCAGCCTGGCCCGCCAGCGGCTTGGCCATGAAGCTGGCCTGGTGGCCCTGCTGCAGCGCCACCGCCTTGATCGCGCGCTTGAGCAGCAGCGCGTCGTCGCAGGCGGCCAGCGCGTCGGCGCGGTGCTTGAGGTTGATCTCGAACTGGCCGGGTGCGTATTCGGCCACCGCGGTGTCGGCGGGGATGCGCTGGGCCTGGCAGGCGCGCGCGACCGCGTCGATGAAGCCGGCGTTCTCGTCGAGGTCGTCGATCGAATAGACCTGGGTGCTGGCGTTGCGGCGGCCGTCGCTGGCGTTGAGCGTGGGCTGCGGGCGGCCGTCGGCATCGGCCAGGCGGTCGAACAGGTAGAACTCCAGCTCCACCGCGACCACCGGGGTGAGGCCGAGAGCGCGGTAGCGTTCCAGCACCCGCTCCAGCCCCGCCGCGGGTGCGCCTCGAACCAGCCGCCGGCACCGTCCTCCATCGCCAGCAGCAGCTGCAGCGCAGGCCGCGGCGACCACGGCACCGGGCGCAGGCTGCCGGGGATGGGCCGGCAGATCCGGTCCTCGTCGCCGATGTCGTAGCCCAGCCCGGTCTCCTCGACGGTGTTGCCGGTGATGTCGGCGGCGACCAGCGACATCGGCAGGCACACGCCGCCGGCGTAGACCTTCTCCAGCGTCCCGGCGGTGATGCGCTTGCCGCGCAGCACGCCGTTGCAGTCCGGCAGCAGCAGGTCGATGTGCGCGTCCTCGTGGCCGGGCAGGGCGAGCAGGGTCTGCAGGTCGTCCGGCGGCAGCGGGGAAGGGGTGGATGCGCGGTTCATCGGGGGCCTCGGCGGGTCCGGTGGAGAGTAGCAGGCGGCAGCGCCGTCAAGAATACTCAACGCGATCCGTGCCGTGCGGCATCCTTTCGGCCCTGCAGGCGTACGGAGCGGCCACTCGTGTTGTAAAAATAAAACGGCCGGGGTAAGTTGCCCGAACGCCACCGGACCCCTCCGCGCATGGCCCTGCCGCCCCTGGTCGGCCTGCCCACCGACCGCAAACAGATCGGCCAGCATCCGTTCCTCGCGGTTGGCGAGAAGTACGTGCGCGCGGTGGTCGACGGCGCCGGCGCCACCCCGGTGCTGCTGCCGGCGCTGCAGCCGCCGCTGGCGGCGGACGAGTGGCTCGATCGCCTCGACGGCCTGCTGCTCACCGGCGCGGTCAGCAACATCGAACCGCACCACTACGGCGACGAGCCGAGCTGGGAAGGCAACCTGCACGACCCGGCGCGCGACGCCACCACCCTGGGCCTGGTCCCGCGCGCGGTGGCCATGGGCCTGCCGCTGCTGGCGATCTGCCGCGGCTTCCAGGAAGTGAACGTCGCCTTCGGCGGCACCCTGCACCAGAAGCTGCACGAGGCCGCCGGCTTCGCCGATCACCGCGAGGACACCGACGACCCGCTCGAGGTGCAGTACGGCCCCGCGCACGACATCCGCCTGGCCGAAGGCGGCCTGCTGGCCGTGATCGCCGGCGGCACCCATGCGCGGGGGAACTCGCTGCACGGCCAGGGCGTGGCCCGGCTTGGCGATGGGCTGGGGGTGGAGGCGATCGCGCCGGACGGGGCGATCGAGGCATTCCGCCGCGACGGCGGCGGCTTCCTGCTCGGGGTGCAATGGCATCCGGAGTGGCAGGTCACCGGCAATCCCTTCTACCTGGGCATCCTGCGCGCCTTCGGCGATGCCTGCCGCGTCCATGCGGCGCGGCGCGCGCGCCAGGCCGCCGCCGCGTTCGCCTGAAGCGCCCCATGCACGCACCTTCCACGGACGATCCCGCATGAGCACCCGCCCCAGTCGCCGCAAGCCCGCCAGCAGTGCCCAGCAGGAGAGCTCGCTGCGGCGCTGGCTGAAGGAGCGGCACATCACCGAGGTCGAGTGCCTGGTGCCGGACATCACCGGCAATGCGCGCGGCAAGATCATCCCCGCCGACAAGTTCAGCCACGACTACGGCACCCGCCTGCCCGAGGGCATCTTCGCCACCACCGTCACCGGCGACTATCCGGACGATTACTACGAGCTGACCTCGCCGTCGGACTCGGACATGCTGCTGCGCCCGGACCCGGACACGGTGCGCATGGTGCCGTGGGCCACCGACCCGACCGCGCAGGTCATCCACGACTGCCAGACCAAGGACGGCAAACCGCACGAACTGGCCCCGCGCAACGTGCTGCGGCGGGTGCTGGCCGCCTACGACGAACTGGGCCTGCAGCCTGTGGTCGCGCCGGAGCTGGAATTCTTCCTGGTGCAGAAGAACACCGACCCGGACTTCCCGCTGCTGCCGCCGGCCGGCCGTTCCGGGCGCCCGGAGACGGCGCGGCAGTCGTACTCGATCGACGCGGTCAACGAGTTCGACCCGATCCTGGACCTGATGTACGACTACTGCGAGGCGATGGAGCTGGACGTGGACACGCTGATCCACGAATCCGGCGCTGCCCAGCTGGAGGTCAACTTCACCCACGCCGACGCACTCTCGCGCGCCGACCAGGTGTTCCTGTTCAAGCGCACCATGCGCGAGGCGGCGCTGCGCCACGGCATCTACGCCACCTTCCTGGCCAAGCCGATGGAGAACGAGCCCGGCAGCGCCATGCACATCCACCAGAGCCTGGTGGAGCTGAAGAGCGGCCGCAACGTGTTCGCCGGCAGGAAGGCGGAGGAACTCAGCACCACCTTCCTCCACTACCTGGGCGGCCTGCAGAAGTACGTGCCGATGGCGATGGCGTTCTTCGCCCCGAACGTGAACTCGTACCGCCGCCTGGCGCTGGGCCAGGTGGCGCCGATCAACGTGCACTGGGGCTACGACAACCGCACCTGCGGCCTGCGCATACCGATGGACACCCCGGAGAACACCCGGGTCGAAAGCCGCTTCGCCGGTTCCGACGCCAATCCCTACCTGGCCATGGCCGGGACCCTGGCCTGCGGCCTGCTCGGCATCCGCGAGAAGCTGCAGCCGATGCCGGCGATGGACCACAGCGCGCAGGACGCCGGCTTCGCCCTGCCGCGCTCGCTCAACCAGGCCCTGGACGGACTGGAGGGCTGCGCCGAACTGCAGGCGTTGCTCGGCCCGCGCTTCGTCCGCGCCTACATCTCGGTCAAGCGCAAGGAATACGAAACCTTCTTCCGTGTCATCAGCTCCTGGGAGCGCGAGTTCCTGCTGCTGAACGTGTAGAACCCCGATCACACCCGACGGAACCGCCAGCCCCGATGACGACCGACCTCCGCGAACTGCAGCGCCTCGACGCCGCCCACCACCTGCACCCGTTCAACGACAACGCGGCGCTGGCGAAGAAGGGCACGCGCGTGCTCACCCGTGGCGAGGGCTGCTACGTGTGGGACGCGGAGGGCAACAAGCTGCTCGACGCCTTCGCCGGGCTGTGGTGCGTGAACATCGGCTACGGCCGGCCTGAGTTGGGCGCCGCGGCGGCCAGGCAGATGACCGAGCTGGCGTACTACAACAGCTTCTTCCAGTGCACCACCGAACCGACCATCCGCCTGGCGGCCAAGCTGGCCGAGCTGGCGCCGGGCGACATCAACCACGCCTTCTTCGTCAATTCCGGCTCGGAGGCCAACGACACCATCCTGCGCCTGGTCCGCCACTTCTGGGCAGTGCAGGACCAGCCGCGCAAGAACATCTTCATCGGCCGCCACAACGGTTACCACGGCACCACCGTGGCCGGCGCCAGCCTGGGCGGGATGAAGGGCATGCACGGGCAGGGCGGCCTGCCGATCCCGGACATCCACCACATCGAGCCGCCGTTCTGGTTCGCCGATGGCGGCGACCTGTCCGAAGACGAGTACGGCCTGGTCGCTGCGCGCCGGCTGGAGCAGAAGATCCTCGAGCTGGGCCCGGAACGGGTGGCCGCGTTCATCGGCGAGCCGATCATGGGCGCGATCGGCGTGTACATCCCGCCGAAGACCTACTGGCCGGAGATCGAGCGGATCTGCCGCAAGTACGACGTGCTGCTGGTCGCCGACGAGGTGATCTGCGGCTTCGGCCGCACCGGCGAATGGTTCGGTTCGCAGTACTTCGGCTTCCAGCCGGACATCATGCCGGTGGCCAAGGGCATCACTTCCGGCTACATCCCGCTGGGTGCTGCCATGTTCAACGATCGCGTCGCCGGGGTGCTGAAGGACAGCGGCGGCGAGCTGGCGCACGGGGCGACCTATTCGGGCCACCCGGTGTGCGCGGCGGTGGCGCTGGAGAACCTGCGGATCCTGCAGGAGGAGCGCATCGTCGAGCACGTGCGCGAGGTGGCCGCACCGTACCTGGCACAGCGCTGGGCCGAGCTGGGCGAACACCGGCTGGTGGGCCAGGCGCGGATCGCCGGGCTGATGGGCGCGCTGGAACTGGTCCCGGACAAGGGCCGGCGGGCGTTCTTCCCCGAGCGCGGCAATGTCGGCGGCCTGTGCCGCGACATCGCCCTGCGCCATGGCCTGATCCTGCGCGCCACCTGGGATTCGATGCTGCTGTCGCCGCCGCTGGTGATCACCCCGGCGCAGGTCGACGAGCTGTTCGACAAGGCGTGGAAGGCACTGGACGAGACCGCCGCCGCGCTGGGCAAATGACCGGGCCGGCGTTACGCTGCCCCGACCCCCAAAACGTGACAAGGAGCACCCCATGAAGCTTCGCCTGCTTACCCTGGGTATCGCCGTGACCCTGCTGGCCGCCTGTGGCGGCAAGGACGGCAGGGGCGCGGACGGCAAGACCGCCGCCGGCGAGGAGAAGGTGCTCAACGTCTACAACTACTCGGACTACATCGCCGAGGACACCATCCCCAACTTCGAGCAGCAGTCGGGCATCCGTGTCACCTACGACGTCTACGACAGCGACGAGGTGCTGGAAACCAAGCTGCTGGCCGGCTCCAGCGGCTACGACGTGGTCGTGCCGACCCTGAACTTCTTCGGCCGCCAGATCCAGGCCGGCGTGTTCAAGGAACTGGACAAGTCGAAGATCCCGAACCTGGCCAACCTGGACCCGCAGGTGATGCAGCTGATCGCCGCGCAGGACCCGGGCAACAAGTACGGCGTGCCGTACATGTCCGGTACCACCGGCATCGGTTTCAACGTCGACAAGGTCACCGCCGCGTTCGGCAGCACCGATGTCACCAACAGCTGGAGCCTGGTGTTCGACCCGGCCAAGATCAGCAAGCTCAAGGACTGCGGCGTGACCCTGCTCGACACTCCGTCGGACATGATCCCGATCGCGCTGCACTACCTGGGCGAGGACCCGCACAGCGCCGACCCGGCGGTGATCCAGAAGGCCGCCGACCTGATCAAGGGCATCCGCCCCTACGTGCAGAACTTCCACTCCAGCCAGTACGTCAGCTCGCTGGCCAACGGCACCACCTGCCTGGTGGTGGGCTGGTCGGGCGACATCATCCAGGCCCGCGACCGCGCCGAGGAGGCCGGCAACGGCGTCAACGTCGGCTTCTCGATCCCGGTCGAAGGCGCGCCGCAGTGGTTCGACATGCTGGCGATCCCGGCCGATGCCAAGCACCCGGAGAACGCCTACACCTTCATCAACCACCTGCTCGAACCGCAGGTGGCGGCCAACAACACCGACTACATCCAGTACGCCAACCCGGTGACCGCGGCCACGCCGCTGGTGGACGAGGCGATCCGCACCGACCCGACGATCTACCCGCCGGACGAGGTCAAGGCCAAGCTGTTCACCTACGCGATCAATTCGCCGGAGACCGACAAGCTGTACACGCGGCTGTGGACGGAGATCAAGACCGGCCGCTGAGCGCACCGCAAGGCGCCGGCCGCACCCGCGGCCGGCGCGGACGCAGCCGCAGGCGGCACCGCAACACGCAACAGTCGATGCAGTGGGTGGGAAGTCGAGGGGAAAGACCCGGGGACGCCACCGCAAGGCGGCGTCGTGGACAACCGACAGGCCCTGCGGGGCGATGGGGATCCGACGATGAACATGCGTAGACCGATCTGGATGGTGTGCGGGCTGGCCGCGGCGGTGGCGCTGTCGGCGTGCGGCGGCGGGAAGGAGGCGGCGGCCGGAGGCGACGCGGCGGCTGCGGCCCCCGGCGGCAACGTGCTGAACGTCTACAACTGGTCCGACTACATCGCCGAGGACACCGTCCCCGGTTTCGAGCGCGAGCGCGGCACCGAAGTCAACTACGGCGTGTTCGACAGCAACGAGGTGCTGGAGGCCAAGCTGCTGGCCGGCGGGTCGGGTTTCGACGTGGTCGTGCCCGGGCTGCAGTTCCTCGGGCGGCAGGTCCAGGCCGGGGTGTTCCAGCCGCTGGACAAGACCCGCCTGAAGAACTACGCGGGCCTGGACCCGGAGCTGATGAAGCGCATCGCCGTGCAGGATCCGGGCAACCAGTACTCGGTCCCGTACATGTGGGGCACCACCGGCATCGGCTACAACGTCGACAAGCTCGCCGCGGCCTTCGGCAGCACCGAGATCGCCGGCAGCTGGGACCTGGTGTTCAAGCCCGAGAACCTGGCGAAGATGCAGCATTGCGGGGTGATGTTCCTGGACGCCCCCTCCGAGGTGGTGCCGGTCGTGCTGAACTACCTGGGCGAAGACCCCAACAGCACCGACCCGGCGGTGATCGCCAAGGCCACCGCGCTGCTGAAGACGCTGCGGCCCTACATCCAGACCTTCCACTCCTCGCAGTACATCGAGGCGCTGGCCAACGGCAGTGCCTGCCTGGTGATCGGCTGGTCCGGCGACGTGCTGCAGGCGCGCGACCGCGCCGACGAGTCCGGCAACGGGGTCAAGGTGGCCTACTCGATCCCGAAGGAGGGCACCTCGCTGTTCTTCGACATGCTCGCCATCCCGGCCGATGCGAAGAACGTCGACAACGCCTACGCGTTCATCGACTACCTGCTGCGGCCGGAGGTGGCGGCGGCCAACACCAACTTCATCAGCTTCCCCAACCCGGTGCCGGGCTCGCTGCCGCTGGTGGACGAGGCGATCCGCAACGATCCGACGATCTATCCGCCGCCGGAAACCGCCGCCAAGCTGTTCACCCTGGCGATCCTGCCGCCGGAGCTGGACCGCCTGTTCACCCGGCTCTGGACCGAGCTCAAGACCGGCCGTTAGGCTGCACGGCAACACAGGCGCGGGCTGCCGGCCAGCGGCGCCCGCCCACCCCCAACCTGGAGTGGCCATGGCGGTGAGCAACGAACGCGCGAACGGGACCCCAGCCGATGCGGGTGCCCAGCGTTACCTGCGGATCGAGGGCGTGCGCAAGGAGTTCGACGGCTTCGTCGCCGTCGACGACGTCAGCCTGGATATCCGCAAGGGCGAGATCTTCGCCCTGCTGGGCGGCTCGGGCAGCGGCAAGTCGACGCTGCTGCGCTGCCTGGCCGGGTTCGAGCGGCCGACCAAGGGGAAAATCGTCCTCGACGGCGAGGTCATGAACGAGCTGCCGCCGTACGAGCGGCCGATCAACATGATGTTCCAGTCCTACGCGCTGTTCCCGCACATGACCGTGGAGCAGAACATCGCCTTCGGGCTGAAGCAGGACGGGCTGGCCAAGGACGCGATCAGGAAGCGCGTGGGCGAGATGCTGGAGATGGTGCAGCTGGGCAAGCTGGCCAAGCGCAAGCCGCACCAGCTTTCCGGCGGGCAGCAGCAGCGCGTGGCGCTGGCGCGCTCGCTGGCCAAGGGGCCCAAGCTGCTGCTGCTGGACGAGCCGATGGGCGCGCTGGACAAGAAGCTGCGCTCGCGCATGCAGCTGGAGCTGGTCAACATCATCGAAACCTCCGGGGTGACCTGCGTGATGGTCACCCACGACCAGGAGGAGGCGATGACCATGGCCACCCGGATCGCGCTGATGGACCAGGGCTGGATCCAGCAGGTCGGCACCCCCGACGAGATCTACGAGCAGCCGGCCAACCGCTTCGCCGCCGAGTTCATCGGCTCGGTCAACCTGGTCGACGCGACCATCGACGAGGACGAGCCGGACTACGTGACCCTGAAGACGGCGGCGTTCGCCGCGCCGATCCGCATCGGCCACGGCATCACCGGCTTCACCGGCCAGGCGGTGTCGTTCGCGGTGCGCCCGGAGAAGCTGGGGATCGGCAAGGCCGAGCCGGCGCAGGACCACAACAAGGCGCAGGGCACGATCGAGGACATCGCCTACTTCGGCAGTCACTCGGTTTATCACGTGCGCCTGCCCGGCGGGATCAAGCTGCTGGTCAACTTCGCCAACGACAAGCGCTGGGCCAGCGAGGGCATGACCTGGGGCGACCAGGTGTGGCTGTGGTGGGACGACAACGACGGCGTGGTGCTGACCTCATGAACGCCGCCGCGCTGAAGCGCTTCGTCCCGGGCGGCCGCTGGGCGGTGATCGCGGTCCCGTTCCTGTGGCTGGGGGTGTTCTTCGCGATCCCGTTCCTGATCGTGCTGAAGATCTCGTTCTCGCGGCTGGCGATCGCGATGCCGCCGTACACGCCGGTGCTGGAGTACGTCGACAAGGCGCTGACCCTGCGCCTGAACCTGGGCAACTACGTGGCCCTGTTCACCGATGCGCAGTACGTGCTGGCCTACCTGAGCTCGATCAGGATCGCCGCGGTCTCGACCCTGCTGTGCCTGCTGATCGGCTACCCGATGGCCTACTTCATCGCGCGGATGAAGCCGTCCAGCCGCAACATCGCGCTGATGGCGGTGGTGCTGCCGTCGTGGATCTCGTTCCTGCTGCGGGTGTACGCCTGGGTCGGGATCCTCGACGCCAACGGCCTGCTCAACCGCTTCCTGCTCTGGACCGGGCTCGTCGACGCGCCGCTGCGCATCCTCTACACGCCGCTGGCGGCCTACATCGGCATCGTCTACTGCTACCTGCCGTTCATGATCCTCCCGCTGTACGCCAACCTGGTGAAGCTCGACCTGCGCCTGCTGGAGGCGGCCTACGACCTCGGCGCCCGGCCGTGGCAGGCGTTCCTGCGCATCACCCTGCCGCTGTCGCGCTCGGGAATAGTGGCCGGCTGCATGCTGGTGATGATCCCGGCGGTGGGCGAGTTCGTGATCCCGGAGATGCTCGGCGGCCCGGACACGCTGATGATCGGGCGGGTGCTGTGGGGCGAGTTCTTCAACAACCGCGACTGGCCGGCGGCCTCGGCGGTGGCGATCGTGATGCTGCTCCTGCTGCTGGTGCCGATCCTGGTGTTCAACCGGTTCCAGCAGAAGGAAATGGAGGGCCGGCTGACATGAACCCGAGCCTGGGGCAGAAACTGCTGCGCTGGTCGGTGCTGGTGCTGGGCTTCGCCTTCCTGTACCTGCCGATCCTGCTGCTGGTGGTGTATTCGTTCAATTCCTCGCGCCTGGCCACGGTCTGGGCCGGGTTCTCGGTGAAGTGGTACGGCGAGCTGCTGCGCGACCGGCAGATCCTGGACGCGGCCTGGGTCAGCCTGCGCATTGCATTCTGGACGGCGAGCGCGGCCACGGTCGTCGGCACCCTGGGCGCGATGGTGATGACCCGCTTCCACCGCTTCCCGGGCAAGACCGTGTTCGGCGCGCTGATCACCGCGCCGCTGGTGATGCCCGAAGTGATCATCGGCCTGTCGATCCTGCTGATGCTGGTTTCGGTGGGCGCATCGATGGGCATCCCGTCCAAGGGCATGGTCGCGATCTGGATCGCGCACGTGACCCTGACCGTGTCCTTCGTCACCGTGGTGGTGTCCTCGCGCCTGCAGGACCTGGACAAGTCGCTGGAAGAGGCGGCGATGGACCTGGGCGCGAACCGGCTCAAGGTGTTCTTCCTGATCACCCTGCCGATCATCGCGCCGGCGCTGGTGTCCGGCTGGCTGCTGGCCTTCACCCTGTCGCTGGACGACGTGGTGATCGCCAGTTTCGTGGCGGGCCCCGATTCGACCACGCTGCCGATCAAGATCTTCTCTTCGGTGCGCTTGGGGGTGAGCCCGAAGATCAACGCACTGGCCACGCTGATGATCATGCTGGTGTCGATCGCCGCGGTGATCGGCTGGTGGCTGATGTTCCGCGAGGACCAGCGGCGCCAGCGCGACATGCAGCTGGCGCTGCAGGAGAACGGCTGAGCCGGCGGAAAGGCGGGCGCATGCGCCCGGATTCAGGTCTTCGTGACGCCGCTGGCGCGATACTCCGGCAATACGCACCTTTCGAACCGCAGGCGTTGAGGCGATGACCGTCGAAACCGTCAATCCCGCGACCGGGCAGGTCGAGTACCGCCACGAGCTGATGGCGCCGTCGCAGGTGGAGGGGGTGCTCGCCGCCGCGCAGGCCGCGTTCCCGGAATGGTCACGGCGCAGCCTGGATTCGCGCGGCGAGGTGCTGCACGCCATCGCCGCGGCCCTGCGCCGGCGCAGTGACGGACTGCAGCGGACGATGACCGCCGAGATGGGCAAGCTGCGCCGCGAGGCGCTGGCCGAGATCGAGAAGTGCGCGGTCGCCTGCGACTATTACGCCGGCCACGCCGCCGCCTACCTGGCCGAGCTGGACATCGCCACCGAGGCCCGGCGCAGCTACGTGCGCTACGAGCCGCTGGGCTGCGTGCTGGCGGTGATGCCGTGGAACTTCCCGTACTGGCAGGTGTTCCGCTTCCTGGCGCCGGCGTTGATGGCCGGCAATGTCGCGGTGCTCAAGCACGCCAGCAACGTGCCGCGCTGCGCCGACGCGATCGCCGGCGTGCTGGAGGAGGCCGGGCTGCCGGCAGGGGTATTCGGCGTGCTGCACATCGACAATGCGCAGGCCGCCGAAGTGATCCGCGACCGGCGCGTGGTGGCGGTGACCCTGACCGGCAGCGAGCGGGCCGGCAGTTCGGTCGCCGGCAACGCCGGCGCGCAACTGAAGAAATGCGTGATGGAACTGGGCGGCAGCGACGCCTTCATCGTGCTCGAGGATGCGGACCTGGACAGGGCCGTGGCCGGCGCGGTCGCCTCGCGCTTCGGCAACGCCGGGCAGACCTGCATCGCGGCCAAGCGCTTCATCGTGGTCGACGCGATCGCCGATGAGTTCACCCGGCGCTTCGTCGAGGCGGCAGCGAAGCTGCGCCTGGGCGACCCCGGCGACGAAGCGACCACCCTGGCGCCGATGGCGCGCCGCGACCTGCGCGAGGAACTGCAGCGGCAGGTCGAAGCGAGCATCGCCAGGGGCGCGCGACCGTTGCTCGGCTGCAAGCCGGACGCCTCCCATGCCGGCTACCCGGCATCGATCCTCGACGGGGTGGTGCCGGGCATGCCGGCCTACGCGGAGGAACTGTTCGGCCCGGTCGCCGGGATCCTGCGGGTCGCCGACGAGGCCGAGGCGGTGCGGGTGGCCAACGACACCAGCTTCGGCCTGGGCGGCAGCGTGTGGAGCGCGGACCCGGAGCGCGGCGAGCGCGTGGCGCGGCAGCTGCAGGTGGGCGCGGCCTTCGTCAACGCGGTGGTGAAGAGCGACCCGCGGATGCCGTTCGGCGGGACCAAGCGATCGGGCTTCGGCCGCGAACTGGCCGGGCACGGCATCCACGAGTTCATGAACATCAAGTCGGTGTACGTGGCGTAGCGGGGGAGCAGCCGGGCAAGCGTGGCTCTAGGGCCGCGCCCACGCCGATCAGCACCGGCACTGGAACAACCCGTTGTGCCCGCACGGGTTCCCCGCGCGGCCTGCAGCCTCCATCTTGCCGGCAAGCCAATGGAGCCAGTCCCATGAACGCATCGCCCAGCGACATCCAGCACGCGCGCCTGGTCCGCAAGGTCCGCGGCAGCGCCACCTCCGACGGCGCCGGGGTCAAGCTGACCCGGGTGATCGGCGGCCCCGACCTGCCCGAGCTCGATCCGTTCCTGCTGCTCGACGAGTTCGGCACCGACCAGGCCGAGGACTACATCGCCGGCTTCCCCAGCCATCCGCACCGCGGCTTCGAGACCGTCACCTACATGCTCGACGGGCGCATGCGCCACAAGGACAACCACGGCAACGAGGGCCTGCTAACGCCGGGCAGCGTGCAGTGGATGACCGCTGGCCGCGGCCTGGTCCATTCGGAGATGCCCGAGCAGGAGTCCGGGCGCATGCGCGGCTTCCAGCTGTGGGTGAACCTGCCCGCGCGCGAGAAGATGACCGACCCGCGCTACCAGGAATTCGCCCCCGCGAGCATTCCGGTGGCGCACCCGGCGCCGGGCGTGGAGGTGAAGGTGATCGCCGGCCGCGTCGGCGACACCACCGGTCCGATCGCGCAGCCGGCCACCGATCCGCTGTATCTGGACATCACGCTGGAGCCGCGCACGGCCTGGGAATACGCGCTGCCGGAAGGCCACAACGCGTTCGCCTATGTGTTCGAAGGCGCGCTGGTAGTGGGCGAGGGCGAGGACGCGCGCCCGCTCGAGGCCCGCGAGATGGGCGTGCTCGGTGGCGGCGGATTGCTGCCGCTGCGCGCCGGCGATACCGGTGCGCGGCTGATCCTGGTCGCGGGCCGGCCGCTGCGCGAGCCGATCGCGCGCCACGGCCCGTTCGTGATGAACACCCGCCAGGAACTGATGCAGGCCTTCGTCGACTTCCAGGAAGGCCGCTTCTGACGGACCGGTCCGGCGGCCCGCGGTGCGCCGGCCGCAGCCGGCGCCGTCGTCGCGCTCAGTGCAGCGGGAGATTCTGCGCCAGTACCAGCAATTGCCGCAGCTCGACGTCGCTGCCAGCGTCGACCCACACCTGTGCGTAGCGGTCGTCATCCAGTTCGATGAACGCGATCCGCTTGGCCTGGCCACCCTGGATCACATCCGGCATGTACCAGTAGACCTCGTGGCTGCCTATCCGGCCTTCCTCCAGCCGGTTGCGGCGCGGCGGCTTCGGCACCGAGTCCGCGGTGAACATCACGCTGAGCACCGGGCGCTCGCCATCCAGCGCCCGGCACAGGGTGAAGCTGGTGCCGTTCTTCTGTTCCCAGTGCAGGTCCGATCCGCTGGGCAGCGCCGGACACGCGGCGTCCTGCGCGGTGGCATCGAATGCGAAGGCGAGGGCCAGCAGGCCCAGGCAATGGATTTTTTTCATCACGCTTCCCCCTGCGCCTGCCTGGCAGGCGCGTTGCCGGTCTTGCGTGCGGGCGGGCCTGCGGTGCATGCCTGCGCCGGCGCCGGACGCGCCCGCACGATGCTTCCCCGCTCACCGCGCCACGTGGACGGAATGGCGCGTGGGGCGGTTCCGCTTTCCCGAACTTACCCAGCAGCGCCGCGCGATGCAAACCCCGGGGTCAGAAACTGCGTTGGAAGTCGAATTCCTGGCGACGGCCATCTGCCACCACGGTGACGTGCACGCGCATGGTGTCGCGCGTGCCGATCCGGACCAGTCCGACATGGTCGACGTAGTCGCCGGTGGCGATCCGGCGCATGGCCACCGCCTGGCGGCGGCCGGCCAGGTCCACGGCTTCGGCACTGACCTCGCCGTCGGCGGTGGTTTCGTCGCCATCGCCGCCGTCGCGGCGCAGGGCCACGACCAGCAGGGCGGTATCGGCCGCGCGCCCCACCCCGTACTCGCGCGCAACCGCCTCGCCCAGCGCGAGCGTGGGCAGCAGGTTGTAGCGCGCGCGCAGGCCGTCCAGTTCGGTGTGGCTCTGCGGCGGCGGGATGAACTGCGCCGGCTCCGGCGCGGGGTTGCCACAGGCGGACAGCGCGAGCGCGAATGCCAGCGCGCCGGTGGCCGCGGTGCCGCGGCGGGGCGCGTTCATGCGCCGCCCGCCGAGGCCAGCGCCGCGCCGCGTCCGCGCGCGGCGTGCCCCGCGGCGGCGACCAGCGCCTCGAAGCCGCCGGCCTGGAAGGTTTCGATCGCGGCCTGGGGGGTGCCGCCGGGCGAGGTCGCCCGCCGGCGCAGTGCGGCCGGGTCTTCGCCGGCCTCGGCCAGCATCCGCCCCGCGCCGAGCAGGGTCTGCACCACCAGGGGGCGGGCGTCGGCCGCCGGCAGGCCTGCGGCGACCGCGGCCGCCTCCATCGCCTCGGCCAGCAGGAAGACATAGGCCGGGCCGCTGCCGGATACGGCGGTCACCGCGTCGATCAGCGTTTCTTCCGCGACCCAGACCGTGGCACCGGCGTTGGACAGCAGGTCCTCGGCCCGCTGCCGCCCGGCCGCGTCGACCCCGGGGCCGGCAAACAGCCCGGTCACGCCGGCGCCGAGCAGGGCCGGGGTATTGGGCATGCAGCGCACCACCGGCAGGTCGCCGCCGAGCCATTCCTGCAGCCGCGCCACCGGGATCCCGGCGGCGATCGAGACCACCAGCGGGCCCTGCGCCCGCGCCGCCGGCAGCAGCGGTGCGCAGGCCGCCTGAATCCCCTGCGGCTTGACCGCCAGCAGCCACAGGCCGGCGCCTGCCACCGCCTCCTCGCCGCGTTCGAAGGCCTGTACGCCGAAGTCGGCGGCCAGCGCCTCGCGCAGCGCGGCCACCGGCTCGGCGACGCAGATGCGCGAGGTGTCGGCGCCGCGCCGGGCCAGGCCGCCTATCAGGCTGCGGGCCATGTTGCCGCCGCCGATGAAGGCCAGGGTGTCGTGCGCGGGGTTGGATCCGGTCATCGGTGGGTCATCCGGTAGGCAGGGGGAGGGAGGGTGCGCGGCGCCGGCTCATTTCGCCGGCCGCGGCCCGAACAGCGCGGTCCCGATCCGGACCAGGGTCGCGCCCTCGGCGATGGCGATGGCGAAATCGTCGCTCATCCCCATCGACAGCGTATCGATGCCGGCATGGCTGCCGGCCAGTTGTTCGAACAACCCGCGCATGCGCCGGAACGCGGGCCGGCGCAGCTCCGGGTCCTCGTGCGGCACCGGGATCGCCATCAGCCCGCGCAGGGCCAGCATCGGCTGCGCGGCCACCGCCGCGGCCAGCACGGGCAGGTCCTCCGGCCGGCAACCGGACTTGCCTGGCTCGCCCTCGACGTTGACCTGGATGAGCACGTTCAGGCGGCCGCGCGCGGGCGCGCGGTGGCGGGCGAGGGGGGCGACCAGGCTGGGCCGGTCCAGCGACTGCACCCAGTCGAACACCTCCGCCGCCTGCGCCGCCTTGTTCGACTGCAGGTGCCCGATCAGGTGCCATTCCAGCCCCGGCAGGGTCGCGGCCAGCGCCTGGCGCTTGGCCGCGGCCTCCTGCACGTAGTTCTCGCCGAAGGCCCGTTGCCCGGCGCGGGCCAGTGCTTCCACCGCCGCCGCAGGCTGGGTCTTCGACACGGCCAGCAGCGCCGGCTCTGGCCGCCCGGCGGCGGTGGCCGCGTTCTGGATGCGCTGGGTCACGTTTTCGAGGCGGTCGGCGGACATCGCGTCGGGCATTGGCGGCAGCGGCGGGAGCGCTATACTGCCCCGCGGGGATGTATCGTTCCAGCCTGCGCCGATGCGCAGGCTATGCTGGATCACGGGGGAACACGCGCATGGATATCGCCGAACTGCTGGCCTTCTCGGTCAAGAACAAGGCTTCCGACCTGCACCTGTCCGCAGGCCTGCCGCCGATGATCCGCGTCGACGGCGACGTCCGCCGGATCAACATCCCGGCCCTGGACCACAAGCAGGTCCACGCGCTGGTCTACGACATCATGTCGGACAAGCAGCGGCGCGACTACGAGGAATTCCTCGAGGTCGACTTCTCGTTCGAGATCCCGTCGCTGGCCCGCTTCCGCGTCAACGCGTTCAACCAGAACCGTGGCGCCGGCGCGGTGTTCCGCACCATTCCCTCCGACGTGCTGACCCTGGAAGACCTGGGTTGCCCGCCGATCTTCCGCGAGCTGATCGACCAGCCGCAGGGCCTGATCCTGGTCACCGGCCCGACCGGCTCGGGCAAGTCGACCACGCTGGCGGCGATGATCGACCACATCAACAAGAACGAGTACGGGCACATCCTCACCGTCGAGGATCCGATCGAGTTCGTCCACACCTCGCAGAAGTGCCTGATCAACCAGCGCGAGGTGCACCGCGACACCCACGGCTTCAACGAGGCCCTGCGCTCGGCGCTGCGCGAGGACCCGGACTACATCCTGGTCGGCGAAATGCGCGACCTGGAGACCATCCGCCTGGCGCTGACCGCCGCGGAAACCGGCCACCTGGTGTTCGGCACCCTGCACACCTCGTCGGCGGCCAAGACCATCGACCGCATCATCGACGTGTTCCCCGCCGGCGAGAAGCCGATGGTCCGCTCGATGCTGTCCGAGTCGCTGCGCGCGGTGATCTCGCAGGCGCTGCTGAAGAAGGTCGGCGGCGGCCGCACCGCGGCCTGGGAAATCATGGTCGGCACCCCGGCCATCCGCAACCTGATCCGCGAGGACAAGGTCGCGCAGATGTACTCGTCGATCCAGACCGGCCAGCAGTACGGCATGATGACCCTGGACCAGCACCTGCAGGACCTGGTCAAGCGCGGCCTGGTCACCCGCCACCAGGCGAAGGAATACGCGAAGGACAAGCGCCTGTTCGAGTGACGGCGGACCCGGCGCCCGCGGGGGCGGACGCCGGTCCGGGCAAGGCCAAACAAGCATCGGGAGCACGGCATGAGCACCATCGACTTCACCTCGTTCCTCAAGCTGATGGCGCACCAGAAGGCGTCGGACCTGTTCATCACCGCTGGCATGCCGCCGTCGATGAAGGTGCACGGCAAGATCAGCCCGATCACGCAGACGCCATTGACGCCGCAGCAGAGCCGCGACCTGGTGCTGAACGTGATGACGCCGGCGCAGCGCGAGGAGTTCGAGAAGACCCACGAGTGCAACTTCGCGATCGGCGTGGCCGGCGTGGGCCGCTTCCGCGTGTCGTGCTTCTACCAGCGCAACCAGGTGGGCATGGTCCTGCGCCGGATCGAGACCAAGATCCCCACGGTCGAAGAGCTGAACCTGCCGCCGGTGATCAAGACCCTGGCGATGACCAAGCGCGGCATCATCATCTTCGTCGGCGCCACCGGCACCGGCAAGTCGACCTCGCTGGCGGCGATGATCGGCTACCGCAACCAGAACTCGACCGGCCACATCATCACCATCGAGGACCCGATCGAGTTCGTGCACAAGCACGAGGGCTGCATCATCACCCAGCGCGAGGTCGGCATCGATACCGACACCTGGGAGAACGCGCTGAAGAACACCCTGCGCCAGGCCCCGGACGTGATCATGATCGGCGAGGTGCGTACCCGCGAGGGCATGGACCACGCCATCGCCTTCGCCGAGACCGGCCACCTGGTGCTGTGCACCCTGCACGCCAACAACGCCAACCAGGCGAT
This sequence comes from Pseudoxanthomonas koreensis, assembly GCF_010093225.1. Lineage (GTDB taxonomy): Bacteria > Pseudomonadota > Gammaproteobacteria > Xanthomonadales > Xanthomonadaceae > Pseudoxanthomonas > Pseudoxanthomonas koreensis. The sequence continues at coordinate 1,690 of NZ_PDWM01000042.1, read as the reverse complement.
GGACCGCATCATCAACTTCTTCCCCGAGGACCGGCGCAGCCAGCTGCTGATGGACCTGTCGCTGAACCTCAAGGGCGTGGTCGCCCAGCAGCTGATCCCGACCCCGGACGGCAAGGGCCGCCGGGTGGCGATGGAGATCATGCTCGGCACGCCGCTGGTCCAGGACTACATCCGCGACGGCGAGATCCACAAGCTCAAGGAAGTGATGAAGGAGTCCACCAACCTGGGCATGAAGACCTTCGACCAGAGCCTGTTCGAGCTGTACCAGGCCGGCGAGATCTCCTACGAGGACGCACTGCGCTACGCCGACTCGCAGAACGAGGTGCGCCTGCGCATCAAGCTCTCCCAGGGCGGCGACGCGCGCACCCTGGCCCAGGGGCTGGACGGGGTCGAGATCGCCGAGGTGCGCTGAGCCCTGCGCCGCGTTCCGCTTTTCGTAGGAGCCCGCATGAGGGCGACCCGACGCCGTGTCCGGAGCCGGCGTACAGCGTGGCTCCGGAAACTATGCGTTGAACGCCGCACGCCCCAGCCACGGGGTCGCCCCCTGAAGTGGGCTCCTACAGAGAACCGCCCCCGCTGCGCACGGGTGACCGCCTCGCGCGAGGCGGCGCGGCGCTAGAATGACCGCATGTCCGCGCCGCACGACAACCTGGCCAACCAGCTGCTGATCGCGCTGCCGGCGCTGTCCGACCCCAATTTCTCCCGCACCGTGGCCCTGATCTGCCAGCACGACGAGCAGGGCGCCATGGGCGTGGTGGTCAACCGCGCTTCCGAGTACACCCTGGGCCAGGTGCTGTCGCAGATGGGCATCGGCAGCGACGACGAAGCGCTGTGCGCGCGCACGGTGCTGCATGGCGGACCGGTGCACCAGGAGCGCGGCTTCGTCCTGCACGATGGCGCACGCGAGTGGAATTCGAGCCTGCTGGTGGCAGAGGGCCTGTACCTGACCACCTCGCGCGACATCCTCGAGGCGATGGCGGCCGGCGAAGGTCCGGAGCACGCCATCGTCGCCCTGGGCTGCGCCGGCTGGGGCGCCGGACAGCTGGAGTTCGAGCTGGGCGAGAACACCTGGCTCACCGCACCGATGGACGCGCAGGTACTGTTCGAACTGCCGCTGGAGCGGCGCTGGCAGACCGCGGCCGGGAGCATCGGCGTGGACGACCTGTTCCGCCTGGCCGATTACAGCGGGCATGCCTGAAGCCGGCGCACCGATCGATCCGATGCGACCGCCGGCCGACGCGATCGTGCTGGGCTTCGACGTCGGCGCGCGGCGCATAGGGGTGGCCGTGGGCAGCGCCTTGGGCGGCGCACGCGCGGTGGCGGTGGTGGACGTGCACGAGGCCGGCCCGGACTGGAAGGCGGTCGAACGCCTGTACGGCGAGTGGCGCCCGCGCGGCCTGGTGGTCGGCGACCCGATGACCCTGGACGGCGGCGACCAGCCGATCCGCAAGCGTGCGCGCGCCTTCGCCCTGGAGCTGAAGGCACGCTTCGGCGTGCCGGTGGCGATGGTCGACGAGCGCTCCAGTTCGATCGAGGCCGCGCAGCGATTCGCCCGCGACCGCGCCGCCGGCAACCGCCGCCGCCGCGATCCCGCCGCGCTCGATGCGGTCGCCGCCGCGGTGATCCTCGAACGCTGGCTCGAATCCCCCGCCGACGCCACCCCTTTGTAGAGCGGGGCTCGCCCCACCGC
>NZ_PDWM01000041.1 GCF_010093225.1 Pseudoxanthomonas koreensis | reverse complement strand
GGGGAAGGCATCGCGGAATCGGTTCCTGGGCGGTGCGGGGCCGGGTCTGAATGCAGTACGCGGCCGACGGGTGCAGTTTGCCGGATCAGGCCGCATGATGTCGCCACGGCGGCCGCATCCTGGCGGCCCCGGTTCCGGCCCCTGGCCACCCCGTGTTCCACACGATCGACCCGCGAGTCCCGCCGCAATGCCCGACGCACTGGTTACGTTCCTCACCTCCGGCCTGGCCGGTCTTGGCTGGCTGGGCCTGCTGGCCGTGCTGCTGGTCTTCACCCAGCTGACCATCTTCTCGGTGACCCTGTACCTGCACCGCAGCCAGGCGCACCGCGGCGTGGATTTCCATCCCGCGCTCAACCACTTCTTCCGCTTCTGGACCTGGCTGACCACCTCGATGATCACCCGCGAGTGGGTGGCCATCCACCGCAAGCACCATGCGAAGGTGGAGACCGAGGAGGATCCGCACAGCCCGCAGACCCGCGGCATCGGCAAGGTGTTCTGGGAAGGCGTGGAGCTGTACCGCGAGGCGCGCGCCGACCGCCCGTCGATCGAGCAGTACGGCAAGGGCGCGCCGGACGACTGGATCGAGCGCCACCTGTACACCCCGCACGCCAACCTCGGCCCGGCCGCGCTGGCGCTGATGAACTTCGCCCTGTTCGGCCTGCCGGGCATCGCCCTGTGGGCAATCCAGATGGCGTGGATCCCGTTCTGGGCCGCCGGCGTGGTCAACGGCCTGGGCCACTGGTGGGGCTACCGCAACTTCGAATCGGCCGACACCTCCACCAACCTCACCCCGTGGGGCGTGTGGATCGGCGGCGAGGAGCTGCACAACAACCACCACGCGTTCCCGAGCTCGGCGCGCTTCTCGATGCGGCGCTGGGAATTCGACATCGGCTGGGCCGCGATCAAGAGCCTGGAGAAGGTCGGCCTGGCCAAGGTGCTGCGCGTGGCGCCGAGCCTGGACATCCGCCCGAACATCGCCACGCCCGACGGCGAGACCCTGCGCGCGCTGCTGTCGCACCGCTTCCAGGCCATGACCGACTACCAGCGCAACGTGCTCAAGCCGGCCCTGCGCGAAGAGGCTGCCGCCGCCGGCGAGAAGCTGCGCCGGCTGCTGCCGCGGCGGATGCGCCGCGGCCTGGTCGACTATGGCCGCTGGCTCAAGCCCGATGCGCGCGAACAGCTGCAGGCGTGGGTGTCGCAGCGGCCGCGGATCCAGGCCCTGGTCGAGCACCGCGCGCGCCTGGCCGCGCTGCTGGAAGCGCGCAGCCACGACGCGGCCGAGCGCCTGCGCCAGCTGCAGGCCTGGTGCCAGGAAGCCGAGGCCAGCGGCATCCGCGCGCTGCAGGAATACTCGATGCGCCTGAAGGGCTACGCGCTGGCGCACTGATGCGGCGTCCGGTGCACGTTGCGGTTGCCGCTGCCGCGGAATCGGGCCCCGTCCGGGCCGGGTCCCGGTCGTGCGCCGCAGCGGCGCGCCACGTGCCCGCGGCTCGTGTCCGCGCGAGGCGGTGGCGAGCGGTGGCCACGCTGGCGATGCTGCTGGCCGCCGGCGCCGTCGTCGCCCAGGTCGAACGCACGGGTGACTACCTGGCGCGGATGGACACCGACGGCGACGGCCGCGTCTCGCAGGCCGAGTACGTGGCCTGGATGGGCTATGCGTTCGAACGTATGGACCGCGACGGCGACGGCGTGCTCTCGCCGGCCGAACAGCCGGGTGGCAAGGGCAAGCCCCTTGCCCTGGAAACGCACCGGCAGCGCCTGGCCGAGCGCTTCAGGCGCCAGGACGCCAACGGCGACGGCTACCTCGACGCGCGCGAACTGGCCGCCCCGCCCCTGTAACCGGGCCTTGTTGGCGGCGGGGTGGGCGTCGCGCGTTCGCCGGCGTCCGGGCCCGACACGCGGTCGCACGCGCACTGGTCCGCGGCGAACTGCTTCTGCTTGCGGAAGCCGTCGAACGGACCCACCCGCGCGTCCAGCAGCGGGCGGAACGCCGGCCAAGGCAACCGGTATGCTTCACGCGCGAACAGAACAAGCGTCCGTTGCCGTCCCATGCACCGCTCGATCGCCAGCGTCATCTTCACCACCTACAACCAGCCCGACTGGCTGGAGAAGGCATTGCTGGGCTTCGCGGCGCAGGACCGGCGCGACTTCGAGGTGATCGTCGCCGACGCCGGCAGCGGCGACGAGCCCCGCGAGCGCATCGACCGCCTGCGCCCGCGCCTGCCGGTCCCGCTGCGCCACCTGTGGCAGCCCGACGACGGCTTCCGCAAATGCGAGGCGTTGAACGGTGCCATCGCCGCCAGCCGTGCCGACTACCTGATCTTCACCGACGGCGACTGCATCCCGCGCGGCGACTTCGTCTCGACCCACCTGCGCCTGCGCGAGCCGGGCCGCTTCCTGTCGGGCGGTTACCACAAGCTGCCGCTGGAAACGAGCCGGACGATCGCGCCGGAGGACATCGCCGTGGGCCGCTGCTTCGATGTGCGCTGGCTGCGCGCGCGTGGCATGCCGCTTTCGCGGCGCGACATCAAGCTCAGCGCCGGGCCCGTGGCCGGGCGTTTGCTGGATGCGATCAGCCCTGCGCGCCCGAGCTGGAACGGACACAACGCATCGGCCTGGAAGCGCGACGTACTGGCGGTCAACGGTTTCGACGAGCGCATGTGCTATGGCGGCGAAGACCGCGAGTTCGGCGAGCGCCTGGAGAACGCTGGCATACGGGGCAAGCGCATCCGCCACCGCGCGGTGACCGTGCACCTGGAGCATGCGCGCGGTTACGTCACCGCCGAAGGGGTCGAGTTCAACCGCAGTCTGCGCTCCGCGACCCGGCGTACGCGCAGCACCTGGACCGGGCACGGCATCGTGAAGGGGCCGCCGCCCGCGTGAATGCCCAGGACCGCGCCGGGTGCGGGCACCCGCCCAACCGGATCATGCGTCGTCCGCCACCGCCTGCCGGCTCCAGTGATCGAGCCAGGACTGGAACATCAGCACGCTCCACAGGTGGGTATGCCATTTGCGCTGTCCGTCCAGGAACTGCTTCCAGATCGCCTGGACCGGTCCAGGTTCGAAGTGGCCCTCGGCACGCAGCCGTGCCGGATCCAGCTGCGCTTGCGCCCAGTCGCGCAGCGGCCCGCGCAGCCAGTCGCCGACCGGTGCGCCGAAGCCGGACTTGTCCCGATACACCAGCGGCGCCGGCAGGTAGCGCGCCAGCAGCCGCTTGGGCAGGTGCTTGAGCATGCCGTCGCGGTATTTCATCGACAGCGGCAACGACCAGGCGAACTCCGCAACCCGCCAGTCCAGCAGGGGCGCGCGCGCTTCCAGGGCCACGGCCATGCTGCAGCGGTCGACCTTGGCGAGGATGTCTTCGGGCAGGTAGCAGGCGAAGTCCAGTGCCATCAGCAGGTCGGCGGGCGTGCCGTTGCGCGGCGCGGCGGCCGGATCGTCGTAGGCGGTCGCCAGCCGGCGCGCGCCGCGCACCACCGCTTCAGGCCGGCGCCAGCGGCCGACGCGCTGGCGGGCGATGCCCTGCAGGTCGCTCGTGGCCAGTTCGGCGCGCAGCGCCGCCAGGCCGCCCAGGCGCGAACGTTCGCCCGGGTCGCCGGCCAGCCGCGCCAGCAGCCGCCTCGGCAGCCGCGCCAGCCGCGCCTCGTTGCGCAGGGCACGGGCATAGCGGCCGTAGCCGAAGAACAGTTCGTCGCCGCCATCGCCGGACAGGGCCACGGTCACGTGCCGGCGGGCCAGCCGGCACAGCAGCGCGGTGGGCAGCTGCGAAGAATCGGCGAACGGTTCGTCGAAGACCGTGGCCATGTCCGGCACCAGCGCCAGCGCGGCGTGGCCGTCGGCGTGCAGTTCGGTGTGTTCGGTGCCCAGGTGCGCGGCGACCGCCGCGGCGTGCGCGCTCTCGTCGTGCACGGCGTTGTCGAAGCCGATCGAGAAACTGCGCACCGGGCGCGTGGACTGCGCCTGCATCAGCGCGGTGACCAGCGCCGAGTCGGTGCCGCCGGAGAGGAACGCGCCGAGCGGGACGTCGGCCTCCATGCGCAGCGCCACCGCGTCGCGCAGCAGCGCGTCGAGCGCGTCCAGCGCGGCCTCCTCGCCGCCATCGAAGCCGGCCGCGACTGCCACCTCCATGCGCCCGCGCGCGTCCCACCAGCACTGCTGCGCCGTGCCCGGATCGTGGCCGCCGGTGCCGGCCTGCAGCGCCGTGGCGTCCAGGCGCAGCAGGTGGCCGGCGCGCAGCTTGTGCACGCCGCGCAGGATCGAGTGCGGGGCGGGGATGTAGTCCAGGCGCAGCAGCAGGGCCAGCGCATCCGGGTCCACCTGCGGGCGCAGGGCGGGATGGGCGCGCAGCGCGGCCAGTCCGCTGCCGAACAGCAGCGTGCCGTCGTCGGCCCAGCCGTAGTACAGCGGCTTCTTGCCGACCCGGTCGCGGGCCAGCCACAGCGCCCGCTCGTGGCGGTCCCAGGCGGCCAGTGCAAGCATGCTGTTGCTGCGTTCCAGCGCCTGCGCCACGCCCCATTGGGCGATCGCCGCCAGCAGCACCTCGGTGTCGGAATGGCCGCGGAAGCGGTGGCCCAGCGCCTCCAGCTCCGCGCGCAGCGCGCGGTGCGAATAGACCTCGCCGTTGAAGGCCAGCACCCAGCGGCCGTCGGCCGAGACCATCGGCTGGTGCCCTTCCGGGCTCAGGTCGAGGATCGACAGGCGCCGGTGCGACAGGACCAGGCCGTCGGCCGGGGCGCTCCAGGGGCCGCTGTCGTCCGGGCCGCGAGGGGCGATGGCCCGGCCCATGCGCCGGCCCCGGACGTCGAGCTCCTCCTGGCTGGAGCGCGGCTGGGGCGACCAGGCGCCGGCGATGCCACACATGCGCCGGCTCTCAGCGTTCGGCCCGCGGCGCGGGCGTGGCGACGGGCTGGCCGTGCTGCAGCAGCCACAGCATGATCGACTTCTGCCGCACGTAGTTGGCGCGCACGTAGGCGTAGACCAGCCCGCGCCAGCCGTCGAGGAAGCCGCCGCGCAGCAGGTAGCCGCGCCAGAAGCGCCAGGCCGGGGCGAGCACCAGCTTGGCCACGCTGGCGCGCTTGCCGCGGGCGAATTCGTGCTCGGCCATCATCCGCGCGTAGCGCCCGGTCTTGGCCAGTTGTTGTTCCAGCGAGCGGTACGGGTAGTGGACCAGGTCGCCCGCCAGCAGGCGCACCGGGCCGTCGACGCTGGCTGCTTCGTGGATCTCGCGGTTGCCGCGCCAGCCGCCCCGGCGCCGGTCGAACAGGCGCAGTACCCGGTCCGGGTAGGCGTTGCCGTGGCGCAGGAAGCGGCCGAAGTAGTCCGACAGGCGCGCGAAGCGGTAGCCGGCCGCGCCGGCGAAACCGGCCGCGCGCGCGGCCTGGATCGCGTCGCGCAGTTCCGCGCCGACCCGCTCGTCCGCGTCCAGGCACAGCACCCAGTCGTGCGCGGCCTGCTCCACGGCGAACCGCTTCTGGCTGCGGAAGCCGTCGAACGGGCGCTGCAGCACGCGCGCGCCGGCGGCCTCGCACAGCGCGACCGTGCCGTCGGTGGAACCGGAGTCGACCACCACGATCTCGTCGCAGAACGCCAGCGAAGCCAGGCAGTCGCCGATGCGGTCGGCTTCGTTGAACGCGATAATGCAGGCCGACAGCGGCGCCATGCCGGCGCGTGGCGCGGACGACGACGAGGGCACGGGAGTGGCGATGGCGGACTACCTGCTGTTTGCGACCGAACGCTACGGACTGCCCATTCTGCAGCCGTTGGCGCAGGCATTGCACGCCCGCGGCGCACGGGTGCATGCGCTGCTGGCCGGCGGCGCGGCCGGGCTGGCGCTGCCGGCGCCGGTGCGGCAGGTGGACGTGCGCGCCGCCGCCGCGCTGCGCACCCGCGCGGTATTCAGCGCGTCCAACGAGGTGCCCACCTTCGTCCCCGGGGCCAAGGTGCAACTGTTCCACGGTTTCAACGTGGAGAAGCGTGCCGACGGGCGCGGCCACTTCCGCGTGCGCGGGCTGTTCGACCTGTACTGCACCCAGGGGCCGGCGACCACGGTTCCGTTCCAGGCGCTGGCCGGCCAGCTGCGGCATTTCGCGGTGGCCGAGACCGGCTGGCCCAAGCTCGACCCGCTGTTCCGCGACGACGGCGGCGCCAGCGCCGCGCTGCGCGCCCCGGCCGGTGGCCGGCCGGTGGTCATGTTCGCCTCGACCTTCACCGAGCGCCTGAGCGCGGCCCCACACCTGTACCCGGCCATCGCCGCGGAGATCGCCCGCGGCGACCGTTACTGGCTGCTCACCCTGCACCCGAAGTGCCCGCCGGCGCTGTTCGAACGCTACCGCGCGCTGGCCGGCGCCAATGCCGCCTTCGTCGAACCCGAGCAACTGGTGACCGCGCAACGCGCGGCCGACGTGCTGCTGGCCGACACCACCTCGGTGGTGTCCGAGTTCGTGGTCCAGCTCAAGCCGGTGGTCACCTTCCGCAACCGCGCGCCGAAGCCGCACATGATCGACTTCGACGACCCGGCGTCGCTGCCGCGGATGCTGGCGCGCGCCTTCGATCCCGCGCCGGAACTGCGCCAGGCCATCGCCACCTATGCCGACGCGATCCATCCCTGGCGCGACGGCCGTTCCTCGGAACGGGTGATCGACGCCACCGAGGCGTTGTTGGCGCGGGGCCTGCACACGCTGGCGCGCAAGCCGCTGTCCTCGTGGTGGCGCGCGCTGCAGATCCGCCGCGAACTGGGTTACCTGCGGCCCTGAGCTGGCCGCGCCCGCCGCCGCCATGCCGGCGGGCCGGCAACGCACCGCAGCGGCGATGGCGTCACCAGCGCAGCCGGCGCGCCGCGAGGGTGCGGCCGAGCTGCGCGTACAGCGCGCGCGCTTCGGCCTCGGGTAGGAAACGGATCCGCAGCGGCGGCGACATCGCCCCGGCGCCGGCGGTGTCCAGCCACAGCGTCGCGGTGCCGAGCCAGCGGTCCAGCGGCGAGCGCTGCAGGCGCAACGCCTGCAGCTTGTCGACTTCGGCGAAGCGCCACCAGCGCGTCCACCAGCCGCCACGTACCGCGACCAGGCGCGCGTCGACCGCATAGCCGATCCGCCCGGCCTGGCGCCAGGCCGCGTACGCCGACCACGGCAGCCACAGCAGCACCAGCAAGGCCCACGGGCCGAGCTTCCACGCCAGCGCGCCCGCCAGCAGCAGGTTCCAGGGCGCGCTGCCGGCGAACAGCCGCCACCAGGCGTTGCGCGGCAACGGCCGCCACTGCGCCGGTGGCCAGGCCGCGCCGGACAGCAGGTGCGCGGCCAGCGCGTCGCAGGCCTCGGGCGTGGCGATCGGCGCCAGTTCGCGCAGCTTGCGCGGGTCGTCCTCGCGTCCGCCGGTGGCGGTGTCGATGCGCAGGCTGCGCCGGCCCAGCCAGCGGTGCAGCAGGCTCTCGTGCAGGTACCAGGCCTGGATCCGGCGCTGCGCCACGCTGCTGCGCATGCGTGCGAACAGGCCGCGCTCCACGGTCAGCCGCCGCCCGTCCTGGCCGAGGCGGAAGCCGTAGTACTGGGTCATCGCCAGCAGCACCGACAGCAGCCGCACCAGGAAGACGAACGCGCCCGCGAAGGCCAGGCCCAGCGCGAGCATTCCCGTCCAGCCCAGGTGCAGCGCCTCGCCGTAGCCGGCGGCCTGGCGGATCGAGTCCTCGACCGCGCGCGCCATCCAGCGTTCGTTGGGGAACAGCTGCCAGAGCAGGCCGAAGATCGCGGCGACCACGATCATGCCGCGGTTGGAAACCAGCCCGAGCCGGATCACCTCGGGCACGGACAGGGCCAGCAGGACCCGATCCTCGCCTTCTGCACCGGCCTGCGCCGGCGCGACGCCGGCCTCGACCGGCGCCACCGCCGTGCCGCGATGGCGCACCAGCCGTTCCAGCGCCAGCGCGTCGGCCAGGCCGAGCACGCGCATGTGCGCCTCCGGCTTGTCGCCGCCGGCCGATTCCAGCCGCACCTCGGCCACGCCGAAGACCCGGTGCAGCAGCGACTGGTGCAGGCCGACGTTGTGGATCCGCGCGAACGGGATCTCGCGCTGCGAGCGCTGCAGCAGCCCGCTGCGGATGGTGATCGCGTCGGCGCCGACCCGGTAGCGGTAGGTGAAGTACTGCAGCACCGAGACCACGACCAGCACGACCACGCCGGCGAGTGGCGCCAGCTCCCACCACTCTTCGCTGCCGCTGCGGCGACCGGCGAACAGCAGCACCAGCAGCGGCACGATGAACTGCCGCAGTTGCTGCAGCAGCACGAACAGCCACGACCACGGGTGCAGCCGCCGTTCTGCGGCATCGATGGCAGGGCCTGGCACGCCGTTCACAGCGCGTCGTCGGCTTCGACCTGGCGGGCCAGGTGCGTGCGCAGCGCCTCGGCGTCGGCCAGCGCCAGCAGCGGCAGCTTCACCGCGGCCATGCGCGTGCCGGCGGTATGCACCACCAGCGTGGCCAGGCCCAGCTGGCGTTCGATCGGCCCGCGTTCCAGGTCCAGGTGCTGCACGCGCGAGACCGGTACCAGGGTCTCGTTGCGCCACAGCCCGCCTCGGCGGGTCGCGAAGCCGTCGTCGTCGAGCTTCCAGCCGATGCGGCGGTGGCGCAGCAGCCCGACCAGGATGCCCAGCGCCAGGCCAAGCAGCGCCGCCGCAGCGACGAACGGGATCCGCGGCAGGCCCAGCGGCGTCGAGCCCGCCAGGCCGAGTCCGAGCCCGGCCGGGATGGCGAAGCCGATGCCGGCGCCGATGGCGTAGAGCAGGGCGCCGCGCCGGGGCAGCGGCTGCCATGGCGCGCCTGTCGCGGTCGCGGCGGGCAGTGGCGGCGGGAGCGGGGACGGTTCGTCCTGGGCGTCGGTCACGGGCGTGCCTGGGCGTGGCTGCGATAGCCTGATCCTAAGCGTTCACGCGCGCCGATGCGCGCACCTGTGCCGCGTGGCGCCGCGTTCCACCACATGCGTTGCCCGCCTCGCGGTCAGGCAGGCCTCTGCGCCCACTCGCGCTCTTCGTACGGATTGACCTCGCCGCTGCCGGGCGGACGCAGAGTGTAGCGCTTGTAGGTCCACTGGTACTGCGACGGATCGCGGCGCGCGATCCGCTCGACCTCGCGGTTGAGGCAGGCCACGGCCAGCCTTGGGTCGGCATCGGCGATCTGCCCCGGCGCCTGCTCGATGTGCAGGACGAACCCCGGGCCGTCGCCGATGCGCTCGCACCAGGCCAGCAGCACCGGCGAACCGGTGCGTTCGGCCAGCCGCGAGAGCAGCGTCATGGTCAGCGCCTGGACGCCGAAGAACGGTGCGAACTCGCCGTCGCCGGCCTTGGGCTGCTGGTCCGGCAGGATGCCGACCGCACCGCCTTCCTTGAGCGCCTTCCACAGCTGCCGCACCGCCGGACCTTCCGCGCGCACCTGGCGCACGTTGTCCACGCCGCGCACCTGCTGCAGGAATTCGTCGCCCACTTCCGAGTCGGGCGGCCGGTAGACGATGGCCACCGGTCCGCGCGACGCCAGCCACTGGTTGAGCAGTTCCCAGTTGCCGAAGTGCGGCGCGGCCACGATCACGCCGCGGCCGGCCGCCAGGGCCTGGTCGTAGAGCCCGCCGCCGTGCACCTCGCGCAGCAGCGACAGGTTGCGGGTCGTGGGCTGCGTCCACAGCTTGAGCGTCTCCAGCGCCTGGCGCGCGGTGGTGCGCAGGATCCGCCGGTGCAGGGCCTCGCGCTCGGCCACCGGCAGTTGCGGGAAGGCCAGCTCCAGGTTGATCCGGGTCACCCGGCTTTCACGGGCGTTGCGGCGCAGCCAGAGCGCGGCGACGCCGTCGCCGAGCCGGTACAGCCAGGGCCATGGCAGGCGCCCCAGCAGGCTGGCGGCGAAGACGAGCAGGCGGGCTTTCGTGCGGGGGGACATGGCGCAAGTCTAGCCGTGCCGGCCCGCCATCTCTGCCGGACCCGGGTGCCGTCCACCGGCCTTGCACTGGCCGCGGGCCGGTTGCCGTCGCCGAGGGGAGGCCAACCCCCCGGGGTGACAAGGCATGGCCCTGCCCCGATCCTGTAGGCCCTTCCCGTGACTGCCCGGCCATGCTCGCCCTGATCCAGCGTGTCACCGAAGCCTCGGTCCGGGTCGACGGCCAGGTCATCGGCGCGATCGGCCCCGGCCTGCTGGCCCTGGTCGGCGTGCAGCCCGGCGACGATGCCGCCCAGGTCGCACGGATGACCCAGCGGCTGCTGGGTTACCGCGTTTTCGCCGACGATGCCGGCCGGATGAACCGCTCCCTGGCCGATACCGGCGGCGGCCTGCTGCTCGTCAGCCAGTTCACCCTGGCCGCCGACACCAGTTCCGGCATGCGTCCGGGCTTCAGCACGGCGGCCGCACCGGACGAGGCTGAACGCATCTTCGGCCTGCTGCTGGACGCGTGCCGCCGGCAGCACGCCGGGGGGGTGGAAACCGGCCGCTTCGGCGCCCATATGGTGATCAGCCTGGTCAACGACGGCCCGGTCACCTTCCTGCTGCGGGCCTGAGTCCTGCTGAACGGCGGTCGCCCGCAAGTGCTTGACGCACAAGGCCGGACAGGCTTTCCGCGGGTCGGCCTGTTATAATGCTAGGTTCACTTCACCTCTCCAGACCGGTGGCGCCACACATGGCCAACGAACGCCCAGCCCAATCCGAAATCAAGCAGCTCATCAGCAAGGGCCTGGAGCAGGGCTACCTGACCTATGCCGAGGTCAACGACCACCTGCCCGACGACATCGTCGACGCCGAGCAGATCGAAGACATCATCGGCATGATCAACGGCATGGGCATCGACGTCCATGAAGTGGCGCCGGATGCCGAGACCCTGCTGCTCAACGACGGCAACACCGGCAACCGCGAAATCGACGACACCGCCGCCGAGGAAGCCGCCGCCGCGCTGACCGCGCTGGATTCGGAAGGCGGCCGCACCACCGACCCGGTGCGCATGTACATGCGCGAGATGGGCACGGTCGAGCTGCTGACCCGCGAGGGCGAGATCGCCATCGCCAAGCGCATCGAGGAAGGCCTGGGCCAGGTCCAGGCGGCGCTGGGCAGCTTCCCGTGGTCGGTCGAACTGCTGCTCGAGGAATACGAACTGCACAAGGCCGGCAAGAAGCGCCTGGCCGAGGTCCTGGTCGGCTTCAACGACCTGGTCGAGGAGGTGCCGGAACCGGCACCCGCCGCGGTCGAGGCCGACGGCGACGCCGAGGCCGACGAGGACGACGACGAGGACGTGGCCGAGGAAGAAGAGGCCGAGGCCGGCCCGACCGGCCCCGATCCGGTCGAGGTCGCGCGCCGCATGGACGCGCTGGCCGCCGACCTGGCCAAGTTCAAGAAGGCCAACGCCAAGGCGGGCCCGCAGGCCAAGAACGTGGTGAAGATGCGCGCCGAGATGGCCGAGCAGTTCGTCAGTTTCAAGCTGCCGCTGGCGCTGACCGACACCCTGGTGCGCAAGATGCGCGAGGTGATGGGCGAGATCAAGGACCACGAGCGCCGCGTGCTTCACCTGGCAACGGTGGTGGCGCACATGCCGCGCAAGGACTTCATCCGCGCCTGGGACGGCAACCAGGTCAACCTGGAGTGGGTGGACGAGGTCCTCAAGCGCAAGCAGAAGTGGTCCTCGGCGCTGCGCGAGGTCAAGGACCAGATCGTGTCCGAGCAGCAGGCCACCATCGCCATCGAGCAGGCCATGTGCCTGGAGCTGGCCGACATCCGCGAGATCGGCCGGCAGATGGCCTACGGCGAGGCCAAGGCGCGCAAGGCCAAGAAGGAAATGGTCGAGGCCAACCTGCGCCTGGTGATTTCGATCGCCAAGAAGTACACCAACCGCGGCCTGCAGTTCCTGGACCTGATCCAGGAAGGCAACATCGGCCTGATGAAGGCGGTCGACAAGTTCGAGTACCGTCGCGGCTACAAGTTCTCGACCTATGCGACCTGGTGGATCCGCCAGGCGATCACCCGCTCGATCGCCGACCAGGCGCGCACCATCCGCATCCCGGTGCACATGATCGAGACGATCAACAAGTTGAACCGCATTTCCCGCCAGATGCTCCAGCAGTACGGCCGCGAGGCCACGCCGGAGGAGCTGGCCAAGGAAATGGACATGCCCGAGGACAAGATCCGCAAGGTCATGAAGATCGCCAAGGAGCCGATCTCCATGGAGACCCCGATCGGCGACGACGAGGACTCTCACCTGGGCGATTTCATCGAGGACACCAACGTGGAGTCCCCGATCGACAACACCACCAACATCAACCTGTCCGAGACCGTGCGCGACGTGCTCGCCGGGCTGACCCCGCGCGAGGCCAAGGTCCTGCGCATGCGCTTCGGCATCGACATGAACACCGACCACACCCTCGAGGAAGTGGGCAAGCAGTTCGACGTCACCCGCGAGCGCATCCGCCAGATCGAGGCCAAGGCCCTGCGCAAGCTGCGCCACCCGAGCCGCTCGGAGCAGCTGCGGAGCTTCCTGGATATCGACTGAGCCGGGTTGGTACGAACGTGCTTGAGCGAAGGCCCCGCAATGCGGGGCCTTCGCTTTTTCGGGGCATATAGCCGCACTCGCCACCGCCCACTACACTGCGGATTCGCTGCGGGCCTATAGCTCAACGGTTAGAGCAGGGGACTCATAATCCCTTGGTTCCAGGTTCGAATCCTGGTGGGCCCACCAAACAGTCTTCTGAAAACGGCAGCGCAGCGCGGATCAGCGCGGCACGCTCTCGCGTGCGCCGGGATAGTCGTTTTCGGGGTCGGGGCGGTTGTCGCGTGGGTCGTCGGGTTGGTCGTGGTCCTTCCAGCGTGCCTTGTCGTTGCGTAACCGGTCGGTTGCGGGCGGCTTGCTCAGGTCGCTTTCAGGGTTGGGCCGCGGTGCATCGTTGCTTCCCATCGTCCACCTCATTCGATGCGCGGATTGCACGTGGCATTGCAGGGAGCGGCCGGTTAGCCGGTCGTGATCCGCGCATGCAGGCGGCGTGAAGGGCGGGGTGCCGGGCATCGGACGGGCGGCCTTGCACGGTCCGGCGATGCGAGTAAGGTTGCCGCATCGATCCGTACCGTCCGACGGTCCGCAGGCAGCATGGGCCAGCCGGAAGACAGCCCTCTTCACCAGCCGCAGGAGTGGACCATGAAGGGAAATGCAGGCAAGGCAGTACTGGTCGCGATCGTCGTGGCCGCCGCCGCGGTTTCGGGATGCGCGAGCACGCCCAGGGATGCGAGCACCTTCGGGCGCGGGGTCGCAGGGGAAGTGCAGAGCGTGGAATGGGGCACCATCCAGGCCTTGCGTGCGGTGGCGATCGAGAGCGGGCGCAGGCTCACCAGCGATACCGCGGCGGTCGAATTCACCGTGCAGCTGGATTCGGGCAAGTCGATCGTGGTCGTGCAGCCGGGCAACGTGGCCGACTTCCGGGTCGGCGACCGCGTCCGCGTCACCAACGATGGCTCGCAGACGCGCGTGGCCCGCTGAGGCGCGCTAGAACCACCAGCGCACGCCGGCGAGCCAGCGCGTGTCGCTGACCGGTTCCCCCGCCTGCCGCCGATGGTCGGCGGTCCCGCCGTAAGCGCGTTCGTATGCGACGCCAACGTAGGGCGCGAATTGCCGGGTGATCTCGTAGCGCAGGCGTACGCCGGCCTCGGCCGTGGACAGGCCCGAGCCGGTGCCGCGTTGCGGATCGGCGCGGCCCATGAATTCCACTTCGACCAGCGGCTGCAGCACCAGGCGGCTGGTGAACAGCAGCTCGTACTCGACCTCGGCGGTGAGCATGCTGCGTCCGCCTTCGCCAAGGTACGCGGTGGCCGCGACTTCGAACTTGTACGGCGCCATGCCCTGCACGCCGAGCGCCGCCCACGTCTGCGAGGGCCCGGGGTTGAAGTCGTGGCGCACGCCGGCCAGCAGGTCCCACCACGGGCTGATGCCGCGCCCGTAGAACGCTTCCAGGTCGGCGGAGGCGGTGCGGCCATGTTCGCGTTCGCCCTCGCTGCGCAGCCACAGGCGCTGCACGTCGCCGCCGATCCAGGCGCGGCCTTCCCAGGCCTGGCCGGTGCCCGGATCGGCATCCCATGCCTCGAAGCGGTTGAAGCGGACCATGTTGTGGATGCCGCCGCCGTGCGCGTGTCCATCATGCAGCGGTGCGAAGGCGGCGGCACGGTCGGCGTCGGTGGGAACCGGGATGGGTTCGCGTGGCGCCTGCGCGCCGGGGTTGCGCGGCGTGCAGTGGCCCATCGCGGCATGTTCCGCGGTGCAGCTGGCTGCGGATGCCGGCGCCGCTGCCGGCGTTTGCGCTGGAGTCGATACGGATGGCGGAGCGGCGGCGGGCAGCGTGCAATGACCCATCGCCGCATGCTCGGGCGTGCAGCCGGCCTGGGCCCACGCGAACGTGGGCACACCGGTGAGTGCCAGTGTCGTGGCGAGGAGAAGCGTCGCGCGGCTCATGCGCTTTCCTCCACGCGCACCTCGCGCATCATTCCGCCTTCCATGTGGTAGAGCAGATGGCAGTGGTAGGCCCAGCGGCCGAGCGCGTCCGCGCGCACGCGGTAGCTGCGGCGGGTACCCGGCGGCATGTCGATGGTGTGCTTGCGCACCTGGAACGCGCCGCCGGCGTCCTCAAGGTCGCTCCACATCCCGTGCAGGTGGATCGGATGCTGCATCATCGTGTCGTTGACCAGGACGATGCGCATGCGCTCGCCGTAGTTCAGCCGCAGCGGTTCGGCGCTGGCGAACGGGATGCCGTCGAAGGACCAGGCGAACTTCTCCATGTGCCCGGTCAGGTGCAGCTGGATCTCGCGGCCCGGTTCGCGGCCGTCGGGATCGTCGAACAGGCTCTTCAGGTCGGCGTAGGCGAGCACGCGGCGGCCGTTGTCGCGCAGGCCGATGCCCGGGTCGTCCAGGCGCGGGCCGGTGGGCGAGGACTGCATGTCCACCAGCGGGTTGCCGCGTTCGCCCGGTGGATGCACGACCGTGCCGGCACTGCCGTGACCGGCATGCGCGTCGCCAGCGCCGCCGTGCATGGCGGCGCCGCAGCCGCCCTCGGCCATCGCCGCGCCGCAGCCGCCTTCCATCGGTGTGGCGGCATGCGCGCCGTGGGCGCCGTGCGAACCATGACCCATGTCCTCCATGGTCAGCAGCGGCCGCGGATCGTTCACCGGCACCGGCGCGACCAGGCCATGGCGCACCGCCAGCGTGCCGCGGGCGAAGCCCGTCCGGCCCATGTCCTGGGCGAAGATCGTGAAGGCGTCCTGGCCCGAAGGTTCGACGATCACGTCGTAGGTCTCGGCCACGGCGATGCGCAGTTCGTCCACCGTCACCGGATGCACGTACTGGCCGTCGGCGGCGACCACGGTCATCTTCAGGCCGGGGATGCGCACGTCGAAGTAGGTCATCGCGCCGGCATTGATGAGCCGCAGCAGTACTTTCTCGCCCGGCTGGAACAGGCCGGTCCAGTTGCCCGCCGGCGGCAGGCCGTTGAGCAGGTAGGTGTAGGTGTGGCCGTTGACGTCGGACAGGTCGCTGGGCGTCATCCGCATCCGCCCCCACATGCCGCGGTCGGACAGCGTCGCGCCCAGGCCGTCCTCGCGCGCGTCGCGCAGGAAGTCGCCGACGGTGCGCTTGTAATGGTTGTCGTAGGACGGCGCCTTCTTCAGCCGGCGGAACAGCGCGGCCGGGTCCAGGTCGGTCCAGTCCGACAGCAGCAGCACGTGCTCGCGGTCGTAGTGGAACGGCGGTGGCTGCAGCGGGTCGACGATGATCGCGCCGTACAGCCCGGCCTGCTCCTGGAACATCGAATGGCTGTGGTACCAGTAGGTGCCGGACTGGCGCAGGGTGAAGCGGTACAGCCACGACTCGCCCGGGGCGATGCCGTCGAAGCTCATGCCCGGCACGCCGTCCATGTCGGCCGGCAGCAGGATCCCGTGCCAGTGCACCGAGGTCGGCGCATCGGCCAGGTGGTTGCTCACGCGCAGGGTGACGGTATCGCCCTCGCGCCAGCGCAGCAGCGGCGCCGGCAGGCTGCCGTTGACGGTGATGGCCGGGCGCGCGCGGCCGGTGATGTTCACTTCGCTGGCGCCGATGGCCAGGTCGAAGGCGGTGCCGGTGAGTACCTGGGGTGCGGTCGCGGTGGCGGCGTGCGCAGGGATCCGCAGCAGACCGCTGCCGCCGGCCAGGCCGGCGAAGGCCAGGCCCTGCACGAAGCGCCGGCGGTCCAGCGCTGGCGCGTGGCGGGGGGGGATCCGGGAAGAGCTGGTCATTCTGGTTCCAGTCGATGCCGGGCACGCGGGCGCGGCGGGTACGTACGGGCGTGCGTGTCGGCAGGGGTGGCGCGCGGCACCGGTGACGGCAGGCCCGCGGTCGCGGTGGAGCATCCAGTATTCCACAGCCTGGAGCGGGTACAGGGTCAAGTCCGGCCGCCCTGGCCGCTCATGCATCGGCCCGTTCGCCCGCCGGCACCTGCGCGGCCAGCCAGGCGCGCAGCGACGCCGGCTTCACCGGTTTGGTCAGCAGCCGATAACCGCGCTGGCGCGCCTGGCGCTTGAGCTCGTCGCGGCCGTCGGCGGTGAGCAGCGCGCCGGGGATGTGCCCGCCGGCCGAGCGTAGCGCATCGAGCGTGTCCAGGCCGTCGAGCCGGTCGTGCAGGTGGTAGTCCACCAGCATCGCCTGCGGCGCGCTGTCGGCCATCCGCGCCAGTGCTTCGTCCACCGTACTGGCGGTGATCACCGTCGCCTGCCAGCGCGCCAGCAGCATGCGCATGCCGTCCAGGATCTCCTGGTCGTTGTCCACGCACAGCACCCGCAGCCCGGCCAGCGAGCCGGAGCCCGGAAGCATGGACGAGGAGCGGCGCGATGCCGCCGGCAGCGCCGCCACGCGCGGCACCGTGATCGAGAACATGCTGCCGCGGCCGACCTCGCTGTGCGCGTCGAGCCGGTGCTCGAGCAGGCGCGAGATGCGCTGGCAGATCGACAGGCCAAGTCCCAGCCCGCGCTCGCCCCAGTCAAACGGTTGCTGGTAGCGGTGGAACTCGTCGTAGATCTGGCGCATGTGCTGCCGGGGAATGCCCGGGCCGGTGTCCCATACCTGCAGCGCGACCTGGTCGCCGTGCACGCGCATGCCCAGCACGATCCTGCCCTTGCGGGTATAGCGCAGCGCGTTGGCCAGGAAGTTCTGCAGCACCCGGCGCAGCAGGCGGCGGTCGCTGCGCACCGGGCGGGCGCGCGCGTGCACGCGCAATTCCAGGCCGCGGCCGGCGGCGACCGGTGCGTACTGCGCGGCCAGTTCCTGCAGCAGTTCGCCGGCGTCGAACACGGTCACGTCGGCCTGCAGCGCGCCGGTGTCCAGGCGCGAGACGTCGAGCAGGCCGTCGAGCAGTTCCTCGGCCGCGCGCAGCGAGGCGTCCACGCGCTCGGCCAGGTGCGGCTGGTCCACGTTCGGGCCACCGTCGCGCAGGGCCGAGGCGAACAGGCGCGCGGCGTTGAGCGGCTGCAGCACGTCGTGGCTGATCGCGGCCAGGAAACGGGTGCGCGACTGCTGCGCGTGCTCGGCCTCGCGGGTGCGCTCGGCCACGCGCTGTTCCAGGTTTTCGTTGGCCTCGCGCAGCGCCTGCTCGGCGTGCTTGTAGGCGGTGATGTCGTTGTAGCTGGTGACGTAGCCGCCACCGGGCAGCGCCTGGCCGCGCATCTCGATCACGCTGCCGTCGCTGCGCACGCGCTCGACCACGTGCGGGGTGCCTGCACGCATGTGCTCGATGCGCTTGCGCACCTGGGTGTCGACGTCGCCTTCGCCCAGTTCGCCGCGCTCGGCGTTGTAGCGGATCAGGTCGGCGACCGGGCGGCCGACGTAGAGCATGCCGGCCGGGTAGCCGAACATGCGCTGGTAGCCGCGGTTCCAGGCGACCAGGCGCATGTCGGGGTCGACCACGCTGACCCCGGCGCTGATGTTCTCCAGCGTGGTGGAGAGGATCTCGCGGTTGAAGCGCAGCTCCTGGCCGGCCTCGTCGAGCAGGGCCATCACCTCGCTCAGGTGCATGCCCGAGCCACGCAGCGCACTGGTCAGCACCAGGCGCGCGGAGGCCGCGCCGATCGAAGCGGCGATCAGGCGCTCGGTGAATTGCGCCCAGGCGCGGTCGGCCGTGGCGGCCGGCTGCAGTTCGCGGCCCAGGGCGATGGCCTGCTCGGAGAACGCGCGCCGCGCATGGCGCTCGCCGACGATGCGGATTGCCAGCGAGAGCAGGTCGCCGACGCTGACGTTGCCGGGCCACTCGCCGGGCGCCAGTGCCTGGCGCTCGGCATAGGGATCCAGGAACGGGGCGATGCGCAGGCGCTCGTCCACGCCCAGCCGCGAGCGTGCCGAGACCAGCATCATCACGCCGCCGTTGAGCAGCAGCGACCAGAACGTGCCATGGGTGAGCGGATCCCAGCCGCTGAGCCCGAACAGCTGCTGCGGCCGCAGCCAGTGCACGCCGAACGGGCCTTCCAGCAGCCACGCCGGATCGAACAGCCCCGAGGTGGACAGCGCCGGCAGCAGCAGCGTGTAGATCCAGGTCGCGAAGCCGGCCAGCAGGCCGAACTCCACGCCGCGGCGGCTGGCACCGCGCCAGTACAGGCCGCCGATCAGCCCCGGCGCGAACTGCGCTACCGCCGCGAACGCCATCAGGCCGTACGCGGCCAGGGTATTGTCGCCGCCGATCCAGCGGTAGTAGCCGTACGCGCACAGTGACAGCAGCAGGATCGCCGCGCGCCGCACCCACAGCACCATCGAGGCCACGTCGGCGGCGGCATGGCGTTCGCCCCAGCCGCGCCGCAGCAGCACCGGCATCACCAGGTCGTTGCTGACCATGGTGGCCAGCGCGATGCTGGACACGATCACCATGCCGGTGGCCGCGGAGAAGCCGCCGACGTAGGCGGCCAGCGCCAGCGCGCCGCGGCCTTCGGCCAGCGGCAGGGCCAGGACGAAGGTGTCGCTGGCCACCTCGCCACCGCTGCCGAACAGGGCTACGCCGGCGGCGGCGATCGGCACCACCATCACCGAGATCAGCAGCAGGTAGCCGCCGAACATCCAGCGCGCCTTGCGGATGTCGGCCACGTCGCCGCACTCCACGACCGCGACCTGGAACTGGCGCGGCAGGCAGACGATGGCGAGGAAACCGAGCAGGGTCTGGGCGATGAACCCCACCGGCGGCGCTTCCTGGAACAGCGTGCGCGCCGAGTCGGCGATGCGCAGCTCGTGCCCGCCCAGCCAGGCCCAGGCGAAGATGCCCACCGCGACCATCGCCACCAGCTTGACCAGCGATTCCAGCGCGATGGCCAGCATCATGCCGTGGTGATGCTCGGTGGCGTCGACCTGGCGGGTGCCGAACAGTGCCGCGAACAGCGCCATCAGCAGGGCCACGTACAGTGCCGGATCGGCGAGCGCGACGGCCTGCCCGGCCGCGTGCCCGGTAAGCACCGCCAGGCTCATCGCCACGGCCTTGTACTGCAGCGCCACGTACGGGATCACGCCGACCAGGGCGATTACGGTGACCAGTGTGGCCAGCCGCCGCGAGCGGCCGTAGCGGGCGGAGATGAAGTCGGCGATGGAGACGGTGTTCTGGCTGCGCGCGACCAGCGCCAGCCGTTCGATGATCCGCCAGCCGAACACGAACAGCAGCAGCGGGCCCAGGTAGATCGGCAGGTAGCCGATGCCGTTGCGCACCGCGCTGCCGACCGCGCCGTAGAAGGTCCAGGAGGAGCAGTACACCGCCAGCGCCAGGCTGTAGACCACCGGACGCAGCCACGGCCGGTCCGGGTACATCGGGCGGCGGTCGCCCCACCACGCCACCGTGAACAGCAGCGCGGCGTAGCCGATCGATACCAGCAGCAGGATCCAGCTCGGCAAGGCGGCCCTCCTCCGCACCTCGACGCGGCGAGTGTACTGC
The DNA here is from genome assembly GCF_010093225.1 of Pseudoxanthomonas koreensis. Lineage (GTDB taxonomy): Bacteria > Pseudomonadota > Gammaproteobacteria > Xanthomonadales > Xanthomonadaceae > Pseudoxanthomonas > Pseudoxanthomonas koreensis. Next base: position 5,634 of record NZ_PDWM01000041.1, on the reverse strand, counting down.
GGCGCCCCGGGGAGGCGGGCTTCCCGATGCCGCGCGCCAGCCTGCCTCCGCGCAGCGGTGCCGCCTTTGTAGGAGCCCACTTCAGGGGGCGACCCGAGGCCACCTGGAAACAGCCGCGCTGGACGCGGCCGCTCCGGAGTGCACGCGTTGAACGCGGTGCCTCAAGCGGCGTCGGGTCGCCCCCTGAAGTGGGCTCCTACAAGGAGCGGGTGTCGCTGGTGGTCAGGGCGCGGGCGAGGGCTTCGGCCTGCACCCGCAGTTCGGGTACGGCGATGCTTTCCCAGGCTTCGCCGATGCGCAGGCTGCCGATCGCGCGCAGGTCGTCCTGCGCGCCGCCACCGGCATCCAGCAGGCGGCCTTCGGCGTCGGTGCCGAGGCCGATGCCGTGCGCGCCCGGCCGCGCATGGCCATCGCCGAGCAGCTGCTCCAGCAACGGGTTGCGCATGGCCTGCACGCGCAGCTCCATCCCGGTGGCGTTGACCACGTGGGCCACGTCGAGCACCACGCTGCGGCCGTCGCGGCCGCGCGCGGCCAGGTGCACGCAGCGCGGCCCGGCCATGGCCATGTCCAGGCGCGCGCGGTGCACATGCAGGCGGCCACGCTGCTGCTGGCCCTGCAGCAGCGCATGCACTTCAGGAGCGATGCGATGGCGGTGGATGTCCCAGGCGCGCAGCGCATGGCGCAGGAAGCGCCGCTGCTCGGCCGCCGGCAGCGAGCGCCACAGCGCCTGCACGTGCGGACGGACCGCCTCCATCACCGCCTGCCACGGCAGTCCACGCGTCGCGGCATCGCGGACCTGGCCGCGCAGCCGGCGCAGCCGCGCCCGCGTGCCCAGGCCATGCAGGGCATCGACATCGAAGTCGCGGTCCACGGCATGCGCGACGGCATGCGGCAGCGGCAGCAGCGCATGCCGCGACAGCAGGTGCACCGGGCCGTGATGCCCGTTGGCCACCAGGGTCAGCACCGCATCGACCATGCTCAGGCCGGTGCCGACGATGCAGACCTCCGCATCAGGCGCGATCGCGGCGACACCCGCGTAGTCCCAGGCATCGACCAGCAGTGGCCGCGCCAGCGCACCGGAGCCGCGCACCGGCAGCGGGCGTGGCGCGTTGCCGGTGGCCAGCACCACGTGCCGCGCGCGCCAGCGGCCTTCGCTGCCTTCCAGCACCCAGCCGTCCGCGGCCGGGTCGCGGTGCAGGCCGTCGATCCGCTGCGGCACGATTTCCAGCGATGCCGGGCTGGCCTGTCGCGCCTGCGCCAGCCGCTCGCGCAGGTAGGCGGCGTACTCGCGGCGCAACGCGAACGCGCCGGCCAGCGTGGCGCGCGGCGTTCCGGCGAAGCCGGGCCGCGCCGCGAGCCAGTCGAGGAAATCGTCGGCACCGTCGGGGAACGCGCTCATCCGCCTGCAGGGCACGTTGAGCAGGTGCTCGGGGCGCCCGGTGGCGTAGGCCACGCCCAGGCCGGGCTCGCCGGGTTCGAACACGGCGATGCGCAGCGGCGCCGTCGCCTGGCGCAGGCATTGCAGCGCCACCAGCGTGCCGGCGGCGCCGCCACCGACGATGCCGATGTCGAAACGGGACTGCATGGGCGCGCATTCTACCCGGCCGCGGTGCCCGGGCTTGCGGCTCACATGAACGAATCGGCCAGCCGCGACAGCCCTTCCAGGCTGCGCTTCCACGACGGTCGCCGGCGCCACTGTTCCAGCGACAGCATCTCCGAGTGCATCAGGTAGTCGGCCTCGATTGCGTGCATGCGCGCGACCACGCCGGGGTCGTAGCAGAGCAGGCCGATCTCGGCGTTCAGCGCGAACGAGCGGATGTCCAGGTTGATCGAGCTCACCAGCGCCACCGAATCGTCCACGCTCAGGTGCTTGGCGTGCATGAAGTGCGGCTGGTACAGCGCGATCTTCACCCCCGACGCCAGCAGTTCCTCGTAGTACGACTGCTGCGCCAGCAGCAGCAGGCGCTTGTTGTTGGTCGCCGACAGCACCAGCTGCACGTCCACGCCCGACAGCGCGGCGATCCGCAGCGCGCTCAGGGTGGCGTCGTCGGGCACGAAGTACGGCGTGGTCAGCACCAGCCGGTGCTGGGCCAGGTGGATCAGCGAGGCGACCGTTTCGCCGGCGTTGCCGAACGGATAGGCCGGGCCGCTGGGCAGCAGCTGCGCGGCCACGTCCTCGGCGTGCACCGGCCGTACCGGCGAGACCTCGAGCATCTGCCCGGTCTCCAGGTACCAGTCGCTGGCGAACACCGCCTCCATGTGCGAGACGATCGGGCCGCGTGCGCGGGCGACCAGCTCGCGGTTCGGATGCCCGGGCACGAACACCGCGTCGGCCAGGTTCTGCGAGCCGACGTAGCCGACGTGATCGTCGATCACCGCGATCTTGCGGTGGTTGCGCAGGTCCATGCGGCTGCTGCGGCGCCAGCGCAGGCCGCCGGGCATCATCCGCTGCACCTCCACCCCGGCTGCGCGCAGCGGCGCGTGGAAGCGCCGCCAGCCCTGCTTGGCGCCGACCGCGTCCAGCAGCAGCCGGCAGCGCACGCCGCGCGCGGCCGCGCGGACCAGCGCATCGGCCACCGCGCGGCCGACCGCGTCGTCGAGCATCAAGTAGTACAGCAGGTGCACGCGTGCCTGCGCCGCGTCGATGTCGGCGACCAGGGCGCGGATCGAGCCGTCGTAGTCGTCGAGCAGTTCGACCGCGTTGCCGCGCACCGGCATGAAATCGCCCATGCGCTCGACCAGCGGCACTGTCTCGGCGGCCGGGCCGGTGGCCGGCGGCTGCCAGCGCAGTGCGCGTTGCGGCGCCTGGCCTTCGCGGATCGCCTGCGAGGCCTGGCCCTGGCGACGGCGGCGCTGCTCCGACAGCCACGGCTGGCCCAGCAGCAGGTACAGCGGCAGCCCCAGCAGCGGCACGAAGAACGCCAGCAGCAGCCAGCTGCGGGCGGCGGCGGGGTTGGAGCGGCTGGGGATCCACCACAGCGCCGCCAGCCGGAACGTCCAGTCCAGGGCGAACAGGATGGTGCCGAAGGACCAGTCGCTCATCAGGGCGGCCGTGGCGGCGGGGATGGGTCGATTCTGCGGTGGCGGGAGGCCGGAGTGCAAAAGCGCACCACCTGTCCGGTCCTTCGCCGGGCACTCGCCCCGCCCGCACGGATTGCGCCGGACGTGCCGTCCCGGCCGGTGTCAGGAGCTACCGTGGCCGCTCAGGCATCCATCGAGCAGGTCCAGCGAGGTGTCGTACTCCGGCGCCGTCACCTGCATCAACCCGAGCAGGGTATGGAACAGCGAGTCCTGGCTGACCGCCTGCCGGCCCGCCTTGTCCTTCAGGCAGGCGAGGTTGATGCCGCCGCTGCCCGAGAAGCCCGGCGACAGCCACATCACCATCGGCACCTTCTTCTGCTCCTCCGGTGCGATCGCGTACGGCATCCCGTGCAGGTAGAGCCCGCCTTCGCCCAGCGACTCGCCATGGTCGGACAGGTAGACCAGGGCCGTGTCGCGCTGCACCTGCGCGGCGAGCAGGCGGATGGCGCGGGCGAGCAGGTCATCGGTATACAGCGTGGCGTTGTCGTAGGCGTTGACCACCTGTTCGCGGCTGCACTGGCCCAGCTCGGAACTGCGGCACTCGGGCAGGAAGCGGGCGAACTCCGGCGGATGGCGCCTGTAATAGGCGGGGCCGTGGTTGCCCAGCTGGTGCAGCACGATCACCGCGTCGCCCTCGCCGAGCTGGTCCACTTTCGCGGACAGCGCCTTGAGCAGGATCCCGTCCAGGCAGCCTTCGGCGTTGCAGAACTCCGGGTCGTCGGCGTGTTCGAAGGACTGGACGTCCAGGCCCGTGCATACCCCCTTGCAGCCGCCCTGATTGTCCAGCCAGGAGACGCCGATGCCGGCATGGCCGAGGACGTGCAGCACCGATTCGGAATTGCGCACCTTGTCCTTGCTGTACGCCTCGCGCGTATACCGCGAGAACATGCACGGCAGCGACACCTCGGTGGCGGTGCCGCACGAGGACACATCGGTGAAATTCACCAGGTCCATGCGCGCCAGCTGCGGCGTGGTCTGCCGGGCGTAGCCGTTGAGGCCCCAGTTCTGCGCGCGCACCGTCTCGCCGACCACCAGCACCAGCAGCCGGGGACGCTGCCCGGGCGATTTCCCGGCGACGTGGGCACCGGCGCCGAGGGTGGTGCGCGGCCGGTTGCGGGCCGCGCCGTCGTCGGCGGCGACCCGGACCAGGGACGCCAGGTAGTTGCCGGGGGTGATGAGGTGGCGGATCTCGCGATGGTTGCGCATCAGCGCCGACAGGCTCTGGAACGACACCAGCGCCGACCCCAGCACCGCGACCAGCGCCAGCACGATGGCGCCGGCACGCAGCAGCATCGCGCGGCCGGGCTTGCGCCGGACCAGCCGCACGCGCCACGCCAGCGCCGCGGGCAGGATGCCGGCCAGCAGCACCCTGCCGAGCAATCCCATGGAAACCAGTTCCGAGGACTCGCGGGCGTCGGTCTGCAGGACGTTGCGCACCATGTCGGTGTCGAAGTAGACCCCGTAGTGGTCCATGAAGTACGCCGCCGCCGCGGAAGCCGGAAGCAGCAGTGCCAGCACCGCCCTCACCGACCAGTTGTTGAACAGCAGCAGCGCCAGCAGCATGTTCAGCGCCCACACCAGCACGAACAGGCACGCGCCCGTGCCCAGGCCGGCAAGGCCATGCAGCGCGCCGGTGGCGTACACGGAGCGGAACAGCGCGACGTTGGCGGACGTGGTGAGGAACAGCCCGACCAGCACGGCCAGCATCTCCTGGCTCATCTCCGGGCGGAACCCGTCCCAGGCGCGCGCGAGCGGCAGCCACAGCGCCGACGACCGGCGCCTGGCGCTCTGCAGGATCGCGCTCATCGCGCGTCTCCGGCGGCGGCGTCCTGCACCGCCGGCTGCCCCGGCCACAGCATCGTCGCGTACAGGCCAAGCGCGATGCTCCAGCACACTCCGGCGGTGACGATGTCATGGGAGAGGAAGTGCGCGCCGCGCAGCTGCTGCGAAATGCCGAACACCAGGCCGCCGGCGATGCCTGCGGCCAGTCCGATCCAGCGCCAGCGCGGCGCCACCGCCATCAGGAAGAAGTACAGCGCCAGCCAGGCGTAACCGGCACTGGCGTGTCCGGAAGGGAAGCAGCGCCCGCGCGACATCCCCAGCGGACGCAGTTCGAACAGCCCGACGAACTGCCGCTGCCCGCCGTAACGGGCCAGGTCCCAGGGGCAGTCCATGTTGGTCCAGGACTTGGTCCAGGCCACCACCAGGCACGACAGCAAGGTTGCCAGCAGCAGGTAGCCCAATGGCCGGCGCCACGGCCGCCAGGCGCGGCTGGCCATGGCGCCGGACCAGGCCATGGCCAGCACCAGCCAGGCCGCCGCGTTGAGGTTGCGGCCATGGACATGGATCACCGTGTCGGTGAGCCATGCGCGGCGCAGCGGCCAGCCGTGACCGCCCCAGGCGTAGATGCGATCGGCCAGCAACTGGTCGCCGCCGCCCACCGCCCACGCCAGCAGTGCGCCCAGCACGGCGACCGGCACGAGCAGATGCAGCCACAGGACTGCCGCACCCGGATGCCTGCCTTGCAACCCGGGGGAGGGGAGGGAGCAGGGC
>NZ_PDWM01000040.1 GCF_010093225.1 Pseudoxanthomonas koreensis | reverse complement strand
GTCGGCCGCCAGGGCAATGCCGCCACCGGCGTGCTCGACCTCAACGGCGCCAACGGCGTGCGCGTCGCCCCGCCCCTGCTCGACGCCCTGCGCGCCCAGCCCGGCGTGCGCGCGGTGAAGCTGGCCATCGGCCGCCCCTGGGCGAACTGAGCGTCACCGTACCGTACGGTCCGGTCCCTTCCGGGACCTTCGGCTACACTCCACGCCTTCATGTACTCACCGGCCCTGCCGGCCCCCGGATGAACCCGAACTACCTCGATTTCGAGCAGCCCATCGCCGACCTGGAAGCCAAGATCCAGGAACTGCGCAGCGCCAGCACCGGCCCGGCGGTCAACGTCGACGCCGAAGTGCACGCGCTGCAGGACAAGCTGCGCAAGCGCACCGCCCAGATCTTCCGCGACCTGTCCTCCTGGCAGGTCTCCCAGCTGGCCCGCCACCCGGCCCGCCCCTACACCCTCGATTACGTGCGCGTGATCTGCGACGAGTTCCAGGAACTGGCCGGCGACCGCGCCTTCGCCGACGACAAGGCCATTGTCGGCGGCCTGGCCCGCATCGACGGCCGTCCGGTCGTGGTGATCGGCCACCAGAAAGGCCGCGACACCAAGGAAAAAATCCGCCGCAACTTCGGCATGCCCAAGCCCGAGGGTTACCGCAAGGCGCTGCGCCTGATGAAGCTGGCCGAACGCTTCGGCCTGCCGATCCTGACTTTCATCGACACCCCCGGCGCGTGGCCGGGCATCGATGCCGAGGAGCGCGGCCAGTCCGAGGCCATCGCCCGCAACCTGCTGGAGATGGCCGAGCTCAAGGTGCCGATCCTGTGCACGGTGATCGGCGAAGGCGGCTCCGGCGGCGCGCTGGCCATTGGCGTGGGCGACTGCACGGTGATGCTCGAATACAGCACCTACTCGGTGATCTCGCCTGAAGGCTGCGCCTCGATCCTGTGGAAGGACGCGGGCAAGGCCAGGGACGCGGCCGAGCAGCTGGGCCTGACCGCCAAGCGCCTGCACGGGCTGGGCCTGGTCGACAAGGTCGTGCGCGAACCCACCGGCGGCGCCCACCGCAACCCGCGGCAGATGGCCAGGCGCCTGAAGGCCGTGCTGCTCAATGAACTCGACGCGCTGGAGCAGATGCCGGCCGCCGAACTGGTGCAGCGCCGCTACGCGCGCCTGCATGGCTATGGCGCGTACGAGGCTGCCTGAGCCCGGCGCGGCGGCGTCGGCGCGCCTGCGCGCCGCCGCCTGCCGCATGCCGCTGGCGATGGAGCGCGGCCGATGAGTACCTTGCCCGGCTGGGTGCTGCCGTTGGCCCTGTTCGTGGTGCCGCTGCTGGTCGTGGTCGTCGTCAACCGCCTGTTCCGCCATCGCCGCACCAATCCGAACTGGGTGCTGGCCTGGTTCGTGGCGGTGTGCTGGATCAGCGCGCTGGCGGTGATCTGGCGCCAGGTCCGCTGAGCCGGGACGGCCGCCGGCTAGGATAGCCGCATGGCCGCCGCATCGATCTTCCCCCTTCCCCCGCTGCCGGAAGTACCAGCCGATGCGGACGGCGCGATCGTGGTGGCCTTCAGCGGCGGCCTGGATTCGGGCGTGCTGCTGCACCGCCTGGCCGCCGAGCCGGCGCTGCGCGCGCGCGGCCTGCGCGCGGTGCACGTGCACCACGGCCTGCAGGCCGATGCCGGCGACTGGGCCGCGCACTGCGCGCGCCAGGCCGAAGCCCTGCAGGTGCCGTTGCAGGTGATCGAAGTGCAGGTGCCGCGCGACCGGGGCCTGGGCCTGGAGGCCGCGGCGCGCGAGGCGCGCTCCGCCGCGCTGCGCGGCACGCTCGCCGCCGGCGACGTGCTGGCCACCGCCCACCATCTCGACGACCAGGCCGAAACCTTCCTGCTGCGTGCCCTGCGCGCCTCCGGCACGGAAGGCCTCGGCGCGATGCGGCCCTGCCGCGCCCTGGGCCAGGCCTGGCAATGGCGGCCGCTGCTCGCGCTGCCGCGCGCCGCGCTGCTCGACTACGCCCGCGCGCATGGCATCGCCTGGATCGAAGATCCCAGCAACGCCCTGCCCGATCCGGACCGCAACTTCCTGCGCCTGCAGGTGCTGCCGCTGCTGCGCCAGCGCTGGCCGCACGCGGCTGCCGCGCTCGCGCGCAGCGCCGCGCTCAGCGCCGAGGCCGACGCGCTGCTGGCCGCGGAGGACGACGCGCTGCTGCGCACGCACGCCGGCGACGATCCGCGCACGCTGCCCGTGCCGGCGCTGCAGGCGCTGCCCGCCGCGCGCCGCGCGCGCGTGCTGCGCCACTGGCTACGCACGCTCGGCCTGCCGCCGCTGCCGGCGCGCGGGGTGGAACGGATCGAGCGCGACCTGCTCGGCGCGCGTGCCGATGCACAGGCCAGCTTCGCCTGGTCCGGCGCGCGCGTGCTGCGCTGGCGCGCCGTCCTCCCCGCCGACCACCAGCGCGACCCGCTGCCCGCGCAGTGGCAGGCCGGATGGGACGGGCGTGCGCCCCTGCTGCTGCCCGACGGCGGCCGCCTGCACCTGCACGACGGGGCCGGCGGCGCAGTGGCCGGATTCGACATGCCATTGCGGGTGCATGCGCGCCGCGGCGGCGAGCGTATCGTGCTGCCCGGCCGCTCCCATTCGCACGCGCTCAAGCAGGTGCTGCAGGAGCGCGGCGTACCGCCCTGGCGCCGCGCGCACCTGCCCCTGCTCTCCGCTGCCGATGGCCGGCTGCTCGCCGCCGGCGACGTGGCCCGCACCGTCGCCCTGGACGACTGGCTGCGCGCGCGTGGCTGGCAGCTGGCCTGGGCTCCGCCCGGCGCCGGCGCGGCCGCGCGGTGAGCATCGCGGCACGGCGGCGTCGTTGACCCTTCCCGTCCGCACCGCGCACACTTCGCCCATGTCCAAGAAAGCCACCCCCGACGCCTCGCCGGTCGCGCAGTTCGAGCATTCGCTGGACGAACTGGAACAGCTGGTCGAGAAGATGGAACAGGGCGAAATGAGCCTGGAGGATTCGCTGGCCGCCTACGAGCGCGGCGTCGGCCTCTACCGCCGCTGCCAGGCCGCGCTGGAACAGGCCGAGCTGCGCGTGCGCCTGCTCAGCGACCCCGAACAGCCCGACTCGGCCCAGCCCTTCGCCGGTCCCGATGGCGAGTGAGGCCTTCGCGCGCTGGGCGGCGCGCACCGAGGCCACGCTGGAGCGCCTGCTGCCCGATCCGGGCACCGAGCCGGCGCGCCTGCACGCGGCGATGCGCCACGCCACCCTCGGCGGCGGCAAGCGCATGCGCCCGCTGCTGGTCTATGCCGCCGGCACCGCGCTGGGCGCCGAAGATGCGCTGCTCGACGCGCCCGCGGCCGCGGTCGAACTGGTCCACGCCTATTCGCTGGTCCACGACGACCTGCCGGCGATGGACGACGACGACCTGCGCCGTGGCCAGCCCACCGTGCACGTGGCCTTCGACGAAGCCACCGCGATCCTCGCCGGCGACGCGCTGCAGACCCTGGCCTTCTCCGCGCTGGCCGAAGCCGATGCCGCCGCCGGCCTGCGCATCGAATGGGTGCGCACCCTGGCCGCGGCCTCCGGCGTAGCCGGCATGTGCGGCGGCCAGGCGCTGGACATCGACGCCACTGGTCGCACGCAGACGCTGGCGCAGCTGCAGCGCATGCACGCGCTCAAGACCGGCGCGCTGATCCGCGCCGCGGTGCGCATGGGCGCGCTGGCCGGCGGCGCCGACGCAGCCACGCTTGCGCACCTGGACGCATACGCCGACGCGCTGGGCCTGGCCTTCCAGGTGCGCGACGACATCCTCGACGTCGAAGCCAGCTCCGAACAGCTGGGCAAGACTGCCGGCAAGGACGCGGCCCAGGCCAAGTCCACCTACCCCGCGCTGCTGGGCCTCGACGGCGCCCGCGCCAGGCTCGACGAACTGGCCGCGGCGATGCGCCAATCACTCGCCCCGTTCGGCGAGCGCGCCACCACGCTGGCCGCGCTCGGCGAGCTGGCGGTGCAGCGCAAGCACTAGCGGCCAGCGCCCCGCTGCGTCGTAACGCTGCGTCGTAACGCTGCGTCGTAACGCTGCCTCGTGAACGCTGCTTCGTGAACGCCCTTCTGTAGGAGCGCACTTCAGGGCGCGACCCGACGGTGGCGGGGTGCAGCCGCGTTCAACGCGGCGGATCCGGAGCTGCGCGTTGAGCGCGGGAATTCCAGCGGCGCGGGGTCGCCCCCTGAAGTGGGCTCCTACAAGGGTGGCGACAGTCGCAAGGCGCGGAAAAACAAAGGGCCCGGACAAGCCGGGCCCTTCGCATCGATCGGAAAGGCGGCTTACTTCACCAGCCGCAGCGTGAACGGATAACGGTAGGCCACGCCATCGTTGGCCTTCATCGCACCGATGATCGTCAGCACCAGCCACGCGATCGCCAGCAGGACGCCCAGCGGTGCGGTGATCAGCGCGCCGATGCCCAGGGTGAAGATGGTCAGCAGCACCAGGATCACGCCCACGATCAGCAGGGTGATGTTGAAGTTCAGCGCTTCCTTGGCCTGGTCGGCGGCAAAGGGCATGGTGTCCTTCTTGATCAGCCAGATGACCAGCGGGCCGACGATGTTGCCGATGCCACCGGTGAACAGCCCCGCCAGCGACGACAGGTGGCCGAACAGGCCCCACTGCCGCTCCTCGGCGCTGGGTGCACCACCCTCGGGCGGCGGCGGCGGCGCGGTGTAGGTCTCGAATTCGCTCATCTCGTTCCCCTTGCGGTTGCGGTTGGAGTGACGGCCCCTCTCCCCCGGGACGGTGCCGATACGTGAAGATACGTCATCCGGCTGCGATGCGGGACACCGCCGGCGGCTTCAGGCATCGCCGCCGGCCACGGTCATCCGCCCGACCAGGATCGGCCCGGTGCGGATGTGCGAGCGCGGATCGATCTCGCTACCCACCGCCTCGATGCCGGCGAACATCGCGCGCAGGTTGCCGGCGATGGTCAGTTCATCCACCGGATAGGCCGGCACCCCGCCCTCCACCCAGAAGCCCGCGGCACCGCGCGAGTAGTCGCCGGTGACGCCGTTGACGCCCTGCCCCATCAGCTCGGTGACCAGCAGGCCGCGGCCCATCCCGCGCGCCATTTCCGCCAGCGTCCCGGCGTTGGACGAGACCTGCAGGTTGTGCACGCCGCCGGCATTGGCGGTGGTCTGCAATCCCAGCTTGCGCGCCGAGTAGCTGCCCAGCACGTAGCGCTGGAGCACGCCGCCGGCCACCAGCGCGCTGTCGCGGGTGGCCACGCCATCGGCATCGAACGCGGTCGAGCGCAGCCCGTGCCGCAGCAGCGGTCGCTCCTCGATGTCCATCCATTCCGGGAACAGCCGCGTGCCGACGCTGTCGAGCAGGAAACTGGCGCGCCGATACAGCGCCCCGCCCGACACCGCGCCCAGCAGGTGCCCGAGCAGCGAGCGCGCCACTTCGGCCGAGAACAGCACCGGGAACGCGCCGGTGGGCGCCTTGCGCGGATCCAGCCGCGCCGCGGTGCGCTCGGCCGCGCGCCGCCCGATCGCCGCCGGCGCCTCCAGGTCGCCGCGCGCCAGGCCGATGCTGTACCAGCCATCGCGCTGCATGCCGTCGCCCTGCCCGGCGATCAGCGCCACGCCCAGCGAATGCTGGGTCTCGCGCTCGCGCCCGACGAAGCCGTGGCTGTTCGCATACACCGAAAGACTTTCGCCGCTGCCGAACGAAGCCCCGTCCGAGTTGCCGATCCGCGCATCCGCCCCGCGCCCCGCCGCCTCGCAGGCCAGCGCCAGGTCCACTGCCTCGTCCGCATCCAGTCGCCACGGATGCCAGGTATCCAGGTCCGGGAACTCGCGCGCCATCAACGCCGCCTCGGCCAGCCCCGCCGCCGGATCGTCCTCGGTATGCCGCGCGATCGCGCAGGCCTGCTCGACCGTCGCTTCCAGGCTCGCCTCGTGCAGGTCGGCAGTACTCGCACTGCCCTTGCGCTGCCCGAAATACACGGTCACGCCGATGCCCCGATCGCGATTGGACTCGACCGTCTCCACCTCGCCCATCCGCACCGACACATTGAGCCCGCGCTCCTCGCTGCAACTCACCTCCGCCTGGCTGGCCCCCAGCGCCTTCGCCCGCTCCAGCAGCCGCTGCGAAATGTCCGCCAACCGTTCCAACCGCTCATGGCTGTCGTCGCCGCGCACGATGTCGTTCACAAGTTCCATCCTGTTGTTCGTTCTGTTTCTGGATTTCAAGCACAGCAGGTCAAAAGCGGTTGCGACCGGACGGTCTCGCGGCGGGCATGCAGTGAACCCCTGCGCCGGAACACGCCGTGAACCCATCCATGGGGGCTTTTGGGCGCCATCCATGGCGCCCAAAGTTCCGTCGCAGGGGTTCACTGCACGCCTTCGAAAGTATTCGGCTGTTCCAGAGCCAGCAGAAGCCTCGCCCTGGACGCGAATACAGGCTGTTCAAACGCCGGTAGGAGCCACGTCCCGCACGCTCGCGAAGGACGCGGCATGCCGGGGGTCCCGCGCCAAGCAGGCCATGGATGGCCTGCGCCCGCTTGGGGACAGGATGTCCCCACGCGGGAAAAGCGGGACCCCCGGCATGCCGCGGCCCCGTCCGGAGCCCGCGCTCTTGCCGTTGCCCCAGCCCCGAGCGCGTAGAATCCACGGCAACCGACAGAGCCCCACCCCCATGCGCGGACGCGACGAAGAAACCGGCGAATTCCACTCCCCCAGCCGCAGCCAGCAGCGCCGCGAAGCCCTCGAAGTGCTCGAACTGGCCGAAAAACTCGCCAGCCTCACCCCCACCCAGCTGGCCAAGCTCCCGATCCCCGACGACCTCCTGCCGCACCTGGAGCACACCCGGAAGATCCCCGCCCACGTCGCCCGCAAGCGCCAGCTCGCCTTCCTCGCCAAGCAGATGCGCCGCGAGGACGACGAAACCCTCGAAGCCATCCGCGACGCGCTGGACGAAGACGGCGAAGCCGCCCGCCGCGAAACGGCCACGATGCACCGCATCGAGGACTGGCGCGAACGCCTGATCGCGGAAGGCGACGCGGCGCTGGCTGGACTGCTGGAGGAATACCCGGCGGCCGACCGCCAGCACCTGCGCCAGCTGGTCCGCAACGCGCAGGAGGAAAAGCTGCGCAACAAGCCGCCGCGCGCGTTCCGCGAACTGTTCCAGGAACTGAAGCGGCTGCTGGCCGCCGGCGGCGCGACTGCGGACGAGGCCGGCAGCGGGACCGCGGACGACGGGGTCGAAGACGAATTCGGCTTCGACGGGAACGACGAACGCCAGGACTGACCGGCCCGACACCGGGTGGGACACAGCCTGCGGGCGGCTCACGCGCCGCGCCTCACGCCCTCGTCCCGCCCACGGTCAGCCCGTCGATCAGCAGTGATGGCTGGCCCACGCCCACCGGCACGCTCTGCCCGTCCTTGCCACATACGCCCACGCCCTCGTCCAGGGCCAGGTCGTGGCCGACCATGCGCACCTTCTGCATCGTCTCCGGGCCGTTGCCGATGAGGGTGGCGCCCTTCACCGGCGCGGTCACCTTGCCGTCCTCGATCAGGTAGGCCTCGGTGGCCGAGAACACGTACTTGCCGCTGGTGATGTCGACCTGGCCGCCGCCGAAGTTGACCGCGTACAGGCCCTTCTTCACCGAGCGGATCATCTCCTGCGGGTCGTGCGTGCCGGCGAGCATGTAGGTGTTGGTCATGCGCGGCATCACCAGGTGCGCGAACGATTCGCGCCTGCCGTTGCCGGTGGGCGCCATGCCCATCAGCCGCGCGTTGAGCGAATCCTGCATGTAGCCGACCAGAACGCCGTCCTCGATCAGCGTGGTGCAGCGCGTCGGCGTGCCCTCGTCGTCGATGTTGAGTGAGCCGCGGCGGCCTTCGAGGGTGCCGTCGTCGACGATGGTCACGCCTGGTGCGGCCACCCGCTGGCCCATGCGCCCGGCATAGGTCGAGGTGCCCTTGCGGTTGAAGTCGCCTTCCAGGCCGTGGCCGACGGCCTCGTGCAGCAGCACGCCGGGCCAGCCGGAACCGAGCACCACCGGCATGGTGCCGGCCGGCGCGTCGATCGCCTCCAGGTTCACCAGCGCCTGGCGCAGCGCTTCGCGCGCCAGTTTCTCGGGGCGGCCGCCGGAGAACAGTTCCTCGTACGAGTAGCGTCCGCCGCCACCGGCGTAACCAGATTCGCGGCGGCCGCCGTGTTCGACGATCACTTGCACGTTCAACCGCACCAGCGGCCGCACGTCGGCGGCAAGCACGCCGTCGCTGCGTGCCACCAGCACGGTGTCGACGCCGCCGGACAGGCTCACCGATACCTGGATCACGCGCGGGTCGGCCGCGCGCAGCAGCCGGTCCAGCGCGCGCAGCTGTTCGACCTTGCCCTCGTTGCCCATGCCATCGACCGGGTCCAGTGCCGGGTACAGCGCATGCCCGCCGCTGCGCACCAGCTGCCGCGGCGCGTGCGCGCTGCCGTCCCGCGCGATCGCCCGTGCCGAACCGGCGGCCAGGCGCAAGGCATCGGCATTGATGTCGTCCGAATAGGCAAAGCCGGTCTTCTCGCCGCTGATCGCACGTACGCCCACGCCCTGTTCGATGGAATGCGCACCGTCCTTGACGATGCCGTCCTCCACCGACCAGCTCTCGCGCCGGGCGTGCTGGAAGTACAGATCGCCGAAGTCGATGCCCGGCCCCAGCAGCGCGCCGAAGGCGCGGTCCAGGCCGGAGGGGTCCAGGCCGCCGGGGACGAGCAGGCGGGATTCGGCGAGGATCAGGGCTGAGTCGGTCATCGGGGAAAGATGGGGGCAGGCGCCGGAATGGCAAGCGGCGCCTATGATGACAGCACCCACCCGCCACGGCCTTCATCGCGCCTGGCGCCCCGCCCGCAGCCTCCGAACCACGATGAAACTGACCGCCCACGTCATCGACGGCTACACCCTGGACATCCGCCCGGCCCCGCGCGAGCGCGACTGGATGGACCGCACCGAGCAGCGTTACGCCTACCGCTGCCTGCCGCTGGACATGGCCAACGCGCTGGGCTGGGAACTGCTGTGCCAGACCGGATTCAGCGCCGAGTGGAGCGGCGGCAACGCCCTGGACGACGTGCGCATCACCGCCGATCCGGGCACCTCCGCGCCGGCGGTGAGCCACTTCGGCTACGGCGTGCTGACCTTCCACGTGCCCTGCCTGTTCCGCACCGAGCCGGCCGGCACCGAGCTGCTGGTGACCGGCCCGCTGAACCGCCCGAAGGACGGCATCGGCGCGCTCAGCGGCATGGTCGAGACCGACTGGAGCCCGTATCCGTTCACCATGAACTGGAAGTTCACCCGCCCCGGCCGCGTGCGCTTCGAGGCCGGTGAACCGTTCGCGCACCTGCTGCCGCTGCACCGCCCGCTGCTGCAGGGCGAAGTGCGCGCCGAATGGCGGCCGCTGTCGGAAACGCCGGAGCTGGACGCGCAGTACCGGCGCTGGACGCAGAGCCGCGGCCACTTCCTGCAGGAACTGCCCGACCCGGAATCGGCCGCCGCGCGCGAGCAGTGGCAGCGCGGCTATTTCCGCGGCGTGGACGTGGAGGGATGCCCGGCGAAGGAACACCGGGTGAAGCTGCGCCTGCCCGATTTCAGCCGCGGCGACGGCAGCTGAAACCCCACCCGGGTGGCTTTCGTAGAGCCGGGCTTGCCCGGCTGCACACGCCCGATGAAACGAACCACCGCAAAGAGCAGCGGGGCAAGCCCCGCTCTACGTAAAGCGGCACCCGTTCGGCGCATGCGATGCCGGTTCAGGGCATGCCGGCGTCTTGTCCGATCCTGCCCTCGGCGGTGGCCCCATCGCGCGACTGCTCGCGGCTGATCACCTCGACCTTGGGCTCCTTCCACGGTCCGCTGACCCGGTAGGTCTTCGCGCCCAGTTCGCCCAGCGGCCGCGACAGCACCGCGTTCGCCGCCGCGCCCATCGCCGCGCCGACCGGGCCGCCGGCGACCGCGCCGACCACGGTGAGCAGGTTGCCCGACTTGGGCAGCACGTCGATGGTCTGGTCGAAGCGTTGCGCGCGCAGGTCGGTGTCGCCTCGGATGCGGATGTCGGCGGCCGGGCCGTCGATGCGCATGTCGTCGGTGTGCGCCTGGCCGTCGCCGAACCTGACGCTGCCTTCGAGCGTGTCGAAGGCGAAGCCCTTGGAGAAGAAGTCGCGGAAATCGAGCGTCAGCCGCCGCGGCAGCTGGGCCAGGCTGAACAGTCCGAGCACACGGCCGGCACCGGGGTCCAGCTCCAGCAGCTGGCCGTCGGTTGCGTCGATGCGCAGGCTGCCCTGCAGCCCGGCCAGCCTGAAGCCGTTCGGCGAACCGGGCCACCTGGCGTCGAAACGCAGCTGGCCTTCACCGCGTGCCAGCCAGTTGCGATAGCCCAGGCCGTCCATCAGCGCACCCATGTCGCTGCTGTCCACCTGCAGCGCCAGGTGGGTACGCGCCGCATCGCCCTGCCCCACCCATTCGCCGGTGGCGTCGAGCCGCTGCTTGCCGTCCTGCACCTGCAACTGTTCCAGGCGCAGGCCGCCCGGCACCGGGCGGGTGCGCAGCAGGGCGCGGCCCAGGGTCGCGGCGCGGTAGCGCAGGTCGTCGATGTCGATCGCCAGCGGCGGGATCGCGGGCGGGGCGGATCCGGCGTCGGCCCTGGCCGGCGTCGGCGCCGCCGAGGCCGGCGCATCGGTTTCGGCGCGCGCGCGCGCGCCGTCATCGGCGACATCGGCAGCGCTGGCCTTCGTCGCCGGCGGCTGCCAGTGCAGGCGCTCGAAGTGGCCCCGCACCAGTGCGCCGGCCTGGTCGGGCACGCTCCCCGTACCGGCCAGCGCCGGACCGGCGACATCCACCTCCAGCGACTGCGCAGCGGGCCGCAGCCTCAGCCGCGTGGCCGGGAACACGCCGCCCAGCAGCCGCAACTCGTCGGCCAGCACGTCGATCCCGCGCAGGGGCATTCCCTCCTCGCCGCCGCCCCTCGCCAGGCCGATCCATTCCAGCGCATCCAGCGAGCCCGCGCGGCCGCCGACCACCAGGCCGGAGGCCGGCGGTTCGGCATCCACCGTCGCGCTGCCCAGGCGCACGCGCACGCCGGTGCGCCCGTCCTTCTGCCGCGCGCGCAGCGCCAGGCGTTCGCCGAAGGCCACGTCGATCGCGCCGCTGCCCAGCGGCAGGCCGACCTGCACGGTCGTCGGCAACGCTTCGGCAGCCGGCTTGGCCAGCGGCGCAGGCAGGTCCAGCACCGTGCCGACCAGGCTGGACTGCAGCCGCAGCGTGCCGGCGCTGTCGCCTGCGCCGTCGGCACCCTTGGGCAGGGCCACTGCCAGCGTCCACGGCGAGCGCCCGCGCACGCGCGGCGCCAGCCATTCCATCTCCGGCGCGCGCGCGAACAGATCGGCCGCGTCCAGCGGCGCATCGAGGCTGGCCTCGAAAGCGTTGGCCGCGTCGCGCACGTGGCCACCGGCGCGCAGCGCCAGGGTGCCGTCCTGGCCGCGATGGCGCGTCGCCAGCCGCGGCGCGTCGAAGCCGTCGCTGTCGTAGCGCGCCTCGCCGCGCACCGCGTCGAACTCCAGGTTCCAGCGCTTCTCCGCCAGCTTCGCGCCCTGCAGCGCCACCGTACCGTTGATCCGCGCCGGCCCCGCGCCGCTGCCCAGCGGCAGGTCCAGGGCGAAGCGGGTCGCCGCCGGCCCCGACGCGGCGAGGTTGGCGAAGGTGTCGCGGTGCTCCTGCTGCAGCGGGCTCTGCTTCAGCAGTTCAAGCATGCGCGCGGCATCGCCCCTGGCCTCGGCGTGGACCAGCAGCGGCGCACGGCTGAAATCGGCGATGCCGGCCTGCACCCGCTGCACCGGCAGGCCAGCGACACGGCCCTCACCCTGCACCTCGAATCCGTTGCCGACGAAGGCCACCCCGGCCTGCATCGCCTCCCGCTCCGGCCCGTCGCGCTGGAAGCGGATGCGGCCGCCGCGGATCCGCGCGGTGGCCTCGAAGCGGCCATTGCCGTGCACGAGCGGCCAGTCGTCCAGGCCGCCGGCAACCAGGCCGCGGCCGCCGCTGACGACGCCGTCCTGCAGCGCCATGTCCAGCCAGTCCCCCGCGGCCCGGGGCATCTTGTGGTGGATCCAGAATTTCTTCGCCACCGGCACCGGCGTGTCGCCGATGTCGGCGGCGATGCCGATCCACGGCCGCGTGCCGTCGCCCTGGAACCACAGCCCGCCGCGCACGTCGGCGCGGTAGTCGCCGCCATCCAGGCGCAGCGCCGGCGGGCCGACTTCCCAGCCGGCGCCTTCGCGCCAGGCCAGCAGGGTGCCGTCCAGCTTCAGGTCGTGGACCACGCCGAAACCGCTGGGCCAGTCGAAGCGCAGCGCGCTGCGAGGATCCAGCGCCAGCTGCCAGCCCTGGCCGTCGCCTTCGAAGCGCCCGGACAGGCCGTCCATGCCGGGTGCGTCGCCGACCGCGGCGAAGGCCACCCGCTCCAGCCGGCCCTGCGCATGCAGCGGGCCGCCGCGCGTGCCGGCCAGTTCCACACCGGCAAGCTCTGCCTGCGGCGCGGCCTGCAGTATCCACGCCCGCAATCCGGCCGGGAGCCGGTCGCTCAGTGCGGCCATCGCCAGCAGGGGCTTCGCATCCACCTGGTCGGCCAGCAGCGCGACGTGCTGTCCGCCGGCGACGACCAGCCCGTCCAGCGACTGCTCGCCATACGCATCGACGATGCGCAACTGCGGCGCATCGAAGCGCCAGCCGCTGGCGGCGACGCGCCAGCGGGCGCGCCCGCGCACTTCGTCGATCCGCACCTGCGGCAGGCGGCCATCGGCCAGCGGCGCGCCGGACAGCAGCAGGTGGCGCAGCTGCGCGCGGGTGGTGACCATCGCCAGCCGGTGCGCGCGCAGTTCGCCCCAGGCCTCGACCCGGCCGCGGCCGTCGGCCGGGGCGATGCCGCCGTGGTGCAGCAGCGGCGCCCACGCGCCCAGCGCCCCGGTGTCCAGGTCGAAGTACGCGCGGCCGTTGCCGCTGTCGCGGTCGAATTCGAACGCCAGCGCCGCCGGCGCCTCGTCCGGGCGGATGTACGCATGCGCACCGGCGTCGACATGGCGGCCGTCCACGCGCAGGCGCAGGTCGATCCGCGGGATCCGCGTGCGCAGCCCCAGCTGCGGCGCGCGCACTTCCAGCGCGCCGCCGATCACCTGCAACTCGCCCAGTCCTTCCAGGTAGGTCAGCGGGTCGGCGGTGCCGGTCATCGGCAGCCCGCGCACCGACCAGCGCCCGTCGTCGGCGCGCTCCAGGGTCAGCGACGGCCCGCGCAGGCGCAGTTCGGTGAACGAACGGCCCGGCAGCAATCCGGCGTACATCGATACCAGCACCTCGGCCTGGCCGATGTGCACGCCGCCGCCGGCATCGCCGATGTGCAGACCTTCAAGCTGCAGCAGCGGCCCGCGCCGGGTCCACTGCGTGCGCACGGCATCGAACGCGACCGGGCGGCCGGCCTTCTCGCTCAGCCACGCGGCGATGCGTTCCGGATGACGCTCGGCCAGCGGCAGCACCTGGCTGGCCGCACCCAGCGCCAGCGCCATCAGCACCAGCACCACGGCCAGCAGGTACGCGGCCCAGCGGCGTGCCAGGCGCAGGCGTCGGCGCAGCGGCGTGGGCATCAGTCCCCCGTGCCGCGCGCGGCCTTACAGCAGCACCACATCGAACTGCTCCTGCAGGTACTGCTCGTCGGCCTGGAAGCGGATCGACTTGCCGAGGAATTCCTCCAGCTCGGCCACCGCCGCCGATTCCTCCTCGGTGATCCGCGCCACCACCTTGGGCGAGGCGATCACCAGCAGGCGCGCGGCGTCGAACTGGCGCACCGCGCGGGTGATCTCGCGGAACACCTCGTAGGTCACCGTCTCGGCGGTCTTCACCGAGCCGCGGCCACTGCACTGCGGGCAGGTCTCCGACAGTTGCCGCTCCAGGCTCTCGACCGTGCGCTTGCGGGTCATCTCGACCAGGCCCAGCGGCGAGAAGTCGTACACGGTGGTCTTGGCGTGGTCGCGCGACAACGACTTCTCCAGCGTACGCAGCACCTGGCGGCGATGCTCCGGGTCGGTCATGTCGATGAAGTCGATGATGATGATCCCGCCCAGGTTGCGCAGGCGCAGCTGGCGGGCCAACGCCTGCGCGGCTTCGAGGTTGGTGCGGTACACCGTTTCCTCGAGGTTGCGCTGGCCGAGGAACGAGCCGGTGTTGACGTCGATCGTGGTCATCGCCTCGGTCTGGTCGATGACCAGGTAACCGCCGGACTTCAGCGGTACCTGCTTGTCCAGCGCGCGACCGATCTCGTCCTCGACCCCGTACAGGTCGAAGATCGGGCGGTCGCCGGAATACAGTTCGAGCTTCTCGCCCAGCACCGGCATGTACTTGGCGACGAACGCCTGCAGCCGGTCGTAGGTGTCGCGCGAATCCACCCGCACCTTCTCCACGTCGCGGCGGATCAGGTCGCGCACCGCGCGCAGCGGCAGGCTCAGGTCCTCGTAGATGATCGTGCCGGCGGCGGCCTCGCGGCCGCGGCGCTCGACCACGTTCCAGACCCGCGCCAGGTAGGCGATGTCCTCGGCCAGCGCCTCGGCCGGCTGGCCCTCGGCGTTCGTACGCACGATGTAACCGTGGCCACCGTGGCTGGCGGACAGGTCGGCCACCAGGGTCTTCAGCCGCTGGCGCTCGGCTTCGTCCTCGATCCGCGCCGACACGCCGATGCTGCGCGACTGCGGCAGCAGCACCAGGTAGCGCGAGGGGATGCTGATCTGGGTGGTCAGGCGTGCGCCCTTGGTCCCGATCGGGTCCTTGACCACCTGGACCACGATCTCCTGGCCGTCGCGCAGCAGCTCGACGATCGAGGGCGTGGGCAGCGGCTGCGGCGGCGCGTCGTCGGCCAGGCCGGCGTCGACCGGCGCCGGGCGGACCACGTCGTTGGCGTGCAGGAACGCGGCGCGTTCCAGGCCCAGTTCGACGAACGCCGCCTGCATGCCGGGCATCACCCGCTGCACCCGGCCCTTGTAGATGTTGCCGACCACGCCGCGCCGCCAGCCGCGCTCGATGTGCAGCTCCTGCAGCATGCCGTTCTCGACCACCGCCACGCGCGTCTCGCGCGGGGTGACGTTGACCAGGATCTCTTCGGACATGCGCGCGTTCACCCGGCGATCGTGGCCGGCTCGCCGGCGTCGTGTTCTTCGGTTGCCGGACCGCCGGCGAGCAGCCGCGCGGTCTCGTGCAGCGGCAGCCCCATCACCCCGGAATAGCTGCCGGCCAGGTGCTCGACGAAGGCCTCGGCGCGGCCCTGGATGGCGTAGGCGCCGGCCTTGCCCATCGGCTCGCCGGTAGCGACGTAGGCCGCGATCCGCTCATCGGACAGCACCGCGAAGCGCACCTCGGTGGCCGACAGCGCCTGGCGTTCGCCGCCGGCATCGACCACGGTCACCGCCGACAGCACGGTGTGGCTGCGGCCGGACAGGCGGCGCAGCATCGCCGCCGCGTCGGCGGCGTCGCGCGGCTTGCCGAACACTTCCTCGCCCAGCACCACCTCGGTGTCGGCGCCGAGCACGCGCGCGCCCGGCTGCGTGGCGACCTGCGCCCAGCCGGCGCGGGCCTTGTCGCGGGCGACCCGGCGCACGTAGTCGACCGCGCCCTCCCCCGGCGCCCGGACTTCCGGGACGTCGACGTCGAGCAGGCGGTGGGGCTGGCCGAGCCGGTCGAGGAGTTCGGCGCGGCGCGGGGATTTCGAGGCCAGATACAGCATGGCCAAAGGATAACCCGCGGCAGCAGGCCGGGCCGGGGCCGGCCGCGCCGGAAACGGCCTCGACCCCGTTCGGGCTCACGGCGCGTTCATCCATCCGGACCGACGCTGCCACGCGCGCCGGGCAGCCGTTCACACTTCCCCTGGTCCAGCCCACGCGATCCCGCACAAGGAGTCCCCATGCGCCCCCCATTCGCCGCCCTGCTCGCCCCGCTCGTCATGTCCGCCGCCCTGTCCACCCCGGCCACGGCGCAGCCGCAGGGCACGCCCCCGCCGCCGCCCGACGCGACCCTGCTCTCGGTCTCGTCCCAGGCCGAAGCGCGGCAGGCGCCGGACATCGCCACGATTTCCGCCGGCGTGGTCACCCAGGCCGCCGACGGCAACGCGGCCA
Organism: Pseudoxanthomonas koreensis; assembly: GCF_010093225.1. GTDB lineage: Bacteria > Pseudomonadota > Gammaproteobacteria > Xanthomonadales > Xanthomonadaceae > Pseudoxanthomonas > Pseudoxanthomonas koreensis. The sequence continues at coordinate 10,012 of NZ_PDWM01000040.1, read as the reverse complement.
TGCGCCAGAACGCCGAGCAGATGAACCGGGTGCTGGCGGCGGTCAGGGCCGCGGGCGTGGCCGCGAAGGACGTGCAGACCAGCGGCATCAACCTCAATCCGCAATACCGCTACGAAGAGAACCAGCCGCCGCGCATCACCGGCTACCAGGCCAGCAACACGGTTACGGTCAAGCTGCGCGACGTGGCGAAGATGGGCGAAGTGCTCGACGCGCTGGTGGCCAGCGGCGCCAACCAGATCAACGGGCCGAGCTTCGGCATCGACAATCCCGAGCCGCTGTACGACAAGGCCCGGCTGCAGGCGCTCGCGCAGGCCCGCGCACGCGCCGACACCTACGCCAGGGCACTGGACCTGCGCGTGCGCCGCATCGTCAGCATCAGCGAGGGCGGCGCGGCGATCCCCTCACCGATGCCGCGCATGGCGATGATGAAGGCCGAAGCCTTCGACAGCACCCCGGTGGCCGCCGGCGAGAGCAGCGTCCTGGTGAGCCTGGACGTGGTCTTCGAACTGGGGCGCTGAGCAGCCTGCTTTTCTGTAGGAGCCCACTTCAGGGGGCGACCCGACGACGCCAGAACATAGCCGCGTTCAACGCGCCCGCTCCGCCTGCGTTCAACGCGCACGCTCCGGCGAACGTGCGCGGTATCGCGTCGTGCCTTCCGGCGTCGTCGGGTCGCCCCCTGAAGTGGGCTCCTACAGGAAGCATGGCGCCGCTGGAGTTGAACGGGTGGCACACGGATGGGCCATGCGCCCGCACCACCCTGCCGCCGCTTGCAAACCTGCATACGGCAGGCGCAGGCTGGAACCGGGCCATCGCGGCCAAACCCCGGCCGCCATGTCCGTGCGTTGTTTCCTCCGTCATTCCCGCAATGGAGGTGGATCATGGTTCGCACGCTGCCGTCCGATGTATCCCCGCGCCTGGACTTCCCGCGCATCCTCGCCATCAGCTTCGCCATCGCCGTGCATGCGCTGGCGCTGCTGGTCCTGCTGCTGCCGCTGACCAGCCCGCCGATTCCCGAAGTCCGCCACGCCCCGGAACCGGAACGCTGGGTGGTCGAACGGGTCACCCCGGCGGCGCCGCTGCCGCCACGCCCGGTGCACCCGGCCACGCCGGTCCAGCCGCGGCCGCAGCCGGTTCCCGTGCAGCGCACGGTGCCGGTGCAGGTGCCGGCCATCGTCGAGCAGGGCAGCCTCCCCGCCGACCCCGGCATCGCCATCGCCGGGCCGCCCGACATCCCCCCGCCCTGGAATGGCCAGCCGCTGCAGGGCGCGCAGCTGCGCCTCGCCGTCGCCCCTCCTCCGGGTTATCCGCGCGACGCGGTACGCGGCGGACAGGAAGGCACCGTAGTGCTGCGCATCCTGGTCGATGTCGACGGGCGGCCGCTGCAGGTGATCGTCGACCGCAGCAGCGGCCACCGTTCGCTCGACCGCGAAGCGGTGCGCCACGTGCAGCAGCGCTGGCGCTTCGAACCGGCCGTGCACGACGGCCGCGCGGTGCAGGCCTGGGGACTGGTGCCGATCGACTTCAGCCTGCAGTAGCGGGCGCGCAGCGCCGCTTCGCGCCCCGCGCGCGGAGCGGCGCCGCCGGCCGGCTCAGGCGCGGTGGTAGGGATGGTTCGCCAGCAGTGCCGCGGCGCGGTACAGCTGTTCGGCCACGACCAGCCGCACCAGCATGTGCGGCAGGGGCAGCGGGCCCAGCGACCAGGATTCGGAGGCGGCGGCGAGCACGTCCGGCGCATGCCCTTCGGGGCCACCGACCAGGAAGGCCAGGTCGCGGCCCTGCTGGCGCCAGTGCTCCATGCGCTGCGCCAGCTGCTCCGAACTCCAGGCGCGCCCGGGCACGTCCAGCGCGACCACGTGCGCGTTCTTCGGCAGCGCGGCGAGTACGCGCTTGCCTTCATCCTCGATCGCGCGCTGCGGATCGCGGCCCTTGCCGCGCAGGCCGGGCTCGACCTCGACCAGTTCCAGCGGCAGCCAGTGCGAGAGGCGCTTGCGGTATTCGGCGAAGCCGTCGGCCACCCAGGACGGGGCGCGTTCGCCGGTGGCGATGAGTCGGGCTTTCATGGCAGCCATGATAGTGCGACCGCGCACGGGGTATTACCGCCGGTAAGCGCTGATATGCCCCTGCACCCGCGTGCTACGGTCCGGCCGACCTTGTCGCCGCACCGTCATCCGGGGAGGGGAACGCATGGGCCGCATCCGCTTCGCCAGCCTCGCTGCGCTGCTCGCCTTCGCCTGCGGCCACGCCGTGCCGTCCACCGCCTCCAGCGTGCAGGACGCACCGCTGGAGGCGTCGTTCGACTGGTTCGAATATGAAGGCGCCGATCCCGCGGATGCGAAGTACACACCCGGACCGGGCCAGTTCCGCAACCCGGTACTGCAAGGCTTCCATCCCGATCCGAGCGTGGTCCGCGTCGGCGACGACTACTACCTGGTGAATTCCACCTTCGGCTGGTTCCCGGGCATTCCCGTGTTCCACAGCCGCGACCTGGTGAACTGGACCCAGATCGGCAATGCCATCGACCGTGTCGACCAGCTCGACTTCGGCCGGCACGACCTGGTCAACGGCGTGTTCGCCCCGGCGATCGAACACCACGACGGTACCTTCTACATCGTCAACACCTGCTTCCCGTCCTGCGGCGGCAACTACGTGATCACCGCGAAGGATCCGGCCGGGCCGTGGTCGGACCCGGCGTGGCTGCCGGACCTGGCCGGCGGCATCGACCCGTCGCTGTTCTTCGACGACGACGGCCGCGCTTGGATCGTCAACAACGACCTGCCCGAGGGTGGCCGGGAACGCTATCCCGGGCACCGCGCGATCTGGCTGCAGGAGTTCGATGCCAGGGCGCTGCGCACCATCGGCCCGCGCCGGGTGCTGCTCGATGGCGGCGTGGTGCCGGCGGAGAAGCCCGAGTACGTCGAGGGTCCGCACCTGTTCCGCAAGGACGGCTGGTACTACCTGACCGCCGCCGAGGGCGGCACCGGCGAGATGCACCAGCAGGTGGTGCTGCGCAGTCGCGTGGTGACCGGCCCCTACGTGGCCTGGAGCGGCAACCCGGTGCTGACCCAGCGCGACCTGCCGCGCGACCGCCCGCTGCCGGTCACCTCGGCCGGCCATGCCGACTTCGTGCGGACCGCGGACGGCGACTGGTGGGCGGTGTTCCTCGGCAATCGCCCGTATCCGCCCGCCGGCGGCCACTACGTCAACACCGGCCGCGAGACCTTCCTGATGCCGGTGCGCTGGGAGGACGGCTGGCCGCGGATCACCGCGCCGGGCGAGCGGATCCCCTGGGTGCTCGATGCGCCGGCGCTGCCGGCGGGCAGCGCGCCGGTGCCGACCAGCGGCAGCTTCGCGATCCGCATCGGCTTCGAAGGCCGCCAGTTGCCGCTGGACTGGATCACCGTGCGCAATCCGCGCGAGCAATGGCATCGGCTCGACGGCGGCGCGTTGCACCTGCGCGCACGCGCGGTCGGGCTGGGCGAGCGCGACAACCCCTCGTTCCTGGCGCGCCGGCAGCAGCACCAGGCCGCGATGGCATCCACGTCGATGCGCTTCGTGCCACGGCGCGACGGCGACATCGCCGGCCTGGCCGCGTTCCAGAACGAGGACTTCTGGTACCTGCTGGCGCTGACCCTGGAGGACGGCGCGCCGGCGGTGGTGCTGGACCGCCGCGACGGCCGCCGCAAGGACGAGCCCGGGACCGGCACGCGCCTGGCCTCCGCGCCGCTGCCGGCCGCTGCCATCGGCCAGCCGCTGTACCTGCGCATCCGCGCGCGCGGGGCGAAGTACGACTTCGAGTACGCCACGAGCGAAGGGCAATGGAAGCCGCTGGCCCGCGGCATCGACGGCACCCTGCTCAGCACCAGCGTCGCCGGCGGCTTCACCGGCGCCGTCTTCGGCCTGCACGCCGCGACCGCGCCGCCTTAGCAGCGCTTCAGCTGCAGGCGCGCCGGCTCAGGCGTCGGCGCCGTCCTCGTGCTGGTCGCCGACGGTCCACAGGCGCTCCAGGGCGTAGAACTCGCGCACGCGCGGCAGCATCACGTGGACGATCACGTCGCCCAGGTCGACCAGCACCCATTCGGCCTCGCGCTCGCCTTCCACGCCCAGCGGCATCGCGCCGAGCTTCTTGGCGAACTTGATCACCTCGTCGGCGATCGACTTGACGTGGCGGGTCGAGGTGCCCGACGCGATCACCAGGTGGTCGGTGACGCTGGTCTTGCCGCGTACGTCGATCTCGACGACATCCTTGGCCTTGATCTCCTCCACCGCGGCGCGCACGTTCGCCAGCAGGACTTCCACGGGCGGCGGCGGTTCGGGGAGGCGGGTCTTGATGACGTGGGCTTGGCTGGACAAGTGGGACTCGGTCGGGGAAGCGGGGAAAGACGACGCGATTATCCGGGCCGCTGGGCGGGGGCCGCATTCACGGCCGGGTGCCCCCGCCAGCCCTGCGCCGGCGCCCCCTGTAGGAGCCCACTTCAGGGGGCGACCCCCGATGGCTGGAACGCAGCCGCGGTCCACGCGACCGCTCCGGAGGCTTTGCGTGGAACGACGCGTGATCCGATGCCACCGGGTCGCCCCCTGAAGTGGGCTCCTACAAGGGGTCGCGGTACAGGCGGGTGGCGTCGATGAAGGCGGCGACGGTTCCGGGGACCCAGTCGCGCCAGGCCGGGTCGCCGGCGGCGATGGCCCGGCGCCCGGCGGTGGCCGATTCGGTGCGCAGTGGCTGGTGCAGGGCGTGGAAGCGGCCGCTGGCGGCGGTGGACAGGTCGGCCGGATCGGCGGTCCAGCGGCCTTCGGCGACCACCGCCAGCGCGGCCGGCAGGTCGCCGGGAACGCCGGCATCATCCCCCGCAGTGCGGCCGGCGACGATGAAATGGGCCAGTTCCGGCAACTGCCGCCACTCGCGCCAGGTCGGCAGCGAGCGGAAGCTGTCGGCGCCCAGCAGCAGGGCCAGCGGCGCCGCGTCGCCCAGCCCGGCACGCAGCTCGCGCAGGGTGTCCACCGTCCACGAGGGCCCGGGGCGCCGCAGTTCGCGCCGGTCCACGCGCAGGCGCGGATCGCCGGCCACGGCCAGGTCGAGCATGTGCGCACGCTGGTCCGCATCGGCGCCGGGCGCGGCGCGGTGCGGCGGACCGGCGGCCGGCGACAGGGTCACCGGCACGCCGAACCGGTCGGCCGCGGCGCGGGCGATGGCCAGGTGGCCGTGGTGGACCGGATCGAACGTACCGCCGTACCAGATCGTCAGCACGCGCGCCGCCGCTCAGCGGCCGCCGCCGGCCAGCAGGCGGGTGGCCGGTGCCGGCCCGGCGATCGCCAGCAGCAGCCGCTCCAGCAGCTGCCCCGGCTCGCCCGCGCCGCGACCCTTGGCCGCGCGGGCGATGCGCGAGGCGTAGGCGGCGAAGCGGTTCCAGCGCAGCGCCGTGGCGTGGCGCTGCAGGGCACGCTTGAACGGTGCCTGCCGCGCTTCCCACAGGCCCTGCGACTTCATCTCCGCGGCCAGGTTGGCGCCGCGCGCCTGGGCCCGGGCCAGCGCGGCGGCACGCAGCAGTTCCCGGGTCACCATCGGCATCAGCCCGGCCACCTGTTCGCCCTCGGCGCGCAGGCCGGCGAGCATGCGCCGCACCAGCGCCGCCTGCCCCGACAGCGTCGCTTCGACCAGGCGGAACACGTCGTAGCGCGCCGCGTCGGCGACCAGCGACTGCATCGCCTCCACGTCCAGGGGGCCTTCCGGCGCGAGCAGCGCCAGCTTGTCGATCTCCTGCGCGGCGGCCAGCAGGTTGCCCTCCACGCGCTCGGCCAGGCCCTGCACGGCCTCGGGCGTGGCGCGCAGGCCGCGCCCGCGCAGGCGACGGTCGATCCAGCCCGGCAGTTCATGCGGCTTCAGCGCCCAGGCGATGGCAACCGCGCCGCGCCGGGACACCGCGTCCACCCATTTGCCCTGGTGGGCCTTGCTCCAGTCGCCGGCCACAATCAGCAGGGTCACGTCGCCGGGCGGATCCTCGCAGAACCGCGAGATCACCTCGGCGCCGGCCTTGCCCGGCTTGCCGCCGGGCAGGCGCAGTTCGAGCAGGCGGCGGCTGGCGAACAGGCCCGGTGCGTTGAAGCTGGCCGACACCGCGTCCCAGTCCGGGTCGCGGCCATCGCCGTCGAACACCTCGCGCTCGGCACCCTCGGCGCGGGCGCGCGCGCGGACCGCATCGGCCGCTTCGAGCACGTGCAGGGTTTCCGGGCCGGCGACCAGGTACACCGGCAGCAGCGGCTGGCTGGCCGGCTGCGCGGCCAGCTGCTCGGGCCGCAGTTCCATCAGGACGCCTCCATCAGCGTGCGGCCATCAGGGAATGGGCGAAGGAGTGGCCGGCGGCGTGGCAGGCTCCGCGGGCGGCTGGGGCGCCGCGGCCTCCGCGGCGGCCTCGGCCTGGCGCGCCAGGTCGGCACGGACCACGCTGTCGATGCGGCGCAGGATCGAAGCGGCCATCTCGCGGCGCAGCTCGTCGGCCAGGATCTCGCGCTCGGTGCTGGTGCCGGTGGCGTTCGTCGGCGACGATACGTAGTCGCGCGACAGTTCCACCACCTGCTGCGGCACCAGTTCGCGGCCGTCGGCGAGGTGGAAGGTGAAGACGGTGGCGTAGCGCAGGCTGAACTCCTGCGCGCGGCCCCGTTCATCGATCGCGATCGGCAGGGAACCCCAGCGCTCGGACAGGATGTCGAGCCGCGCGAAACCGGAGGATGCCTTCTTCCCGACATCGCGCGGCGCGACCGTCGCACCGGCGTTGCGCAGGCTGCGCTCGAGGTCGGTGACCAGCTCGCTGAAGGGCGTGGTCGACGCCACCACCACCGGCGGCGCGTTTTCCGGCAGGGCGAGCTTCTCGCGCAGGTGGAAGCCGCAACCGGCCAGGACCAGGGCGAACAGGACGGGCAACGCGGATCGGATCATGGGCGCAAGTCTGGACGAGCGAGCCGGGGGCGGCAACCGCCGACAGAGTGCCCCACGCCCCGTGAACGGGGTTTGAGAGACCGCTTTCCCGGCCTCGCCACGAACGTCGATCGAAGCCACCCAGCCCCCGAGTCGGGGGCGTGAGCGGCCCTTGGCCGCTCGCGCCTTCCCCCGGTCAATATCGCCGCCGCTACGCGGCGACGATATTGACGATCTTGCCCGGCACCACGATCACCTTGCGCACGCCCAGTCCCTCCAGGAACTTCGCCGCGTTCGGCTCGGCCCTGGCCAGCGCCTCGATCTGCTCGCGCGGCGCGTCGGCGGCCACTTCGATCGTGCCGCGCAGCTTGCCGTTGACCTGCACCGCCAGGGTCACCGCATCGCGCACCAGCGCGGCCGGGTCGACCTGCGGGAACGGCACGTCCTCGAGCAGCGTCTCGGCATGGCCCAGCAGCTGCCACAGCGCGTGGCTGGCATGCGGGGTGATCGGATTGAGCAGCAGCACCGCCGCTTCCAGCGCTTCCTGGCGCACGGCGCGGCCGGCCGGACTGGCGTCGTCGAACTTCGCCACCGCGTTCATCAACTCCATCACCGCGGCGATCGCGGTGTTGAAGCTGTGGCGGCGGCCGTAGTCGTGGCCGACCTTGTCGATGGTCTCGTGGGTCTTGCGCCGCAGCGCCTTCTGCCCGGCGTCCAGCGACGCCGCGTCGAGCGCGGGCGCGGCGCCTTCGTCGGCGTGCTTCTGCACCTGGGTCCACAGCCTGCGCAGGAAGCGGGCCATGCCGTCGACGCCGGCCTCGTTCCACTCCAGCGACTGCTCCGGCGGCGCGGCGAACATCGAGAACAGGCGCACGGTGTCGGCGCCGTACTTGTCGACCATCGCCTGCGGGTCGACGCCGTTGTTCTTGGACTTGGACATCTTCTCGGTGCCGCCGACCAGCACCAGCGCGCCGTCGGCGCGCAGCACCGCACCGGTGATCCGGCCCTTGTCGTCGCGCTGCACGTCCACGTCGGCCGGGTTGATCCAGTCCTTCGAACCGTCGGCGTTCTGGCGGTAGTAGGTGTCGGCGATGACCATGCCCTGGGTCAGCAGGTTGGTCGCCGGCTCGTCGCTGTCGACCATGCGCGCGTCGCGCAGGAGCTTGTGGTAGAAGCGGAAGTACATCAGGTGCAGGATCGCGTGCTCGATGCCGCCGATGTACTGGTCCACCGGAAGCCAGTAGTTGCCGCGCCGGTCGACCATGTCCTTGGCCTTGGGCGAGGTGTAGCGCGCGTAGTACCAGCTCGACTCCATGAAGGTGTCGAAGGTGTCGGTCTCGCGCTCGGCATCGGCGCCGCACTCGGGGCACGTGCACTTGCGCCACTCCGGGTCGGCCTTGATCGGCGAGCCGGTGCCACTGAAGGCGACGTCCTCCGGCAGCACCACCGGCAGCTGGTCCTCCGGCACCGGCACCGCGCCGCAGCGGCCGCAGTAGATCACCGGGATCGGGCAGCCCCAGTAGCGCTGGCGGCTCACGCCCCAGTCGCGCAGGCGGTAGTTCACCCGCCGCTGGCCCTGCCCCTTGCGCTCGAAGCGCTCGGCCAGGGCCTCGAACGCACCCCAGTAATCCAGGCCGTCGAACTCGCCGGAATTGACCAGCTCCAGGTCGGCGCGCGACTTGTCGCCGTACCAGTCGCGCCACTCGGCAACGTCCCAGCTGCGCTCTTCGTCGTTCTTCGGCGCCTTCAGCGCGATCACCTGCACGATCGGCAGGCTGTACTTGCCGGCGAACTCGTGGTCGCGCTGGTCATGCCCGGGCACGGCCATCACCGCGCCGGTGCCGTAGCCCATCAGCACGAAGTTGGCGACCCAGATCGGCACCTGCTCGCCGGTGACCGGGTGCACCGCCTTCAGGCCGGTGTCCATGCCGCGCTTTTCCTGGGTCTCCAGCTCGGCCTCGGACACGCCGCCATGCTTGAGCTCTTCCAGGAACGCGGCCAGCGCCGGATTCGACGCGGCCGCCTTCTGCGCCAGCGCATGCTCGCCGGCGATGGAGACGAAGGTGACGCCCATCAGCGTGTCCGGGCGGGTGGTGAACACGCGGATCGGTTCCAGCGCGTTGCCGGTGGCGTCGACCACCTCGAACTGGATCTCCAGGCCTTCGGAGCGGCCGATCCAGTTGCGCTGCATGGTCTTGACCGAATCCGGCCAGCCCGGCAGTTCGTCCAGGCCGTCGAGCAGTTCCTGGGCGTAGTCGGTGATGCGCAGGAACCACTGCGGGATCTCGCGCTTCTCGACCAGTGCGCCGGAGCGCCAGCCGCGGCCGTCGATCACCTGTTCGTTGGCCAGCACGGTCTGGTCGACCGGGTCCCAGTTGACCACTGCGTTCTTGCGGTAGGCCAGGCCCTTGCGCATCAGCCGGGTGAACATGCGCTGCTCGTGCACGTAGTAGTCCGGCGAGCAGGTGGCGAACTCGCGCGACCAGTCGATGGCGTAGCCCAGCGACTTGAGCTGGCTGCGCATGTGGTCGATGTTGGCGTAGGTCCATTTCGCCGGCGCGGTCCTGTTCTTGATCGCGGCGTTCTCCGCCGGCAGGCCGAAGGCGTCCCAGCCCATCGGCTGCAGCACGTTGTGGCCGGTCATGCGCTTGTAGCGGCTGATCACGTCGCCGATGGTGTAGTTGCGCACGTGGCCCATGTGCAGTGCGCCGGACGGGTACGGCAGCATCGACAGGCAGTAGTACTTGGGCTTGTCGGAGGACTCGTCGACCTCGAAGGCGCGGGTGCCGTCCCAGTAGGCCTGGGCGGCGGTTTCCACGGTGCGGGGATCGTACGGGGAGGCGTTTTCGGGAACGGCGGACATTGCGGGTCGCGGCGGCTGCGGCAAAGTCGCCAAGGGTACCGCAGCGCAGCATCGCGCTCCACTTGACATCCCCGCCCGGAAGGGCCTGCCGACCCGGCGGCGGGGCAACCCCGCGGAGCCCGGGCCCGGGCTCCGGCGGGGGCCGCCGCACCTTGGGTATATGGCCCACCCTTCGGGACGACATCCTGTCTTTACTCAGGGCCGTGGCACATCCATGTGCCACTTGGGCCATATACCCA
>NZ_PDWM01000003.1 GCF_010093225.1 Pseudoxanthomonas koreensis | reverse complement strand
GGAGGGTGCCGAGGGCCGCCGCGTCGCCCTGGCGGCGGCCCTCGGCACCCTCCTGCTCGCCGGCTGCGGCCGCGAAGCCGTCCGTGCGGACGCCCCCGGCGGTGGCCATTGGCCCATGGTCGCACCCGCCGACCCGGCCGCCGCCAACGCGGTGACCCTGCGCGCGCTGAGCCTGGTCGGCACCCCCTACCGCTACGGCGGCAACACCCCCGATTCCGGCTTCGATTGCAGCGGCCTGGTCAACTACGTCTTCGCCGACATGCTCGAACTGCGCCTGCCGCGCAGCTCGCGCGACCTGGCCGCGGTGCAGGGCCCGCGCCTGGAGCCGGCCCGGCTGGCCAGCGGCGACCTGGTGTTCTTCGGCCGCCGTGGCGAGGTCACCCACGTCGGCATCTACGTCGGCGAAGGCCGCTTCGTGCATGCCCCCAGCAGCGGCGGCACGGTCCGCCTGGACCATCTGGACGGCCCGTACTGGCGCGATCACTACAGCGGCGCCAAACGCGTTCTGCGCTGAAATGGGACAAGGCGCACGCCGGTATTTACGATATTTTAACTTTTTGTGAACATCACGAAGCAGCGAAGCCGGCATGATCGCCCGCATCGTTGTTCTGTGATCCGCGCGTGACGTCCGAGAACCTGAACCCAGGCCACCCCGCCGCCACTCCTGCCGCCCGCGCTCCGCGCCGGGTGCTGCATTCCCTCCTCTCCCTGCTGCTGGCCCTCCCGGCCCTGCCGGCGCTGGCCGGACCGGCCGCCGTGGAACCGGAAGCCATCACCCAGGCCGCGCCCGCGCTGGCCGTGGCCGCCCCCGAAATCGACATGGCGGCGCTGGTCCCGGCCGTTGCCGACCCGCCGGCTGCCGCCCTGCCGGCCGCTGCCGCGGCACGCGCACCGGCGAAGGCCGCTCCCGTCGCCGCCGCCAAGCCTGCTGCCGCCCCGGCCCCCAGCCTGCGCCAGAAGGCCGACGCAGCCGCCAACGCCACCCTGGCCGCGCTGCTGCCGCATCTGTCCGGCAATGACAGCCTGCCCCTGCTCGACCGCTCGGCGATGTTCGCCGGCGACGTCAGCCGCCTGCTCGCCGCCTACGACCTGACCCAGGGCGTGCCGGCCCAGTCGCAGCCGGCCGAGCAGAGCCGGGTGCAGCAGGTGCTGAAGGCGGCGACCGCCCTGATCGGCACGCCGTACCGCTGGGGCGGTACCTCGACCGAAGGCTTCGACTGCAGCGGGCTGGTCGGCTACGTGTTCCGCAACGCGCTGGGCATCGAGCTGCCGCGCGTCTCGCGCGAGATGGCGGCCAAGTCCGACGCCCAGCTGATCCGCGACCGCAGCCAGCTGACCCCGGGCGACCTGGTGTTCTTCGGCCTGCGCGGCCGGGTCAACCATGTCGGCATCTATGTCGGCGACGGCCAGTTCCTGCATGCGCCCAGCCGCGGCAAGGACGTGCGGGTGGACCGCATGGACACCGGCTACTGGGGCAACCGTTTCATGCAGGCGCGCCGGGTCGAGATCTGACCGCACGGCGGGGCACCGGGTCGCCTCCAACGAATCAACGCATCGAACGCAAGGCCGCCTCCGGGTGGCCTTCGTTTTTTCCGTACCGCTGGAAGGCTTGATAAGGCAGGAGCGTCGACTCCGGTGGGGGCCGCCGCACCTTGGGTATATGGCCCACCCTTCGGGACGACATCCTGTCTTTACTCAGGGCCGTGGCACATCCATGTGCCACTTGGGCCATATACCCAAGGTACGGCGTCCTATCGCGATCTTCTGGGGGCGTGGCTTCTACTGGCCCCCGATACACAGCATGGCGATGCGTTCTACAAGAGTCATGCGGTTCGATCGGGGCGAACGAAGCCATGCCCGCAACGCCGCGAGAGGACGTCGTTCTGTCGCATTGGGGGTCGAGCGGCACAGGGATGTGCCGCGCTCGCGAACTGGGCAGGGACGCCGACGTGAGCGACGACCCCCAGTGCGGCAGAACGGCGGCCCCCGCCGGAGCCGACGCCACCGGACGCTTTTCAGCTTTTCACGCCCGGGCTCGCGTGGATCTCCCCGGAACGGGAAGAACCTGTTTCCCCAGGGCGCCGGCGGCCTCAATCCCCGACGCCGGCCTCCTCGAGGCCGACGTTGCTGGAGGCGCGTTCGTAGACCTCGCGGTCCAGCAGTCCGGTCTGCTTGGCCACCAGTACCGGCACCAGCATCTGGCCGGTCACGTTGGTCATGGTGCGCATCATGTCGAGGACGCGATCGATCGCCACCAGCAGGGCGATGCCTTCCAGCGGCAGCTTGGCCGCGCTCAGCACCAGGGTGACCATCACGATCGCCGTGCCGGGCACGCCGGCGGTGCCGAAGCTGCCCAGCACCGAAGCCAGCAGGATCACGAAGTACTGGTTCAGCGACAGGTCGATGCCGAAGTACTGGGCGACGAACACCGCCGTGAGCGCCGGGTAGATCGCGCCGCAGCCGTCCATCTTGATGCTCGCGCCCAGCGGCACCGCGAACGCGGCGTAGTCCTTGTCCACGCCCAGGTTGTGGGTGACGCTGCGCATGGCCACCGGCATCGAGGCGAAGCTCGACGAGCTGACGAAGCCGACCTGCATGCCCGGCGCGGCGCCGCGGAAGAACTTCAGCGGGTTGAGTCCGTGCGCCAGCAGCAGGCCGCCGTAGACGAACACGATGTGCAGCGTGCACGCCAGGTACAGGGCGAACACGAAGCTGCCCAGCGGCAGCAGCCGCTCGAAGCCGTAGCTGCCGACCAGCCCGGCGATCAGGCCGAAGGTGCCCAGCGGGGTCATCTCCAGCACGAAGCGGGTGACCTGGATCATCATCTCGCTGGCCTCGCCGGCCAGCGCGCGCAGCCGCGCGGTGCGCTCGCCGAGCTTGACCAGGGCGAAGCCGACCAGGCCGGCGAAGAAGATCACCTGCAGGATCTTGCCGTCAGCCAGCGCCTTGAACGGATTCGTCGGGACCACGTCCAGCAGCACCTGTACCGGGGTGGGCACTTCGCGCGGGGTGTAGTCGGCGGCCATCTCCAGTCCGGTCAGGCCCAGGCCCGGCTTCAGCAGCAGCCCGGTGCCCAGGCCCACGCACACCGCCAGCGTGGCGGTGGCGGCGAACCACAGGAAGGTGCGCCCGCCCAGCGCGGCCATCGACTTCTGCCCGTGCAGCGAGGCCACCGCGTTGACCACCGCGAACAGCACCAGCGGCACCGCGATCATCCGGATCAGGGTCACGTAGATCGTGCCCAGCGGGCCGAACCAGGTCTCTGCCGCCGGGCCCATCAGCCAGCCGGCCAGCGCGCCGAGGACGAAGCCGGCGAGCACGCGCTGCCAGAAGGGGATGGCCAGCCAGGCCGAGACCAGTTTCATCGGGAGTCCGTCGGAGCGCGAAGCGGGCACGATAGCCCAACGGCGGCGATTCCCGCGACGGCGTGCGCGGAACGGCGTCATGTCATCGGCATGACACTGGTGGCACGGCATAATGGGTGCCACCCCAATCGCGCCACCGGCGTCGGGACACGGCGCCGCGCGACGGGCCGCGCCCGTAGGCCGGCGGCTCCTCCACTGCCGGAACCCGATGCACCCTCGCACCCTGCTGCTGCCCCTGACCGCCTTCTGCGCCACCCTGCTCGGCGCCTGCGCCGCCCCCGGCGGCACCCGCCCGGCCACCGCGATCACGGTCCCGGTGCCCACGGTGGCCCACCCGCAGGGCGCGACCCCGGAATGGTGGTACCGCAGCGGCGCGGCCCAGGCCGCCAGCCGCGGCGCGATGGGCGGCAGGGCGAAGAACGTGATCCTGTTCCTCGGCGACGGCATGAGCCTGACCACGGTGGCCGCCGCGCGCATCCTCGACGGCCAGCGCAAGGGCGGCCCGGGTGAGGAGAACCTGCTGAGCTGGGAGCATTTCCCCGCCACCGGCTTCAGCAAGACCTACAACACCGATTCGCAGACCCCCGATTCGGCCGGCACCATGACCGCGATCACCACCGGGGTGAAGAGCCACATGGGCGCGATCGGAGTCTCGGCCGGCGACCGCCACGACTGCGCCGACAGCCTGCGCAAGCAGCGCCTGACCTGGCTGCAGCTGGCCGACAGCGCCGGCATGGCCACCGGCATCGTCACCACCGCGCGCCTGACCCACGCCACCCCGGCGGCGACCTGGGCGCATTCGCCCGACCGCAACTGGGAGAACGACACCGACCTGCCGCCGGAAGCGGTGGCCGCCGGCTGCACCGACATCGCCCGGCAGATGGTCGCCACGCCCTTTGGCCACGGCCCGCAGGTGCTGCTCGGCGGCGGCCGCGGCGAGTTCATGCCGGTCGAAGCGCGCGATCCGGAGTACGACGACAAGGTCGGCCAGCGCCTCGACGGCCGCGACCTGGTCGCCGAATGGAAGGCCGCGCATCCCGGTGGCGCCTACGCCTGGAACCGCGCGCAGCTGCAGGCAGCGAGTGACGCACCGGCCGTCCTCGGCCTGTTCGAGCCCGACCACATGCAGTACGGCCACGACCGCAATCGCGACGCGGAACCGTCGCTGGCCGAGCTCACCGCCGAAGCGATCCGGCGCCTGTCGAAGGACCCGGACGGCTTCGTGTTGATGGTCGAAGGCGGCCGCATCGACCACGCCAACCACGACGGCAACGCCTTCCGCGCACTGGACGAGACCGTCTCGCTGTCCGAAGCGGTGCGCACCGCCGTCGAAATGACGACGGCCGACGACACCCTGATCCTGGTCACCGCCGACCACTCGCACACGCTCAACTTCGTCGGCTACCCGGTGCGCGGCAACCCGATCCTGGGCAAGGTGCGCGGTGGCGGCGAGGATGGCGGCACGGCCGACTACACCCGCGACCTGACCGGCCTGCCCTTCACCACGCTCACCTACGCCAACGGCCCGGGCAATACCGGCGCGAGCAACCGCCAGCCGGCGGGGCCGAAGCGCTTCCTGCATACGCCCAGCGCCGTCGAGCCGGTGCAGGGCCGCCCCGACCTGAGCCAGGTCGACACCGAACACCCCGACTACCTGCAGGAAGCGCTGGTGCCGCTGAAGTCCGAGTCGCACGGCGGCGAGGACGTGGGCATCTGGGCGCGCGGCCCCGGCAGCGCGGCGGTGCGCGGCACGCTGGAGCAGAACGCGATCTACCACGTGATCGTGCAGGCCACGCCGAAGCTGCGCGCGCGGCTGTGCGCCGCCGGCACCTGCGACGGCAACGGCGTGCCGGTGGAACTGCCGCAGCCGGCCGATTTCATGCCGCAGCGCTGAGCCGATCAGAACGGTTTGGCCAGCACCAGCCAGATCACCAGCACCAGGCCCAGCACCGGCAGTTCGTTGAACACGCGCAAGGCACGCGACGAAGGCAGCGCGCGTCCCTGCTCCACGCCCTTGAGCCAGCGGCCAGCGACGATGTAGTGCGCCAGCAGCAGCGCGACCAGCAGCAGCTTGGCGTGCAGCCAGCCCGCGGGCGATCCGACCATGGTCGGGAACCCGTCGATCACGCGATGCCCGAGCCACAGCACCAGGCCCAGCAGGACCGCCAGGCCGAACATGACGTGGCCGAAGCGGTAGAGCCGCCGGCCCATCAGCAGCAGGCGTGCGCGCACTTCGGCCTGCTGCCCCGCTTCGGCGAGGTTGACCAGGATCCGCGGCAGGTAGAACCCCGCCGCCATCCAGGCGATGACGAACAGCAGGTGGAAGGTCTTCACCCAGAGATAGGTGGCATACATGCGCGGCGGCCTGCGGCTAGGATGGGCGGATTCTCGGCGATCGCGCCCGCGGCTGTCGAACCTGCGCCTTGTTCCACTCCCGACTGCGACCATCACGATGCCCAAGACCTACGACCGTGCCTACTTCGAACACTGGTACCGCGGCCAGGCGATCCACGATGCGCGCCGGCTGGCACGCAAGGTCGCGCTCGCGGTGGCGGTCGCCGAGCACCACCTCGAGCGCCCGCTGCGCAGCGTGCTCGACATCGGCTGCGGCGAGGGCGCGTGGCGGGCGCCGCTGCTGAAGCTGCGCCCGAAGCTGCGCTACCTGGGTTTCGACAGCAGCGAGTACGCGGTCGCACGCCACGGGACCCGCCGCAACCTGCACCTGGCGCGCTTCGGCGATTTCGCCTGGCTGCGCCCGTGCGCGCCGGTCGACCTGCTGGTGTGCGCCGACGTGCTGCACTACCTGCCGACCCGTGAGCTGAACCAGGGACTGCCCGGGTTGGCGGAATTGTGCGGAGGCATCGCATTCCTCGAGGCGTTCACCGCCGAGGACGAGTTCGAAGGCGACACCGAGGATTTCCAGCCGCGCAAGGCGGCCTGGTACCGGCGCCGCCTGGAAGCCCACGGCTTCACCGCGCTGGGATCGCACTGCTGGCTCTCGCCGTCGCTGGCGGGGACCGCCTCGGCGCTGGAGCGGCTGTAGGAGCCCACTTCAGGGGGCGACCCGACGCGGTCCGGATGCAGCCGCGAACAACGCGACCGCTCCGGAGACGCCGTGTCGAGCGCCGCACCTTCAATGCAACCGGGTCGCCCCCTGAAGTGGGCTCCTACAGGAGGCGCGACGCCAGCGCGGCGATCAGGACAATCCGCGCCGCCCGGCCCAGCCATGGATGATCGCCGCGATCGCCTCCACGCCATCGGTCAGGGCCGCCGGGCCCGGCTGCAGGATCAGCGGCGACTTGATCTCGTGCAGCTCGCCGTCGCGCACCGCCGGGATCGCGTCCCAGCCGGGGCGCGCAGCCACCGACTGCGGCCGGAACTTCTTGCCGCACCACGAGCCGAGGATGATGTCCGGCGCACGCGCCACCACCGGATCCCCATTGGCCAGGATCCGCCCCTTCGCCAGCGATTCGTGTGACAACTCGGGGAACACGTCCTCGCCACCCGCGAGCCGCACCAGCTCGGCCACCCACTGGATGCCGGTGATGATCGGCTCGTCCCACTCCTCGAAATACACCTTCGGCCGTACCGGCAGCGCAGCGGCGCGGCGCTCGACCGCATCGAGCCCGCGCCGCAGGGAATCGGCGTACGCCAGCGCCCTGTCGCCGGCCCCGACCAGCGCGCCCAGGCGGCGCACGTAGTCCAGGATCCCGTCCACGCTGCGGTGGTTGGCGACCCACACCTCCACCCCGCGCCGGACCAGCTCCGCGGCGATGTCGGCCTGGATGTCGGAGAAGCCGATCGCCAGGTCCGGCTGCAGCGCCAGGATCGCGTCCACCTTGGCACTGGTGAACGCACTGACCTTCGGCTTCTCGCGCCGCGCCCGCGGCGGCCGCACGGTGAAGCCGCTGATGCCCACGATCCGGTCCTGCTCGCCGAGCGCATACAGCGTCTCGGTCGGCTCCTCGGTCAGGCAGACGATGCGGCGGGGTCCCATCAGCGCAGCCTGCGTCAACGGGCGCGGCACACCGGCGCGCCGCCGCGGTGCATTGCGCGGGCCCGCACGCGCTTCACGGATACAGCATCCGCTTGGCCCAGCGGCCGTCGGTCCCGCGCTCGTAGCACCAGCGCTCGTGCAGGCGGTAGCCGGCGCCGTACCAGAACTCGAACGAGGCCGGGACCACGCGGAACCCGCCCCAGCCTTGCGGCCGCGGCACATCGCCCCCTTCGAACCGGGCCTCGACCTCGGCCAGCCGCGCGTCGAATTCCGCGCGCGAGGCCAGCGTGGCCGACTGCCGCGACGCCCAGGCACCGAGCTGGCTCATCCGCGGACGGCTGGCGAAGTAGGCGTCGGCCTCGGCGTCCTCGACCCGCACCACCGCGCCCTCGATCCGCGCCTGCACGCCGGCCTCGCGCAGGTTGCGCCACAGGAACAGCAGCGCGGCCTGCGGGTTGGCCTGGAGGTCGCGTCCCTTCGCGCTGTCGAAGTGGCTGTAGAACGCGAAGCCACGCGCATCGAACGACTTCAGCAGCACCGTACGCGCCGCCGGCCGCCCGTCCGCCCCGGCGGTGGCCACCGTCATCGCGTTGGGATCGGCCATGCCGCTGGCGGTAGCCTCGTCGAGCAGCGTGCCGAAGGTGGCGAGCGCCTCGGCGTACAGCGGGTCGGTCATGGTGGCTTCCACTCGTGCGACGGGGGCACGGATTGTGGACCGATGCCCATGCCGACGCACGCAGGCTTCCCGGAATCGCTCGCGCGGCAGGCGCTGGCGGCCAGCGGCGCGCGGCATGGTGGAGGCATGCGCGTGTTCGGCATCTCCGGAGCGCAGGGCAGCGGCAAGAGCACGCTGGCCGCACAGCTGGTGGCGGCCGCGCACGCGGCGGGGCTGTCTGCGGCCAGCGTCTCGCTGGATGACTTCTACCTCACCGCCGCGCAGCGCCAGGCGCTGGCGCGCGAGGTGCATCCGCTGCTGGCCACGCGCGGGCCGCCGGGCACGCACGATGTCGGCCTGGCGCTGGCGACGATCGAGGCGCTGCGCGCCGGCGGCACGCCACCACTGCCACGCTTCGACAAGCTCGGCGACGACCGCCTGCCGGCTTCGCGCTGGCCGCGGCCGCAGCAGCCGCTGGACCTGCTGGTGTTCGAAGGCTGGTGCCTGGGGGTTCCGGCGGAGGATGCGGACGCGCTGCGCGCTCCGCTCAACGCGCTGGAGCGCGACGAGGACGGCGACGGCCGCTGGCGCCGCTGGTGCAACCGGGCACTGGCCGTGGATTACCCGCCGCTGTGGTCGCAGGTCGACGTGCTCTGGTTCCTGCAGCCGCCGGACTTCGACACCGTGCACGAATGGCGCTGGCAGCAGGAACAGGCGCTGCAGGCGGCCGAACCCGGCCGCGCCGGCATGGACCGCGCCCAGCTGCGGCGCTTCGTCCAGCACTACGAACGGATCACCCGCCAGGCGCTTCGCACGCTGCCCGCGCAGGCGGACCGCACCCTGCGCCTGGATGGAATGCGCCGCATCGCGCCGTAAAGGCTCAGGCCTTGGCGCACCGCGCGTAAGGCGAGCCCTGCAGCCACGGCTGGTAGCGCGCCGGCATCGCCGGGCCGCCCTTCCAGCCGAAATCGTGCGGCTCGACCACCAGTGCGCCCGGCTTCTCGTCGTAGTTGGTGAAGACCACAAACGGGTTGCCGCCGGCATCGTTCCAGTACGGCCAGAACGCGCCGCTGATGCCTTCGTATTCCGGGCCGAAGAAACTGGCCGAATACTCCGGGCGGTTCGCCCGCTCGACCTTGCCCTGGCCCTGGTCCAGGGCGAACCCGGCCGCGTCGATCACCACCTGCGGATACTTCGAGCAGTCCCCTTTCGGACCGTAGCGGCCGTAGAGGGACTCGAAGTGCTTCATGTCCTCCAGCGTCACCGCGGCGGCGGCGGTGATGCCGGCGACGGCCACGATACCGGCCAGTGCCAGGCGGGCGATCCGTTTGTCCATGACTTACCCCTTGCTGCTGGTCGCGTGCTGTCGGTCGTGTGCCGCTGATCGGCGCGGGCAGCCGCGGGAACCCGCCCGGGCGATGATTTCCATCGCCCCCGGGCTGGACAACGGCACCATGCGGCGAAAGCGGCCACGGCCCCGCTGCGCCCGCACCGGCGGCCGACCGCCCCATGCACTCATCCCCGCAGCCGCACCTGGGACACGCACGCCGTACCTGCGTACCCGCACGGGTGCGAGCGCCAGCCCGCGCCGCCCCCGCTACTGCACGATGAAGGTCACCCGCAGGTTGACCCGCCACTCGACGATGTTGCCCTCGCCATCGGTTTCCACCTTGGTCTCGTTGATCCAGGCGCCCTGGATGCCCTGCACGGTCTCGGCGACCTTCTTCAGCCCGCTCCTCACCGCATCCTCGACGCTGGTCTTGGAGGAGGAACTGATCTCGATGACTTTGGCGACCGACATGGTGCGTCTCCTGTTGATGGCGCGTGCGTGGATGGCGCGTGCACCGGGAGCCGCAGTCTGTACAGCGTGGCGTTAACGCCACGGCATGGCGGCGTTAGCCCTCTGGCCAGCGTACCGTTGCAGCGGTGACGGTCGTCCGGGCACAGGCGCGGTGCTAGCATCGCCAGTCATGAACCCCGCACCCAACCTCGTGCTGGTCGGCCCGATGGGCGCCGGCAAGACCTCGATCGGACGACGCCTGGCCGAACGCTTCGGCCTGCAGTTCGTCGATGCCGACCAGCACGTCGAGCAGCGCACCGGGGCCACCATCGCCGCGATCTTCGAACACGTCGGCGAAGCCGGCTTCCGCGAGCGCGAGCGCGCCGCGCTGGCCGAACTGCTCGCCGACCGCGGCCAGCTGGTCGCCACCGGCGGCGGCGCGGTGCTCGACGCGGAGAACCGGCGGCGGATGCGCGAACGCGGCTTCGTGGTCTACCTGTGCGCTGGGCTGGAGTCCCAGCTGAAGCGGCTGCAACGTGACCGCAGCCGTCCGCTGCTGCAGCGCGCCGATCGCGAGGAAGTGCTGCGCGAACTGGCGCGGGTGCGCGAGCCGTTGTACCGCGAAGTGGCCGACCTGGTGCTGGACACCGATGGACTGACCGCGGCCGAGGCGTCCACGCGTCTGGCGCTGCAGCTGGCGACGCGCTGGAGCATCGGCGGAGTCGCGGCATGAGCGGGACCCAGCGGGTCGAAGTCGGCGGCGCGACCCCGTACGCGATCGATATCGGCCCGGGCCTGCTCGGGGACGGCGAGCGCCTGGTCGCACCGGTGCGCGGCCGCCACGTGCTGCTGCTCAGCGACAGCCATGTCGCGCCGCTGTACGCCGCGCGCGTGGTCGCGGCGCTGCGCACGGCAAGGCCCGGGCTGCACGTGGCCACCCACGTCATGCCCGCCGGCGAAGCGCACAAGACCCTGGCCAGCTTCGGCTGCGTGATCGATGCGCTGGCCGCGCTCGGCGCCACCCGCGATGCCACCGTGTACGCGCTGGGCGGTGGCGTGGTCGGCGACCTGGCCGGCTTCGCCGCGGCCTGCTGGATGCGCGGCATCGACTGCGTACAGGTGCCCACCACCCTGCTGGCGATGGTCGATTCCTCGGTCGGTGGCAAGACCGCGGTGGACATCCCGCAGGGCAAGAACCTGGTCGGCGCGTTCCATCCGCCGCGCGCGGTGTTCGCCGACACCGCCGCGCTGCGCACGCTGCCGCCGCGCGAACTGCGCGCCGGCCTGGCCGAGGTGATCAAGTACGGCGCGATCCGCGATCCGCTGTTCTTCGACTGGCTGGAAGACCGGCGCGAGGCGCTGCTGGCCGGCGACGACGATGCGCTGGCCGAGGCGATCGCGCGCAGCTGCGGGCACAAGGCCGGGATCGTCGAGCGCGATCCGCTGGAGAAGGGCGAGCGCGCGCTGCTCAACCTGGGCCACACCTTCGGCCATGCGATCGAGGCCGAGCAGGGCTATGCCGGCGGCGACGCGGCCACCGGCGCGCTCAACCACGGCGAGGCCGTGGCGGTGGGCATGGTCTTGGCCGCACGGCTGTCGGCGCAACTGGGGATGGCGCCGGAAGCGGACACCGGGCGCCTGCGCGCACTGCTGGACGCGTTCGGGCTGCCGACCGCGCTGCCGGCCGGGCTGGCGCCGGAGGCCCTGCTGGCACGCATGCGCCTGGACAAGAAGAACGTCGCCGGCCGCCTGCGCCTGGTCCTCTGGCGCGGCCTCGGCCAGGCCGTAGTAGTCCCGGACGTGGACGAGTCGCAGGTGCTGGAGTTGCTGGCGAGCTGACGCGACCGGGGGCGCAGCGTAGCCCTGCGTCCCTTGTAGGAGCCCACTTCAGGGGGCGACCCGACGAGACCGGAAGGTGCGACGCCACCCTGGCATGCTCTCCGGAGCCGGCGCGTCGAATGCGGCTGCGGTCCGGCGCCATCGGGTCGCCCCCTGAAGTGGGCTCCTACAGGCCGCGCCGCGCGCCCGGCTACAATGCCCGCCCATGCGCATCCTCCTGCAGCAACGCCCCGTACCGGGCGAAGCTCCCCGCTATCTGCAGCTGACCCTGCTGCCGGACCTGTTCGGCGGCTGGGAACTGCTGCGTGAAAGCGGGCAGATCGGCGGACGCGCCCAGCTCCGGCGCGAGCAGTACCTGCTCCAGGCCGAGGCCCCCGCCGCCTTCGAGAAGGCCCGCGACACCCAGCTCAAGCGCGGCTACCAGCTGATGTTCGTCAGCGGCGCCGAACCGCCGCGCTGAGCCACCCGCACCACCCTTTCTTCCGCCTTTGCAGGTTTTGCCCGTGCCCGATACCCCCGCCAACGACCGCCTGCTGCGCGCCCTGCGCCGGCAGCCCGTGGATCGCACCCCCGTCTGGCTGATGCGCCAGGCCGGACGCTACCTGCCGGAGTACCGCGCCACCCGCGCCGCCGCCGGCAGCTTCCTGGCGATGGCCAAGAACCCGGAGCTGGCCTGCGAGGTCACCCTGCAGCCGCTGCGCCGTTTCCCGCTGGACGCAGCGATCCTGTTCTCCGACATCCTCACCGTGCCCGACGCGATGGGCCTGGGCCTGTACTTCGTCGATGGCGAAGGCCCGAAGTTCCAGCACCCGGTGCGCGACGAGGCCGGCGTGGCGAAGCTGGCCGTGCCGGACATGGAGACGGAACTGCGCTACGTGATGGACGCCATCCGCGTGATCCGCCGCGAACTCGGCGGCAAGGTGCCGCTGATCGGCTTCTCCGGCAGCCCGTGGACCCTGGCCTGCTACATGGTCGAAGGTGGCGGCAGCGACAACTATTCGAAGATCAAGGCGATGGCCTTCAACCGCCCGGAGCTGCTGCACCGGATGCTGGGCGTGGTCACCGACGCCGTCATCGCCTACCTGGCCGCGCAGCGCGCCGCCGGCGCGCAGGCGCTGCAGGTGTTCGACACCTGGGGCGGCGTGCTGTCGCCCACGCTCTACCGCGAATTCTCGCTGCCGTACCTGCAGCGGATCGCGCGCGAACTGGACCGCGGCGAAGGCGACGTACGCACCCCGCTGATCCTGTTCGGCAAGGGCAACGCGCCGCACCTGGAAGCGCTGGCCGCCACGGGCACCGACGCGGTCGGGGTGGACTGGCTGGTGGATCTTTCCGAGGCCGCGCGCCGCACCGGGGGCAAGGTCGCGCTGCAGGGCAACCTCGATCCGGCCACGCTCTATGCGGCCCCGGAGAAGATCGCCGCCGAGGCCGCGCGCGTGCTCGACGACTACGCCGCCGGCAACGGCGGTTCGCGCGAAGGCCACGTGTTCAACCTCGGCCACGGCATGTCGCCCGACATGGATCCGGAGCACGTCGCCGCGCTGGTCGAGGCGGTGCACGCGCACAGCGCGCGCTGAAGCGCTGCCGGCTCAGCCGGTGGCGCGCGTGGGCGGGCGTGGGCGCCCGACCGGCGGTGCATGGCCGTCCTGCGCTTCGCGCGCGGGACGCCGGTACTCGATCCGGATCTCGCGCAGCACAGGCGGCACTTCCGGCTCGATCTCCTCGGGCGCGACGCAACCGGGATACAGCACCTGGGCGATGCCGGTCGCCAGTTCGGTCGCGCGCGCGGCGTGCGACTGCGCCACCAGTACCCGGTCGCCAACCACCGCCGCGGCGACCTGCTCCTGCCCCGGTTCGCGGAAGCTGGCCAGCACGCTTTCGTCGTCGGCCGGCGGCGGCATGGCGACGATCGTGATCCTGTCCGGCAGCCAGCACGCGCCGGTGTTGACGATCCGCAGCTGGGCGGCCACCTGTTCCATGAAGGCCTGCAGCGCACGCTGCAGTACCTCGACCGATGCCGGCGCCTCGGCGCTGGCGCGCGCCTTGACCAGGTAGAGGTCCTGCGCGAACAGCAGCATCGCCGACGCGCGCCGCTCCTGCGGGTAGGACAGGCCCAGCCGCCAGGCCGGCATCGGGGTGCCGTCGCCGCGCGTGAGTTCAAGCGGCTGCAGTTCGCCCAGTTCCACCGCGCGCCCGGCCTGCTGCGCCGCGCCGGCGATGGCATCGCGCTCGCTGGCGGCGACCAGTGCCAGCGTCCGTGCGTCCTGCAGGCCGCCGGCGTAGAAGTACAGGTCGATCCAGCGCTGCTTGCTGCGGTCGAGGTAACGCACCGACACGCCCAGTCGCTGCTCCTCGTAGCGGTGCTCCCCCATGGCCTTCCAGCCGCCGACGCGCAACGGATAGAGCCCCCGGCTCTCGGCCAGCAGGCCGCCGAGCAGTTCCGGGACCACTGCCGGCGCGACATCCGCCGCCGCATCCGCTCCTGCCGCCGGCACGTCCGCCACCTGTGCCGACACCGGCGCAACCGGGGCGCCGGCAACCAAGGCCAGCAGGATCAGGCGCAATGCCCGCGACCTGTTCATGGCCCCTGGTCCGGCAGCACTGCATCGATCGCGGCGGCCAGGATCTCGCCGGTCACCGGCTTGCGCAGGAAGCCGTCGAATCCGGCCGCGCGCGCCTGCTGTTCCACATCGGCATCGGCACGCGCGGTCACCGCCAGCAGCGGCTGGGCGAAGCCCTGCAGGCGCAACTGGCGGGCCAGCGCCAAGCCATCCATGCCGGGCAGGTCCAGGTCGAGCAGGGCCAGGTCGAAGCGCGCCACCGCCACGTCCGCCAGTGCGGCCAGGCCGTGCGCTGCATGCGCCACCCGATGGCCCTGCGCGCGCAGCAGGCTGGCAATGACGTCGGCGACGGTGGGGTCGTCCTCGACCAGCAGCAGGTCGATGTGGCGAGCCACCTGGCTGGCCACCCGCGGCGCGACCGTTGCCGGCGCGGCCACCGGCAACGGCAGTTGCACGGTGAACGCCGCGCCCTGCCCGGGCGTGCTGTCCAC
The DNA here is from genome assembly GCF_010093225.1 of Pseudoxanthomonas koreensis. GTDB lineage: Bacteria > Pseudomonadota > Gammaproteobacteria > Xanthomonadales > Xanthomonadaceae > Pseudoxanthomonas > Pseudoxanthomonas koreensis. Next base: position 109,333 of record NZ_PDWM01000003.1, on the reverse strand, counting down.
GCTTATCTGCCCGCCCATCGCCATCGCCAGTTCCTGGCAGATCGCCAGGCCCAGGCCGCTGCCGCCGTAGCGCGCGCTGGTGCGGGCGCCGTCGGCCTGCTCGAAGCGGCGGAACAGGCGCTGGATCTGCTCTTCGTTCAGTCCCGGCCCGGTGTCGCGCACGGTGAACACGCCCCCGCCGCCGGCGCCGGCGGTCACTTCCAGCGCCACCTCGCCGCGGTCGGTGAACTTGATCGCGTTGCCCAGCAGGTTGAGCAGGATCTGCCGCACCCGCACCGGATCGCCACGCAGCCCGTGCGGCGCGTCCTCGGCCACGTCGACATGGAAGCCCAGGCCGCGCTGCCCGGCGCCCGGCGCCATCAGCGCGGCGACCTCGGCCACCAGCGCGCGCAGGTCGAAGTCGTGCACGTCCAGCTCCAGTTTGCCCGCCTCGATCCGGGCCAGGTCCAGGGCGTCGTTGACCAGCCGCATCAGGTGCTCGCCGGCGCGGCGGATCGATTCGATGTAGCCGCGCTGGCGCGCGTCCAGCGGCGTGGACAGCAGCAGTTCGCTCATGCCCAGCACGCCGGTCATCGGCGTGCGCACCTCGTGGCCCAGGGTCGCCAGGAAGCGGCTCTTCGCCAGCGAGGCCTGCTCGGCCAGTTCGCGTTTGTGCACGTCCAGCTGCCATTCGCTGCGCCGGCGCAGGCGGCTGCGGTAGAGCCAGGCCAGCGACAGCAAGGCCAGGACGAGCGCCGCGGCCAGGCCGGCGATGCCCCAGGCGCTGCGCCACCACGGCGGCGGCACCCGGAAGGGAACCTGGACCAGCGGCGACCAGGGCTGCCCGGGCCCGGCGGCCGCCTGCAGTTCCAGCACGTAGTCGCCCGGCGGCAGCTGCGAGAACACGCGTTCGCCTCGCCCCTGCACCACGACCCAGTCCTGGTCGAAGCCGCGCAGGCGGAAGCGGTAACGGTTCGATTCGGGATCGTCGAAGGCCATCAGCCGGGCCACGACCTCCAGGTCGTGGTCGTCGCGCTGCAGTTCGAAGCCTCCCTCCAGCGGCAGGTCGACCAGCGCATCGCCGCGGCGCACGCGCAGCGCGTCGAGGACGAAGCCCGGCGACGGCCGCACCGGGTCGTCCATCGCCGTATCCAGCAGCAGCAGCGAGCCGTCGCCGGTGCCGGCGACCAGCACCCCGGCCGCGTCCAGGGCCAGCGCGCGATTGGTGAATTCCTGGCTGGGCAGGCCTTCACGCACGCCGAAGCGGCGTACCGAAGCGACGCCGGCATCGTGGTCGGCGGCGATCCGAAACAGGCCGCGGCGCGTGGCCAGCCAGGCGCGGTGCTGGCCGTCCACCACCAGTCCGGTCGCCTCGGTGGCCGGGATGCCATCGGCGATGCCCAGGTGCAACCGCATCCGCCAGTGGCCGCCTGCCTGTTCCCACGACTCCACGCCAGTGAGCCGTTGCAGCCAGACCCGTTCCGGCCCGTCGAAGGCGAAGGCGAGTACCGGTTGCGGATCCATGCCCGGCGGCACCTCGAAGCTGCGGGTGGCGGCATTCCAGCGGCGCAGGCCGGCCTCCGCGGCGACCCAGGGCGTGCCCTCGGGCGCGAGCACGAAGGTCGACACCCCGGTGGGGCCGAGCCCGGACGCCTGCGCCGGCATGGTATCGAGCAGTTGCCCGGCGGGGTTCCTGCGTTGCAGGCCGCCACTGGCAGAGGCGAGCCAGAGGTCGCCATCGCGCGCCGGCCGCATCCACATGACCGGATCGCCGGTCCCTCGCTCCGCGGCGAGCACGCGGGTGCGCGGCTTCGCATCGGCGGCGGAGCGTTCGACCAGGACCAGGTCCGAGCCCTGGTCGAGCCACAGGCTGCCGTTGCGGTCCTCGAGGATCGCATTGGGACGCCGGCCCAGCGGCTGCGCCAGCTGTTTCTCGACCGCGCCTGTGGCGGTATCCAGCCACTCGACCTCGCCGTTGCTGCCAGCCAGCCACACCCCGCCGCGCGATGCCGGGGCGATGCCGCGGTACAGGCCGCCCCCCAGTCCATGGCCCTCGTCCAGCACCGCCGTGCGCCGCCAGTCCGAACGCAGGTAGCCCAGGCCGCGCGAGGGCAGCGAAACCCACAGCGCGCCATCGTCCTGGCGCAGCAACGCCTGCACCTGGCTGTTGATGCCCAGCGCCCTGGCCTCGTGGGTCACCGCCACCGGCGCATCGCCACCGCGCACGCGCCACAGCCCGGCGGTGGTGGCGATCCAGTAGCCGCCCTCGCCGTCGCCAGTCATCGCGGTGACCGTCTGCTTGCCGGCGAACGCAGCCGCCCACGCCGGCGCACGCCACTGGCCATCGTCGGCGAGCAGGAACAGGCCGCGCGGCGTGCCGATCCAGGTCGCGGCATCCTCGCGCCACAACGACACCACCGCCGGCCACGGCTGTTCGCCGGGCAGCTCCATGCGCCGCACGTGCTTGTCCGAACAGCGCACCAGGCCCTGCAGGGTGCCGACCAGGATGCCGTCCTCGCCATAGAACGCCAGCGCCAGGATCGCCCGGTCCAGCACCGCGTTGACCTCCGCGTCGGACGAGCGCAGGCGCCGGACCCGGTCCTGTGCATCGATGCTGTACAGGCCGCCGCCGTAGGTGCCCAGCCATATCTCCTCGCCGCGCCCGGCGATGGCGAACACCTCGTCGCTTTCCATCTGCGGATGCTGCGCCTTGCGGAAGTGGCGGAAGCCATTGCGGTCGGCGTCCATCACGCTGACTCCGCCGCCTTCGCTGGCGACCCAGATGCGGTTGTGCGCATCCACGTACAGGGTCTGCAGCACGTTGCCGGGCAGCGAGGCCGGGTCGTCGGGATCGTGGCGCCAGACGCGGAAGCCGACGCCGTCGTAGCGCGCCAGGCCGTCCCAGGTCGCGGCCCAGACGAAACCGTCGCGGTCGCGCGCCAGCGCGGTCACCGTGGTCGCGGGCAGTCCGTCGGCCGGCCCGAGCACGCGGAAACGGGGAATCTCGGGCACGGCCGCATCCGCGGCCACGCAGGCCGCAAGGAGCACGCACAGCACAAACCACCGCAAACCCGGCATCCGCTCTCCTGTTCCCCCGGGCGAATCGTCGCAACGCATCGTTGCAGACGCAAGCCACGCGCCCCCGCGCCGGCACCGCCTAGAATGCCGGCCGATGACCACGTGCCGCCCGCAGGCCCCTGACGCCCCGTGCCACCGCCGCACGCGGGCGCGGCTGGCCGCGCTGCTGCTGGCGTCGCTGGCCGCACTGCCGGCGGCGGCCACGCCGGCGCGCTACGAACTGGACCCGGTCCACACCCGGGTGGTGTTCGCGGTTTCGCACGCCGGGTTCTCGCAGGCGCTGGGCGCGGTCTCCGGAAGCACCGGCACGCTCGAGTTCGACCCGCAGGACTGGAGCGGCGCGCGGCTGGACGTCGCCGTCCCGCTGCAGCGGCTGGACCTGGGCGACCCCGACTGGAACCGCGCCGCCCTCGCCCGCAACCTGCTCGACGCCGGACGCTGGCCCGAGGCACGCTTCGTCTCCACCCGGGTCGAAGCGCTGGATGACGGGCGCTTCATCGTCCACGGCCAGCTGACCCTGCGCGGCGTCACCCGCGAGGTGCCGCTGGAAGTGCGCTTCAACGCGCTCAGGCGCCATCCGCTGCCGCCGTTCCGGCGCACCGCAGGGTTTTCCGCCACCGCCACGCTGAGCCGCAGCGCGTTCGGCATCGATGCCTGGCCGTCGGTGATCGGCGACCAGATCGAACTGCGGATCGAGGCCGAGGCGCAGCGCGACGCGCATCCCGGCGACGACGACGACGCGATTCCCCCCGATACCCCGCCCGCACGCCAGGAGCCCGCCACGCCATGAGCCTGAAGAACACCGCCGACCGCTGGGGCGGCATCAGCCAGCTGCTGCACTGGACGATCGCCGTGCTGATCCTGGCGATCGGCGCGGTCGGCCTGGTGATGGGCGAACTGCCGCGCTCGCCGAAATACTTCTGGGTCTACACCGCGCACAAGTCGCTGGGCCTGACCGTGCTGGCGCTGGTGCTGGTGCGCATCGCCTGGCGCGCGTACGCCGGTGCGCCGCAGCCGGTGCCGGGCACGCCGCGCTGGCAGGCGCGGCTGGCTTCGCTCACCCACGGCGCGATCTACCTGCTGATCCTGGCGATGCCGCTTTCGGGCTGGCTGTACGACTCGGCCAGCGGGCTGCGTCCGTTCCGCTGGTTCGGCCTGGCCGAGGTGCCCAAGCTCAGCCCGCCGGACGAAGCCCTGGCCACGGCAATGCACGGCGCCCACGAAACCCTGTTCTGGGTGCTGATGGCGCTGGTCGCCGGCCATGCCGCCGCCGCGGTGTACCACCACTTCTTCCAGCGCGACGCCACCCTGGCGCGGATGCTGCCGCGCGGCTGGCTCGCCGTTTCCCCCCCTTCCTCCCCCAGCAAGGATCCGCCATGACCATCCGCCTCACCACGCCCGCGGCGGTGGCCGCCGCGCTCGCGGCGATGCTCGCCACCGCGCCCGCCGCGGCCGCCGACTACGTGCAGGCGCCCGGCTCGACCCTGGCCTTCGCCAGCCGCTACGACGGCGAACTGTTCACCGGCCGCTTCGGCGATTTCAGCACGAAGCTGAGCTTCGACCCGGCCAGCCCCGAAGCCGGCACGCTGGACGTGAGCATCGGCCTGGCCAGCGCCGCCACCGGCAACGACGACCGCGACTCGACGCTGAAGACCGCCGACTTCTTCAACGTGGCGAAGTTCGCCCAGGCGCGCTACAGCGCCAGCGGCTTCCGCCGGCTGGCCGACGACCGCTATGCCGCCGACGGCACCCTGGAGCTGCGCGGCGTGCGCAAGCCGGTGACCCTGACCTTCAGCTGGAGTGGCGGCGCGCAGCCGGTGCTGGAAGGCAAGGCGGTGGTGAAGCGCCTGGAATTCGGCGTCGGCGGCGGCGACTGGGCCGACACCTCGGCGATCCCCGACGAAGTCGCCATCAGCACCCGCGTCCTGCTGAAACCGCGGTAGTCCTTACCGGCCCGCGTCGTCCGTCGGGCCCAGCCAGGCACGGAGGCCGGCGAGGTCGAACGGCCAGTCCAGTTCGGCGCCGGTGGCCTCGTCGCGCAGGACCGGCACGCGGATGCCGTAGCGCGCCTCCAGCGCGTCGTCGTCGTCGATGAACCCGCTGTCCGGTTCCGGCAGGCGGGCCGCGGCCAGCACCGCCAGCGCCTGGTCGCAGAGATGGCAGTCGTCGCGCTGGTAAAGGATGTAGCGGGGCATCGGCGTCCGGGCGTGGCCCTTGGCGGGTCGGTTCGCGGAGAGGGTAACCGGCGCGCGACCGGTGGCGCCCCCCCCCTCGTACGCCAGCCCGCCGACCCGGCCCGGCGCCCGCGGGTCGGCAGCCGGCGCCAGGCGGGCGCGGCGCACCGCCAGCGCGCCCCTGCCCGCCCCGCAGCGCACCATGCCGGTTGCCGCTGCAACCAATAGAATGCCGCAGTACCTCCCGTCCCTCCGGAGCCGCGCTCCCGCAATGGCCGTCAGCACCTTCGACCTGTTCAAGATCGGCATCGGCCCCAGTTCCTCGCATACGGTGGGACCGATGCGCGCGGCCGCGCGCTTCGTGCAGCGCTGGCTGGCCGAGCCGGGCGACCTGGAGCGAGTCGCGCGGATCCGCGCCGAGGTATTCGGTTCACTGGCCCTGACCGGGCGCGGCCACGGCACCGACAAGGCGCTGCTGCTGGGGCTGGAAGGCCACCTGCCCAACCTGGTCGATCCGGACATCATCCCGGCCACGCTGGCGCGGATCCGCGAGGAGAAGTCGCTGCGCCTGCCCGGCGGCCACGCCATCGCCTTCGACGAGAAGCGCGACCTGGTGATGAACAAGCGGCAGAAGCTGCCGTTCCACACCAACGGCATGCGCTTCACCGCCTACGATGCCGACGGCGAAACCATCGCCACCCGCGACTACTACTCGGTCGGCGGCGGCTTCGTGGTCAACCAGGACGAAGCGGCCGAGGACCGCATCGTCGCCGACGACACCGTGCTGGCGCACCCGTTTTCCAGCGGCGACGAGTTGCTGGCGCGCTGCCGCGAAACCGGGCTGTCGATCGCGCAGGTGATGTTCGAGAACGAACAGGCCTGGCGCGACGACGTGCAGATCCGCGACGGCCTGCGCGAACTCTGGCAGGCGATGCAGGCCTGCGTGGTCCGCGGCATCCGCAGCGACGGCACCCTGCCCGGCGGCCTGCATGTGGTCCGCCGTGCGCCGGCGCTGCACCGCGAGCTGTCGTCCAAGCCCGAAGCGGCGATGCGCGACCCGCTGACCACGCTGGACTGGGTCAACCTGTACGCGCTGGCGGTGAACGAGGAGAACGCCGCCGGCGGCCGCGTGGTCACCGCCCCGACCAACGGCGCGGCCGGGATCATCCCGGCGGTGCTGCACTACTACGACCGCTTCTGCCCCGGCTCATCCGAGCAGGGCGTGTTCGACTTCCTGCTCACCGCCGCGGCCATCGGCATCCTCTACAAGGAGAACGCCTCGATCTCCGGCGCCGAGGTCGGCTGCCAGGGCGAAGTCGGGGTGGCCTGCTCGATGGCCGCTGCCGGCCTGGCCGCGGCGCTGGGCGGCAACCCCGGCCAGGTCGAGAACGCGGCCGAGATCGGCATGGAACACAACCTGGGCCTGACCTGCGACCCGATCGGCGGCCTGGTCCAGATCCCCTGCATCGAGCGCAACGCGATGGGCGCGGTCAAGGCGATCAACGCGGTGCGCATGGCCATGCGCGGCGACGGCCAGCACAAGGTCTCGCTGGACAAGGTCATCAAGACCATGCGCGACACCGGCCGCGACATGCAGGACAAGTACAAGGAAACCTCGCGTGGCGGCCTGGCGGTGAACGTCATCGAGTGCTGAGCGGCACCGCGGGAGGGGCGCCGCTGGAGAAAGTGGCGGAAAAGCCGTAAGTTTGGGCGCGGGAACAGGGGGTTCTCGATCGAAACGCCAGCTGCCAAGCCCAGCCCAGCCGGGTCCGTGCGCGTCCGCGCCCTTCTGCGCGCCGCGGCGGCAAGGGCAGCCTGTGCCTGCGCGCTGGCCTGGGGCCTGGCCACGCCGGCCCTGGCGCTGCAGGCGGACAAGGCCTTCCGCGACTACGTGCGCGACACCTGGGGGGTCGAACACGGCCTGCCGCAGATCAGCGTGCTGGCGATCGTCCAGGACCAGGACGGCTACCTCTGGCTGGGCTCCCAGGGCGGCCTGGCACGCTACGACGGCGTGCGCTTCACCCCTTACGGCCAGCAGGACGCCCCTGAACTGGGCGGCCATGTCCTGGCCCTGCACGCGGGCAACGACCGCCTGTGGATCGGCACCACCCAGGGCCTGCTGGTGTTCCGCAACGGCCGCTTCACCCGGGTGCCGCTGGTCAGCGCCCCGGACCAGGCGCAGGGCGACTTCCCGGTGCGCACGATCGTCGCCGGCGACGACGGCGTGCTGGTCGGTGGGCCGGATGGCGTCTATGCCAGCGACGGCACCCGGCTGACCCTGCTGCACCCGCTGGCTGCGCCGGCCTGGAGCCTGTTGCGGCACCGCGACGGGATCTGGGTTGGCAGCACCGGGCAGGTGTTCCGGCTCGATGCCACCGGCACGCACAGCCATGCGCTGCCCGCCGCCGCCGCGCTGGCCCAGGTATCGCGGCTGGCCGGCGACGGCGACGGCCGCCTCTGGGCCGGGACCGCGCAAGGCCTGTACCTGCTCGAGGGCGAGGCCTGGCAGCGCATCGCCGACACCCCGGTGGAGGCGCTGCAGTCCGACCGCGACGGCAACCTGTGGGTCGCCAGCCCGCAACGGCTGGACCGCCTGCGCGAGGGCCGGCGGGTGGAAAGCGTCGTCGACCTGCCCGGCAGCCGCGCGATCCGCGCGATCCACGAGGACCGGGACGGCAACCTGTGGCTGGGCAGCGCGGTCGATGGACTCACCCGGGCCTGGGACGGCTGGACCAAGCGCCTGGGCCACGAACAGGGCCTGCGCAAGGCGCTGCTGTGGTCGATCGCGAGCGGCCCGGACGGCACGGTCCACGTGGGCGGCAGCGACGGCGTCGACAGCTTCGACGGCCAGCGCTTCCGCCTGCGCGCGGCCGGCGAACGGCTGCCACACCCGGAGGCCTACACCCTGCTGGTGGAGACGGACCGCACCTGGATCGGCACGCGCGCGGGCGTGGCGGTGCTGCGCAACGGCCGGATCGAGTCACCTCCGGTGCTGGCGCCGCTGCGCGGCGCGCAGGTCAGCGGCATCGTCCGCGACCGCTCCGGCCGGCTCTGGTTCGCCACCAGCGATGGCCTGTTCCTGCTCTGGCCGGACGGCAGCCTGAGCCAGTACGGCCAGGCCCAGGGCCTGGCGGACGGCCGCGCGCGGCTGGTCCATGAGACCCGCGACGGCCGCATCCTGGTCGGAACCAACCGCGGCCTGTACGAATGGCGCGACGGCGGGATCCTGGCTACCGGCCGCGACACCGGGCTGGCCGAGGACACCATGGTCACCGCCATCCACGAGCTGGAGGACGGCCGCTGGATCATCGGCGGCACCCGCGACGAGCAGTTGCAGCTGTTCGACGGCAAGCGCTGGACCGCGCTCGGCCGTGCCCAGGGAATACCGGCCAACATCGCCTTCTTCATCGCCGCCAACCGCGGCTGGCTGTGGGTCGCCGGCATGCGCGGCGTGTACCGGCTGCCACTGGCCGACCTCGACGGCACGCCGGGCAGGCCCGGGCGCCCGGTCCACGCCGAGATCGTGATCAACTCCGGCGCCGACCGCCCCGGCGGCCAGGTCGACAAGTGCTGCAACGGCGCCGGCAATGCCCGCGGCCTGCTGGCGGGCGACACGCTGTGGCTGCCCACCCGCGACGGCGCGCTGCTGGTCGATACGGCCAGGCCGAGCGAGCCTGGCGTCGCCCCGCGCATGCTGATCGAACGGGTGCAGGTGCTGGGACAGTGGCAGTATCCGGACCAGGACCGGCCGCTGCAGTTGCCGTTGCATGCGCGCGACCTGAAATTCGAGTTCTCCGCGCCCTCGTTCCGGCCCGACCGGCCGGTGCAGCTGCGCTACCGGCTGGTGGGCTACGACCGCGGCTGGCGCGAACCGGACGCGCCGCACCTGCGCAACGCTGTCTACACCAACCTGCCGCCGGGCGATTACCGCTTCGAGGTCGCCGACTTCTCCGCCGGCAGGCCGGACAACGTGGCGGGAATGCGGCTGTCGATCCCGCCGCGCTGGCACGAGGCCCTGGTCTTCCGCCTGTTGCTGCCGCTGCTGCTCACCTGCCTGGTGTTCATCGGCTACGAATGGCTGCAGCGCCGCCACGCGCGCCAGCGCGCGGCGCTGGAGCAACTGGTCCAGGAGCGCACCCGCGACCTGCAGGCGGCCAACGAAAGACTGGAGACGCTGAGCTTCACCGATCCGCTCACCGGCCTGCACAACCGCCGTTACCTGTCGCGGCAGGTTCCCGCCGACCTGGCCTTCTACCAGCGCGATGCGGCCTACCGGGCCGGGATCGAGGTGGTGGTGTTCGCGCTGCTGGACCTGGACCACTTCAAGGGCGTCAACGACACCCACGGCCACGCCGCCGGCGACCGCGTGCTGGAGCGGACCGCGGCGCTGCTGACCGCGCTGGTACGCAGCGGCGACTACGTGGCGCGCTGGGGCGGCGAGGAATTCCTGCTGGTGTTCCGGCCGCAGCCGCGCGGCAGCCTCGCCCGGATCGGCGAACGCCTGTGCGCGGAGATCCGCGGCCATGCCTTCGAGCTGGACGATGGCACCCGCTGCAAGTTGACCGCCTCGGTCGGCCTGGTCGAATGCCCGCTGTTCCCGCAGGCGCCGCACCTGCTCGGCTGGGAGCAGATGGTCACCCTCGCCGACCGCGCCCTGTACCGGGCCAAGGCGGACGGGCGCAACACCGGGGCGGCGTACCGTCCGCGCGAAGACGCGCGCCCGCCGGCGGGAATGACTGCATTCGAGGGCGATCCATCCTGGCTGGTGGAAACCGGCCTGCTGGAACTGTTCCGCGCCGACGGCGTGGTGCCCGACGCGCCGGCCGGCACGGTTACGCCGCGCTGATCCGCAGCACGTCGTCGAGCAGGGCCGCGGCAGTGACCTCGGCGCCCGCCCCCGGGCCCTGGATCACCAGCGGCTGCACCGGATAGCGGTCGCTGGAAACCGCCACGCGGTTGTCGGCGCCGCTGCCGCCGCACAGGGGATGGTCGGCCGGCAGCGTGCGCAGGCCTACCGTGGCGCCGTGGGCGTCGAAGCGGCCGACGAAACGCAGCTTCCCCCCGGTGTCGCGCGCCTGCTGCAGGCGCGCGGCCAGTGGCGCGTCGAGCAGGTGCAGCAGGCCGTCCACCTCGCCGGGCGCTGCCGCCGCCAGCGCCGCCGGCAGCAGCGATTCGACCCTCACCTGCGCCGGTTCCAGTGCCAGGCCGGCGGCACGGGCCAGGATCAGCAGCTTGCGGCGCACGTCCTCGCCGGACAGGTCCACGCGCGGGTCCGGCTCGGTGTAGCCGGCCGCCGCCGCTTCACGCACGCAGTCCGAGAACGGGCAGGTGCCATCGAAGCGGCCGAACAGCCAGCCGAGCGAACCGGAGAGCACGCCTTCCACCGCATGGATGCGGTCGCCACCGGCAACCAGCGCGCGCAGGCTGCCCAGCAGAGGCAGGCCGGCGCCGACGGTGGCGCTGTCGCCGTAGCGCGCGCCGGTCGCGCACTGCGCCTCGGTGATCGCCTGCGAGCGCGCCAGCAGCGAACCGTGGCCGAGCTTGTTGGCGGTGACCACGCTGACCCCGCGCACCAGCCATTCCGGATGCCAGTCGGCGACCAGCTCGCTGGCGGTGGCATCGACCACGATGTCGCCTTCATGCAGCGCCTCGGCCTCGGCCCAGCCCTGCAGCAGCAGCTCGCGCCGTGGCGCGGCGATGGCCTGTTCCAGCGCCGCGTCCAGGCCGCTGCCGCAGGCCTGCACGCTGCGCGAGTTGGCCAGCCACGCCACCTTGGGCAAGGCCAGGCCGCGCGACTGCAGGCGCTGGTAGCGGGCGACGAAGGCCGCGCCCACGGTGCCGGTGCCAAGCAGCGCCAGCCGGCGCTGCGGTGCGCGCGCGGGCTCCGCGGTGCCGCGACCCGGCGCCGCACCCGCACGCCGTGGCCGCAGGCCGGCGACCGCGCTCACGCATCCACCCACTGCTGTCGTGCAGGCGCGGCCTGTTGCGCAGGCACGCCCTGTGCCGCGACCGCGGCCTCGGCCGCGCGCAGCGCGGCGGCGATGTCGGCGACCAGGTCCTCGGTCGCCTCGATGCCGATCGACAGGCGCAGCAAGCCATCGGAAATGCCGGCCTTGGCCCGCGCTTCCGCGCTCATCGCCGCGTGGGTCATCGTCGCCGGATGCGCGACCAGGCTTTCCACGCCACCCAGCGACTCGGCCAGGGTGAACCAGCGCAGCGCATCGACGAAGGCGCGCACGGCGCGCTCCTGGTCACCATCGGCGCCACCGCGCAGCTCGAAGCTGAGCATCGCGCCGAAGCCGGCCTGCTGGCGCGCGGCCACGGCGTGGCCCGGATGCGAGGCCAAGCCCGGGAAGTACACCTTCTCCACCGCCGCGTGGCCATCGAGCAGCGCGGCGATCGCGGCCGCGTTCTCCTGGTGCACGCGCATGCGCGCATCCAGCGTGCGCAGGCCGCGCAGGGTCAGGAAGCTGTCGAACGGCGAGCCGGTCAGGCCCAGCGCATTGGCCCACCACACAAGTTGCTGGTGCAGCTCCGCATCGCGCGCCACCACCGCGCCGCCGACCACGTCGCTGTGGCCGTTGACGTACTTGGTGGTCGAATGCAGCACCAGGTCGGCGCCGAAGGACAGCGGCTTCTGCAGCGCCGGCGAGAGGAAGGTGTTGTCGACCACCACCAGCGCGCCGGCCTTGTGCGCGGCATCGATCACGAAGCGCAGGTCGGTGATCCGCAGCAGCGGGTTGGAGGGGGTCTCCACCAGCACCAGCTTCGGCGACCGGCCCAGCGCGTCGGCCAGCGAGCGCGGGTCGGTGAGGTCGGCGGTGATGAGTTCGAAGTGGCCCTTCGCCGCCAGCGCGTTGAACAGGCGCCAGCTGCCGCCATAGGCGTCGTGCGGCACCACCAGGCGGTCGCCGGGCTGCAGCAGCGCATTGAGCACCAGGGTGATCGCGCCCATGCCGGTGGCGGTGACCACGCCGCCGGCGCCGCCTTCCAGTTCGGCCAGCGCCTCGCCGAGCAGGTCGCGGGTCGGGTTGCCGCTGCGCGTGTAGTCGTACTGGCGCTTGTTGCCGAAGCCGTCGAAGCTGAAGTTGCTCGACAGCACGATCGGCGGCACCACCGCGCCATGCGCGGTGTCGCGGTCGATGCCGGCGCGCACGGCGGCGGTGGCGGGACGGCAGGCGGTGTCGTTGGCGGCGGTGGGCTTGCTCACGGCGTGGCTCCGGTGCCGCGCAGGACGGCGGCGAGGATGAGGTCGATGCGGTCGGTTTCTTTCAGGAAGGCGTCGTGGCCGTACGGCGAGCGCAGCACGCGCAGCTGGCCGCGGCCGTGCAGGCCCTCGACCAATGTCACCGAATCGGACAGCGGCACCAGGCGGTCGCCCTCGACCGCGACCACGCTCACCGGCACCTGCACCGCGGACGGCTCCAGGCGGTGCAGGTCGATCGATTCGGACAGGCGCAGGTAGGCGGTGACCGGGGTGCGCGCGACGTACTGCGCGCCGGCCGCGTCCAGGTAGTCCTCGGCGGCGCAGCGCACGCGGCCGTTGACGATCTCCGGCGCTGCGTCGAAGCGCTCGCCGAATTCCTCCGGCGTGCGGTAGCTGAGCATGGCGAACTGCCGCGCCAGCGCCAGGCCCTGCGCATCGGCGCACTGCAGCTGGCCGAGCGCGACCGCGCGGCGCTGCAGCGCGCGCCAGGCCGAGGCGTAGGGATGCGGCTTGTGCGCGCCGCTGACCGCGACCAGCCGCTGCAGGCGCGAAGCATGCCGCGCGGCGAACTGCAGCCCGACCATCGCGCCGTAGGAATAGCCGACGAAGGCCTGCAGCCGTTCGATCCCGAGCGCGTCGAGCAGCGCGGCGATGGCGTCGGCCTGGTCGGTGGTGTCGATCGGCGCGTCGAGGCGGCCGTCGGCACCGACGTAGTCGAAGGCGAGGATGCGGTGGCTGGCTGGATCCAGGGTGCGCCCGGCGGCGACCAGCGCATTGGCCCAGCCCGCCTCCGGGAACGCTGCGCTGGCCGAGGCATGGCGGTGCGCGGAGATGCCGCCGGCGATGAACACCACCGGCGCGCCGGCCGGCCCCTGCACTTCGTAGCGCAGCAGCACCTGGCGCACGCCGGCGTGGCGCATCGGCAGCGCCGGCGCGATCTCGCCACGCTGCGCGGACGGCGGCGCGGCCGCGCCGGGCGACGGCTGGCCGGTACAGGAATCGGGGGCTTCGGGCTGCAGGGCGGCGTTCACGAGGGTCATGGCGGGTTCCAGGGGGAAAACCGCCATCGAGCCTTCGCGGGGCCCGCGTTCGCCGTGCGTGGCACGGTACGAACCATCTTCCGGCAGACCGCTGGGGTCCCCGCAGGATTTGGCACCAACGCGGCCGCTTGCGCGTCCGCTGGCTGCCCCGGCATCAAAGGGCCTGTCCCTCCGCCGGTCTCGATGGCCCGTGCAGATTGCCAGCCGCCCGGAACCCCTGTCAATCGTTTCATCCGGATGGAGCGATGGTTACTTCGGCTACCGCTTCCGCCGCGTCCCGGCCGATAATCGCGCCCATGCCCCGCCTCCCCCCTTTCCTGCGCGGCCCCTGCGCCCGCGCGCTTTCCTGCGCGGCCGGCCTGGCCCTCGCCGCAACCGCAGCCGCCGCCCCGCCGGCGCTGCCGGTGGTCCCCGAAACCTGGATCTCCGCGCCGATGCCCGGCGAGGAACTGGACTCGCTCGCGATCTGGACCGCCGCCGACGGCCGCCCGTGGCTGCTGGCCACCGCCAAGAAGGGCGAGCGCCTGCTGCTGTTCGACGGCGACAGCGGCGTGCGCATCGGCAGCTCCGGCGGCCCCGGTATCGGCCCGGGCCAGTACCGCCGGCCCAATGGCGTGGCCGTGTCCGGCGACCTGCTGTTCGTGGTCGAACGCGACGGCCGCCGGGTGCAGGTGCTGCGCCTGCCCGGCTTCGCCGCGGTCGGCGAGTTCGGTGCCGGCGAACTGCAGCTGCCCTATGGCATCTGGCTGGACACTTCCGCCGATGGCGCGGTCACCGCGTACGTCACCGACAGCTTCATGGCCGACTTCGCGACCGCGACGCTGCCACCGACCGAGCGCCTGGCCGAACGGGTCAAGCGCTACCGGGTGGCGGTGGATGCCGATGGCCAGCTGCAGGTCGAGTACCTGGGCGCGTTCGGCGACACCGGCGAGGCCGGCGCGCTGCGCATGGTCGAGTCGCTGGCCGGCGACCCGGCGCACGGGCAGCTGCTGGTCGCCGACGAGGACAAGCGGACCGGTTCGACCCTGCGCGAGTACTCGCTGGACGGGCGCTTCCTCGGCCGCAGCCTGCCGACCTTCGAAGACGATGCCGAGGGCGTGGCGCTGTGGGACTGCGGCCCCGGAGCCGGCTACTGGATCGCCGCCGACCAGACCGACCCGACCCACTTCCGCCTGTTCGAACGGAGCACGCTGACGCCGGCGGGCGGCTTCAGCGGCCGCCGCACCGCGCTCACCGACGGGGGGGCGCTGCATGGGGCGGCGACGCCGCGGTTCCGGCGCGGGGTGCTGTTCGCCCTGCACGCGGACAACGCGGTGGCCGCCTTCGACCTGGGCCGCGTCGCGCGGCGCCTGCAGCTGGCACCGGCCTGCCGCTGATGCACTGCGCGCGGGCAACCGGATGCCTGCTCGCCGCGGCGCTGGCCGTCGCGGCGGCGATCCCGGCCGAGGCTGCGCGCGTCTGGCCGCGCCCGCACGCCCAGGCCACGCCCGCGCCTGCCGACCGGCCGCCCGCCCCGGCGGTGGAAGGTGCGCGCGCCATCTGCCGGCCCGTGTCCGGCGATCCGGTCGCGCTGCGCCTGCAGCCCCGCGGCAGCCACTACGACGTCGTCGCCGAGAACCGCGCCCCGGGGCCGGTGCAGGTCGAGCTTTCGCTGCGCGGCGCCGGGAACTTCAAGCCGGTGCCGGCGCTGCCGGCACGCCGGGTGGTCGGTGCCGGGGCCAGCGAGGTGGTGGCACGGGTGTACGCACTCGACCCGCGCCTGGCCGACGCCTTCGAAGCGGTGCTGGAGCAGGTGCCCGGCGACCCGCGCGCGCGGCCGTCCGACTTCGCGTACCGGGTGCCGTTCGAACACGGCCGGGTGCGCGTGGACCAGGCCTTCGGCGGCCGCTTCAGCCACGACGATGCGCAGAATTTCTACGCGCTGGATTTCGCCCTGCCCGAGGGCACCCCGGTGCTGGCCGCACGCGGCGGCACGGTGCTGCAGGTGCAGGCGGACTTCCAGCGCGGCGGCCTGGACCCCGAGCGCGACGGCGGCCGCGCCAACCACGTCCGGATCCTGCACGACGACGGCAGCATGGCGCTGTACGGCCACCTGCAGCCGGACGGCGTACAGGTGCGGGTCGGCGACCGGGTCGTCCAGGGCCAGCGCATCGGCCTGTCCGGCAACACCGGCTTCAGCACAGCGCCGCACCTGCACTTCGTGGTCCAGGTCAATGCCGGGATGCGCCTGCAGGCGATCCCCGTCCGCATGTTCGGCGCCCAGGGCGAGCTGAAGTTCGCCCGCGAGGCGGACGGCGCCGGCCGCTGACGCGGGGACCGGGCCGCGCCGGCCGGTCCCGTATAATCGCCGCCTTTCCGCCCGACAGCGCGCCACCCGGCGCCCGCCCCCATGTCCGAAGTCTCCACCGAAGCCGCGCGCCGGCGCACCTTCGCGATCATCTCGCACCCCGACGCCGGCAAGACCACGCTGACCGAGAAGCTGCTGCTGTTCGGGGGCGCGATCCAGATGGCCGGCTCGGTGAAGTCGCGCAAGACCACCCGCCACGCCACCTCGGACTGGATGGCGCTGGAGAAGGAGCGCGGCATCTCGGTGACCAGCTCGGTGATGCAGTTCCCCTACGAGGGCCGCATCGTCAACCTGCTCGACACCCCCGGCCACGCCGACTTCGGCGAGGACACCTACCGCGTGCTCACCGCGGTGGACAGCGCGCTGATGGTGATCGACGTGGCCAAGGGCGTGGAGGAGCGCACGATCAAGCTGATGGAGGTGTGCCGCCTGCGCGACACCCCGATCATGACCTTCATCAACAAGCTCGACCGCGAGGGCAAGGACCCGATCGACCTGCTCGACGAGGTCGAGACCGTGCTCGGCATCCAGTGCGCGCCGGTGACCTGGCCGATCGGCATGGGCCAGCGGCTGAAGGGCGTGGTCCACCTGCTGACCGGCGAGGTCCACCTGTACGAGCAGGGCCGCAACTTCACGCGCCAGGACTCGACCATCTTCCCCTCGCTCGATGCACCGGGGCTGGAGGCGAAGATCGGCGCGCAGATGCTGGCCAACCTGCGCGACGAGCTCGAGCTGGTGCAGGGCGCCAGCCATCCGTTCGACAAGGAGGCTTACCTGCGCGGCGAGCAGACCCCGGTGTTCTTCGGCTCGGGCGTGAACAACTTCGGCGTGCAGCCGCTGCTGGACTTCTTCGTCGAGCACGCGCCGCCGCCGCAGCCGCGCGCCACCACCGGCCGCGAGGTCGCGCCGCAGGAGAACAAGCTGACCGGCTTCGTGTTCAAGATCCAGGCCAACATGGATCCGCAGCACCGCGACCGGGTCGCGTTCATGCGCGTGTGCTCGGGCCGGTTCGCCGCCGGGATGAAGGCCTTCCACGTGCGCAGCGGCAAGGAGGTGAAGCTGGCCAACGCGCTGACCTTCATGGCCTCCGACCGCGAGATCGCCACCGAGGCGTTCCCGGGCGACGTGATCGGCATCCACAACCACGGCACCATCTCCATCGGCGACACCTTCACCGAGGGCGAATCGCTGAGCTTCACCGGCATTCCCAACTTCGCCCCGGAACTGTTCCGCCGCGCGCGCCTGCGCGACCCGCTCAAGCTCAAGCAGCTGCAGAAGGGCCTGGCGCAGCTGTCCGAGGAAGGCGCGACCCAGTTCTTCCGCCCGCTGATGAGCAACGACCTGATCCTGGGCGCGGTCGGCGTGCTGCAGTTCGACGTGGTCGCCTACCGGCTCAAGGACGAGTACGGCGTGGACGCAACCTTCGAGCAGGTCGGCGTGGCCACCGCGCGCTGGGTCCACTGCGGCAACGAGAAGAAGCTGGAGGAGTTCCGCGAGAAGAACGCGATGAACCTGGCGATCGACGCCGCCGGCGAGCTGGTCTACCTGGCGCCGACCCGGGTCAACCTGCAGCTGGCCCAGGAACGCGCGCCGGACGTGCGCTTCAGCGCCACCCGCGAGCACGCGTACAGCGTGGCCGTGGACTGAACCGGTGCGGGCACGGCCGCCCCGCGGGCGGCCGTGCCGCGATTGGTTGCACATGCTCCATTCGATTCGCGCAGGACGCGTACAGATGCGCGCGCCGCGGCCATGCAGTAACTTGCGGCCCATGCCGGCCGCCACGTCCCCCACCCGAGACGCCGCGCACCACCTGCGCGACGAAATCGCCAATGCACTGACCCACGGCTTCGGCGCCGCCGCCGCGCTCGCCGGTGGCGCGGTGCTGATCACGCTGGCCGCGATCTACGGCGACGGCTGGCAGCTGGCCGGCGCGATCGTGTTCGGCGTGGCGCTGCTGCTGCTGTACACCGCCTCCACCCTGTACCACGCGATCCAGCACCCGGTGGCCAAGGGCCGGCTGAAGGTGTTCGACCACTGCGCGATCTACCTGCTGATCGCCGGCACCTACACGCCGTTCACCCTGGTCGGCCTGCGCGGGCCCTGGGGCTGGGGCCTGTTCGCCGCGATCTGGACCCTGGCCGTGGCCGGGGTGGTGTTCAAGCTGTTCTACACCGGGCGCTTCAAGCGGCTGTCGACCGCGATCTACATCGCCATGGGCTGGCTGGTGGTGGTGGCGATGAAGCCGATGCTCGACGCGATCGACGGCTGGACCCTGGGCTGGCTGCTGGCCGGCGGCGTGTTCTACACCCTGGGCACGTACTTCTACCACCGCGAATCGATCCGCTATTCGCATGCGATCTGGCACATGTTCGTGATCGCCGGCAGCGTCTGCCATTTCGTCGCGGTCAGCGCGCAGGTGCTGGCGCCGCGCCTGCAGCACGGCTGAACGAACGCAGCGACGACGCAGGAAGCCGGGTCGGGCCGTGCGACGCGAATGCACCGGGCCTCCCGTAAAACCGGGCAAGCCCTGCTCTACGAGGCGATGTAGCGCTGCAGCTGTTCCAGTTCCAGTTGCTGGTCGGCGATCACTGCCTTGACCAGGTCGCCGATCGAGATCACCCCGACCACGCGCGCGTCCTCCACCACGGGCAGGTGGCGGATCCGGCGTTCGGTCATCAGCTGCATGCAGGCCGGAACCGGCGTGTCGGGGCCTACGGTGATCACCTGTGCGGTCATGATCGCGCTGGCCGGCGTGTCGGCGGAGGAACGGCCCTGCAGCACGACCTTGCGCGCGTAGTCGCGCTCGGACAGGATCCCCGCGAGCGTATCGCCGCGCAGCACCAGAACCGCGCCGATCGACTTGTCGGCCATCAGCCGGATCGCCTCGACCACGGGCGCCTCCGGCGCCACTGCGTGGACTTCAGCCGGCTTGTCCGCCAGCAGTTGACGTAGCGTGCGCATGGGCGCCTCCGTCTGCGGTTTCCTGCGTGCAGGATACTCCTGCGGCCGCCGGTTGCCACGTGTCGACCAGGTACAGCGGCCGCTGCTTGGCCTCGTCGTACAGCCGGCCCAGGTATTCGCCGATCATGCCGAGCGCGACCAGCTGCACGCTGCCCAGGAACAGGATCACCACCATCATGGTCGGCCAGCCCGCGACCGGATCGCCCAACAGCAGGGTCTTGACCACCACCACCACGCCGGCGGCGATCGCGCCCAGGGCGGTGAGCAGGCCGACGTAGGTGGCCGCGCGCAGCGGCGCGGTGGAGAAGCTGGTGATGCCTTCGAGCGCGAAGTTCCACAGCCGCCACAGGCCGAACTTGCTGTGCCCGGCCAGCCGCGGCGCACGCCGGTACGGTAGCGCGATGCTGCGGAAGCCGACCCAGCCGAACAGCCCCTTCATGAACCGGTGCCGTTCGCGCAGCCGCGCCAGCGCGGCCAGCGAACGCGGCGAGAGCAACCGGTAGTCGCCGGTGTCCGCCGGCACCGGGGTGTGCGAGAGCCGGCGCATCACCCGGTAGAAGGCCGCCGCGGTGCCGCGCTTGAGCCAGCCCTCGCCCTCGCGCGCGATGCGGGTGCCGTACACGTCGTCCCAGCCCTCGCGCCAGCGCGCGACGAACTGCGGGATCAGCTCCGGCGGGTCCTGGCCGTCGGCGTCGAGGATCATCGCCGCGCCCTCGCCCACCTGGTCCAGGCCGGCGGTCAGGGCCGCCTCCTTGCCGAAGTTGCGCGACAGCCGCAGCAGCGACACCCGCGGATCGGAGGCCGCGATCCCGCGCAGCACCTCCCAGGTGCCATCGCTGCTGCCATCGTCCACGTACAGCACGCGCGTGCGCAGCCCGGCCAGGCCGTCGAGCGCGGCGCAGATGCGCGGGTGCAGCAGCGGCAGCGCCTGCGCCTCGTCGCGCGCGGCCACCACCACGGTCAGCAGGTCGTGTCGCGGTTCGCTGGCATCCATGGCGGCGATGGTAAACAGCGGCAGGGGGCGCGGCCAGCGGCGTCCGCCAGGGCAGGCCGCCGTTCCGTCGCGATGCCCGGTGCGGCGCCGTCGTGCCAGCGAAAGCGCGAAGCCGGCGGCGGTGGTGTGATTGCGCGCCTCAGTCGAGCTGTTCGAGGTACTCGCGTCCGCCCAGCTGGCGCATCTGCCGCTGGATCCAGGCCGCGCGCCGCTGCACGTAGGGGCCAGGCTTGACCGCGCTGTAGCGCCGCGGCGACGGCAGCACCGCGGCCAGGCGCGCGCTCTGCTCCGGTGTGAGCCGCGCCGCGTCCTTGCCCCAGTAGCTGCGCGCGGCCGCCTGCGCGCCGTAGATGCCGTCGCCGAACTCGGCCACGTTGACGTGGACCTCCAGGATCCGCTCCTTCGGCCACATCAGTTCGATCAGCAGCGTGTACCAGGCCTCCAGCCCCTTGCGCAGCCAGCTGCGTCCTTGCCACAGGAACAGGTTCTTGGCCACCTGCTGGCTGATCGTGCTGCCGCCGCGCACGCGCTTGCCGCGCGCGTTGTGGTCGATCGCCTTCTCGATCGCCTTGAAGTCGAAGCCGGCGTGGACCGCGAAGTTCTGGTCCTCGGCGGCGATCACCGCCAGCGGCAAGTACGGGGAGATGTGCTCCAGATCGCGCCAGTCGTGGGCCACGCGGAAGCCCCAGTCGCCCTGCCGCCAGGCCTCGCCCTGCCGCGCCAGCATGAACGCCGAAGTCGGCGGATCGACGAAGCGCAGCACCGCCACCTGCAGCACCGTGACCAGCACGAACAGCAACGGCAGCCACAGCAGCCGGCGCAGCCAGCGGTGCCGGCGGCGGCGCGGGGAAGGCGGGGCGGGATCCAATGCATCCATCCATCGGCACCGGCGGATGCCGGGGACGCAGCGGATGGTAACGGCTGCCGCGTGGCATGCGTCGGGCGGGCCGCAGCGCGGCGGCGGCAACGCGAACGACGGCTCCCGCCACCGGCCACGCCCGCGCTTGCAAATCCTCCGGTGCGGCCGCATACCGGTGGCATGGACACTTCCGCCAGGCCGGTCCCGGCCGCCCCGACCCTGCCGCGCACCCGCCCTCCGCCCGTGACAGCCGCAGCCGCTTCCTGCTGCCCCACGCCGGCGTGCGCGGCATCCACGTGCGCCTGGACGAAAGCTGGCGCGAACTGCTCTCGCACGCCGCCTACCCGCCCGGCGCCCGCGACCTGCTCGGCGAGGCGCTGGCCGCGGCCACGCTGTTCACCGGACACACCAAGGTCGATGGCCGCCTGTCGGTGCAACTGCGCGCCTCCGGCCCGCTGCGCTCGCTGTTCGCCGAATGCACCGCGGCCGGCACCGTGCGCGGCATCGTCCAGCTCGAGGACGGCGCCGACGCGCCGCGCGCGCCGTCGCAACTGGGCGAGGACGCCCTGCTCGCGGTGACGATCGAGAACCCCGGCCTGGACCCGCGCGAGCCGCAGCGTTACCAGAGCCTGGTCGCGCTGGCCGCCACCGCCTCGCTGGCCGAAGCGTTCGAGGATTACTTCCGCCAGTCCGAACAGCTGCCCACGCGCCTGCTGCTGGCCAGCGGCGCCGGCGGCGCCGCCGGACTGATGCTGCAGAAGCTGCCCGGCGACGAGGGCGACGCCGACGGCTGGCATCGCGCCGGCGCACTGTTCGACACCCTGGGCGAACAGGAACTGCTGGACACTGCGCCACGGACCCTGGTGCACCGCCTGTTCCACGAGGAGGAGCCGGTGCTGCTGGAGGAGAAGCCGCTGGCCTTCGGCTGCTCGTGCTCGGCCGAGCGGGTCGAAGCGATGCTGCGCGGGCTGGGCGAGGAGGAGGTCCGCGCCGCCGCCGAAGCGACTGGCGCGGTCGACGTGCGCTGCGAATTCTGTGGCCGGAAGTACCACTTCCCTTCATCGGAATTCGGCGTATTGTTCGGGCTGCCGGCAGCGAACTCTTCCGCGCCGGATCGCATGCAGTAACCGGTTTCATACGCAACGGGTCAGGCGGTTCCGGGGAGGGACGCGACTTGTTAACCATTCGTAAACCGCCTACGATGCTGTTCCCCGACGCGCGGGAACTGCCGCGCCGTCCACCGGTCTGAGACAACGACCATGACCCTGCGCCGCCTGCCACTGCTGGCCGTCCTGCTGACCGCGCTCACCGCGGCCACGGGCGCGCACGCGCAGTCGCACGGCACTGCCGGGGCGCAGGGCCAGACCGTCCTGCCGGTATGGAACAAGGGCAGCGGCAAGGTCGAAGCCGTGCTCCTGCTGGACCCCACCGGTGAAACCGGACCCGGCGCCCGCTGGCGCTTCGGCAACAACACCCTGGATGCCGCGCTCGGCCTGGGCGCCGGCGATTCGCTGGGCCTGCTGTGCAGCGGCACCGGCGGCGCCAACATCAACAGCCTGGCCAGCCACTGCCTGCTGGCCAACCTCGGCGCCGACGCCCGCGACGGCAATCCGGCCCGCCGGCTCACCGCAACCACCGCGATCGGCCGCCAGGGCAACCGCTTCGGCCTGACCGCCGGCACCACCCAGAACGGCAGCCTGCCGGCCTGGCTGGGCGCCGACGGCGGCAGTTTCGCCCGCGCCGACCGGGTCGAGCAGAACGACCTGCAGGGGTTCGGCCAGAAGAGCCTGGGCACCGAGGCCTACGTGTCCATCGCCGGCACCTACGCGCGGGCGCGCCTGGTCCCGCTGGCCGATGCTTCGCCGGCGCTGGCCGACCGCTGGGACAGCAAGAGCCTGAGCGTCGGCGGTGGCTACGGCGCGTTCAGCGCCAACATCGTCGGCCGCGTGGTCGACGTCCCCGGCCAGCCGGACGGCAAGTGGGAGGGTCTGGGCCTGGGCCTGACCTGGCGCACCCCTTGGAGCGGCCAGCTCACCGTGGGCGCCGAGAACGTCATCACCCGCGGCAAGAACCCGTTCTCCCCGTCCGTCGACGGCGCCGACGAGGGCACCGTGCCCTACGTCCGCTACGAACAGGGGCTGTAAGCCCGCCTTGCCGGACCCCGCAGGGGACGGCCCCGTGGCCCCCTGCTGGCCCCACCGAAGCCCACCTCGACCCGGCTCCTGCACCGGCAGGACGTGCCTGCGCATGTCGTCGTACCGGCCTCGCCAGACAGCCTCCCGCCCATCGCGCATGCAACGGCCAACGCTGCCGGAGCGCCTGTTCAGGTTGAAGCGGCAAGCCGCGCCAACCTGAACAGGCGCCAGCCGAATCACATTTCCATCCCCTTGCATTAACGTCTCTTTAATTTCCGCCGATACCCGGCTACCATCGGGCCACCCCGACCCGATCCATCCATGACCACTGGGATGGAGACGGAGCGGGCAAACCTTGAAAGGGGCCATGCCCTGGCCAGGATTTCCATTCCGGAGAGAGATCGATGACCCATAAGTCCAATAAGTTGCGCGATGCCATTTGCATCGCTCTGATCGCGGGTGCGGGCACCACCGGTGCCGCGTTCGCCCAGGAAGCCCAGGAAGGCGGTACCGCCACCACCCTCGACCGTATCGAAGTCACCGGCTCGCGTATCCGCCAGGTGGACCTCGAGACCGCGCAGCCGGTCGTGACGATCAGCCGCGAAGACATCCAGGCGGGTGGCTTCAACACCGTCGCCGACATCCTGCAGAACATCACCTCCGCGGGCAGCCCGACCTTCAGCCGCACCGCGCCGCTGATCGCCAACCAGGAAGCCGGCGGCCAGTACATCGACCTGCGCAACCTGGGCGCCCAGCGCACCCTGGTCCTGGTCAACGGCAAGCGCCTGGGCATCAGCCCGGACGGCTTCCAGGACGTGTCGACCATCCCGGCGGTCGTCGTCGACCGCATCGACGTCCTGAAGGACGGCGCCTCCTCGATCTACGGCTCCGACGCCATGGCCGGCGTGATCAACATCATCACCCGCCGCAACTTCGAGGGTGCCGAGGCGAATGCCTACATCGGCCAGTACGGCGAAGGCGACGGCCAGAAGCAGACCTACGACTTCCTGGTCGGCTTCGCCGGCGATCGCGGTTCGGTCACCATCGGTGCCGAGTACCACAAGGAAGAAGGCGTCTGGGCGCGCGACCGCTGGTACAGCGCCGACAGCTACCCGGGCTACCCGCAGTACAGCACCACGGTCGTGGGCCAGTGGGGCAACTGGCGCGTCGGTTCCGCCGGCGCCTGGCAGGTTGCCGACCGCGGCAGCGATGCCCTGGGCCCGGGCGGCTGGCACAACCAGACCGCCGCCGACACCAGCGTGCCGGCCGACCAGATGCATGCGCTCACCCCGCTGGAGCGCCGCTCGCTGTTCGCCAGCGCCAACTACGACCTGACCGACAACGTCCGCTTCGTCACCGACCTGTCCTACACCAAGCGCCAGTCGTTCCGCCAGATCGCCGGCTACCCGACCCAGTCGCAGGCCGCCGCGGTCAACGCCCCGATGTCCGCCGACAGCTACTTCAACCCGACCGGTGGCGCCAGCGCCGTCAACTGGCGGCGTCGTGGCTGGGAAGTGCCGCGTACCACCGACACCTCCCAGGCCACCTGGCGCTTCACCGCGGCCCTGGAAGGCTCGTTCGACATCGGCGACCGGTATTTCGACTGGGATGCCGGCTACATGTTCAACGAGAATGATCTGACGATCATCAACAACGGCAACCTGTACATCCCCAACGTCCGCCTGGCGGTGGGCCCGTCGTTCCAGAACGCCCAGGGCCAGATCGTCTGCGGCACCCCGGGCAACGTCATCGCCGGCTGCGTTCCGTGGAACCCGTTTGCGGGCTTCGGCACCGGCGCGGTCGCCAACTCGCTGGAAGATCCGGCCGTGCAGGCCTTCCTGTACAAGGAAGAGCACGCGCTGGGCAACACCAAGACCAACAACTACTTCGCCAACCTGGCCGGTTCGCTCTGGACCCTGCCGGCCGGCGACCTGGGCTTCGCGGTCGGCGTCGAGCACCGCAAGGAAGAGGGCGGCTTCACTCCGGACGCCATCGCCCAGTCGGGCAACTCGACCAACCTCGCTTCGGGCCCGACCTACGGCCAGTACTCGGTTGACGAAATCTACGGCGAGTTGAACATCCCGATCCTGGCCGATGCCAGCTTCGCCAAGGAGCTGTCGCTGAGCCTGGCGACCCGCTACTCGGACTTCGACACCTTCGGTGACACCACCAACAGCAAGTTCGGCCTGAAGTGGCGTCCGATCGACGACCTGCTGGTCCGCGGCACCTGGTCCGAGGGCTTCCGCGCCCCGACCATCGGCGACCTGTACGGCGGCACGTCGGACACCTTCACCACCGGCTTCCGCGACCCCTGCGACACGGTCTACGGCGCTGCCGCCGGTTCGGCCCGCTGCCTGCAGGACGTGCCCGCCGGTTACCGCCAGCTGCAGCAGGGCTTCGTGCCCACCACTGCGGCCGCTCAGCAGACCCCGGTGCCGTTCACCGCGGGCTCCAACCCGTTCCTCGAGCCCGAGTACTCCGAGTCGAAGACCTTCGGCGTGGTGTACAGCCCGGAGTACGTCAAGGGCCTGACCGTCGCGCTGGACTGGTGGAACATCCGGATCGACAACACCGTCGTCGCCGACCACCCGAACAACATCCTGAGCGACTGCTACGTCGCGCTCATCGAGAGCCGTTGCGCCCTGTTCTCGCGTGACGCCACCCTGGGCTACATCGTCGCCGACCTGTCGTACGGCAGCCGCAACGCCGGTTACGCCGAGACCGAAGGTTACGACCTGGACGTGAGCTACAGCCTGGATACGGCCTACGGCGTGTTCGGCGCCAAGTGGGCCACCACCTACGTCAGCATGTACGAGGTCAAGTCGACCAACGACGCTGACGCGATCCCGGCACCGGCCAACGGCTTCGGCGGCAGCTTCCGCGTGCGCTCCAACCTCAACCTGAGCTGGACCCTGAACGACTTCCAGGTCACCTGGGGCATGCGTTACAACTCGGGCACGAAGGAAGAGTGCATGGGCTTCGGCGACGGCAAGCACTGCTCGCTGCCGGACTACCAGGCTCCGTGGACCCAGGGCGCGATCGTGCCGATGAACGAAGTCGGCTCGGTCACGTTCAACGACCTGCAGGTCGCCTGGAACGCCCCGTGGAACGCCCGCATCGCGATCGGTGCCAACAACGTGTTCGGCAAGGATCCGCCGATCTACTACACCCAGCCGAGCTCCGGCTTCGCGTTCTACGGCGGCCACGACATGGGTCGCTTCGTGTACGCGCGCTACCAGCAGAAGTTCTGATCCATCGGACTTCCTTTGTGTTCCACACTACAGCCCCGCAAGGGGCTGTAGTTTTTTGCGGCCACCCCGCCGGTCCATGCGCCATAATGCTCATCGCCGCCAGGACGACCCGCGCGCGGCCATTCCGGGCCGCCCCGGGCATCCGAACCACGAGACCCAAGCCCCGCCATGCACACAGGCGCACGGAAACAGCAGGCCATCGCCGCACTGCAGCGCAGCCAGTGGCACGAAGCGCATTCGCACGCCATCCACCTCATCGGCCAGGGCGCGCCGGATCCGGAGCTGCACTTCATCGCCGGCATCGCCGCGCTGGAGCTGCACAGGACGCAGCCGGCGCAGGACCACTTCCGGCGCGCGATCGCGCTGGATTCGCGGCGCGCCGACTTCCACCTGTACCTGGCACGAGCCTGCGCGGCGTCCCAGCAGTACGCCGCCGCGCTGGAAGCGGCAGGCGACGCCGAGCGCCTGCTCGCCCCGGGCGATGCCACCGGCTTCGACACCCTGGGCGTCGTTCTCGTCCAGTGCCACACCTACGAGCGCGCGGCGGATGCCTTCCGCCGCGCCGTGCGGCTGGCGCCGGACGTTGCCGCGATGCGCTTCAACCTGGGGACCGCGCTGACCTTCCTCGGCAACATCGACGGCGCCGAGCGCGAGTTCGAAGCCTGCATCGCCGCGGACCCGGGCCACTGGAGGGCGCACCACTCGCTTTCCCAGCTGCGCAGGCAGACCCCGCAGTCCAACCACATCGCACGGCTGACGGCCGCCGCCGACCGCGCCGCCGGCAAGGTCACCGCGACCACCTTCCTCAACATGGCCCTGTCCAAGGAACTCGAGGACATCGGCGACTACGAGGGCGCATTCGCCCGCTGCGTCGCCGGCAAGAGCGCGCCCAGGGACCTGCTGCGCTATTCGCGGGCGCGGGAACGCGACCTGTTCGAGGCCCTGGGCGCGGGTTTCCCCGACCCGTATTCCAGCACGACCACCCGCGGCAGCGACGCCACCGACCCGATCTTCATCGTCGGCATGCCGCGCACCGGCACCACCCTGGTGGACCGCATCGTCTCCAGCCATCCGCGGGTGCAGTCGGCCGGCGAACTACACAACTTCCCGTCCGCGTGGAAACGCGTGATGGGCGGGCCGTCGTTCGAGATGTTCAATCCCGTCCACATCGCCCGGGGGAACGCGGCCGGCCCGGACTGGCGCAGGCTCGGTGACGACTATGTTTCGAGCACCCGCGCCTTCACCGGCGCGCTGCCGTTCTTCACCGACAAGCTGCCGCACAACTTCCTTTACCTCGGTTACATCGCCTGCGCCCTGCCCAACGCCAGGCTCATCTGCGTGCGCAGGCACCCGCTGGACACCTGCCTGAGCAACTTCCGCCAGCTGTTCGCGCCCGAATCCCCCTACTTCGACTATTCCTACGACCTGCTCGACATCGGCCACTACTACATCCTGTTCGACAGGCTGGTCGCGCACTGGAAGGCCGCCTTCCCTGGCCGCATCCTCGAGGTCCAGTACGAAGCGCTGGTGATGGAGCAGGAGCGGATCAGCCGCGCGGTCATCGCCCACTGCGGGCTCGACTGGGACGATGCCTGCCTGGCATTCGAGAAGAACGCCACGCCGGTCACTACCGCCAGCGCGGTCCAGGTCAGGGCGCCGATGTACACCTCGGCGCTGGGGCGCTGGCGGCGCTACGAGCGGCAGTTGCAGCCGCTCAGGGAGATGCTGCAGGAAGCCGGCATCGCCTGTGACTGAGCCGCCGTCGCTGCGGCCCTACTGCCGTAGCGCCTCGATCGGGTCCAGACGCGAGGCCTTGCGCGCGGGGTAGTAGCCGAAGAACAGGCCGGTGGCCACCGAGAACGCCGCCGCCAAGGTGACGACTTTGCCGTTGAGCGCCACCGGCAGGTCGCTGAACTGCCCGACCAGCAGCGCGCCGACCACGCCGATCGCGATCCCGATCACGCCGCCGATCAGCGAGATCAGCATCGCCTCGGCCAGGAACTGGCGGCGCACGTCGGACGGCCCGGCGCCGACGGCCAGGCGCAGGCCGATCTCCTTGATCCGCTCGGTCACCGAGACCAGCATGATGTTCATGATGCCGATGCCGCCGATCACCAGGCAGATGGTGGCCACCGCGCCGAGCAGCTTGGACATCAGGTTGGTGGTGGCGGTGCGGGTGGCGACGATCTCGCTGATGTTGCGCACGTTGAAGTCGTCGTCCTGGCCCGGGCCGATGCGGTGGCGCTGGCGCAGCAGCGACTCGACCTCGCCCTGCACGTAGTCCAGGTCGCGGGCGTTGCTCACCGTCAGCGCGATCTGCATCACCGCGCCGGCCGGCAGGCCCATCGCGCCGAGCAGGCGGCGGCGACCGGTCTCCAGCGGCACCATCACCACGTCGTCCTGGTCCTGGCCGAAGCCACCCTGCCCCTTCGGCGCCAGGGTGCCGACCACGGTGAACGGCACCCGGCCCAGGCGGATGGTCTGGCCGATGCCGGTGTCCTCGCCGAACAGGGTCTTGCGCACCGTCTCGCCGAGGATCACCACCTTGTTGGCGCTGGTGTAGTCGCCGGGGCCGAAGCCTTCGCCGCTGGCCACGGTCCAGCTGTTGATCGCGAAGTAGTCCGGCTGCACGCCGTACCAGCTGGTGGAGGCGTTGTTCTCGGCGAACACCACCTGGGTGCTGCCGCGGAGCATGCCGGCCACGTACTGCACTTCCGGGATCTCCTCGCGGATGGCCTCGGCATCGCCCTCGGTGAGGGTGAAGAAGCTGCTGCCGGCCTGGCGCGCGCCGCCGGGGCCGCGGCCGCCGCCGGGGCTGATGTCCAGCCGCTGCGAGCCCAGCCCGGAGACCAGCTTGTCGATCTCCTGCTGGGTGCCCTGCCCGACCGAGACCATGACGATCACCGCCGCAATACCGATGATCACGCCCAGCGAGGTCAGCGCGCTGCGCATCCAGTTGCCGCGCAGGGCGAAGATGGCGGTGCGGATGATGTCGGTGAACTTCATGCCGCCACCTCCGTATCGGTCTGCTCGGTCAACGCGCCGTCGTGCATCACCACGGTGCGGTCGGCGTGTGCGGCCACGTGCGCGTCGTGGGTGATCAGGATGACAGTGTGGCCTTCATCGCGCAGGCGCTTGAACAGGGCCAGGATCTCCTCGCCGGTGCGGCTGTCCAGCGCGCCGGTGGGTTCGTCGGCGAGCAGGATCGGCGGGTTGTTGATCATCGCCCGGGCGATCGCCACGCGCTGCTGCTGGCCGCCGGACAGTTCGTTGGGCTTGTGCTGGGTGCGTTCGCCCAGCCCGACCGCGGCCAGCGCCTGGCGCGCGCGTTCGTTGCGCTCGGCCGGCGGCACCTGGGCGTAGCCCAGCGGCATGGCCACGTTCTCCAGCGCGCTCAGCCGCGGCAGCAGGTGGAAGCCCTGGAACACGAAGCCGATCTTGTGCAGGCGCAGGTCGGCCAGTTCCTCGGCGTCGAGCCGGGACACGTCCGCGCCGTCGCACAGGTAGGTGCCGGCGGTGGGCTTGTCCAGGCAGCCGATCATGTTCATCAGCGTGGACTTGCCGGAACCGGACGGCCCCATGATCGCCAGGAACTCGCCTGCCTCCACCCGCAGGTCCACCCCGCGCAGGGCGTGGACCTCGGCTTCCGAACCTGCGTTGTAGACCTTGCCCATCCCGTGGATGTCGATCACCGGGACGGGCGCCGCTTCGGCCCGGGCGTTCATTCGCGGGCCCGCTCGCCGGTGATGATCTGGTCGCCCTCGGCGATGCCGCCGCCCGAGATCTCGGTGGTGCTGCCGTCGCTGGCGCCGACCCGCACCATCACCGGCTGCGCCTTGCCGTCCACCAGCCGGTACAGGGTGGTGCGGCGGGCGTTGACCAGGTTGGACAGGGCCGTATCCCACTGCTTGCGCTGCGCATCGTCCAGGCTGTCGCGGAAAGATGCGAAGTCCTCCTTCATCCGCGCGGCCATGCGCTGGCGGACCTGCGCCTCGATGTCGGCGCGGTTGCCGCCGCTCATCACGATCATGCCGGGGGGGCCGAAGCCACCGCCCTGCGCATTGGTGTTGCGGCGCGCGTCCTGGCGCTGGCGGATCGCGGCCTGCGCCGCGTCGAACTTCTCCTGCTGCGCGGCGTCGAGCTTGAGCGCGGTGGCGGCGCGCTGCAGGTCGTCGGCCAGCCCGCCACCGGCGGGCTGCCCGGCCGGACGCGCGGCCGGCGCCGGCGGTCCGCCGATGCCGCCGCCGGTCACGGCGGTGGCCGGCTTGAAGCGCAGCGCGGCGTTGGACACCTTGAGGATCTCGTCGCGGCGGCTGACCTCGATCTCGGCGTTGACGGTCAGGCCCGGCAGCAGGGTGCCATCGGCGTTGTCGACGTTGACCACCACCGGATAGGTCACCACGTTGCTGGTGGTGGTGGCCGACAGGCGCACCTGCTGCACCTCGCCGCGGAACTGGCGGTCAGGGATGGCGTCGGCGGGGAAGGGCACGGGCTGGCCGGCTTGGGCCTGGGCGATGTCGGCCTCGTCCACCGCCCGTTCGATCTTCATCTTCGACAGGTCCTCGGCGATGGTGAACAGCTCGGGGGCCTGCAGGCTGGCGGCCACGGTCTGGCCGGGCTCGATGCTGCGGGTCAGGACCACGCCGTCGACCGGCGAGCGGATCACGGTGCGGTCGAGGTTGACCCGGGTGGTCTGGGTGGCGGCGGTCTGCTGCGCGATCTGGGCACGGGCCGCCGCGACCTGGGCGTTGGCCTGGTCGAGCGCGGCCTTGGCCAGGTCGACGTCGCTGCGCGCGACCAGCTGGCGCTGCACCAGTTCGGCCTTGCGCTGGTAGTCCAGCTCGGCGTTGCGCTGGGTGGCCACGGCCTGGTTGAGGCTGGCCCTGGCGCTGGCGACCTGGGCGTTGCCTTGCTCGATCTGGGTCTCGTAGGTCTTCGGGTCGATCCGGGCCAGGACCTGGCCCTGGCGGACCTCGTCGTTGAAGTCGGCCAGCACTTCCAGCACCTGGCCGGAGATCTGGCTGCCCACGGTCACCGTGGAGATGGCGCTGAGGGTGCCGGTGGAGGAGATCGCGACCCGGATGCTGCCGCGTTCCACGGCGGTGGTGCGGAACGCGCCCTCGTCCTTGCCCGCCCGCTGCTTCTGCCAGTACCAGATCCCCGCGCCGAGCACGGCCAGGACGGTGACGGCGGCGCCGATGCGCAACAGCAGGGGGCGGAAGCGGGAAACCTGGGGACCGGTGGAACGGCTCATGCGCGCGTCTTGTACTTTGGGGGGCTGCCACTCTAACGCCCGCGATGGCGCGC
Organism: Pseudoxanthomonas koreensis; assembly: GCF_010093225.1. Lineage (GTDB taxonomy): Bacteria > Pseudomonadota > Gammaproteobacteria > Xanthomonadales > Xanthomonadaceae > Pseudoxanthomonas > Pseudoxanthomonas koreensis. The sequence goes on along the minus strand of NZ_PDWM01000003.1, from coordinate 78,001 downwards.
GGTTGACAGCGCCCGCCGGCCACGCCGCGGTCAGGTCTCGGCGGCGGCCTGCGCGAAGCGCACGCTGGCCACGGTGCCGGAGTCCAGGTTGCTGTCCAGGGCGACCGACCAGCCGAAGCGCTCGCACAGCCGCGACACGATCGACAGCCCCAGCCCGGTCCCCATCGGCCGCTCCGGCGCGGCGCGGTAGAACGGCTCGAAGGCGCGGGCCAGCGCGTCGGGACCCATGCCGATGCCGGTGTCGCTCACCACCACCCGGTCGCTCTCGACGGTCACCTGGACCGTGCCGCGGTCGGTGTAGCTGCAGGCATTGCGCAGCAGGTTGCCGACCACCACGTGCATCACCCGCGGCGGTGCGTACAGCTTCGGGGCGGCATGGCAGCGCACGTCCAGCGCCACCGGCTTGTCGCCGAGCAGGGCACGGGCGTTGCCGGCCTCCTCGTTGACCACTTCGCACACGTCGAACCATTCGCTCTGCGGATCGATGTCCGATTCGCGGGCCAGGATCAGGAAGGCATCGATCACCGCCTCCATGTCGCGCCCGGAACGCTGGATCCGCTGCAGGCTGCGGGTCACCCGCGGCGGCACGCCCGGTTCGTCCAGGGCCATGTCGCTGGCCACGCGGATGACGGTCAACGGCGTGCGCAGCTCGTGGCTGGCGTCGCGGGTGAAGTTGCGCTCGCGCTCGATCTGCGCCTCCACCCGCCCGCCCAGGGCGTGCAGCGCGCGCGCCAGCTGCCGTGCCTCGCCCTCCATGTCGGCCGGCAGCCGCTCCGGCGCCAGCGCGGCGATGTCCGGGTGGCGCGGATCCCAGCGCGACACCAGCCGCGCCAGCCAGGCCACCGGCGAGACCATGCGCTTGGATGCCCTGTAGGTGAGCCAGGTCGCCCCGTAGATCGCGAACAGGGCCAGCATCGCCGGCAGCACCGCGAACCACAGCGCCACCCGCGTGGCCTGCTCGCGCAGGTAGGCCAGGTAGAGCGTGCCGTCCTCGCCGCGGTCCACCCAGACCAGCTGGCCGTCGGCCTCCAGGTCATGGAAGCCCGGGGCCAGCGGACGCAGGTTCGGCGGCAGCGAGAGGTTGGAATAGCCGGTCTCGACCAGGTATCCGCGCAGGGTGAAGGTGTTCGGTGGCGGCTGCGCCGGCGAGGCCTGGTGCAGTTGCCAGTAGTGCGCGGCCTCGTCCTTGAGCGTGGCCTGGATGAAGCTGTACTTGAACAGCGTGGTCACCACGTAGAAGGCCACCAGGATCGCCAGGCTCGCCATCACCATCTGCACGATGAAGGCGATCCGGATCTTCCTGGGCAGGCCGTGGGGCATCGGGGCGCGTCAAGTTCTGGAAGGCGCAGTATGGACGGGCGCGGATCGAACCGGCGTGATCGGGGCGCGGCCGTGGTTTTGCGTCCCGGGCCCCGCCTCCCCCTTCCCCGGGGTCAGTTCGCGGCGACCGGCTGGGCGATGTCGGCCACGCGGTAGCCGGCGCTCTGCACCGTGTGCAGCAGCGGCCGGTCGAACGGCTTGTCCATCACCTTGCGCAGGTTGTACAGGTGGCTGCGCAGGGTGTCCGAGTCGGGCAGGCTGTTGCCCCAGATCTCGCGCTCGATCTCCTGGCGGCTGACCACCCGCGGCGACTCGCGCATGAGGATGGTCAGCAGCTTCAGGCCGATCGGCGACAGCTGCAGTTCGACGTCGCCGCGGGTCACCCGCATGCTCACCGGGTCCAGTACCAGGTCGGCCACGGTCAGCACTTCCGAACCGACCTGGCGGCGCTCGCGGCGGATCAGGGCGCGCAGGCGCGCTTCCAGTTCCTGGATCGCGAACGGCTTGGTCAGGTAGTCGTCGGCGCCGTGGCTGAGGCCGGTGAGCTTGTCGTCCAGGGTGTCGCGGGCGGTGAGCATCAGCACCGGGGTGGACTTGCGCGCGTCGCTGCGCAGGCGACGACAGACCTCGATCCCGTCCAGGCGCGGCAGCATCAGGTCGAGCACGACGGCGTCGTAGCTGTTCTCGGCGGCAAGGCGGTAGCCGTCGAGGCCGTCGGCGGCGTAGTCGACTTCGAAACCGCGGCTCTCCAGGTACTCGCCGATCATCTCGGAGATGTTGCGGTTGTCCTCGACCACCAGCACCAGCCCGGAGGTCTCTTTGCCCTGGCGCATTGTCCCTGCTCCGTGTTTTCAGCTTTGTGAAGCCTGCCGCAGACCCGGTCGATGGGGCGTGAAGGCAACTCGCCTGCGACTCGACCGCGGGCCACCCACCCGCGTACTCACCTGCGGTTCCCACCCGCACACCCTGCGCCCCCTGTAGGAGCCCACTTCAGGGGGCGACCGCGGGGCCTGGGCCGCAGCCTCGTTCAACGCGGCTTGTCCGGACGCGTCGCGTTGAACACCGCGCCTCCCATCCTCGTCGGGTCGCCCCCTGAAGTGGGCTCCTACAACAGCGGTTCCAGTACTGGCCAGACGTTTTCGAGCAGGCGCGGCTGGGCCTTCGCGGTGGGGTGCAGGCCGTCCCCCTGCATCAGGCCCGGCTGCAGGGCCACGCCTTCCAGGAAGAACGGGACCAGGCCGGCGCCGTGCGCGGCCGCCAGCTCGGCATAGGTGCGGCGCAGGCGCTCGCGATAGGCCGGGCCGTAGTTGGGCGGCACGTCGATGCCGAGCAGGACTACCCGTGCGCCGGCGGCCGTGGCCAGCCCGATCATCTGCTCCAGGTTGCCGCGCAACTGGGCCGGGGTCAGGCCACGCAGCGCGTCGTTGCCGCCCAGCTCGATCACCAGCACCGAGGGCCGGTGCTTCTGCAGCAGCGCCGGCAGGCGCGCCAGTGCGCCGGCGGTGGTCTCGCCGCTGATGCTGGCGTTGACCACCTGCGGCGGCCTGGCGGCCTTCTCGGCCAGACGCCGTTCCAGCAGGCTGACCCAGCCCGACCCTGCGGGTATGTTGTGCTCGGCGCTGAGGCTGTCGCCCAGCACCAGCACTGGCCCTTGCGGCGCGCCGGCCGGACCTCTGGCACAGGCCAGCGCCGGCGCCAGCAGCGATGCTGCCAGCAACAGCCAGCAGGCCCACCACCGCGCCGGGCCATGCGGCCGCCAGGCATGCGGCTGCGGGGCGTGCCGCTGTGGCCCGCGCAGCCGCGCGCCACGCAACTTCGAACCACGACCCGCCATCAGCATCCGGAGCCTCCCATCGACAGCCTGTCCTCCCCCGGCACCAGCATAGCCACCAGGGCCATCGCGATCACGGTGCGCGACGTCGGCAAGAGCGTCGCCGGGCCGGAGGGCGAAGTCCGGATTCTCGACGGCGTGGACTTGACCGTGGATGAAGGCGACAGCGTCGCGATCGTGGGCGCCTCCGGCTCGGGCAAGACCACCCTGCTCGGCCTGCTCGCCGGGCTGGACCTGCCCAGCCGCGGCACGATCGAACTGGCCGGGCAGCGCCTGGATGCGCTGGACGAGGAGGCGCGCGCCGCGCTGCGCGCGCGCGAGGTCGGCTTCGTGTTCCAGAGCTTCCACCTGCTGCCTTCGCTCACCGCCGAGGAGAACGTGGCCCTGCCGCTGGAGCTGGCCGGGCGCGAAGGCAGCGAGGACCGCGCGCGGGTGCGCGAGGTGCTGCAGGCGGTAGGGCTGGAGCCGCGGCGCCGGCACTACCCGCGGCAGCTGTCCGGCGGCGAGCAGCAGCGCGTGGCCCTGGCTCGCGCCTTCGTAGGAAGGCCACGGATCCTGTTCGCCGACGAGCCCACCGGCAACCTCGACCAGGCCACCGGCCAGCACGTGAGCGAGCTGCTGTTCGAACTCAACCGGCGCAGCGGCACCACCCTGGTGCTGGTGACCCACGACCTGTCGCTGGCGCGGCGCTGCCGGCACCTGTACCGGCTCGACGGCGGGCGCCTGCATGCGGATGCGACGCCGGCGGAAGGCGCGGCATGAACCCGCTGCGCCACGCGGCGCGTTCGCTGCGCCGCGAATTCCTCGGCGGCGACCTGCTGACCGTGTTCGCCGCGCTGGTGCTGGGCGTGGCGGCGATGACCGCGGTCGGGACCCTGGGCGACCGGGTGCTGCTGGCGCTGTCCTCCAGCGCGGCCGAGGTGGTCGGCGGCGACCTGGGCGTGCGCGGCCGCGAGGATCCGCCGCCGGAATTCGCTGCCGAGGCCGCCGCGCGCGGGCTGCGCAGCGCGCGCATGGTCGCGTTCCCGAGCGTGCTGTTCCATGGCGAGGCCAGCCAGATGGCCACGGTGAAGGGCGTCGACGCCGGCTATCCGCTGCGCGGCGAACTGCGCGTGTCGCGCAGCGCTTCGGGCCTGGACGGCGAAGCGGCCGGCGCGCCGCCGCCCGGCACGGCCTGGGCCGATCCGCGCCTGCTCGAGGCGCTGGGCGTGGGCATCGGCGACTCGATCGAGTTCGGCAGCGGCGAACTGCGCATCGCCGGCGTGCTGCTGGCCGAACCCGACGCCTCCGGCGAACTGCTGCAGATGGCGCCACCGCTGCTGGTCAACCGCGACGAGGTCGATGCCGCCGGCCTGCTCGGGCCGGGCAGCCGCGCCGGCTACCGGCTGATGTTCGCCGGCGACGCGGACGCCATCGCCGCCTTCCGCGACTGGCTGCAACCGCGACTGGACGGCGGACTGCGCCTGGTCACCCTGGAAGACGCACGCCAGGGCCTGCGCAATTCCTTCGACCGTGCCGGCCGCTTCCTCGCACTTTCGGCGCTGCTGGCGGTGCTGCTGGCCGGCGTTGCCACCGCGCTGGCGGCCAACCGCTTCGCCCTGCACCGGATCGACAGCGTTGCGGTACTGCGCTGCCTGGGCGCACGCCAGCGCGACGTCCTCGCCGCGCTGGCGCTGCAGTTGCTGCTGCTGGCGATCCCGGCCTGCGTGCTCGGCATCGGCCTGGGCATGCTCGCGCAACTGGCGCTGGTGGAAGCGCTGGGCGGGCTGATCCCCGGCCGCCTGCCGCTGCCGCAGGCCACGCCGGTGCTCAGCGGCGCCGGCATCGGCCTGCTCCTGCTGCTCGGCTTCGGCCTGCCGCCGCTGCTGCGCCTGCGCGGAGTGCCGCCGATGCGCGTGCTCAACCGCAGCTTCGCCGCGTTGCCACCGTCCTCGGCGCTGGCCTACCTGGCCGCGCTGGCGGCGACGGTGGCGCTGGCGGTGTACGCCACCGGCGACCTGCGCCTGGCCGCGTGGGTGCTCGGCGGGCTGGCAGCGCTGGCCGTGCTTGCCGCGGCCGCGGGCGCGGCCCTGCTGTGGCTGCTGCGTCGGCTGCAGGGCCGGCTGCGCGGGCCGTGGAAGCTGGGGCTTGCCGCGCTGACCCGGCGCCGCGGGCTGGCCGTGGTGCAGCTGGTCGGGCTGTCGCTGTCGCTGTGCGCGCTGCTGCTGCTGGCGGTGATCGGGCCCGGCCTGCTGGGCGAATGGCGCCAGCGGCTGCCGGCGGACACGCCGAACCATTTCCTGCTCAACGTGCAGCGCGACCAGGCCGGCGCGGTGGAAGCGCAGTTGCGCGCGCTCGGCGTCGCCGACCCCGACCTGCAGCCGTTCGGCACCGGGCGGCTGGTGGCGATCAACGGCCAGGCGCCGCGGCGGTCGCAACGCGACGGCGACGGCACCGACGACGACGACTCCAACCGCCCGGTGAACTTCTCCTGGCGGCACACCTTCCCCGCGGCCAACGAACTGGTCGCCGGGCGCTTCTGGGAGGCCGGCAGCACCGCCGCCGAAGCCTCGGTGGAAGACGGCTGGGCGCAGCGCTACGGCGTGGGCCTGGGCGATACCGTGACCCTGCGCCTGGGCGAGGAAGACCGCAGCTTCCCCGTGACCAGCGTGCGCAAGGCCGACTGGGATTCGTTCCGGGTCAACTTCTTCCTGCTGCTCAACGCCGGCGCGGTCGGCGATGCGCCCTACAGCCTGATCTCCAGCTTCCACCTGCCGTCCGGGCGCACCGCGCTGCTGGCGCCTGTGGCGCGCGAATTCCCGAACGTGTCGGTGCTGGAGATCGACGCGATCCTGCAACGCGTGCGCGAGGTGATCGAGCGGGTGGCGCAGGCGGTGCAGCTGGTGATGGGCTTCAGCCTGGCCGCCGGCGTGCTGGTGCTGCTGGCGGCGCTGCAGGCCACCGCCGGCGAACGCCGCTACGACAGCGCGGTGCTGCGCACGCTGGGCGCGCGCCACGGCCAGCTGCGCGGGGCGGTGCTGGGGGAATTCGGCGCGCTGGGCCTGCTGGCCGCGGTGCTGGCGGTGGGCGCGGCGGCGGGGATCGGCACGGTGGTGTCGCGGCAGCTGTTCGAGCTGGCGCTGTCGCCGCCCTGGCCTTCGCTGCTGGCCGGCGGCGCCGGCGGCGTGCTGCTGAGCCTGCTCGCCGGCTGGACTGGCACCCGGCGGATCCTGCGTACGCCTCCGGTGCTGGCGCTGCGCGAGGGTTGAGCGGGCTCCTACAATGCGGCGTCCCCACTGTGCCGTGATGCCCATGCCTGCCCTGCCGCCGCACGCCTTCGTCGTCCCGGTCCTGTTGCTGCTGGGCAGCAACGTGTTCATGACCTTCGCCTGGTACGGGCACCTGAAGTACAAGCACGCGCCGCTGCTGGCCGTGATCCTGGTCAGCTGGGGCATCGCCTTCTTCGAATACATGCTGATGGTGCCGGCCAACCGCATGGGCAGTGCGGTCTACTCGGTGGTCCAGCTCAAGACGATCCAGGAGATCATCACCCTGGTCGTGTTCGCCGGCTTCTCGGCGTGGTACCTGGGCCAGCCGCTGAAGTGGAACCACTACGCGGCCTTCGCCCTGATCGTGGGCGCGGCGTTCCTGATGTTCTACGAAGGCCCCGGCGCCGCGGCGCAGTGAGCCCGCGCGCCCGGGATGCTTCGGCTCAGAAGCGGATCTTCCCGGTGAGGATGTCCTTGAACATCACCCAGTCGCCGGCGAAGGAATAGAACGGATGGCGGAAGGTCGCCGGCCGGTTCTTCTCGAAGAAGAAATGCCCGACCCAGGCGAAGCCATAGCCGCAGACCAGCGCGGCCAGCAGCCACCAGGGGTTGCGCGTGGCGATGGCCACGGCGAGCAGCACCAGTACGCCCCAGCTGCCGAGGAAATGCAGCCGGCGCGAGGTGCGGTTGCCGTGCTCGGACAGGTAGTACGGGTAGAACTCGCGGAAACTGGCGAAACGGGCCATCGCACCCCTCCCAGGGACCGTTGCGGCACTACGCGTTGCGCGGTGCGAACATGATGACCGCCATGCCGGCCAGGCACAACGCCGCGCCCAGCAGGTCCCAGCGGGTCGGGCGCACGCCGTCCACCGACCACAGCCAGAAGATCGCCAGGCTGACGTAGACCCCGCCGTAGGCCGCGTACACGCGGCCGGTGGCAGTGGGGTGCAGGGTCAGCAGCCAGGCGAACAGGGCCAGGCTGGCGGCGGCCGGCAACAGCAGCCAGGCGCTGCCGCCGTTGCGCAGCCACGACCACACCAGCCAGCAGCCGACGATCTCGGCCAGCGCGGTGAGCAGGAACAGCAGGACGGTGAGCACGGTGGTGCGGTCAGCCGGACTGGCCGCGTTCGAGCCGCTTGGCGCCGTCCCAGAACGCTTCCTGCTGCTCGAGGGTGAGCGTCGGCAGCGGCGTGCCTGCCGCTTCGGCCAGCGTCTCCATCGCCCTGAAGCGGCGCTCGAACTTGTGGTTGGCGTGGCGCAGCGCGGCGCCGACGTCGACCTTCGCGTGCCGGGCCAGGTTGGCGGCGACGAACAACAGGTCGCCGATCTCGTCCTGCAGGCGTTCGCGGTTGTCCTCGACGTCACCATGGGCGAACTCGGCGCGGACTTCCTCGATCTCCTCGCGCAGCTTGGCGATCACCGGCTCCGGCCCGGGCCAGTCGAAGCCGGTGCGCGCGGCGCGTGCCTGCAGCTTCACCGCGCGCTGCCATTCGGGCAGGCCGCGCGAGATGCCGGCCAGCGCCGAATGGTCGTCTTCGCCGGCGGCGGTGCGCTCGGCGCGCTTGATCGCTTCCCAGTTGAGGGTCTGCGCTTCGGCATCGGCGAAGCGGGCATCGCCGAACACGTGCGGGTGGCGGCGCACCATCTTGTCGGAGATCGCGGCGGCGACGTCGTCGAAGGCGAAGGCGTCCTGCTCGCGCGCCATCTGCGCGTGGAACACGACCTGCAGCAGCAGGTCGCCCAGTTCGTCCTTCAGCGCATCGAGGTCGCCGCGGTCGATCGCGTCGGCGACCTCGTAGGCTTCCTCGATGGTGTACGGGGCAATGGTCGAGAAATCCTGCTCCAGGTCCCATGGGCAACCGCCCTGCGGGTCGCGCAGGCGGGCCATGATCTCGAGCAGGCGGTCGATGGGGCGGGTGGTGTCATCCATGCACGGACTCTAGCGTGCCGGCACCCATTGTAGGAGCGGGCATGACCGCGACCCGGCATCGGAACCACGACGCCGTCGCCTGTACCGACGCCCGTGTCGCTGTCATGCCCGCTCCTACAGATGCGCCGTCGCCTACGGGACAACAGGCGTGAGGCGTCAGAGCCAGTCGCGCCAGGGCAGGTCCGGGTCACCGAGGGCCATGAAGTCGCCATTGAGCAGCGACTCTCGGCGGTTGTAGCGGAACGGCTTGCCGGTGTCGGCGGCCAGCAGCGCGCCGCCGGCCGACTGCAGCACGCACTGGCCCGCGGCGGTGTCCCATTCGGAGGTCGGGCCGAAGCGCGGGTACACGTCCATCCCGCCCTCGGCGATGCGGCAGAACTTCAGCGACGAACCCAGCGCCAGTTCCTCGATCGGGCCCATCCGGTCCAGCACCGCCTGGGTGCGCGCGTCGCGATGCGAGCGGCTGGCGGCCACCTTCAGCGGCGCGGTGGCCGGGGCGCGCGTGCGCAGCGGGGTGTCGCGGTGGCCGTCGCGGCGGTAGGCCAGTTCGCCGCGGACCGCGTGCCAGACCTGGCCGCCGACCGGCGCCTGGACCACGCCCATCGCCGGCGCGCCGAGGTGGACCAGGGCGATGTTCACGCTGAACTCGCCGTTGCGCTTGACGAATTCGCGGGGGCCGTCGAGCGGGTCGACCAGCCAGTAGGTGGACCAGTGCCGCCGCGTTTCCCAGGGCACGCCGGCCGATTCCTCCGACAGCACCGGCAGCTCCGGGGTCAGCCGCTCCAGGCCTTCCACGATGATCCGGTGCGCGGCCAGGTCGGCGGCGGTGAGCGGGCTGGCGTCGTCCTTGTGGGTGACGTCGAAGCTGCCGGCGTAGACCTCCATGATCGCCGCGCCGGCCTGGCGGGCGATGGCAATGACCGTTTCACGCAGGTCGGCGTTGACCTTGATCACTGCCCGGCCAGCCAGGCGCGGGCGATGAACAGCGCCGCCAGCGAGCGGCCCTCGGAGAAATCGTCGCGAAGCATCAGCTTTTCCAGTTCCTGCATTTTCCAGGGAATGACTTCGAGCTCCTCCGGCTCGTCGCCGGGCAGCTTCTCGGGATACAGGTCGCGTGCCAGCACCAGCCAGGACACGTGGCTCATGTAGGTCGGCGCCAGGGTCAGCCCGCGCAGCACGTCGATGCGGCGCGCGCCGTAGCCGGCCTCTTCCTTCAGTTCGCGGTCGGCGGCCTGTTCCGGGGTCTCGCCGGCGTCGATCCGGCCCTTGACCAGGCCCAGTTCGTAGCGGTGCATGCCGGCGGCGTACTCGCGCACCAGCAGCACCGTTTCGTCGTCGAGCATCGGCACCACCACCACTGCGCCGTGGCCGCGGCTGACCATGCGCTCGAAACGGCGGCGTTCGCCGTTGGCGAACTCCAGGTCCAGCTGTTCCAGCCGATAGGGCCCGGCATCCTGCGCGCTGGTGCCGTGGATCACGGGAAGGCGGCGACTCATCGGGGGCTCCCGCGGCGCGGCCGCGGTGCGGCCGATATCATGGCGGGATGCACGGACGTACTCATGAGCCACGAATGCTAGCAGACCCGGCCGCCGCGCAGGCCGCGGCGCGCTGGCGCGAGCGCGACCTGGCGGTGCTGTGGCATCCGTGCACGCAGATGCGCGAACACCCCGGCGTGATGCCGCTGGTGCCGGTCGAGCGCGGCGAAGGCGCCTGGCTGGTGGGCCGCGACGGACGCCGCTACCTCGATGGCATCAGCAGCTGGTGGACCAACCTGCACGGCCACGCCGAACCGCGCATCGCCGCGGCCATCGCCCGCCAGGCCGGCACCCTGGAACAGGTGATCCTGGCCGGCTTCTCGCATGCGCCCGCGGTGGAACTGGCCGAACGCCTGCTGGCCATCGCCCCGCGCCAGGCCGGGCGCGCTCCGCTGGCGAAGGTGTTCTACGCCGACAACGGCTCGGCCGGGGTCGAGGTGGCGCTGAAGATGGCGTTCCACTGGTTCCGCAACCGCGGCGAGCACACGCGGACGAAGTTCGTTGCACTGGAAAACGGTTATCACGGCGAAACGCTGGGCGCGCTGGCGGTGGGCGACATCCCGCTGTACCGCCGCATCTACGCGCCGTTGCTGGCCGAAGCACTGTTCGCACCCTCGCCCGACGCGTACCTGGCCCGCCCGGGAGAGAGTGCGGCGCAGTGCGCGGCGCGCGCGGCCGACGCGCTCGCCGACCTGTTCGACCGCCACCCCGGCGAGGTCTGCGCGGTGATCGTGGAGCCGCGGCTGCAATGCGCCGGCGGCATGCGCATGCACGACCCGGCCTACCTGCGCCGGGTGCGCGAGCTGTGCGACGCCAATGGCGCGTTCCTGGTCGCCGACGAGATCGCCACCGGCTTCGGCCGCACCGGCACGATGTTCGCGTGCGAGCAGGCCGGCATCAGCCCCGACCTGCTGTGCCTGTCCAAGGGCCTGACCGGTGGCTTCCTGCCGCTGGCCGCGGTGCTGGCTACCCAGGCGGTGTACGACGGCTTCCTCGACGATTCGCGCGAACGCGCCTTCCTGCATTCGCACAGCTACACCGGCAACCCGCTGGCCTGTGCCGCGGCGCTGGCTTCGCTGGACATCTTCGAGACCGACGGCGTGCTCGATCGCAACCGCGGTACCGCCGCGCGGATGACGGCGCTGGCCGCCCCGCTGGCCGCGCATCCGCACGTAGCCGAGGTCCGCCAGGCTGGCATGGTGGTGGCCTTCGAACTGGCCCGCGGCGGCAACCGCGACACGCCCTTCGACCCCGGCCTGCGCGTGGGCCTGCGCGCCTACCGCGCCGCGCTGGAGCGCGGCGTGCTGCTGCGCCCGCTGGGCGACGTGCTGTACTGGATGCCGCCGTACTGCGTCGACGAGGCGCAGCTGCAGCTGCTGGCCGCGGCCACCGCCGCGGCGATCGAGGAGGCCACTGCATGCGCCTGACCCGTTGCCATGTTGACCTGCCACTGCGGCCCGGCATCGAAGTGGCCCTGCCCGAGCGCGCCGCCAGCCACCTGGCGCGGGTGTTGCGCCTGCGCGAGGGCGATCCCTGCGTGCTGTTCAACGGCGACGGCCACGACTATGCCGCGCGGCTGCGGGTGGCGAACAAGCGCGAGGTGCGGGTCGAAATACTGTCGGCCACGGCGGTGGACAACGAATCACCGCTGCGGATCGTGCTGCTGCAGGGGATCGCACGCGGCGAGAAGATGGACCTGGTGCTGCAGAAGGCCACCGAACTGGGCGTGGCCGCGATCGTGCCGGTCTCGGGCGAGCGCACCGAGGTGCGGCTGGACGCCGAACGCGCGGAGAAGCGCCTGGCGCACTGGCGCAGCGTGGTCGAATCGGCCTGCGAGCAGTGCGGGCGGGCGTGCATCCCGGAAGTGGCCGCACCGGCGGCGCTGGAGGCGGCGGCGCGCGCGCTGCATGGCGGCGGGCTGCGCCTGCTGCTGGATCCGCAGGGCGAGCACCGTCTGCAGGGGCTGGCCGCGCCAGAGGACGGCACCGCCTGGATCGCGATCGGCCCCGAAGGCGGCTGGTCGCCGCGTGACCGCGACATCCTGCGTGCTGCGGGGTTCAGCGGCCTGCGCCTCGGCCCGAGGGTGCTGCGCACCGAAACCGCCGGCCTGGCGGCGATCGCCGCGCTGCAGTCGCGCTTCGGCGACCTGTAGCAGCCACTCCGCTTTTCTGTAGGAGCCCACTTCAGGGGGCGACCACGGGGCGTCCGGAGGCCACGATGAACGCGGCGGCTCCGGAGATGACGAGAAAAAGGGGACGGAGGCAATTAAGCACATGTGCTTAATTGCCTCCGTCCCCTTTTATGCGTACAGGGGGGCGTGCGTCAGGCCGCGGCGGCCATCGCTTCGGCGACCATCTTCTCGAGGACTTCCAGGTCCGGCAGCAGCGCGCCCTGTTCGCCCAGCAGCACGCGCATTTGCACCCCGAGCGGCAGGTCTTCCTCCGACGCGTCGGCCAGCAGGCTGTCGCGCGGCACCGACACGAGCTGCGGGAAGGAGGCGGTCAGCAGCGCGAAGTACGGCAGCGCCGCATCGTTGCCCAGTGCCTTGAGCACGATCACGCGGTTGTTGCGCATCGCCGGCTCCGCACCCAGCCCGGCCAGGCCCGCGAACGACAGCAGCGGCACGTTCCAGCCGTGCCACACGATCTGCCCCGCCAACCAGTCCGGCGTGCCTTCGACCGGCTCGATCGCCACCCGCGCCAGCACCTCGGCCACGGTGGCGTTGGGCAGGAGCAGGCGATCCTCGCCGACCTGGATCATGACGCCACGGATTTCATCGCTGCTGTAGCTGCTCATCGTTTCCTGTTCCTAGAACGTCGCGCCGGCATCATGGCCAGCGTGCGGTCAGCTGTTCGGCCAGTTGCGCCGGCGTAGCCAGTCCGGCACCGCCGGCTGCCAGCAGGTTCACCGCCGCCGCGTCGTAGCACCCTTCCAGCGATTGCCCGGCGACGTAGCCACCGCGGCCGGCCAGGGCGAGGATCGCGTCCACGCGCGCCGGGTCGGCGCCGCTGAGCACGATCGCCGCGCTTTCCGCCGGTGCCAGCACGGTCGCCGGGTCGGTGCCGCCGTCGGCGAACGCCAGGCCGCCCTCTGCCGTCTCCACGCACACGCCGTCGGGCAGCACGTGCACGGTGCCAGCCACGATCGCATCGCCCGGCATGGCCATCTTCACCGGCAGCGTCGACCCCCGCGCCAGCTGCTTGATCAGGTTGTCGTAGCGCCCGCCGTCCAGGCGCAGCTGCACCAGCAGGGGCCGCGGGAACTCCGCCGGCAGCGCCGCGAGCCGCTTGCGCACCGCGTCGGGTCCGCCAATGCCGGCGAGCACCAGCACCGCGCCGCGCAGCGCGTCGGGCACGTTCGCCTCCAGCGCCACCAGCTCCAGGTTGGCGAATCCGGGCATCGCCGCCGGCGCGGTGGTCGCGCGTGCCGCGGCCAGCAACGCATCGTCGTCGGCCAGCGCCCATTCGTGCGCGGCCGGGACCACCGGCGGCGGCGCGGACGGCTCCGCTTCGGCCTGCGATTCACCGGGCCGGTCCTGCGGCCACGCCGAGGCCAGCGCGCTGGCCTCGGCCAGGTGCCGTTCGAACGGATCGTCCGCGTGCAGCTGCGCCGGAGTCGCCGGCGGGCCGGGCTGGATGTCGATGACCAGGTCCTGCTCGCCGCCCGGCGGCAGCACGTTGCCGTGGCCGTACAGCTTGGCCGCCAGGTGGCGGATCCAGCGCTGCGCTTCCCAGCCTTCGCGGCGTGCGGCCAGGTCGGCCTCGTCGAAGATCACCAGCAGGCCGGGGGCCTCCAGTGCCGACTCCAGCGCGGCCAGCGCATCCTCCACCGCCGGCTCCAGCGCCACCAGCGCGGCCTGCGGCGCGGCGGCGGACAGGGTGGCGGCGTCGATCGCGCCCGGATCCTCCTCCAGCACGACCACCGCGCCGGCGGCGTCCAGCGCCTCGCGCAGGCGGTCGCGCGCGGCGCCGGCGCGGGCCAGCAGGGCGACGGGCTTGCGCTCAGCCACGTGCACGGGCGATCCCCAGCAGGTCGTAGACGTTGCGCATCAGGTCCAGCTCCTGGTACGGCTTGCCCAGGTAACGCTGCACGCCGATCTCGAACGCGCGCTGGCGGTGCTTCTCGCCGGTACGCGAGGTGATCATCACGATCGGCACGCCACGGAAACGCTCGTCGGCGCGCATCGCCGTGGCGAGTTCGTAACCGTCCATGCGCGGCATCTCGATGTCCAGCAGCATCAGGTCGGGCACGCGTTCTTCCAGGCGCTCCAGCGCCTCGATGCCGTCGCGGGCGACCACCACCTCGAAGTTGTGGCGCTCCAGCACGCGGCCGGTGACCTTGCGCATGGTCAGCGAATCGTCGACCACCATCACCAGCGGCACGTGGCGCGTCTGCTCCGGCTCGGCCGAGGCCGGGCGCTCCGGCTGCGCCAGGTGGCGGCGGACCAGCGGGGCCACGTCCAGGATCACCACCACGCGGCCGTCGCCGGTGATCGTGGCACCGTAGATGCCCGGCACCGACGCGATCTGCAGACCGACCGGCTTGACCACGATTTCGCGGTTGCCGACCACCTGGTCGATCGCCACCGCGGCACGCAGGTCGCCGGCGCGGACCAGCAGCAGCGGCACCTGGGCCTGGCCTTCGGCCTTCGCCGGGCCCTGGCCCACGAGCAGGCCCATGTCGTGCAGCGCGTACTCCTCGCCGGCGTAACGGTACACATCGCCACCGGCATCGAAGCGCTCGCGCGAGATCCGGCCGATGCCGCTGACCGAGGCGACCGGCACCGCGTAGGTGGTGTCGCCGATCTGCACGAACACCGCCTGGGTGACCGCCAGGGTCTGCGGCAGGCGCAGGGTGAAGGTCGCGCCCTCGCCCACGGCCGAGGTGCTTTCCACCGTGCCGCCGAGCTGGCGCACTTCGTTGCGGACCACGTCCATGCCCACGCCGCGGCCGGCCAGCTGGCTGACCTTCTCCGAGGTGCTGAAGCCGGGTTCGAAGATCACCGAGTCCAGTTCGGCGTCGGTGAGCACGGCGTCGGCCTTGACCAGGCCGCGCTGCTCGGCGCGGCGGCGGATCGCGGCGCGGTCCAGGCCGCGGCCGTCGTCGGCCACCTGCAGCACGATTTCCGAGCCTTCGCGACGCAGCGCGATGGTGATCGTGCCTTCCTCGTCCTTGCCGGCGGCGCGGCGGTCCTTCGGTGCTTCCAGGCCATGCGCGACCGAGTTGCGCAGCATGTGTTCGAGCGGCGCGACCATGCGGTCGAGCACGTTGCGGTCGAGTTCGCCGTGGGTGCCGTCGAGCTTGAGCTGGACCTGCTTGCGGGTGTCGTGCGCGGCCTGGCGGACCACGCGGCGCAGGCGCGGCACGATGCTGTCGAACGGCACCATGCGCGCGCTCATCAGCCCATCCTGCAGCTCCGAGCTCACGCGCGACTGCTGCTGCAGCAGCACGTCGTACTGGCGGGCCAGGTCGTCGAGCACGCCCTGCAGGCCGACAAGGTCGGCGGAGGACTCGTTCAGCGCGCGGCTGAGCTGCTGCAGGGTCGAGAAGCGGTCGAGCTCGAGCGGATCGAAGGTCGGGTCGGCGCTGTCCTGCTCGCGCTGGTAGCGGGCGACGATCTGCGCCTCGGTTTCCAGGTCCAGGCGGCGCAGCTGGTCGCGCAGTCGGGCGTTGGTGCGGTCCAGCTCGGCCATGGCGCTGCGGAACGCGCCCAGCTGCTGCTCCAGGCGCGAGCGGTAGATCGCCACTTCGCCGGCGTGGTTGACCAGGTTGTCGAGCAGGTCGGCGCGGACGCGGACCTGTTCCTGCGGCGCGCGGGTGATGGCCTCGTCGGCCGCGGCCACGGCCGCCGGCTCGTCTTCCACCGGCGCCGACAGCGCTTCCAGCTCGCGGACCGGGCCGGGAACGGGCGCCGGGAACGGCACCACGCGGGGCGCAACCGCGGCAGGTTCCGGCGCTTCCGCGACGGGCTCCGGCGTCTGGCCGGCGACGATTGCCTCGCCCCCGTCCGTGGCCTCCACAGCCTCCTCAGCCACGTCGGCGGCTTCGTCCGCGCTGGCCGGCGCCGGCTTCTCGCCGCGGATCCGGGCCTCGAACTCGTCGATCAGCGCCTGCGGCATCGAGGTGGCGCGATGCGCACGGGTCTGCTGCAGCAGGCGGTGCAGGGTGTCGAACCCGCGCTCCAGCAGCTGGATGTCACCGCGCTGCAGTTCGGTGCGGTGCTCGGCCACCGCTTCGAGCAGCGACTCGATCACGTGGCCCAGGTCGCCGATGGTGGCGATGCCGGCCATGCGCGCACCGCCCTTGAGCGTGTGCAGGTCGCGCTGCAGGCCGATGATCGCCTCGCGCGTGTTGGGGTCGGCGCGCAGTTCCTGGATCAGTCCGTCGATGTGGTCGAGCAGGTCGCCACCCTCTTCGACGAAGATATCGACCAGGTCGCGATCCAGTTCGGTGAAATCGAGCATGGGACCGTCTGCCACGGCCACCTCCTCGGTACTGAACTCAGGCAGGGGCTCGCCCAGGGCCGGCAGTTCGACGGCCTCCTGCGCGGCGGCCGCTTCGGCGGCCTCGGCGGTTTCGATGCTTTCCCCGGCGGTGTCGCCGGTTGCGGCGGGCTCGACGGCGGCGGCCGTGTCGGTCTCGGCGGACGTGGCTTCCGCTTCGTCGTCGGCCGTTCCGGCGGCGGCTTCTTCCGCTTCGGACACGGCGACCGTGCCGATCGCGGACACCGCGGCGGCGACCGCCAGGGCGTCGCTGTCGATCGCGGCTTCGGCCTCGCCTTCTGCGTCGGCGGTTGCTGCTGCTTCGACCTCGGCGGCGTCGACCTCGGCAGCGTCGGCGGATGCTTCGGCTTCGGCTTCGACGTCGCCGGTTTCGATGCTGCCGGTTTCGGTGGTTCCGGCTTCGACCGTTTCGGCAGCTTCGTCGGACAACGCGGCCTCGATCGTTTCGGCCGGAATGGCCTCGGCGTCGACAGCCTCTGCGGCCGGAACCTCGTCGGCGGCTTCCACGGCCTCGGCAGCATCGGCCACTTCTAGTTCAGCGGCCCCGGCAGCTTCAACAGCTTCAGCGGCTTCAGCGGCTTCAGCGGCTTCAGCAGCCTCGACGGCTTCGGTGGCTTCAGCAACCTCGATGCCTTCGGCAGATTCGCTGGCGTCGGCAAGCCCGCTCGCATCCACCGCTTCGACGTCGTCACTGGCAACCGGTGCCGCATCGGCCGGCGCGTCGCCGGATCCGGCGGACGCGACCTCGTCGATGCTGCCGCCCTCGCCCAGGTAGACGCTCATATCGCCGATCCCGGTCAGTTCGGCGCCGGCGTCGACCGGCTCCAGCGCCTCGGGCACGTACTCCGCCGGCTGCGGCCAGCGCGCCTCGGGCAGGCTGTCGGCGAGCGCGCGCAGGCGCTCGGCCAGTTCGGTGAAGCGCGGGATCCGCGGCGACTCGGCCTGCAGCGCGCGCACGCAGGTCCGGATCGCAGCGGCGGCGGCGGCCAATGCATCGACGCCATCGGCTTCGGGTACCTGCGCGGCCGCAAGCGAACGCTTGATGAAGGTTTCGGCCGGGTCGGTGACCGCGGTGATCTCCGGCACGTCGGTCATCGCGAACGCGCCGTTCATGGTGTGGACCGCGCGCAGCAGCACGTCGCTGGCCGGCTCCGGCGCCTGGCGCGCGGCAGCGATCCACGCGTCCACGGTTTCCAGGTGCTGGGCGACCTCGGCCTCGAGGATCTCGCGCAGCACGCTGTCCACCGAGGCGGGCGTGCCGTCCTCGAACAGCTCCACCACGTCGGTAGCCTCGGCCTCCGTCGTGTCCGTCGTGTCCACCACCTCCGTGGCGGCCGGTGCGACGGCGGCCCGCGGCACGTAGCGCGCGTCCTCGCCCGCGGCGATGCGGTCGGCGACCGCTTCCATCGCGTGCAGGTCGGCGACGATGCTGTCCTGGCCACGCAACGCGGCGTCGAACTGCGGCAGCACTTCGCAGGCCTGCTCGACCATCGCCAGTACCGCCGGGCTCGGCGGACGCGTTCCGTCGAGCACGCGGTTGAGCATGCCCTCGATCTTCCAGCTGAACTCGCCCAGCGCGCGCGCGCCGACCAGGCGGCCGCTGCCCTTGAGCGTGTGGAACACGCGGCGGATCGGGCGTACCCGCTCCATGTCCTCCGGCGCCTGCTGCCAGTGCGGCACCAGCCGCGCCAGGTTGTCGCGCTCCTCGTCGAACTCCTCGAGGAAGACCTCGCGGATGTCGGCGTCAATGTCGGCACTCTCGTCGAAACCGCCGACCACGGGCGGCGAAGACGACACAGCCTCGTCGGGCTGCGCCGCCGCGCTGTCGCCCGGCACGTCCAGGCCGGCAGCGGCCGCACTGATCTCGGCGACCAGCGAATGCGACTCGGCGTCCAGCTCGATGCGGCTGACCGTGCTCTCGTAGACCTGCGCCGGGCGCAGGTCCGGCTGCACCTTCATGCTCAGGTCGATCCACTGGCCAGGCTCGCCCACCGGCATGCCGCGAAGCGCCGGGGCGGCGCCGGTTTCGGCGGCATCGGCGTCTTCAGTGGCTTCCGCGATCTCCGCGGTTTCGAGGGGTGCATCGGGCACGACCGGGTCCTCGGCGGCCACCGGGTCGAAGCTGACCCAGTGCGAGGCCACCTCGGCGGCGGCCGGCGCCTCGAAAGGCACTGGCGCGATCGCCGGCAACTCGATGTCCAGCGACGGCAGTGCAAGCGCCTCGGCTTCGGGCGCGGCGACGAAGGCTTCGGCTTCCGCTGCGGCCGGCGCCACGGCGTCCTGTTCGGCCGCGACAGGGTCCCAGGGAGAGGCATGCGCGGCGAGCGGCGCGGCGGCAGCGGCGGCGGCGATGGCCACCGGCGCGGCGGCGGCCACCTCTTCCTGCTGTTCGTCCTGCTCGTCCTGTTCGGCCGGCAGCGGCCAGTAACTCCGGCTTTCCAGGCTGCTGCGCGCGATCTCCAGGATCTCGTCGCGGTTGGGCCGGCGATCGCGCAGCGCTTCCAGGTAGTACTCGAGGCTGGCCATGGCATCGGCCAGGGTGTCCAGCTGGCGACCGCTGGGCACGCGCCGGCGCCTGATCAGTTCGGCATCGATGTAGCGGCGCACGCCTTCCAGGTAGTCGGCCGGCTGCGGCAGGTCGAGGATGCGCAGGGCCCCGGAAACCTCCGCCAGCAGCCGCGGCACGTCCTCCAGCCGGGCGTGGTTCCAGTTGGTCTCGATGAAGGCGACGAAATGCTCGCGCGCGGCGGCGAAATTGGCGATCGCCTCGTGCGCGAGCACCTCCACGGTGCGCCGCGCTTCGACCGCGGCGGAATCGTCGCCGCCCTCCTCGCCTGCGCCCAGGCGCGCGACCTGGTCGTCCAGCGAAGCGTCGACGTAAAGCAGCGCGCCGGCGATGTCGAGCAGGGCGCTCTCGCTGGCCGGCTTCTCGCCACAGGCGATCGCATCCAGCGCCTCGCGCTGCTGCAGGACCACGTCGCGGGCCACGCCCAGGCCGAGCATGCCCAGGGTATCGGCGACGTTGCCCAGTTCGGCGGCCTGCGGCTGCAGCGCGGTGGCGTCGCCGCCGGTGCGCAGGTGCAGGTCCAGCGCATCCTTCACCCGCAGCAGTTCTTCCTTGACCACCCCGCCGACGGTGTTGAGCAGGTCGCGGTTGCGCCCGGCCAGGCTGCCGCGGGCGTGGTCGAGTTCGGCTTCGCTGGGGGCGTGCACGTCCAGCTCGAAGGCTTCGCGCAGCGCGTCCAGCGCCGGGTGCGATGCCTGGCCGCCCTGGGCGACCAGGTACAGCAACTGACGGGTCGGTTCCTGGCTGGCCACGCCCTGCGCGGCGACCGGGAAGGATTCGTCATCGTGCGCCTGGCGCACCGCGCGGGCGATGCCGGCGAAGGCGCCGCGCAGCGCGTCGCTGGCGGCCAGGGCGCCGTCGCGCAGCGCGTCGGCGGCCGAGGACAGCACCCACAGCATGCGCCGGGTGGTGTCGTGGCGAGCGTTCTCCAGCAGCGTGGTGGCGGCGGCGGCGAGCGCGGCCGCATCGGCCGGAACGCCCTGTTCCGGCCAGTCGGCCAGCGCCTGCTCGAACCGCGCCTGGGCGCCGGCAACGGCGTCCTGGCGCTGGTTCCACGGCAGCGGCGAGGCTTCCGGCACCTGCCCGGGCAGCGGACGGCTCAGGTCCGGCGCGAACAGCACGCTCTCGTTGAGCCCGGCCGCGCCGCGCGCGGCACGGATGTCGTTGAGCAGCGGCAGCAGCACGATAGGAATATCGCGGTGGCCGTTCTGCAGGCGCTCGAGGTAGTCGGGCAGCAGCACGGTGCCGCGCATCAGCGTGGCGCAGGCCTCGTCGCGGTCGTTGGCCGCGCCCTGCTGCACCGCCTGGGCCAGCAGCTCCATCTCCTCGGCGACCATCGCCGGGGCGTACAGCTCGACCATGCGCAGCGTGCCCTGCACCTGGTGCAGGTAGCCGGCGCAGAAACGCATGCGGCTGGTGTCGGCCGGGTCCTCGACGAAAGCCTCGATCTCGTTGCGCGCCTGGCGCAGCGTCTCGTCCAGCTCCGGCTTGACCCACCCCAGCACCGCATGGCTCATCGCTTCGCGCAGGGCGCTCATCGGCGACCCCCGGCGAGGCTGCGCCGTGCGGCGGCGCCGTGGCACGGCGCGTGCTTGTAGCGATCCATCGTCATCGAAATCATTCCCCGTCGCGCGCCACTCAGGCCGGCAGCTTGAAGTCGGCCACCGAGCGGCGCAGGTCAGCCGCCATCTGCGCCAGGTGTCCGATCGAGTCGGCGGTCTGTCCCGCGCCACGCGAGGTCTGTCCGGAGATCTGCTGGACCACGCCCATCGTCTTGGTGATGTCGGCGGCCGCGCCGGCCTGCTGCTGCGCGGCGACCGAGATGTTCTTGATGAGGTCGTTGAGCGCGTTGGACACGCGCTCGATCTCGGTCAGCGCGGTGCCGGCGTCCTCGGCCAGGCGCGCGCCGGACACCACTTCGGCGGTGGTCTGCTCCATCGAGCTGACCGCCTCGTTGGTGTCGGCCTGGATGGCCTGGACCAGGCCTTCGATTCGCCGGGTCGCGCCGGAGGTGCGTTCGGCCAGTCGCTGCACTTCGTCGGCCACCACCGCGAAGCCGCGGCCGGTCTCGCCGGCCGCCGCGGCCTGCACCGCCGCGTTGAGCGCCAGGATGTTGGTCTGCTCGGAAATGTCGTTGATCAGTTCCACGATCGAGCCGATCTCCTGCGAGGACTCGCCCAGGCGCTTGATGCGCTTGGAGGTCTCCTGGATCTGGTCGCGGATCTGGTCCATGCCCTGGATCGTCTCGCGCACCACGCCCGCACCCTCGGCGGCGATGACCACCGAGCGCTGCGCCACTTCCGCCGATTCGGTGGAGTTGCGCGACACCTGTTCGATGCTCGCCGCGATGTCGTTGATGCGGCCGGAGGCGGCGGTGATCTGCTCGGCCTGGTGGTTGGAGGCCTCGGCCAGCTGCAGCGCGGTGGCCTGGGTTTCCTGCGAGGAGGCGGCGACCTGCACCGAGGTGTCGTTGATCGTGGTCACCAGGTGGCGCAGCTCGTCCACCGCGTAGTTGATCGCGTCGGCGATCGCGCCGGTCATGTCCTCGGTCACCGAGGCCTTCACCGTCAGGTCGCCTTCACCCAGCGAACTGATTTCGTCCAGCAGCCGCATGATCGCCTGCTGGTTGCGGCTGTTGAACTCCACCTGCGCCTGGTAGCGGATTTCCTGCTCGCGGGCACGGCTGCGCACCGAGGCCCAGACGAAGCCGATCAGCGACAGCAGCGCGAGCACGCCGGAGACAATGCCCAGCCAGAAGTTCGGGAACAGGCGGGGGTCGCGCACCGAGCCGAACGCGGAGAACGCGTCGAACAGCTTCTTGCTCGAATCGAGCATGCCGGCCGAACCACTGGTCAGGCTGGCGGCCGCCGACTGCGCGGCGAACAGGTTGCGCGAGCTGGCCAGGATCGCTTCCAGGTCCTTGCGCATCTCGGTCCACTGCGCCTGCGACTGCTCCAGCGCGGCCAGCGCGGCGGCGTTGCGGACCGGCGCCACGCCCAGTTCCTCGTTGCCCTTGGTCAGGCCCTCGAGCACCTGGCTGAACACCACCGCGTCGCGCGCCAGCGCGTCGCCGGCGGCGGCCGCGCCGGGGCCACCGGCGCGGATTTCGGTCACGCGCCGGGCCATGGTGCCCGCGACCACGACCTGCTGCAGGGCGCTGAACACCTGCGAGCTGGGCGCGCCGCTGGCGGCCATCGCGCGCACCACTTCGTTGAGCTGCGCCTGCAGCTGCGGCACGCGGCCGGTGAAGCGGTCGGCGTTGCCGGCCAGGGCCAGCACCGCCGGCTCGGAGGCCAGGATCTGCCCGGCGTTCTCGCCCAGCGGCTTCCACACCGCCGCCAGTCCCTGCAGCTGGCCGGACACGCCCGGCTCCTCGCCGAAGCGGCCCTGCAGACCGGCCACGGTGGTGTCGATCTGCGCCTTGGTCTCGCGGAACGCGCTGAACGCCTCGGCGTTGCCGGCGACCGCGTCGCGACCCTGGTTGGCAAGCTGCTGCGAGAGCACCTGCAGGTCGGCGGCGCCGGTGCTGGCGCCGGCCAGGCGGCTGCCCTGCCAGGTCGCCACGCCGGTGTTGAGGCCGAAGACGACGACCGACAGCGCGAGCAGGACCAGCCAGAAGCCGGTGCTGACGCTGCCCAGGCGGCTGGTCTTGGGGGAGTCCGGTGCGGTGCTCATGCGTTGTGAACCTCAGTGCGAATGCGGGCGGCCGTTCAGGCGGCCGCTTGGCGGAATTCGGGAGTGCGGGCCAGGCGCGACAGGGAGAACACGCCCCAGTCGGCACCGTCGCTGTGGTACGCGCGGTCGACGAAGTGGGCGTAGCGCCCCTGCGCCAGCGGCGCCGGGTCGACCGCCAGCTCCTCGCCGAAGCTGCGCTGGCCGTAGAGTTCGTCGATGGTCAGGGCGACGTCGCCGCCCTGCTGGCGCATCACCAGCACGCGCTGGCCTTCGTGCAGCACGGTGCGTTCGCCCTCGAGGAACAGCTTCAGGTCGATCACCGGGAACAGGTTGCCGCGCAGGTTGCCGATGCCCAGCAGCCAGGGCTGCGCGCCGGGCACGGGCGTGACCGGCGGCATCGACAGGATTTCGACCACCTCGCCGAACTGCGAGACCAGGCGGCGCTCGCCGATGCGGTAGCCGACGCCGCGCCAGGTCTCCGGACCCAGTTCGCGGGCCGGCAGCTGGACCGCGTGGGCCAGGCTGCGCTGCTCGTAGTCGGAAAGGATGTCGAAGGGAGTGCGCATGTCAGGCGACCAGCTGGTTGATGCGCTCGAGGAGGTCCTCCTCGCGCGGCGGCTTGACCACGTAGTCGACCGCCCCCTGGCGCATGCCCCAGGCGCGGTCGGTCTCCATGCTCTTGGTGCTGACGATCAGCACCGGGATCTTGCTCGTGGCCGCGTCGCGGCTCAGCGCGCGCGTGGCCTGGAAGCCGCTCATGCCGGGCAGGACCACGTCCATCAGGACCAGGTCCGGCAGTTGCTTGCGGGCGATGTCGATGCCGTCCTCGGCATTGGTGGCGAGGATGACCTGGTGGCCACCCCGTTCCAGCCACTGGGTGAAGACCGCGCGGTCGGTCGGCGAGTCTTCGATCAGCAGGATTCGAGCCATGTTGTTGCCTGCCCCCCGGTCAGGCGTTGACGTACGTGCGGATGGCGCCCAGCAGTTCTTCGCGGGTGAATGGTTTGGTGAGGTACTGCTCGGAGCCGACGATGCGGCCGCGCGCCTTGTCGAACAGGCCGTCCTTCGAGGACAGCATGATCACCGGCGTGGACTTGAATTTCTGGTTGCCCTTGATGAGCGCGCAGGTCTGGTAGCCGTCCAGGCGCGGCATCATGATGTCGACGAAGATGATCTGCGGCTGCTGGTCGGCGATCTTGGCCAGGGCCTCGAAGCCGTCGCTGGCGGTGACCACTTCGCAGCCTTCGCGCTTCAGGAGCGTCTCGGCCGTACGCCGGATCGTCTTGGAGTCATCGATAACCATGACCCGCAAGCCGCCCAATGCCCCGGTCGGGGCCGTGTTGTCAGTCATTACCCTAATTCCCCATGCGCGTGGCGCTTCTGCGGCGCCACTGCGAGAGATGTCTATATCCCAGCACGGCCAAGGGCTGTCAAGCCCGAACGCGCCGGCGGGCCAGCCTGAACGGGGAGATGCGAACAGCGTCCCATTTTGTGGTCCCGGTCGCATTCCCGGCGGCCGGGGCGGCGCCGGCACGATCGGCTAACATCCCCGGTCCCCCTTGCCGTTTACGCATATGGCCGCACCCCTGGACGTCATCGTGGTGATGGACCCGATCGGGTCGATCAGCATCGCCAAGGACACCACCTTCGCGATGCTGCTGGAGGCCCAGCGCCGCGGCCACCGGCTGCACTACGTGCGCCCGGGCGGGCTGTCGCTGCATGGCGGGCGGGCGGTGGCGGTAGCAGCGCCGCTGGTGGTGCGCGACGACAAGGCCGGCTGGTTCGAGCTGGGCGCCTGGTCGGAACTGGCCTTCGGCCCCGGCCAGGTGGTACTGATGCGCAAGGACCCGCCGGTCGACGCCGAGTACGTCTACGACACCCAGGTCCTGGACCTGGCCCGGCTGGCCGGGGCGCAGGTGGTGAACGACCCGCGCGGGCTGCGCGACTACAACGAGAAGCTGGCGGCGATGCTGTTCCCGCAGTGCTGCCCGCCGACCCGGATCAGCCGCGACCCGGCCGAACTGAAGGCGTTCGTGGGCGAACAGGGCAAGGCCGTGCTCAAGCCGCTGGACGGCATGGGCGGGCGCTCGATCTTCCTCAGCCAGGCCGGCGACCCCAACCTCAACGTGATCCTGGAGACGCTGACCGACGGCGGCCGCAAGCTGGCCCTGGCCCAGCGCTACCTGCCCGAGATATCCATGGGCGACAAGCGCATCCTGCTGGTCGACGGCGAGCCGGTGGACTACTGCCTGGCGCGGATCCCGCAGGGTGACGAATTCCGCGGCAACCTCGCCGCCGGCGGCCGCGGCGAAGGCCGCCCGCTCAGCGACCGCGACCGCTGGATCGCCGCCCAGGTCGGCCCGGAGATGCGCCGTCGCGGCATGCGCTTCGTCGGCCTGGACGTGATCGGCGACTGGCTGACCGAAGTGAACGTGACCAGCCCGACCTGCGTGCGCGAGCTCGACGCGCAGTTCGGGCTCAACATCGCCGGGCTGCTGTTCGACGCGATCGAAGCCGGCCCGGTGGCGGCCGCCGCCCGCGCATGAGCGCCACCGCGGCCGCCGCTGCACCGCCCCGCCCCGCGCCCATCGGCCCGCGCCAGCGGCTCAACGCCACCGTGGTGCTGTCGCTGCTGGTGCACGGGATCCTGATCCTGGGGCTGGGCTTCGCCTTCAAGGGCGAGGCCCCGCTGGTGCCGACCCTGGACGTGATCTTCAGCCGCACGCAGACCGAGTTGAGCCCGGAGCAGGCCGATTTCCTCGCCCAGGCCAACAACCGCGGCGGTGGCGAGCACGACAAGGCGCAGCGACCGCGCGACCTGCAGGCCGGGGCGATCCCGCTGGCCGAACCCGGCCAGGCGCCGCTGCCGCAGAAGCAGAACCCCGCCGTGCAGGCGCCACCACCGCAGGCGCGGGTGGTGGCCAGCCGGCGCGGCGAGGAGGCGGTGGTGGCGGCGCAGCCGCGCGAGCCGCTGGAGTCGCCGCTGCCGCCGGTGAGCGCGGCACGGGCGGCGCGCGACGCGGAGATGGCGCGGCTGGCGGCGGAGGTGTACCTGCGCTCGGAGCTGTACGCGAAGCGGCCGACGCGCAAGTTCGTGTCGGCGAGCACGCGCGAGTACGCGTACGCGAACTACCTGCGGGCGTGGGTGGACCGCGCCGAGCGGATCGGCAACCTCAACTACCCGGACGAAGCGCGGCGGCGGCGGCTCGGCGGGCAGGTGGTGGTCAGCGTGGGCGTGCGCCGCGACGGGACGGTCGAAAGCACGCGGATCCTGCGTTCGAGCGGCACGCCGCTGCTCGACGAGGGCGTGCTGCGGATGGTCGGCCTGGCCGAACCGTTCCCGCCGTTGCCGGAGACGAAGGACAACGTCGACATCCTGCACGTGACCCGCACCTGGGTGTTCGTGCCCGCGGGGACGATGCGGACGGAGTGACGCCGCTCCCTGTAGGAGCCCACTTCAGGGGGCGACCCGACGAGGCTGGACACAGCGGCGCTTGAACGCGACCTCCCCGAGGCTGCGGTTGACCGCAACGCCTTCCAGCCTCGTCGGGTCGCCCCCTGAAGTGGGCTCCTACACGGTGAAGGGCTGCCGGTTCAGCCCGGCCCCTTCCACTGCCCCAGCGCGGCCTGGCCGTTGTCGCGGGCGCGGGCGAGGACGGTCTGCTGGGCCTTGGCGAAGTTGGCGGTCGTGTCCTTCGCCCACAGCGCCAGCGCGGCCTGCTGCATCGCCCGGCCGTAGGAGAAGCTCAGCGGCCACGGGTTCGGGCCCAGGCGATTCATCGCGTCCAGGTGCGCGGTGGCGTGCTCGTCGTCCTGGCCGCCGGAGAGGAAGACGATGCCGGGCAGGATCGCCGGGACCGTGCTCTTCAGGCACATCAGGGTGGACTCGGCCACCTCCTGCACGTCGGCCTGCTCCTCGCAGCCCTTGCCGGAGACCACCATCGAGGCCTTCAGAATCGTGCCCTCCAGCAGCACGTTCTGCTCGTACAGCGCGCCGAACAGCGAGCGCAGCACCGCTTCGGTGACCTCGTAGCAGGTCTCGATGTCGTGCTCGCCGTCCATCAGCACCTCCGGCTCGACCATCGGTACCAGCCCCTGCTCCTGGCACAGCGCGGCATAGCGCGCCAGCGCGTGGCTGTTGGCCTCGATGCAGGTGCCGGTGGGGATGTCCTCGCCGATGTTGATCACCGCGCGCCACTTGGCGAAGCGCGCGCCCAGCCGGTAGTACTCCTCCAGGCGGCCGCGCAGGCCGTCCAGGCCCTCGGTGACCAGCTCGCCGGGGAAACCGGCCAGCGGCACGGTGCCACGGTCGACCTTGATGCCCGGGAGGATGCCGTTGTCGGCCAGGTACTTCGCGAACGGCACCCCGTCCTTCGTCGACTGGCGCAGGGTCTCGTCGTACAGGATCGCGCCGGAGATGTGCGCGGACAGCTTCGGCGCGGTCAGCAGCAACTCGCGGTAGGCGCGGCGGTTCTCTTCGCTGTTCTCGATGCCCACGGCGGCAAAGCGCTTGCCGATCGTGGCGGTGGACTCGTCGATGGCGATCACGCCCTTGCCGGGGGCGACCATCGCCAGGGCGGTCTCGGCAAGCTGTTCGATGCTCATGGGGGGACCTGCGGCGCAGCGGTGGGGGCCGCAGATTATAAGCCGCCGGGTGAACTCGCTCCCTTGGCCCGGGGCCGCGCAGGGATCCCCGGCGCGGAGCGTCAGAGGTCGCCCAGGCCGCTGGCGCGGCCGTCCTGGCCGACTTCGAGCAGGCGCAAGGTGTTGGTCGCGCCGTGGGGTTCCATGTGTTCGCCGCTGGTGAAGACGACGCGGTCGCCGGCCTGCAGCAGGTTCGCATCGACCAGCAGGCGGATGCTGCCGCGCGCGGCCTCGCGCGGAGTCAGGCCGCGGCTGTCGAAGTTGATCGGGAACACGTCGCGCATCAGCGCCATGCGCCGGCGCGCGCCGTCGTGGCGGGTGATCGCGTAGATCGGCGCGCTGGAACGGAAACGCGACAGGTAGCGCGCGGTGCCGCCGGATTCGGTCATGGCCACGATCGCGCGCACGCCCACGTGTTCGGACAGGAACATGGTGGCCATGGCGATGGCCTGGTCGGCGCGCTCCAGCCCACGCTGGGCCTTGCCGAAGTCGGTCTCGGTCTGGAACTGGCGCTCGGCGCCCAGGCAGATGCGGGCCATCGCCTCCACCGCCTTGACCGGATACGCGCCAGCGGCGGTCTCGGCCGAGAGCATCACCGCGTCGGTGCCGTCGATCACCGAGTTGGCCACGTCCAGCACCTCGGCGCGGGTCGGGATCGGGCTTTCGACCATGGACTGCAGCATCTGGGTGGCGGTGATCACCACTTTGTTCTGCCGCAGCGACTCGCGGATGATCTTCTTCTGCAGGCCCGGCAGCTCGGCATCGCCGATCTCCACGCCCAGGTCGCCGCGGGCGACCATCACCACGTCGGAAGCCTCGACGATCTCGGCCAGGTTCTCGATCGCCTCGGTGCGCTCGATCTTCGACACCAGTGCCGCGTCGCAGCCATGCTCGCGGGCGACGGCGCGGGCGTCGTGCATGTCCTGCGCGTTGCGGCAGAACGATACGGCGATGAAGTCCACGCCGATCTTGGCCACGATCCCGATCAGCTCCTTGTCGCGCTCGGTCAGCGCGCCCAGCGACAGGCCGCCGCCCTGCTTGTTCAGGCCCTTGCGGTCGGACAGCACACCGTCGTTGAGCACGGTGTTGACGATGCGCTCGCCCTGCACCTCGACCACCTGCAGCTGCATCAGGCCGTCGTCGAGCAGGAGCACGTCGCCGGGCTTCACGTCGCCAGGCAGGCCCAGGTAGCTGACCCCGACCTGGGTGGCGTCGCCCGGAGGTGCGTCGGGCGAGGCAACCAGGTCGAAGCGCTCTCCGGCCTTGAGCGTGACCTTGCCGCCGGCGAAGCGCTCGATGCGGATCTTCGGCCCCGGCAGGTCGGCGAGGATGCCGATCTCCACGCCGACCCGCTGCGCGGCGGCGCGCACGTCGGCGGCACGCTTGGCCTGGCCGGACGGGTCGCCGTGCGAGAAATTCAGGCGGACGACATTGACCCCAGCGCGGAACAGCGCCTCCAGCACGCCGGGCGCATCGGTCGCCGGTCCGAGGGTGGCGAGGATCTTGGTGCGGCGCTGGCGTTCGCTCATGTGCGGATGGGCTGTGTGAAGGAGGCGGGAAAGACACCGGAAGCTATCACATCCCGACACCGGTGGCAGCGCTGTCATCGGCACCCGGAAGGCACGGCGGACGTACGCCGGCGGACGGCGAAAGGTTGCAACGACAACGGTCTTGCACCCATCCAGGCGGGCTTCGGGTGGCCGTGCAGGCTACGATGGAAAGCCCTCTGCCCCGCGAGACCTGCGCACCCCATGAGCACCACCGCCTCCGACGCCCTCCCTTCCCGCCTGCAGCAACTGCGCGAACTGTCCGTGGTCGTCGCCGACACCGGTGACTACGACGCGATCGTCCGCCTGCGCCCGGTCGACTGCACCACCAACCCGACCCTGGTGAAGAAGGCGCTGGGCCTGCCGGTGTACGCAGAGTTGATCGAGCGCGAGCTGGCCTGGGCGCGCACGCAGGCGGTGGCGGACAAGTCCGTCGTGGACGAAGTCGCCGACCGCCTCACCGTCGGCGTAGGCGCGATGCTCGCCGGCCTGGTCCCCGGCCGGGTCTCCACCGAGGTCGACGCCGACCTGGCCCACGACACCGCCGCCACCGTGGCCAAGGCGCGCAAGTTCATGGCCATGTATGCCGAGCGCGGCGTCCCGCGCGACAAGATCCTGATCAAGGTTGCCGCCACCTGGGAAGGCGTGGAGGCCGCGCGCCAGCTGCAGGCCGAGGGCATCGACTGCAACCTGACCCTGATCTTCAACCCGACCCAGGCGATCGCCTGCGCCGAGGCGGGTGCGTTCCTGATTTCGCCCTTC
Organism: Pseudoxanthomonas koreensis; assembly: GCF_010093225.1. Lineage (GTDB taxonomy): Bacteria > Pseudomonadota > Gammaproteobacteria > Xanthomonadales > Xanthomonadaceae > Pseudoxanthomonas > Pseudoxanthomonas koreensis. The sequence continues at coordinate 48,440 of NZ_PDWM01000003.1, read as the reverse complement.
GTCGGCCGCATCCTCGACTGGTACAAGTCCCGCGGCCAGGTGCCGGCCACGATCGACGAGGATCCGGGGGTGGTGTTCGTGCGCGGGGTCTACGCGGAGTTCAAGCGACGCGGCACGGCCACGGTGGTGATGGGGGCTTCGTTCCGCTCGGTCGAGCAGGTGCTGGCGCTGGCCGGCTGCGACCGCTTGACCATCTCGCCGGAGCTGCTGGAGCAGTTGGAGGCTTCCGATGGCCACGTCGAGCGCCGGCTGGCGCCGCTGCCGCGCGAGGAGCGGGTGATCGTCCCGGTGAACGAGGCCCGCTTCGCCGCCGACCTGGCTGCCGATGCGATGGCCAGCGAGAAGCTGGCGGAGGGCATCGCCGCCTTCGCCAGGGACCTGGACGCGCTGCGCGCGGACATCGCGCAGCGGCTGGCCTGACGCGGGAAGGGGGCCGCAAGAGCGCCGGCTCCGGTGGGGGCCGCGTAGGGCGCAGCGTCACCGGACGGTGTCGGGTCGCCCCCTGAAGTGGGCTCCTACAAGGGGCAGGAGATGCCGGTGCCGCGGAGGGCGCAGTAGCCGGCCGGGTTCTTCGACAGGTACTGCTGGTGGTAGTCCTCGGCGTGGAAGAACGGCGGCGGCGGCCAGGCGATTCCGGTGGTGACCGGCGGGTAGCCGGAGGCCTGCAGCGATGCCTGGTAGGCGTCGCGGCTGGCCAGCGCGGTCGCGTGCTGGGCGGGGGTGTGGCAGTAGAGGGCCGAGCGGTACTGGCTGCCGATGTCGTTGCCCTGGCGCATGCCCTGGGTCGGGTCGTGGCTCTCCCAGAAGGTCTTCAGCACGGTGGCGAAATCCACCTGCGCGGGGTCGTAGACCACCCGCACCACCTCGGCGTGGCCGGTCCGGCCCGAGCACACTTCCTCGTAGGTCGGGTTCGGCGTGCCGCCGCCGGCGTAGCCGACGGCGGTGGTGAACACGCCCGGCAGCTGCCAGAACCTGCGCTCGGCGCCCCAGAAGCAGCCCAGGCCGAGGTCGACCGTTTCCATGCCGGGGAAATCGCCGCGCAGCGGGCGGCCGTGCACGTGGTGGGCGTTGTGCAGCGGCAAGGGCTGCTCGCGGCCCGGGAGCAGGTCCTGGTCGCGCGGCAGCCGCTGCTTCCAGGCGCCGACTCCGGGCGGACCGGGCAGGGATCCGGGGGTCATCGCGGGCTCCGTCAGGCCGGCAACAGGCCGGGTTCGCCATCAGGAATGGGGTCGGGTTCGTCGCCACCCAAGCCCGCCGCCTGCAACGCCGCGTCCGCGTCGGGTACGCAGGGGTCGGGCACGCAGACCCGCAGCACGCCGAACAGCGGCAGTTCGCCGGCACCGCCAAGCAGGTTCTCGCCGAAGACGAAGGCAGGGATGCCGGCATCCTCCAGCGCGTGGCGGGCGAGATGGGCGTCGATCAGGTTGTGGGCGCGGTAGACGACCTGCATGGCGTTCTCCAGGCTGCCCGAAGCATACGCCCGACGGCCCGCCGCCGGGGCCGCTCGGCTAAACTGCCGGTTTGGCCTTCGACTCCCCCGCTCCATGTCCCTTTCCGACACGCCCGCCCCGCCCGCCGACGCCCTCCCGGAGAAGCGCGACTTCATCCGCCAGATCGTCCGCGAGGACCTGGCCAGCGGCAAGCACACCGCGATCCGCACCCGCTTCCCGCCCGAGCCCAACGGCTACCTGCACATCGGCCATGCCAAGGCGATCTGCCTGGACTTCGGCGTGGCCGCCGAGTTCGGCGGGCGCTGCAACCTGCGCTTCGACGACACCAATCCGGCGAAGGAAGACCCGGAGTTCGTCGCCGCGATCCAGGACGACGTGCGCTGGCTGGGCTTCGACTGGGCCAGCCTGCGCCACGCCTCGGACTACTTCGGCGTGTACTACCTGGCCGCGCTCAAGCTCATCCGCGACGGCAAGGCCTTCGTCTGCGACCTGTCGGCCGAGGAGGTGCGCGCCTATCGCGGCACGCTGACCGAACCGGGACGCAACTCGCCGTACCGCGAGCGCAGCGTCGAGGAGAACCTGGACCTGTTCGCGCGCATGCGCGCCGGCGAGTTCGCCGACGGCGCCCGCACCCTGCGCGCGAAGATCGACATGGCCTCGGGCAACATCAACCTGCGCGACCCGGCGCTGTACCGGATCAAGCACGTCGAGCACCAGAACACCGGCGACGAATGGCCGATCTACCCGATGTACGACATCGCCCATGCCCTGGGCGACGCGATCGAGGGCATCACCCATTCGCTGTGCACGCTGGAGTTCGAGGACCATCGCCCGCTGTACGACTGGTGCGTGGACAACGTCGACCTGGCCGGCAACCCCGACCTGCTCGAACCGCTGCTCGCCCGCGGCCTGCCGAAGGAAGCGGCCAAGCCGCGCCAGATCGAGTTCTCGCGCCTGAACATCAACTACACGGTGATGAGCAAGCGCAAGCTGACCCAGCTGGTCGCCGAGAACCTGGTCGACGGCTGGGACGATCCGCGCATGTACACCCTGCAGGGCCTGCGCCGCCGCGGCTACACGCCGGCCTCGCTGCGCCTGCTGGTGGATCGCGTGGGCATTTCCAAGCAGAACTCGGTGATCGACTTCTCGGTACTGGAAGGCTGCCTGCGCGAGGACCTGGACGCGGTCGCGCCGCGGCGGATGGCCGTGGTCGATCCGCTGAAGCTGGTGCTGGCCAACCTGGCCGAGGGCCATGAAGAGTCGCTCACCTTCCCCAACCATCCCAAGGACGAGTCGCAGGGCGAGCGCCAGGTGCCGTTCGCGCGCGAGCTGTGGATCGAGCGCGAGGATTTCGCCGAGGTCCCGCCGAAGGGCTGGAAGCGGCTGGTGCCCGGCGGCGAAGCGCGCCTGCGCGGCGCCGGCATCGTCCGCATCGACGAGGTGGTGAAGGACGACGCCGGCCAGGTCGTGGAACTGCGCGGCTGGCTGGATCCGGAATCGCGCCCGGGCATGGAAGGCGCAAACCGCAAGGTCAAGGGCACCATCCACTGGGTCAGCGCACCGCATGCGGTGGCCGCCGAGATCCGCCTGTACGACCGCCTGTTCTCGGTGGAAAAGCCTGACGACGAATCCGACGGCAAGACCTACCGCGACCACCTCAACCCGGAATCGAAGAAGACCGTGCAGGGCTGGGTCGAGCCGGCCGCGGCGCAGGCCGTGCCGGAACAGTCGTTCCAGTTCGAGCGCACCGGCTACTTCGTCGCCGACCGCCGCGATCATGCGCCAGGCAAGCCGGTGTTCAACCGCAGCGTGACCCTGCGCGACACCTGGGCCGCGGGCTGAGCGCGGCGGCCATGCTCTACGCCCAGGTCCACCTCACCCTGCCCGCCTGGATCCACGAGGCGTTCGACCAGGCGGCGACCTTCGTCTCAGACGAGGACAAGGTCGCGCTGGCGATCGAACTGTCGCGGCGCAATGTCGAGGCGCGCAGCGGCGGGCCGTTCGGCGCTGTGGTGTTCGGCCCGGATCATCGGGTGATCGCCGCCGGGGTGAACCGGGTGGTGCCGCACACCACCTCGCTGGCGCATGCGGAGAACATGGCCTACATGCTCGCCCAGCAGCGGCTGCAGGCGCCGCGCCTGAACGACGTGCTGGCGCCGGTGACCCTGGCCACCTCCTCGCAACCGTGCTGCCAGTGCTACGGCGCCACCATCTGGGCCGGCATCGACCGCCTGCTGATCGGCGCCCGCGCCGAGGATGTGATGGAACTGACCGAGTTCGACGAAGGCCCGCTGCCGGCGGACTGGATCGGCGAACTGGAGAAGCGCGGTATCGCCGTGGCCCGCGACATCCTGCGCACCGATGCGCGCGCGGTGCTGCGCGCCTACGGCGAAAGCGGCGGCGAGAACTACTGATGCGTGGCAACGCGTGCCGCGCGCGACGCCGGGAACACGCATGAACGGCCTGCTCGGCTACTGCCGCCAGGGCTTCGAACCGGAGCTGGCCGCCGAACTGGGCGAGCGCGCGGCAATGGCCGGGATCGCCGGCTATGCACGCGCCAGCCGCGACGATGGTTACGTACTGTTCGTCACTGGCGACGAGGCCGACGCACGGGCACTGGACCGCGCCCTGCCCTTCCGCGACCTGGTGTTCCCACGGCAGAAGCTGCGCCTGTTCGCCGAACTGCGCGGACTGGATCCGAAGGACCGCCTCACCCCGCTGCTCGCCGCACTGCCCGGCGACCTGCGCATCGGCGACCTGTGGGTCGAGCATCCGGATTCGGACGCGGGCAAGCCGCTGTCGGCGCTGGCGCGCAGCTTCGGCAACGCGCTGCGCCCGGCCCTGCGCAAGGCCGGCGTCCTTTCGCCGAAGGAGGATCCGCGGCTGCCGCGCCTGCACGTGTGCTTCCTCGCCGGCGACCACGCGCTGCTGGCGCTGGCCGATCCGCGCGACAGCGCGCCGTGGCCGCTGGGCATCCCGCGGCTGAAGCTGCTGCCCGACGCACCTTCGCGCTCGGCGCTGAAGCTGGAGGAAGCCTTCCTCGTCCTGCTCGACGCCGGCGAGCGCGAACGCCTGCTGCGCCCGGGCATGACCGCCGCCGACCTCGGCGCCGCGCCCGGCGGCTGGACCTGGGTGCTCACCCGCCAGCACCTGCGCGTCACCTCGGTCGACAACGGCCCGCTGCGCCAGCACGTGCTCGACACCGGCCTGGTCGAGCACCTGCGCGCCGACGGCTTCCACTGGCAGCCGGCACGGCCGCTGGACTGGATGGTCTGCGACATGGTGGAGCAGCCGGCCAAGGTCGCCGCGCGCATGGCGCAGTGGTTCCGCGAAGGCTGGTGCCGGCACGCGGTGTTCAACCTCAAGCTGCCGATGAAGAAGCGCTGGCAGGAGACCCGGCTGTGCCTGGACCTGTTCGCCGCGCAGGCCGGGCGCCCGCTGCAGGTGCGCGCGAAACAGCTCTACCACGACCGCGAAGAGATCACCGTCTTCGCCACGCCCTTGTAGGAGCTGACTTCAGTCGGCGAAACGGTCGACGCGGAATCACAGCGGCGTCGCCTGTGCCGGCGGCGCCGTGTCGCCGACTGAAGTCAGCTCCTACAGACAGCAGCCGGATGCCGCACGGGGCCAGGCGCAAACGACCGCGACGGCGCCAGCTCAGGGCAGGAACGGGAACACCAGCTTCAGCAGCGCCTTCACCGCGCCCTCGGCGCTGGTCGACACGGCCTTGGCGCCGAGGCTGTTGAGCGCGTTGCGCGCGTCTTCCCAGCGCAGCTTGGCCACGTCCTTCTTCAGCAGGTCGGCCAGTTCCTCCGAACCGGGCGCCAGCCTGCGCAGTTCCTTCACCACCGCTTCGGTGTCCGGCTGCAGGAAACCGCTGCGCTCGGCCAGCGCCACCAGGGTATCGAAGCGCACCGCCAGCACTTCGCGATTGCGCTCGTACACCGGCAGCGCACCAGCATCGAGGATCGCCTGTTCGAACAGCTGGCGGTCGTCGGGATGCTCCACGCGCACGGCGAGGAAACCGTCCTTGCGGCTGCGCTCGCTGACATGGCGGCTGCCGGCGCGCAGGTTGGCGGACGCCAGCACGTTGCCGAGGATCCGGCGCAGCGCGGCGTCGGCGGGCTCGGCCACCAGCTGGCGCCAGCGCGCGTAGCCGTCGCGGCGCAGCGCGCGCAGTTTCGCCGGAGTGACGCGCAGCTGCTGGGCGGCGGCGTGGTTGCTGGCGTTGCGGTCGATCGCGCCGTCGCGTTCGAGCAGCACGAACACCAGCAACTCCATGTCGCGCCGGCTCAGCGCGCCGAAACCCTGCAGCTGGGTCTGGCGCAGGAATTCGGCGGCGAACGCGGCCGGGTCGTTCAGTTCCAGCGGTTGCATCGGCTTGCTCTCCTCCAATGCGCCAGTATCGGCGGTGCCCGTCGCAGCAGCCGGGACTGCCGCAGGCATCTTACGCCGCGCCTGTGGCGCCGGGCCCGCCCGGCGGGCTTCCCTTCGCGCGGGCCTGCGTGCCAGGGCGCGTGCTGCGCGGGCCGCACGCACGAACGGCTGGCGTTGCTTCGTGACATCGCCTTATCGTTCGGGACGTCACGCCGCCATTCGCACCCCGGAGAAAACATGCACCCGTTGCGACTGAGCCGCCGCCACCTGCTGTCCACGCTGGCCGCCGCGGGCATCGGCGCAGCCCTGCCCGCCGGCGCAAAAGGAACCACCGCGGCACCGGTCTCGACACCCGCGCCTGGGCCGCGGCGCAAGGACTCCATCGGCGTGGCCCTGGTCGGCCTGGGCGGCTACGCGACCCACCAGTTGGCGCCGGGCCTGCGACTGGCCGCGCACTGCCACCTCGCCGGCATCGTCACCGGTTCGCCAGAGAAGATCCCGGCGTGGCAGCAGGAGTACGGCATCCCCGACGCCAACGTGTACGGCTACGACGACTTCGACCGCATCGCCGACAACCCCGCCATCCAGGCGGTCTACATCGCGACCCCGAACGACCTGCACAAGCCGCTGGCCCTGCGCGCGGCCAACGCCGGCAAGCACGTGTGGTGCGAGAAGCCGATGGCGATGGATGCGGCAGAGGGCCAGGCGATGGTCGACGCCTGCCGCGCCAACAGGGTCCAGCTGGCCATCGGCTACCGCCTGCAGCACGAACCGAACACGCGGCGGCTGATGGCGATGGCGCGCGAGCTTCCCTACGGCAGGATCCTGCGGATCCGCGCCGAGGCCGGATTCCATGCCTACGACGACGTCGACCCGGCGAACAAGCCGTGGCGCCTGCTGCCGCAGCACGGCGGCGGGGCGATGTACGACATGGGCGTGTATGCGCTGAACGCCGCGCGCTACACCAGTGGCCAGGAACCGGTGGCGGTGAGCGCGCGCCAGGAGATCTGGCGCCCCGGACTGTTCGATGGCGTGGACGAGACCATGCATTTCACCCTGGAATTCGCCGACGGCGCCGTGGCCGAATGCGCGACCAGCTTCGGTCGCAACATGAACCTGCTGCGCGCCGACTGCGAGCGCGGCTGGTACGAGCTGTCGCCGTTCCAGAGCTACGACGGGCTGAAGGGGCGCACCAGCGACGGCCAGGTCTTCGCCGACGCGGTGCCGCACCAGCAGGCCAGGCAGATGGACGACGACGCGCTGGCGATCATCAACAGCACCGCGCCGCTGGTGCCCGGCGAGGAAGGCGTGCGCGACCTGCGCGTGCTCGACGCGATCTTCGCCTCCGCCCGCGCCGGCAGCCGCCGCATCATCCTGTAGGAGCCTGCCCGCCATGATCCGTCCCGCAATCACGTTCGCGTCGCTGGTGTTCCTGCTCGCCGCCGGCGGCGACGCGCTGGCCCAGCGCGGCACGCCGGCCAGCACCTCGCCGCTGCCACCGCCGCCGGCCACGCCGGCGGAACAGCCGCTGCAACGCCAGACCGGCATGGTGGTGCTTGAAGGTCCGAACGGCGAGCGCACCATCATCCGCTCGCTGGAACCGCGCAGCCTGGTCGGTGGCGACCGCTTCGACTTCGACGTGTTCGACGCGGACGGCGACGGCAGCGTGGACCGCAAGGAGGCCGGCGCGGCCGATCGCTACCTGCTGCGCGGGTTCGACCGCACCGACACGAACCGCGACGGCCGCCTGGACCGGGAAGAACTGGCCGGCTGGATCCTGTAGGAGCCCCATTCATGGGCGACCCGAAAGCGTAAGGAAACGCCTCGTTCAACAGCCACGCTTCCGGAGACCCCACGTTCAACAACGCGCCTTCCGGTGCCTGCGGGTCGCCCCCTGAAGTGGGCTCCTGCAAAAAAAGCGCAGAAGCGGCTCAGAGGCCGGCGGCGTGGCGCCACAGCGCGCGCTGCAGCGGCGGCAGTTTCCCCGCCAGGCCCAGCAGCGGGCCGCGGACCAGGGTCGTGGCCGGGTCGGCGTTGGAGAACAGGCGGTTGATGCCTTCGAAGGCGTAGGCCGACACCGCGTTGTCGCTGCGCCGCCTGCGCGCCCGGCGCTGCAGCCGGTGCGCGGCGGTCCGGTCGCTGCGCCGCGCCTGCGCGGCCTCGACTTCGGCGAGCAGCGCGGCCACGTCGCGCAGGCCCAGGTTCACGCCCTGCCCCGCCAGCGGATGGACCACGTGCGCCGCATCGCCCAGCACCAGCACCCGCCCGGCCACCTGGCTGCGGACCAGCTGCCGGCGCAGCGGGAAAGCGGCGCGCTGCGAAACCGGCACCGCGCGCCCAAGCCGCGCCGCCGCCGCATCGGTGAGTTCGAGCGCGAACGCGTCGTCGTCCAGCGCCAGCACGCGCGCGGCCTCGGCGTCAGGCAGGGTCCATACGATCGAACTGCGCCCGCCGGCGAACGGCAGCAGCGCCAGCGGTCCGGTCGGCAGGAAGTGCTGCCACGCGGTGTCCTGGTGCGAACGCGCGGTCTCGATGTAGGCGACCACGCCGCGCTGGCCGTAGTCGTGCGCATCCACTTCCAGCCCGGCCAGCCGGCGCAGGTCCGAACCGGCGCCGTCGGCGGCCACCGCGATCCGTGCCTCCACGCGGCTGCCGTCGTCCAGGCGCAGGCGTGCGCCCGCCGCGTCCTGCTCCAGCGCCTCCACCCGCGCCGGGCAATGCAGCTGCACGCCGGCGGCGGCCAGCGCCGCCCACAGCCGGTCGACCAGCAGGTCGTTCTCCACGATCCAGCCCAGTTCGGCGCGGGCCATCGCCGCCGCGTCGAAGGCCAGTTCACCGCCGCCGGCCGCGTCCCATACGCGCATCGCCCGGTAGGGCTGGGCGCGCGCGGCGAGTACCTGCGGCCACACGCCCAGGCGTTCGAGCAGGGCGGCGTTGTCCGGCGCCAGCGCGTACACGCGCAGGTCCGGCCGTTCGGCCAGCCAGCGCGGTGCCGGGCGCGGTTCGACCAGGGCCACATCGAGCCCGGTGCGGGCCAGCGCCAGCGCGCAGGCCGCGCCGACCACGCCGCCGCCGGCAACCGCCACGTCCAGGCGCGCGCGACCTTTCGCTTTCACATGACCCGTCACCGGCACAGCTCCGGCACGTCGCCGCGGAAGCCCATTGCCCCGCCCACCAGCCACGACTGCAGCCAGCCGGCGCGGTCCGCGGCCAGCAGGCCCAGGCTGCGCAGCGGGCGCAGCAGCGGCGAAGGATTGGCGGTGGTCCGCGCCAGGCCATCTGAGAAGGCGATGGTGCGCTCGCGGTCCTCGCGGCGGCGCTGCGCATGGTGCGCGAGCAGCTCCGCAGCACCGGGATCGCCAGCGCGGGCGCGCAGCGCCTCGGCCAGGGTCAGCGCATCGCGCAGGCCGAGGTTGAAACCCTGCGCCCCGACCGGATGGATGGTCTGGGCGGCGTTGCCCAGCAGCACCGCACGCGGTGCGACCAGCGCCTCGGCAATCGCCGAGGCGATCGGATAGGCACTGCGTTCGCCGGCGCGGAGGAAACGCCCGGCTCGCCAGCCGAAGGCGTCCTGGACCCGCGCCAGCCAGCCGGCCTCGTCCAGCGCGGCGACCGCGGCGGCCTGCGCGGTGGGCACGCCGTGGACCACGCCGTAGCTGCGGTCGCCGCGCGGCAGCAGCGCGGTCGGGCCGCTGTCGGTGAAGCGCTCCCACGCGGTGCCATCGGGCGCGCGTTCGCCGTGCACGCGCGCCACGAACAGGGTCTGGCCGTAGTCGTGGTGGCGCACGGGAATACCCAGCGCTTCGCGCAACGCACTGCGGGTGCCGTCGGCGGCGGCGAGCAGGCGCGCGCGCAGCCGCAGTTCGCCATCGGCGGTGGCCAGGCGCAGGCCGCGCGCCTCGCCATCATCGCCGTCGAGCGCGACGAAACGCGCCGGCCGGTAGCGGGTCAGCCGCGGCAGCCGCGACAGCCGCGCCTCCAGCGCCTCGCCGAAATCGCGGGCGACGACGACCTGGCCGAAGGCCTCGCGGCCGTAATCAGCCGCCTCCAGGCGCACGCTGCCGAAATCGCCGGCGCGGCTGACCTGGATGCGCCGGATCGGCCCGGTCGGCGCGCGCAGTTCGCCCATCACGCCCAGCGCCGACAACGCGTTCACCGAAGCGGCGGCCAGGCTCAGGTTGCGCTGGTCGAACACCGCCGGCAGCTCGGCCGGCGGGGTCGCTTCGACCAGGGCCACGTCCAGCGGCAGCCCGTCCAGGGCGATCGCCAGGCTGGCGCCGACCAGGCCGCCGCCGACGATGACGACATCGTGGGTTCGGATCATGCCCACATGATACGGGGGTGCCGGGGCGCATCGCATCGCTGTGCTCAAGGTGTCCGAGTGGGGAAAAAGCGGAGCCTGGCGGGGTCGGCTAGAATGCGGGTCTGGCCTTCACCCACGCCCGACCATGACCGCCACCACCTCCCGAATCTTCATCCTGTCCGTGCTGGCCCTGCTCATGGCCGCTTCACGCGCCCATGTGTTCGACCACTTCTCGCCGCCGGACGCTAGCTGGGCGGTGTTCTTCATCGCCGGCTTCCACCTGCGCGGCTGGGGCCGCTGGGCGTTCCCGCTGCTGATGGCGCTGGCCATGGCCGTGGACTGGGTGGTGATCTCCAGCCACGACATGGCGTTCTGGGAGCACTACTGCGTCTCGGCCGCGTACTGGGGGCTGATCCCGGCGTACGGCCTGATGTGGGCCGGCGGCAGCTGGCTGCGCCGCAACTACAGCGGCGCCGGCTGGACCTCGCTGGGCCGCCTGCTGGCCGCGTTCGGGGTGGCGGTGCTGGCCTGCCAGTTCGTCGCCCAGGGCACGTTCTACTGGTACAGCGGCGTGGTCGCCGACCCGACCGTGGCCGGCTGGTGGAAGAACTTCAACGACTGGCTGCCGGGCTACGCCGCCACCGCCGCGGCCTACGTCGGCATCGCCACCGTGCTCCAGGTCGCCGCCGAGCGCATCGCGCCGATGCTGCGCGAGCGCCGCGCCGCGCGCTGACGCGGCGCCTGCCGCCGCCATGGGCAACCGCCTCTCGAAGATCTACACCCGCACCGGCGACGACGGCAGCACCGGGCTGGGCGACGGCAGCCGCACCGGCAAGGATTCGCTGCGGGTCGAGGCCTACGGCACCGTGGACGAGGCCAACTCGGCCATCGGCGTGGTCCTGGCCGCCCCGGGCGTGCCCGACGACATCCGCGACCTGCTGACCTCGGTCCAGCACCAGTTGTTCGACCTGGGCGGCGAGCTGTGCATCCCCGGCCATGCCGCGGTCCAGGCCGAGGACATCGACGCGCTGGAGCGCCACCTGGACCGGTTCAACGCCGACCTGCCGGCGCTGAAGGAGTTCATCCTCCCCGCCGGCGGCGAGGCCGCCGCGCGCTGCCACCTGGCCCGCACCATCGTGCGCCGCGCCGAACGCGGGACGGTGGCGCTGTCGCGGGTCGAGGCGGTGCGTGGGGAGGCTGTGCGCTACCTCAACCGCCTGTCCGACCTGCTGTTCGTGCTGGCCCGGGTCCTGGCCCGCGCCGATGGCCAGGGTGAGGTGATCTGGCGCCACGAGCGGCGCAAGGCCCGGTAAGCCCGGCCCTGCGCGGAGCCCGCCCCACCAAAGCCGGATGGCGCCGGGCGCGCGGCCGCGCTAGGTTGGCCGCATGCTGGCCTATACCCATCCCGCTTGCCTGGAGCACGACACCGGCCCGGAACACCCCGAGCAGCCGGCCCGGCTGCGCGTAGTGCTGGATGCCCTGCACCGGGCCTGGCCGGATCTGGACTGGCGCGAGGCGCCCCTGGCCCGGCGCGGCGACCTGCTGCGCGTGCATGCGGCCGAACTGGTGGACGAGGTGCTGGCCCCGGTGGACGGCCCGCTGCTCCGGCTCGACCCGGACACGGTGGTGTCGCCCGGCTCCGGCCGTGCCGCCCTGCACGCGGCCGGCGCCGGCCTGGCCGCGGTCGATGCGGTCATCGCCGGCGAGACCACCACCGCGTTCTGCGCGGTACGCCCGCCGGGCCACCACGCCACCGCCGATGCGGCGATGGGCTTCTGCCTGTTCAACAACATCGCCGTAGCCGCGGCCCACGCGCGCGACCACCACGGGCTGGAACGGGTCGCGATCGTCGACTTCGACGTGCACCACGGCAACGGCACCCAGGCCATCTTCCAGCGCGACCCGGCGGTGGCCTACTTCAGCAGCCACCAGTCGGGGCTGTACCCGCACACCGGCGGCATCCACGATCGCGGCGCCGGCAACCTGTTCAACGCGCTGCTGCCGCCGGGGGGCGGCGGCTTCCGCTTCCGCAACACCTGGCTGGACACGCTGCTGCCGGCGCTGGACACGTTCCGGCCGCAGCTGCTGCTGGTCTCGGCCGGCTTCGACGCGCACCTGGCCGACCCGCTGGCCGACGTGATGCTGGACGCCGAGGACTTCGCCTGGATCACCACCGAACTGCGCGCCATCGCCGCCCACCACGGCGACGGACGGATGGTGTCGATGCTCGAGGGCGGCTACAACCTGGAGGCGCTGGCCGAATCGGCGGGGGCCCACGTCGGCGCCCTGCGCGACTGAGCCCGGGGCCAGCGGACGCGCCCCGACTGAACCCCGCCTGCGCCATGCGCCGGCTTTCATTGCCCGCATGCACCCGCATCCGGCAAGCTACCGGCGATTTTCGGCCCGGATGCCCCCTGCCTGTGCGACCGCCCCTGCGCCTGCTCCCGCTCTCGTTGAGCATTGCCGTATGCCTGCCGGGCACGGCCCTGGCCGCCGACGACAAGCCGCTGAACTGGGCCCTGTGCCCGGCCGGCGACATCATCCCGCCGTTCGAGGGGGCGCCGCCGGCCGCGCAGCCCGGCGACCCGGGGCGCGAGCAGCAGCCCACCGTGATCGAGGGCGACGAACAGAGCGGCACCCGCGCCACCCCGCTGATCCAGGGCAACGTGGCCCTGGTCCGCGGCGACCAGTTCCTCGGCACCGACAGCATCAAGATGGACACCGAGGCCGGCACCTATGTCGCCGAGGGCAGCATCCGCTACCAGGACTCGGGCCTGCGCATCGTCGCCGACCGCGCCGAGGGCAACCATAACACCGACACCCACGTCATCACCAACATCCGTTACCAGCTGGTGGACCGGCGCGGCAACGGCGGCGCCGACTCGATCCAGCTGACCGGCCCGCTGGGCCGCATGAACCACTCCACCTACAGCACCTGCGACCCTTCGCAGCAGATGTGGCAGCTGCGCGCGCAGCAGATCGACGTGGACAGCGACGCGGGCTTCGGCGTGGCCCGCAACGCGGTGCTGCGGCTGGGCAACATCCCGTTCCTGTACGTGCCCTGGTTCAAGTTCCCGGTCGACGATCGCCGCCAGACGGGCCTGCTCTACCCGTCGGTCAGCATGTCCGGGCGCAACGGCTTCGACTACCGCCAGCCGATCTACCTCAACCTGGCGCCGAACTACGACATGACCCTGACGCCGCGCCTGATGACCGAGCGCGGCCTGCTGCTGGACACCGAGTTCCGCTACCTCTACAACGGCGGCCGCGGTACGGCCAACGCCAGCTACATGCCGGACGACGACCTGCGCGACCGCGACCGCGGCCGCTTCCTGTTCAGCGGCTACCACAACCTGGACCGCACCTGGCAGGCGCGCGCCAACGTCGGCTGGGTCAGCGACGACCGCTACGTCGAGGATTTCGCCAACCGCCTGGCCGGCGTCTCCAGCTCCTACCTGCAGAGCACCGCCGGGGTGTTCGGCGTCGGCGAGTACTGGAATGCCGGCGCCATGGCCGAGCATTTCCAGCTCACCGACTACACCCTCACCGACGCCAACCTGCCCTACAGCCGGCTGCCGCGCACCTACGTCAACTGGGAGCAGCCGCTGGGCCAGTGGCTGGACGCGGGCGTGTGGGCCGAGGCGGTGCACTTCCACCACACCGAATTCGCCGGCGGCAGCCGCCTGGACGTGAAGCCCTACATTTCCGCGCGCCTGGGCGGACCGGCCTGGTACGTCACCCCGACCCTGGCCTGGCGCTACACCGCCTACCAGCTCGAGGACGACCTGGCCCAGCAGCTGGGCGGCGACGCCTCGCCGAGCCGCAGCCTGCCGATCACCACCCTGGAAGCGGGCATGTACTTCGACCGCGACACCAGCATCGGCGGCGCCGACTACCTGCACACGCTCGAGCCGCGGCTGTTCTACCTCAACACCCCGTACCGCGACCAGGACGGGCTGCCGCTGTTCGACACCCGGCCGTTCACCTTCAGCTGGGGCCAGCTGTTCCGCGACAACCGCTATTCCGGCGCCGACCGCCAGACCGACGCCAACCAGCTCACCGTGGCCCTGAGCACGCGCCTGATCCGCCAGGCCGACGGCCGCGAGAAGCTGTCGGCCAGCCTGGGCCAGATCCGCTACTTCGAGGACTCGCGGGTGGTGGCGCCGGGCGAGCTGCCGGTGGAGGAAGGCAAGTCGGCCTGGGTGGCCGATGCCAACTACGTGCTCAACGACCGCTGGACCCTGGGCGCGTCCTACCAGTGGGACCCCAAGTTCCGCCGCGAGGACCTGGCCAGCGTGCGCGCCCGCTACCTGTGGCCGGGCGACGGCGTGGCCAACATCGGCTACCGCTACCGCCGCGACCTGCTCGAACAGGCCGACTTCGCCTTCCTGTACCCGATCAACCCGGTCTGGAGCGTGGTCGGCCGCTACTACTACTCGTTCGAGGACGACAAGCTGCTGGAGGCCATCGGCGGCGTGCAGTGGGACAGCTGCTGCCTGGCCGTGCGCCTGCTGGCCCGGCGCTACGTGCGCAACCGCGAAGGCGAGCTGGACAACACCATTCAGGTGGAGTTCGTGCTCAAGGGCCTGGGGTCCGCCGGCCAGGACACGGAGCGCACTTTGCGCCGTGCTATTCTCGGCTACCACCGCGACGACCTCTATCTGGTCCCGCCAAGCAATACCACGCCCCATCCGGACGATTACGATCCGAACCTGATTCCGTGATCTCCCGGATCCCAGATTCCCAGATTCCCGAGCCCCAGATTCCCGAGTCCATGAGCCGACGCCTTTCCGCCCGTCTGACGGGAATCCTCCTGGCGGCCATCGCCGCGTGCGCCCTTCCCGCGATCGCCACCGCGCAGCAGTCGCAGCCGGTCGAGCGCATCGCCGCCGTCGTCAACGAGGACGTGGTCCTGCAGAGCGAGCTGGAGCTGGCCGTGCGCAACGTGCTGGCCCAGTACGCCGGCCGCGAGGACCAGTTGCCGCCGCGCGCGGTGCTCGAGCGCCAGGTGCTCGAGCGCCTGGTCCTGACCCGGCTGCAGGTCGATCGCGCGCGCAGCCAGGGCATCCGCATCAGCGACCAGGAAGTCAACCAGGCCGTCAACGCCATCGCCCAGCAGAACGGGCTGAGCGTGGACGGGTTGCGCCAGCGCCTGGCCGCCGACGGCCTCGGTTTCGACGAGTTCCGCCGCTCGCTGGCCGACGAGATCCTGATCCAGCGCCTGCGCCAGAGCTTCGCCCAGAGCCGGATCAACGTCAGCGAAGGCGAGATCGACGCCGCGCTCGCGCAGCAGGCCGGTGGCCGCCAGTACCACCTGGCGCACATCCTGGTCGGCGTGCCCGAAGGTGCCACCGCCGAGCAGATCGCCACCGGCGAGCGCAAGATCGAAGGCATCAGGAACGTCATCGACCGCGGCGAACTGAGCTTCCACGCCGCCGCCGTGCGCTACTCCGACAGCCCCAACGCGCTGGAAGGCGGCGACCTGGGCTGGCGCAGCGCCGACGAGATCCCGTCCGCGTTCGCCCAGGCCATCACCGGGCTATCCCCCGGCCAGATCCTCGGCCCGCTCCGCGGGCCCAGCGGCTTCCAGCTGCTGCAACTGGTCGAAGTACGCGACGACGCCGGCGGCGGCGCGAAGCAGACGGTCACCGAGTACCACGTGCGCCATATCCTGGTGCGGGTCAACGATCGCCAGGACGAGGCAGCCGCGCGCGCGCGCATCGACACCCTGCGCGCGCGCATCGCCGGCGGCGCCGGTTTCGAGGACGTGGCGCGCGAGTCGTCCGAGGACAACAACACCCGCGGCCAGGGCGGCGACCTGGGCTGGTTCCCGGCCGATGCCTACGGTCCCGACTTCGGCAACCAGGTGACCGCACTGGCCGACGGCGGCGTGTCGCAGCCGTTCCGCACCGACGCCGGCTGGCACGTGATCCAGCGCGTGGCCGAACGGCAGACCGACGTCACCGACAACAACCGCCGCGCGCAGGTCCGCGAGACCATCGGCCGCCGCAAGCTGGAAGAGGAATACAACCGCCACCTGCAGGAAATGCGGGGCGAGGCCTACGTCGTGTTCCGCAGCGGCGACCGCACCGACGAAACCACCGCTCCGGCGGCGGCCACCGACGCGCCGCCCGCCGGCGGCTGACGGCGGCACCATGTCCCTGCCCCGGCTCGCGCTGGTACCGGGCGAACCGGCCGGGGTCGGGCCTGAACTGTGCGTGCGCCTGGCCCAGCGGCCGCGCACCGACTGCACCCTGGTCGCCTTCGCCGATCCTGCCGCGCTGCAGGCGGCCGCCGCGGCGCTGTCGCTGCCGCTCAACCTGCTGCACGAGGACCAGCCGGCGCAGGCGCCCGGCGACCTGCCGCTGCGCATGTTCCCCAACGCCAACGCGGCGGTCTTCGGCCGGCCCGATCCGCGCAACGCCGGCGCGGTGGTCGGCGCCCTGCTCGCCGCCGCCGACGGCTGCATGCGCGGCGACTTCGCCGGCATGGTCACCGGGCCGGTGCAGAAGGCCACGATCAACGAGGGCGGGATCGCCTACACCGGCACCACCGAGCTGCTCGCCGGCCACGCCGGCCGCGAGGTGGTGATGATGCTGGCCAACGATATCGTCCGGGTCGCGCTGGCCACCACCCACCTGCCGCTGCGCCAGGTCGCCGACGCGATCGACGCGCCGCTGCTGCGCCGGGTGCTGCGGACCACGCATGCGGCGCTGTGCGCGGACTTCGGCATCGCCGCGCCGGTGATCGCGGTGCTGGGCCTGAACCCGCACGCAGGCGAGAGCGGGCACCTGGGCAGCGAGGAGATCGACACGATCATCCCCGTGCTGGAGGAACTCCGCGGCGAGGGCATGGCGCTGGTCGGGCCACTGCCGGCCGATACGGCGTTCCTGCCCGGCAAGCTGCGCGGGTTCGACGCGGTGCTGGCGATGTACCACGACCAGGGATTGCCGGTGCTCAAGTACAGCGGCTTCGAGCGTGCGGTGAACCTGACCCTCGGGCTGCCCTACCCGCGCGTGGCCGTCGACCACGGCACCGCGCCGGACCTGGCCGGCCGCGGGCTGGCCGATCCGTCGAGCCTGGAGGCGGCGGTAACCACCTGCGCCCGCATCGCAGTGCTGCGCTCCTTGTAGGAGCTCCCTTCAGGGGCGACCCGGGATGGTCGGATCACAGCGGCGTTCAAGGCGACCGATCCGGAGGCCATGCGTTGAACGCAGCGTCTCCCGGCGTGACCGGGTCGCCCCTGAAGGGAGCTCCTACAGCAGCTCGCCGGTTTCGCGGGGGGCGGGGGGCTTGAGGCCCAGGTGGCGGTACGCCTTGGACGTGGCCATGCGGCCGCGCGCGGTGCGCACCAGGAAGCCCTGCTGGATCAGGTAGGGCTCGATCACGTCCTCGAGCGTGCCGCGCTCCTCGGAAAGGGAGGCGGCCAGCGATTCCACCCCGACCGGGCCGCCGTCGAAGTGCTCGACGATGATGCGCAGCAGGCGCCGGTCGAGTTCGTCGAAGCCTTCCGGATCGACCTTGAGCATGGCCATCGCCGCCTCGGCGGTGGCCGCGTCGATGTGGCCGCCGGCGCGGACCTGGGCGTAGTCGCGCACGCGGCGCAGCAGGCGGTTGGCGATGCGCGGGGTGCCGCGCGCGCGCCGCGCGATCTCGCCGGCGCCGGTGGCCTCGCAGTCGATGCCCAGGATCGCCGCCGAGCGGCGCACGATCCGGGTCAGTTCCTCCGGGCTGTAGAACTCCAGGCGCTGGACGATGCCGAAGCGGTCGCGCAGCGGCGCGGTGAGCAGGCCGGCGCGGGTGGTGGCACCGATCAGGGTGAAGGGCGGCAGGTCGAGCTTGATCGAGCGCGCGGCCGGACCCTCGCCGATCATGATGTCGATCTGGAAATCCTCCATCGCCGGATAGAGGACTTCCTCGACCACCGGCGACATGCGGTGGATCTCGTCGATGAACAGCACGTCGTGCGGCTGCAGGTTGGTCAGCAGTGCGGCCAGGTCGCCGGCCTTCTCGATCACCGGGCCGGAAGTGACCCGCAGGTTCACCCCCAGTTCGTTGGCGATCACATGGCTGAGCGTGGTCTTGCCCAGTCCCGGCGGACCGAAGATCAGCACGTGATCCATGGCCTCGCCGCGGCGGCGGGCGGCCTCGATGTAGATCGCCAGTTGCTCGCGCACCGGCTGCTGGCCCAGGTATTCGTCCAGGCGCTTCGGGCGGATCGAGGCCTCGATGGCCTCGTCCTCGCGGGTTGCGCCGGAGGCGATGATGCGGTCGTCGGTCATGCGCCCAATTATGGCCCGTTATGGCCGGTTCTGGCCGGCTCAGATCTCGACCTGGGAACCGAGTTCGACCAGCCGGTTGCCCGGGATGCGGAAGAAGCCGGTGGCCGGCGCGGCGTTGCGGTGCATCACCGCGAACACCCGGTCGCGCCAGATCGGCATGCCGCGGCGGGCGCTGGCGACGATGGTCTCGCGGCTGGCGAAGTAGGTCGTATCCATCGGGTCGAACGACATCCCGCCCACGTCGCAGGCGCGCATCAGCGCCAGCGGCACGTCCGGGGTCTCCATGAAGCCGAAGCGCACCACCAGCCGGTAGAAATCGTCGCCGATCTGCTCCAGCTTCAGCCGCCGCTCGACCGGCGCGTGCGGCACCGGCAGCGTCTCCACGGTGAGGAACACGTTGCGCTCATGCAGGACCTTGTTGTGCTTGAGGTTGTGCAGCAGCGCGTGCGGCACCACGGTGCCGTCGGTGGTCAGGAACACCGCGGTGCCCGGCACTCGCGCCGGCGGCGCCAGCATCAGCCCCGGGATGAAGGTGTCGACCCGGATGCCGTCCTTGCGCAGTTCCTCGCGCATCAGTTCGCGGCCGCGGCGCCAGGTCCGCATCAGGGTGAACAGGACGATGCCCAGCACCACCGGAAACCACGCGCCCTGCAGCAGCTTGGCGCCGTTGGCCACGACGAAGGCCAGGTCGATCAGGAAGAACGGCACGCACAGCGCCAGCACCCAGCCGCGCCAGCGCGGCCACAGCACCCGCGCCACCAGCGCCAGCAGCAGGGTGTCGATCAGCATGGTGGCCGAGACCGAGATGCCGTAGGCCACGGCCAGGTTGCTGGAGCTGCGGAACGCCAGCACCAGCCCCAGCACCATCGTCATCAGCAGCCAGTTGATCCCGGGGACGTAGATCTGGCCGATGGTGTCGTGCGAGGTGTGCTTGATCCGCATGCGCGGGATGTAGCCCAGCTGCATGGCCTGGCGCGACACCGAGAAGGCGCCGGTGATCACCGCCTGCGAGGCGATCACCGCGGCCAGGGTGGCCAGCACGATCATCGGGTACAGCGCCCAGTCCGGCACCGCTTCGTAGAACGGGTTCCTGACCAGCTCCGGGTGTTCCAGCACCAGCGCGCCCTGCCCCAGGTAGTTCAGCAGCAGGCACGGCAACACGAAGAAGTCCCAGCCGTGGCGGATCGGCGGGGCGCCGAAGTGGCCCATGTCCGCGTACAGCGCCTCGCCGCCGGTCACCGCCAGCACCACCGCGCCGAGGATGAACACGCCCTGCCAGCCGTGCTCCATGAAGAACAGCACGGCCCACCACGGATTGAACGCCTTCAGCACCTCCGGCGCCTCGACGATGTTCCAGGCACCGATCGCCGCCAGCGCCAGGAACCACAGCACCATCACCGGCCCGAACACCTTGCCCACCTTCTCGGTGCCGAAGCGCTGGGCCATGAACACCAGCAGCAGCACCGCCACGGTGATCGGCACGATGAAGTGGTGCAGCCCGGGTGCGGCGATCTCCAGGCCCTCGACCGCGCCGAGCACCGAGATCGCCGGGGTGATCACCCCGTCGCCGAAGAACAGCGAGGCGCCGAAGATGCCGAGGATGCCCACCACGTAGGCCGAGCGCGAGCCGTCCTTCAGGGTGCGCTGAGCCAGCGCCATCAGCGCCATGATCCCGCCCTCGCCCTCGTTGTCGGCGCGCATGATGATGGTCACGTACTTCAGCGTGACCACCAGCATCAGCGACCAGAATCCCAGCGACAGCACGCCCAGCACCGTGTCGTGGTCGCTGTCCAGGCCGTAGTGCGGCGAGAACGCCTCCTTGAGCGTGTACAGCGGGCTGGTGCCGATGTCGCCGAAGACCACGCCGATCGCGCCGACCACCAGCGCCAGGTACGCGGCGCGGGGCCCGTGCACGGGCGCGCCGTGGTGGCCGGGGGCAGGCGTGGGGGTGTGCGCTGCGGACATGGCGTGCCTAGGTTAGCGCGGTCGCGCAATGGGAATGTGCGGAAGCCTGGCGGCGGCTCAGCGCAGTGCCGACTGCAACGCCTTGCGGATGATCGCCGCGGCCTCGTCGCCGGCGGCGGCCGCGTCGCGTGCCATGCGCGCCGCTTCGACCGGTTTGTAGCCCAGCTGCTGCAGGGCGGTGGCCGCGTCGGCGACCGGGTCGCCGGCCGCCGCCGGCATGCCGCCGGGCACGCCGGTGCCGGTCAGGCCCGCGGCACGGTCGCGCAGTTCCACCACCATGCGCTCGGCGGTCTTCTTGCCGATGCCGGGGATCCGGGTCAGCGCGGTGACGTCGCCGGCCTGCACCAGCCGCGCGAACTCGTCCACGCTCACCCCCGACAGCACCGCCAGCGCGATCTTCGCGCCGATGCCGCTGACCTTCTGCACGTCGCGGAACAGGCGCCGCTCCGGTTCGCGCAGGAACCCGTACAGCGAGACGCTGTCCTCCTTCTGCGCGTAGTGGGTGAACAGCGACACCTCGCGGCCGAGTTCGGGCAGGTCGTAGAAAGTGCTCATCGGCGCCTCCAGCTCGTAGCCGACGCCGTTGACGTCGACCACCAGCCACGGCGGTTGCTTGAGGGCGAGGATGCCACGCAGGCGTCCGATCATGCTGCCGCTCCTGGAGGGATGACGGTGGGATTCACTTGCGGCTCCAGGCCAGGCGCGCGTCGACGCCGAGCCGCTGCGCGGTGGCTCGCACGTGGGCATGGGTCAGGGCGATGGCCAGCGCGTCGGCCGCGTCGGCCTGGACCTTGCCGGTCAGGCCGAGCATGGCCGCGACCATGTGCTGGATCTGCGCCTTGTCGGCGGCGCCGGTGCCGACCACCGCCAGCTTGACCTCGCGCGCGGCGTACTCGCTCACCGGCAGGTCGCGCAGGACCACCGCGCTGATCGCCGCGCCGCGAGCCTGGCCGAGCTTGAGCGCCGAATCGGCGCTGCGGCCGACGAAGACCTGCTCGATCGCCACTTCCTGCGGCCGGAACTCCTCGATCAGCGCGGCCAGCCCGTGCAGCAGCCGCTTCAGGCGGTCGGCGAAGCCGCCCTCGCCCAGCAGCAGCAGCGGCTGGTGGTGGACGTGGCGCACACGGCCGGCGCCGTCCACGTCGATGATGCCGATGCCGGTGCGCTGCGAGCCCGGATCGATGCCCAGGATGCGCACGCCGGCCAGCGCTGCCGGACGCGGCGCGTTCACGCGGCGACCCCCGGAAGGAATGCCAGCAACGCCACCGCGACCGCTTCGCCCCGGCACGGGTGCATGGTCAGCCGGCGTCGCCCAGGTCGGCGTTGGACCAGACGTTCTGCACGTCGTCCAGGTCCTCGAGCATGGCCAGCATCTTCTTCACCTGCAACGCGGTGTCGCCGGACACGGCGACGTCATTGTCGGCGCGGAACCCCACCTCCGCGTAGCCCGGCGCCAGGCCGGCGGCGGACATCGCCTGCTTCACCGCCTCGAAACTCTCCGGCGTGGTGAGCACGTCGATCGCGCCGTCTTCCGGGTAGGCCACGATGTCGTCGGCGCCGGCCTCGATCGCCGCCTCGGTGATCCTCTCTTCGTCGCCGCCCTCGTAGCTGAGCACGCCCAGGCGCTTGAACATGAAGGCCACCGAGCCCTCGGTGCCCATGTTGCCGCCGTTCTTGCTGAAGGCGTGGCGCACGTCGGCCACGGTGCGCACGCGGTTGTCGGTGAGGCAGTCGACGATCACCGCCACCCCGCCCGGCGCGTAGCCTTCGTAGCGCACTTCCTCGTACTCGACGCCCTCGAGCTCACCGGTGGCCTTCTTCACCGCCCGCTCCATCACGTCCTTGGACATGTTGGCGGCCAGCGCCTTGTCCATCGCCGTGCGCAGGCGCGGGTTGTTGGCCGGGTCGCCGCCGCCGGCGCGGGCGGCCACCCCGATCTCGCGGATCAGCTTGGTGAACACCTTGCCGCGCTGGGCGTCGGTGGCGTTCTTGCGGGCTTCGATCGACGGGCCTCTACCCATGGCGCTTTCCTGGTGCTGCGTTGCGAAGCGGTGATTTTACACCCGGCCCCGCTCGACGATGCAGCGGCTCAGGGCGGATCGCCGCCGCTGTCGTCCACGCCATGCGCCTCGAACCGGCCCTCGCGCAGGAAACTGACTGACTGCCGCGCCGCCTGGCGTGAAAGCAGCAGCCCGCTGTGGCTGGCGTCCACGCAGCAATGGTCGGCCAGGCCGTCCAGCCGGGTCTCGGCCACCGCCACGGTGCCGTCGCTGGGGCCGTCGAAGCGGGCGAACCAGCGGCCGAAGCCCAGCGCTCGCGTGCCGGCGACCATGCCGACCTCGGCCGGCCCGGTCCACGGCGCGCAACCGCGGCGCAGCAGCGTCCCCGCCCGCCCGAGGGTCCACGCCGTGGCCCGGTGCGTGCGCAGGCCGCGTGCCGCGTCGCTGCCACGCAGCGGCGAACCCAGGCAGACCACGCGGCGGACGCCGGGGAAATCGCCCTGGCGCAGCGCCTCCAGCGCCATCAGTCCGCCCAGGCTGTGGGCAACGACCGCGTCGACCCGCGCCAGGCGCGGAAGCAGCGCGGGCACCACCGTGCCGGGCCCGGCCAGCGCGCCCGGATAGGCGAACACTTCGGTGACGAATCCTTCCCGCCGCAGCCAGCCCGCCATCCAGCCCATCGACAGCCCCGGCATCCACAGGCCGTGCAGCAGCAGGACGCGGCCGCCGCCGGCCATCGACCCGGCCGCTGACGGCTCAGCCGCCATCAGCGGCGGCCGGGCGGCGCAGGATGAACTCGAGGTCGCGTACGCGGCCCACCGGGAATTCGTAGCTGCCCACGCGCTCGAAGCCGTACCGCGCATAGAACCGCTGCGCGCCGAAGTTTTCCGACCACACCCCGATCCACAGCGTGCGCGGGCCGTCGCGCAGCAACCAGCGCTCGGCTTCATCGAACATGCGCCCGCCCCAGCCGCCGCCCTGGTGCGAAGCCAGCACGTACAGGCGCTTGAGCTCGCCGTCGCCGGCGGCGACCTGCGGATGCGGC
Source organism: Pseudoxanthomonas koreensis (assembly GCF_010093225.1). Classification (GTDB taxonomy): domain Bacteria; phylum Pseudomonadota; class Gammaproteobacteria; order Xanthomonadales; family Xanthomonadaceae; genus Pseudoxanthomonas; species Pseudoxanthomonas koreensis. Next base: position 25,017 of record NZ_PDWM01000003.1, on the reverse strand, counting down.
AAGCCGCACGGCCCGGCGGCGGCATGGCCCACGGCCACGCCGTCCTCTTCCAGCAGCCACACCGCGTAGTCCGGATGGGCGAGGATGACCGCCTGCTTCTCCACCGGGTAGGCATCGGCCAGGAAGAACGCCAGGTCTTCCGGCGGATACAGATGGCCGAAGGTCTCGACGAAGGTGCGCGCGGCCAGCGACGACAGTGTCGCCGCGTCGTCGGGGGTGGCGCGCCGGATGGACAGGGACATCCCGTCGATTCCCGGATCTTCCTCAGTCCTTCCCGTCCGCCCGCACCTTCACGTGCACCTCGGCCAGCTGCGCATCGGCGATGGGCGACGGCGCGCCGGTCATCAGGCACTGCGCACCGGTGGTCTTCGGGAACGGGATCACGTCGCGGATCGACTCGGTGCCGGCCATCAGCGCGGCAATGCGGTCGATGCCGAAGGCGATGCCGCCGTGCGGCGGGGCGCCATAGTTGAGCGCATCGAGCAGGAAGCCGAACTTGGCCTGCGCCTCCTCGGCGCCGATGCCCAGCAGCTCGAACACCGCGCTCTGCATCTCCGGGCGGTGGATGCGGATCGAACCGCCGCCGATCTCGTTGCCGTTGAGGACCATGTCGTAGCCGCGCGACACCGCGGTCTTCGCGTGCGCACGCAGTTCGGCGATGTCGTCCACCGCCGGCGCGGTGAACGGATGGTGCAGGGCCACGTAGCGCTGCGCCTCCTCGTCCCACTCGAACATCGGGAAGTCGGTGACCCACAGCGGGGCCCAGCGGTCGGCGACCAGGTTGAAGTCCTTGCCGGCCTTCAGCCGCAGCGCGCCCATGAAGTCGGAGACCTTGTTGTAGCCGCCGGCGCCGAAGAACACGATGTCGCCGTTGCCGGCGCCGACGTGGGCAACCAGCGCGGCGAACGCGGCCTCGTCGAAGAACTTGGCGATCGGCGAGGACACCGCGCCGGCCTCGTCGATCTTGATGTAGGCCAGGCCCTTGGCGCCGTACTTGGCGGCGTGGGCGGCGTACTCGTCGATCTGCTTGCGCGACAGCGCCGCGCCGCCGGGGATGCGGAGCGCGGCCACGCGCCCGTCCGGATCGTTGGCGGCGGCGCTGAACACCGCGAACTGGCTGTCCTTCACCAGCGCGGCCACGTCGGCCAGCTCCAGCGCGATGCGCAGGTCCGGCTTGTCCGAACCGTAGCGGCGCATCGCCTCGGCCCAGGTCATGCGCGGGAACTGCGCGTCCAGCTCCACATCGATCACTTCCCTGAAGATCGCGCGGATCATGCCTTCCACGTAGTCCTGCACATCGCGCTCGCGGACGAAGGCGAACTCCATGTCCAGCTGGGTGAACTCGAGCTGGCGGTCGGCGCGCAGCGCCTCGTCGCGGAAGCAGCGGGCGATCTGGTAGTAGCGGTCGAAGCCGGCCACCATCAGGATCTGCTTGAACAGCTGCGGGCTCTGCGGCAGCGCGTAGAACTCGCCGGCGTGCATGCGCGCCGGGACCAGGAAGTCGCGCGCGCCCTCGGGCGTGGCCTTGGTCAGAATCGGCGTCTCGATGTCCTGGAAACCGTCCGCGTCCAGGTGCCGGCGCAGCGCCTGCACCAGCTTGATGCGGGTGCGCTGCATGCGCTGCATCTCCGGGCGGCGCAAGTCGAGGTACCGGTACTTCAGGCGGGTTTCCTCGCCCGGGTTCTCGTGGGCGTGGAACGGCAGCGGCGCGGCCTTGTTGAGCACGGTGATCTTCGTGGCGATCACCTCGACCTTGCCGGTCGGGATCTTCGTGTTCACCGCCTCGCGCGCGCGGACCACGCCCTCGACCTGGATCACGTCCTCGTAGCCCAGCGCCGCGGCGACCGCGAACACCTCCACGTTCGACGGCTCCACCGTCACCTGGACGATGCCCTCGTGGTCGCGCAGGTCGATGAAGCACACGCCGCCGAGGTTGCGGGCCACGTCGGTCCAGCCGGCGAGGGTGAGGGTCTGGCCGATCAGGGTCTCGTCGACCAGGCCGCAGAAGTGGGTACGCATGGGAACTCCGGGGGAGGCCGGCGCCGGGGCACCGGTGAACGCGATATTTTGCGGCCCGCGGGCGGTCCGGGCAAACCGGACCCGGCGGCTGGGGCCATTGCCGCGGCCGGCGGCCACGCAGCGGTGAGCCGGCATTAAGCCATGCGCCCTTACACCTGCGATTGCACGTCCCCTGCAGTCGAGCCCGGCAGGTCGCCGGGAACCCCACCCACGGCGCGAGGGCGCAAGCCGAAGGAGATGGTCATGTTCCGTTCCCTGCCTGCCGCATTGCTCGTCCTGGGCCTGGCCACCTCGGCCACCGCCCTGCCCCTCCCCGCCGCCGCCCAGGCCACCCGTGCCTACGCGCCGGAAAACCTGCGGCAGCTGTCGGTGCCCGACCGGGTGCGGGTGATCGAACGCGAGTACGCCGACCAGTCCCGTGGCCGCCAGATTCCCGACGACCAGCTCGAGTTCTACCTGGACCAGGTCAACTCCGGCTGGGGCTTCAGTCGGATCAAGCAGGACATCGCCACCTCGCTGCGCGGCGGCGGCGGCAACCGCCCCGGCGCCGGCTGGGGCGGCTGGAACGGCTCCAGCTGGACCGGCCAGACCCTGACCTGCTCCAGCAACGACCGCCGCCGGCGCGAATGCCGCACCCCGTTCCAGGGCCGCCCGGCGCTGGTGGAGAACATCTCAGGCACCCGCTGCGTGGAAGGGGTCAACTTTGGCGGCGGTGGCGGGGTGATGTGGGTCGACCAGGGTTGCCGCGGCCGCTTCACCCAGGGGCGTGGCGGTTGGAACGACGGCAGCGGCCAGACCATGCGCTGCGAGAGCCGCAACCATCGCGAGCAGTCCTGCCCCACCGGCTTCCGCGGCAACGCGGTACTGGTACGGCAACTGTCCAGCGCGCGCTGCATCGAAGGCCAGACCTGGGGCCAGCGCGGCAATTCGGTCTGGGTGCGCAATGGTTGCCGCGGCGAGTTCGGCCCGCGCAGCGGCAGCGGCTGGGGCGGCGGCGGCAACCCGAACTACTCGGTGACCTGCAGCAGCGACGGCAACCGCCAGCGCAGCTGCGCCTGGGACCGTCGCCAGGGCCGGCCTGTGGTGATCGAGAACCTCTCCAGCACGCGCTGCCAGGAGAACCGCAACTGGAGCTGGGACGGCAACAGCACAATCCGGGTCAGCGGCGGCTGCCGCGCACGCTTCGGCGCGCGCTGAAGGCGCGCGGGTCCCGGCGTCGGCCGGGACGACGCGCTCAGCCCGCCTCGTCGCCCCACGGCGCCGGCGGCAGCGCCACCGGCGTGGACAGGTCGAATTCGACCCGGAACAGGCGCCCGTCCGGCCGCGCCAGCTCGTAGACGAAGCGCGTGCCCGGCTCGATCTCCATCGCCCAGGTGTTGGCCACCGAGGCCGTGAGGCCTTCGCGCTCGAACATCGCCACGGACTCCGCGTCGACCGGGAATTCCTGGCGCACGGCGGTGCCGGCCGCGACGGTGTCGCCGCCGTACATCGTCACCGCGTCCGGGGTGCCGTCTTCGTGGCGATGGTCGTGCTTCAGGCGCAGGCCGGCGGCGGTGCGGTCCAGCACCCAGGTACGCGAATGGTCGTCGCCGACGTGGAAGGGAATGCGCAGCCCGCTTTGCGGTGCATCGCAGCCGCGCACGTGCATGACCAGCGCCTTGCCTTCGAACGGATCGGGCGTAGCGCCGTTGGCAGGCACGTTCGCAACGATGCGGCCTGCATAGGCCTGGCCGCAGTGGCCGGCGATCGCGGCGAGGAAGGCGTCGGCCGGGGCCGGGATGGCATCGACGGCATCGGGCGCTGGCGCCGGATCGACCGCGGTCGCGGCCGGCGGCGGGGACTGCTGCGAGCAGGCGGCCAGCAGCAGGACGAACGGGAGCGCGTGGAAGGTCTTCATCGCCGCACCGTAACCGCAGGGCGCAAGTGCAGCAAGCGCGCCGCCTGACCCACGTAACGCCGGGCTTGCCCGGCTACCCACGCCCGGCGCAGCGAAGCAGCCAACAGCAGCGGGGCAAGCCCCGCTCTACGAAAGCGATGCAGGGCGGATGCGGCAGCGGGACATCACCACGCCACACTCCGGAACGCGCGCGACGCGCGGGAATCAGCTACCGCCGGCAGGCGTGGCCGGCTTGGCCGCGGCGGCGGCGACGGCGGGCTTGCTGTCGGCCTTCGGCGCTTCGGCGGCGGGCTTGGCTTCCGCCTTCGCTTCCGGCTTGGCGTCCGGCCTGGCCGCACCTTCGCCGCCGTCGACCAGGTTGCGCTTGCGGTCGCCGTCCTTCTTGAAGTCGGTCTCGTACCAGCCGCTGCCGGCGAGGCGGAACGAAGGCGCGGTCAGCTGGCGGCGGATGGAGCCCTGCGCAGCGCACGACGGGCAGGCGTCGGGATCGGGATCGGCAAGCTTCTGCAGGCGGTCGAAACTGTGGCCGCACTCGGCGCACTGGAAAGCGTAGATCGGCATGGCGTCTGGATCTTGGGGGGCAACGGGCCCGGCGGGCCGGATACGGGAATTTTAGGCCCTTCCGCCGCCCCCGGGGAAAAACGCGGCACCCGCGCGTCCTGCAGGAGCCCCCTTCAGGGGCAACCCGGTGGAGGCGGGGCGTGCGGCGTTCGACGCGGAGGCTCCGGAGGGGCGGGGCAGGCGCCTTCGAGCAGTTCCAGCCAGGCCTGCTCGGCCTGGTCCAGCCGCCGCGCCGCGTCCTCGCGTTCGCGGCCGAGCGTAGCCAGCCGGCCGGCATCGGCAAGGTGCGCCGGATCGGCCAGGCGGCGATCGAGGTCCGCCACCACCTCCTCCAGCTCGCCAACCTTCTTCTCCGCCGCGGCGAGCTTGACCGGGTTGGCCGGCTTCTTCGCCACGGCCGGCTTCGCCGGCGCGGCGGGCGCCGGCGGCGGCGCTGCCTCGGCCATGCGCTGCTTGGTGCCCTGCGCCGAAGGCCGCGAACGCAGCCAGGCCGCGTATTCGTCCAGGTCGCCGGCGAACGGCTCGACCACGCCGTCGGCCACCCGCCAGAAGGTGTCGCAGACCAGGCCGATCAGGTGGCGGTCGTGGCTGACCATCACGATCGCGCCCTCGAAGTCGCTCAGCGCCTCGGCCAGCGCCTCGCGCATCTCCAGGTCCAGGTGGTTGGTCGGTTCGTCCAGCAGCAGCACGTTGGGCTGCTGCCAGGCGATCAGCGCCAGCGCCAGGCGCGCGCGCTCGCCGCCGGAAAAACCATCGACGCTCTCGAAGGCGCGGTCGCCGGGGAAGTTCCACTTGCCGAGGAAGTCGCGGAAGGCCTGGGTCGGCGCATCCGGCGACAGCTCGCGGAAGTGGTCGATCGGCGACTGCCCTTCGTGCAGCGACTCGACCGTGTGCTGGGCGAAGTAGCCGATGCGCAGGTCCGGGTGTGCACTGCGCTCGCCGGCCACCGGCGCCAGGTCGCCGACCAGGGTGCGCACCAGGGTGGTCTTGCCGGCGCCGTTGGGGCCGAGCAGACCGATGCGGTCGCCCGCCTCCAGGCCGAAGCCGACCTCGTGCAGGATGAGGACGTGCTGCTCGCGAGCCACCGGCTCGCGCACGTCCGAATGCCCCGCGCGCTGCGCGGGGCCGGAGGCATCAGATCGCAGGGTCGCCGGATAACCGCAATCGACATGGTTCAGGCGGATCAGCGAGAACGGCAGGCGGTTGGGCTGGGCGAACTCGATCCGGAACTCGCGCTCGGCGCGCACCGCCTCGGTGCCGGCCAGCTTGGCCAGGCGCTTCATCCGGCTCTGCGCCTGGGCGGCCTTGCTGGCCTTGGCCTTGAAGCGGTCGATGAAGCTCTGCAGGTGGGCGCGCTCGGCCTGTTCCTTCTCGTGCGCGATCTGCTGCTGGCGCAGCTGTTCGGCGCGCTGGCGCTCGAAGTCGGTGTAGCCGCCAACGTACAGCTTCGCGCCGCCGCCGTGCAGGTGCAGGGTGTGGGTGGCGACGTTGTCGAGGAATTCGCGGTCGTGCGAGATCAGCAGCAGGGTGCCGGGGTATTTCAGCAGCCACTGCTCCAGCCAGTAGACCGCGTCCAGGTCCAGGTGGTTGGTCGGTTCGTCCAGCAGCAGCAGGTCGCTGGGCATCATCAGCGCGCGGGCCAGGTTCAGGCGCACGCGCCAACCGCCGGAGAACGAGGACACCGGCCGGCGGTGGGTTTCGGCCGGGAAACCCAGGCCGTGCAGCAGGCGCCCGGCGCGGGCCTCGGCGTCGTAGCCGTTGAGTTCGGCCAGCTTCTGGTGCGCGGCGGCCACGGCCTCCCAGTCCTCGCGCGCGTTGGCCTCGGCCTCCTCGCGCACCGCCGCGGCCAGCACCTCGTCGCCGCCGAGGACGAACTCCAGCGCCGGGTCGGGCAGGGACGGGGTTTCCTGCGCCACCGAGGCGATCCGGACCTTGCCGGGCAGGTCGACGTCGCCCTTGTCCGCCTCCAGCTCGCCCTTGATCGCGGCGAACAGGCTGGACTTGCCGGTGCCGTTGCGGCCGACCACGCCCACCCGGTAGCCGGCGTGCAGGGCCAGGTCGACGTTGGACAACAGCAGCCGCTCGCCGCGGCGCAGGGCGAAATTTCGCAGGGAGATCATGGATGGGGTCTTGCGGAAGGATCGGGAGCCCGCAGCGGGCGACGCACGCTGCGTCGCGCATTCTACCGGCAACGGCCAATAACAAAAACTTAACAAACTGTTTTTTGTAGGAGCCCACTTCAGGGGGCGACCCGACGCCCTGCAAGGCACCCTCGTCGAACGCGGACTCTCCGGATCCGAGCGGTCGCGTTGAACGCCGCGCAACCTGGAGGTCGTCGGGTCGCCCCCTGAAGTGGGCTCCTACAGAAAGGCAAGGCACGCCACGCGACGCGTTCGCCGCGGCGCGCGGTGAGGGCAACACGACGCGGCGGGTTTGCCGCGGGCGCGCCGAGTCGGTGAAACTGGCCAACCCCCGACACCCTCGCCCCGATGCCCCACGACACCAGCCTGATCGACATCGTCGCGGTCGGCCTCGGCCTGGCCTTCGTGCTGGGCGCGATCGCCAACCGGCTGCGGCTGTCGCCGCTGGTGGGCTACCTGCTGGCCGGCGTGGTGGTCGGGCCGTTCACCCCCGGCTTCGTCGCCGACCAGGAGATCGCCAACCAGCTGGCGGAGATCGGCGTGATGCTGCTGATGTTCGGCGTCGGCCTGCACTTCTCGCTGGACGACCTGCTGGAAGTGAAATGGATCGCCATCCCCGGCGCGACCGCGCAGATCGCGGTGGCCACCCTGTTCGGCTGGGGCGTGGCCTGGCTGATGGGCTGGCCGACGCTGGAAGGGCTGGTGTTCGGCTTCTCCCTGGCCACCGCCTCGACCGTGGTCCTGCTGCGGGCGATGGAGGAACGCCGCCTGCTGGAAACCATGCGCGGCAAGATCGCGGTGGGCTGGCTGATCGTCGAGGACCTGGCCTGCGTGCTGGCGCTGGTGATGATGCCGGTGATCGCCGGGATCTTCGGCCCGGAAGCGGCAGCGGAGGGCCACAGCGCCGGCAGCGTGCTGGCCCGGATCGGCTGGACCCTGGTGCAGCTGGGCCTGTTCGTGGCGGTGATGCTGGTGGTCGGCCGCCGGGTGATCCCCTGGGTGCTGGAACGGATCGCCGGCACCGGCTCACGCGAGCTGTTCACGCTGTCGGTGCTGGCCATTGCGCTGGGCGTGGCGTTCGGCGCCGCCTCGCTGTTCGGGGTGTCGTTCGCGCTGGGCGCGTTCTTCGCCGGGATGATGCTCAACGAGTCCGAACTGAGCCACAAGGCCGCCAACGATTCGCTGCCGCTGCGCGATGCGTTCGCGGTGCTGTTCTTCGTCTCGGTGGGCATGCTGTTCAACCCGGCGATCCTGGTCGAGCATCCGTGGCAGGTGCTGGCGACCACGGTGATCATCATGTTCGGCAAGTCGGCGGCCGCGTTCTTCATCGTGCGCGCCTTCGGCCATCCGAAGATGACCGCGCTGACCATCTCCGCTTCGCTGGCGCAGATCGGCGAGTTCGCTTTCATCATCGCCGGCCTGGGCGTGAGCCTGAAGATCCTGCCCGCGACCGGCCAGGCGCTGGTGCTGGCCGGCGCGCTGATCTCGATCATGCTCAACCCGATGATCTTCATGCTGCTGGACCGCTGGGAAGCGCGGCACCGCGAGGAAGCGGTGGCGCCGCCCGCGCCGGAGCAGCCCGACGGCCCGCCGCTGCACCCGGGCAACCACGCCATCGTGGTCGGCTACGGCCGGGTCGGCCGCGAGCTGAGCCAGGTGCTGCACGGCCGCGGGGTGGCGGTGGTGGTGATCGATGACAATTCGCTGCACGTGGACCGGGCGCATGCCGAAGGCATCCCCGCCATCCGCGGCCACGCCGCGTCGGAGAAGGTGCTGGCCGAGGCCCATCCGGAATCGGCGGCGATCGCGATCCTGGCGATCCCGCAGCCGCTGGAAGCCGGCGAGGCGATCGCCAAGCTGCGCGCGCTGAACCCGGCGCTGCCGGTGCTGGCGCGCGCGCACAGCGATGCCGAAGTGCGCCACCTGCTCGCCCACGGTGCCGACGGCGCGGTGATGGCCGAGCGCGAGCTGGCCTATTCGCTGGCCGAGATGGTGATGGCCACGCCCCCGTTCCGCTACGCCGGCCGCGAAGCCACTATCCCCCCCGTCTGAGCCATCGAAACGGCGGGTGTGCCCCTTGTAGGAGCCCACTTCAGGGGGCGACCCGACGCGGCCGGAACGCGCTGCGGTCAACGCGGAGCCTCCGGATCGGCCGTGTTGGACGAGGCTGCGTCAGGTTGCTTCCGGGTCGCCCCCTGAAGTGGGCTCCTACAATGGAACGGGTGGGACGCCCACCCCTTGGCGGGGTACGGATTCAGCGCGACGGCGGGACCGCGCCGGTATCCTTGCGCGCATGCAGGAGATTTCCACCGCCACCAGGACGCGCATCGCCGACGTCGCCCCCCGCCACGACGCGCTCGAAGTCCTGCGCCGCACCTTCGGCTACGATGCCTTCCGCGGCCCGCAGCAGGCCATCGTCGAACACGTCTCCGCCGGCGGCGACGCACTGGTACTGATGCCCACCGGCGGCGGCAAGTCGCTGTGTTTCCAGATCCCGGCGCTGCTGCGCGAGGGCACCGGGCTGGTGGTCTCGCCGCTGATCGCGCTGATGCAGGACCAGGTCGAAGCGCTGCGCCAGCTCGGCGTGCGCGCGGCCTGCCTCAACTCCAGCCTGGGCGCCGATGAGGCACGCGAGGTCGAGCGCGAACTCGTCGAAGGCCGTCTCGACCTGCTCTACGTCGCCCCCGAACGCCTGCTCACCCCGCGCTTCCTGTCGCTGCTGGATCGCAGCCGCATCGCCCTGTTCGCGATCGACGAGGCGCACTGCGTCTCGCAGTGGGGCCACGATTTCCGCCCCGAATACCGCGAACTGACTGTGCTGCACGAGCGCTGGCCGGAGGTGCCGCGCATCGCGCTCACCGCCACCGCCGATCCGCCCACGCGGCGCGAGATCGTCGAGCGGCTGGCGCTGGAGGAGGCCGAGTGCTTCCTCAGCTCCTTCGACCGTCCGAACATCCGCTACTCGGTGGCGCACAAGGACAACCCGCGCCGGCAGCTGCTGGACTTCCTCGGCGGGCATGCCGGCGAATCGGGCATCGTCTACTGCCTGTCGCGGCGCAAGGTCGAGGAGACCGCGGAGTTCCTCGCCGGCCATGGCATCGCCGCCCTGCCCTACCACGCCGGCCTGCCTGCGGCGGTGCGCGCGGACAACCAGCGCCGCTTCCTGCGCGAGGACGGCATCGTGATGTGCGCCACCATCGCCTTCGGCATGGGCATCGACAAGCCCGACGTACGCTTCGTCGCCCACCTGGACCTGCCCAAGTCGATCGAGGGCTATTACCAGGAGACAGGCCGCGCCGGTCGCGACGGCGAACCGGCCGAGGCCTGGATGGGTTACGGCCTGGGCGACGTGGTGCTGCTGCGGCAGATGATCGAACAGGGCGAGGCCAGCGAAGAACGCAAGCGCCTGGAACGACGCAAGCTGGACCAGCTGCTGGGCTACTGCGAATCGGCCGGCTGCCGGCGCCAGGCGCTGCTGGCCGCGTTCGGCGAGGAGTACGCCGGCGGCGGCAGTGGCCCGGGCACCTGCGGCAACTGCGACAACTGCCTGCAGCCGGTGCGCACCTGGGACGCGACCGAGGCCGCGCGCAAGGCGCTGAGCTGCGTCTACCGCACCGGCCAGCGCTTCGGCGCCGCGCACCTGATCGACGTGCTGCGCGGCGCCGATACCGAGAAGGTGCGCCAGTTCCGCCACCACGAGATCTCCACCTACGGCATCGGCGCCGAACTGGACACCAACACGTGGCGCAGCGTGTTCCGTCAGCTGGTGGTGTCCGGGCTGCTGGAGGTGGACGCCGAAGGCCACGGCAGCCTGCGCCTGGGCGCGGCCTCGCGGCCGGTGCTGCGCGGCGAGCAGTCCGTGCAGCTGCGCGAGGAACCGGCGCGCAAGGCGCGCGGCGCGAAGGGCGCCGGTGGCGAGGCGAAGCGCAGCGAAAGCACCCTGCACGTGGACGCCGGCGACCGCCCGCTGTTCGACGCGCTGCGCGCCTGGCGCGGCGACCTGGCGCGCGAACAGAACGTCCCGGCCTACGTCATCTTCCACGACCGCACTCTGCGCGACATCGCCGGCCTGCGCCCGGCCACGATCAGCGAACTGGCCCGCGTCGGCGGCATCGGCGGCAGCAAGCTCGGCCGCTACGGCGAAGCGGTGCTTGAGATCGTGCGCGAGCAAGGCTGAGGCATCGGGCGCACTCGCGCTGCAACAGCGCCTCCCGCGACCCACTGCGACGCACCCGCGCCGCGCACCCAACGCGCCCCGCGGCGCCTCCTGTAGGAGCCCACTTCAGGGGGCGACCCCGGGACGTTGGAACGCATGCCGCATTGAACGCGACCCTTCCGGATAGGCGCGCGTTGAATACCGCGTAATCCAGCGGCATCGGGTCGCCCCCTGAAGTGTGCTCCTACAGGGGTTACAGGGGCAGTGGGCCGGCGTGCAGCTGGGCCAGCAGGGCTTCCGCGCCCGACGCCGGTTCACGCAGCAGCGCCTTGCGCACCGTGGCCCGCAGTTCCGGCTCCTGCTCCTCCAGCACTCCCATCGCCGCCATCGGCTGCACCTCTCCCGCCACCAGCGCGGCCAGCGGCATGCCGTCGCGGTACAGCAACCGCGCGCCGGGGATGCGCGGCCCCTTCTCGCCGGCGACCACGGTGCCGGACAGGTTCAGCGGATCGAGCGCGCTCACGCAGACCAGGGTGCCGTCGTCCGGCTTCTGCCGCGCCTTGCGCAGCAGGCCGATCGCTTCGGGCAGGGCGAACTGCTCGCCGGACAGGCCGCTGATGAAGCGCCCGCCGCGCACCTCGCCGCGCGCCTCCAGCCGGTGGTAGACGCGCAGCAGCTCGCGCCACGGCGGCAGCCAGGCCGCCTCGCGCTCCAGCACGCGCCAGCAGACCACGCCGTAGCGGCGCAGCAGCACGCGGGCGACATGCTCGACCGCTTCCGGGTCCGGGCGCACCGGGCGGCCACGATCCGCCGTCGCCTCCTGCACGACCGCCGGCACCCGCCGCACCAGCGCCCAGCGGCCGGCGTCCTCGATCCCCAGCATCATCGCGCGGCGGCGGCCGTGCCCGGGCGTGGGCCGCTTCGATGCGGGCACCAGCAGTGCGCGCAGGCCAGCGAAGCTGTCGCAGTGCGCGCGGCCGCGGGCGACCAGCTCGGCCAGCGCGTCCTCCACCTCGGTCTGCAGCAGGCGCGTGCCGGCGACCATCTCGTCGAAGAACGAGGCGCCGTGCGCGGCTAGGAAGTCGGCCAGCTTCTGCGCGCGCGAGGACAGCGCCACGACGTCGGCCTGCGGTTCGCCCGACGGGCCGCGGGCCAGCGTGGTCCAGTGCACGGCATTGCGCCGCGGCAGCAGCAGCACCGGGGTCGAACGCAGCGAGGCCGGGCCACGAGGCGCGCCGGGTTCGGCCGTGGCCGGGCGCAACCGCGTCCACAGCGTGCGGCCGGCGGTGCACAGGTCGTCCAGCCAGCCGATCGAATAGTCGCGCACGCGCGCCGGCAGCAGTTCGCTTCCCCCCGCCGCGGCGGGCGCCTCGAAGCCTTCCAGCTGCGCCAGCACCCCCGCCAGTGCTTCCGGACCACTGACCCGGCCGTCCTTCGACACCCGCTGCCAGTCGAACAGGAAGCGCATGAAATCGCGCGGCGCCACCGGCTCGATCTCGCGGCGCAGGCGCTTGGGCGTGTAGCGGTGGAGGCGCGCGAGCAGGTGGCGCTCGCCCCATCCCTCGCCTGCCGCGCCGGGCGAGAACCGCCCCTGCATCGCGTAGCCCTGCGACTGCAGCTTCAGCAGCGCCATGTCCGCGGCCAGCGGCGCGATGCCCAGGCTGTCGGCCAGCGCCGCGGCGCCGACCGGGCCCAGCCCGGTCAGGCGCGAACGCAGCAGCGCCACGGCCGCGTCCTCGGCGCTCCATTCCACGCGGGCGAACTCCTCCGGCACCGCGATCCCCGGCTGCCGCAGCGCCGAAGGATGCAGCGCCAGCAGCTGCGGCAGGCGCTCGGCCGCCACCCACCACTGCCGGCCGGCCGCAGTGACCCGGGTCGCGCGCGCGTCGCGCGCCAGCGACTGCAGCAGCGGCTCCCACGCCGGCTCGCGCGCGGCCTCGGCGAGGGTGACGAAGCCCAGCCCGGTCAACACCTCGTGCATCTCGTCGGCGTTACGCGCCCGCGGCCAGGCCTCGGCGCGCACCTGTTCGACCGCGTCGGCATCCAGCCGGCCGAGATCGCCGGCCGATTGCGGATCCGCGTAGCGGCGGGTCTGCACGGCCTGGGTGCGGCGTTCCTCCAGCGGCGCGTCGTCGAGGAAGGCATACGGCCGCGCGTTGAGCGCCTCGGCCGCCAGCGGCGACGGCGCGGTGACATCGCAGGCGACCACCTCGACGGCACCGGACTCCAGCCCGCGCAGCAGCTGCAGCCAGCCTTCGGTGTCCATCGCCTCGTGCAGGCAGTCGTCCAGGGTCTGCGCGACCAGCGGATGATCGGGCACCTGGCGCTCGCCGACGATGTTCTCCAGGCACGCGACCTGGTCGGGGAACACGGTGGCCAGCAGGTCCTCGGACTTCATCCGCTGCAGCTGCGGCGGCACCTTCTTCCCGCCGACGAAGCGCGGCAGCGCCAGCGCGGTGGTCGCGTTCCAGCGCCAGCGCACCGGGAACAGTGGTGCGTCCAGCAGCGCCTGCACCAGCACGTCCTGCGCGGACGAGGAATGCAGGTACTTCGAAACCTCGATCAGCGGGAAGCTGTGGCTGGTGGACAGCGACAGCACGATCGCTTCCTCGGTCGCCGCGGCCTGCAGCTCGAAGTTGAACTGGCGGCAGAAGCGCTTGCGCAGCGCCAGGCCCCAGGCGCGGTTGAGGCGGCTGCCGTAGGGACTGTGCACGACCAGGTGGGTGGAGCCGGTCTCGTCGAAGAAGCGCTCGAGCACGACCCGGCGCTGGGTCGGCATCGCACCGAGGGCGAGCATGGTGGCGCCGAGGTAGTCGACCAGCTGCCGCGCGGCGGCCTCGGGCAGGCCGACCTCGCCGCACAACCACTCGACCGCATCCTCGCCCCCGTCGAGCCGGACTTGCCCGTCTGCCTCCCCATCGGAGACCGCGCCGCCGTCCACGACCGGAGGCTGGGCTTGCACCACACGCAGGCCGCGCATCCGCGACGCCAGCTCCTCGCGCAGCCGCGACACGCCGAACGACAGTTCATCCGTGCGTCCGGGCGCCTCGCCCAGCCAGAACGGAATGCTCGGCGGCATCCCCTGCGCGTCCTCCCCCCGCACCCGCCCCATTTCCACCCGCAGGATCCGGTAGCTGGCGTTGCCCAGCTGGAAGATGTCGCCGGCCATGCTCTCGACCGCGAAGTCCTCGTTCACCGAGCCGATGAAGGTCGACGACGGCTCCAGCACCACCGCGTAATCCCCGGTCTCCGGAATCGTGCCGCCGGACATGGTCGCGACCATGCGCGCGCCCTGGCGCCCACGCAGGCGGCGGTTGACCGCGTCGCGGTGCAGCCACCCGGCGCGCGGGCCGCGGCGGTCGCTGAAACCGTCGGCCAGCATCTTCACCACTTCGTCGAACTTCGCCCGCTCCAGCTTCGCGTACGGCCAGGCGCGACGGAACCACTCGTACAGCGCGTCCTCGTCCCACTCGCTGGCGGCGACCTCGGCCACGATCTGCTGCGACAGCACGTCCAGCGGCGCCGGCAGCACCCGCAGCGCGTCCAGCTCGCCGCGGCGCACGCAGTCCAGCAGCGCGGCGCATTCGACCAGTTCGTCGCGGGTCTGCGGGAACAGCCGCGCCTTGGGCACTCCGCCGACGTGGTGGCCCGAGCGCCCGGCGCGCTGCAGGAACGCGGCGATCGAGCGCGGCGAACCGAGCTGGCAGACCAGGTCGACGTCGCCGATGTCCAGGCCCAGCTCCAGCGAAGCGGTCGCCACCAGCGCCTGCAGCTCGCCGCGCTTGAGCTTCTGCTCGGCCTCCAGCCGCAGTTCCTTGGACAGGCTGCCGTGGTGGGTGCCGACCACTTCGCGCCCGAGCAGTTCGCCCAGGTGGAACGCGGCGCGCTCGGCCATGCGCCGGGTGTTGACGAACACCAGCGTGGTCCGGTGCTCGCGCACCAGTTCGACCAGGCGCGCGTAGACCTGCTCCCACTGATCGTTGGACATCACCGCCGACAGCGGCGTGGGCGGCAGCTCCAGCGCCAGGTCGCGCTGCTTCGCATAGCCGATGTCGACGATCGCGCAGTCGGGCACGTCGATGGTGGCGGTACCTCCGATGCGCACCGCGGCATCCTCGCGCACGCCATCGGCACCAGCCTGTTCGCCCGCGCCGGGGATCGCCGCGCCGGGGATCGCCGCGCCGGGGATCGCCGCGCCGGGGATCGCCGCGCCGGGGATCGCCGCGCCCGCCAGGTCCGCGCGCGACGGATACACGTTGGCCGCGCCGACCAGGAACCGCGCCACCTCCTCCACCGGCTTCTGCGTGGCCGACAGGCCGATCCGCACCAGCGGCCGCCCGCACAGCGCCTCCAGCCGCTCCAGCGACAGCGCCAGGTGGCTGCCACGCTTGTCGTCGGCCAACGCGTGGATCTCGTCGACGATCACGCTGCGCACCGTGCCCAGCATCGCCCGGCCCGAGGCCGAGCCGAGCAGCACGTACAGCGACTCGGGCGTGGTCACCAGGATGTGCGGCGGCTTCCTGCGCAGCTGCGCACGCTCGGACTGCGGGGTGTCGCCGGTGCGCACCGCGGTGCGGATCTGCACGTCGGGCAGGCCCAGCTCCAGCAGTGCGTCGCGGATGCCGGCCAGCGGCGCCTCGAGATTGAGGTAGATGTCGTTGGACAGCGCCTTCAGCGGCGAGACGTAGACCACCGTGGTGCGGTCGGGCAGCTCGCCGCCGTTGGCCAGCCCTTCGCGCACCAGCGCGTCGATCGCCGCCAGGAACGCGGTGAGGGTCTTGCCCGAACCGGTCGGCGCGGCCACCAGGGTGTTGCGCCCGGCCATGATCGCCGGCCACGCCGCAGCCTGGGCCGGCGTCGGCGCCGGGAAGGCACCCTCGAACCAGCGAGCGACGGCAGGATGGAAGGCGGCGAGGGTCATGGGCGATGCCAGATGAGGCGCCGTGTGCGGGGAAGACGGCAGCCTGCGCCGCCACGGTCGCAGCGGCCGAGACGCATCCGTGTCCGGAGTTCGCAAGGGGAAAACGAATATGCGCCCGGCCACGGGACGCTTCAACCGCGCCGCTCCCGGCCGGCCTGATGCGTTCAGGCGGGATCGTGAGGCGCGACAGGAAACCCGAATGGTGGGCCGTGATGGATTCGAACCATCGACCAGCGGATTAAAAGTCCGATGCTCTACCGACTGAGCTAACGGCCCACATGCGTGCCGGCGCTCGGCCGGGCGGGCATTTTACCCGATCAGGCCGCGTCGATGCCGCCGCGGCGGCGCACCGGTGACCGCCGCCGCGGCGCTCCCCCTGTAGGAGCCCACTTCAGGGGGCGACCCCCGGCCGCAATGGCGCAGCCTCGTTCAACGCGGTCCATCCGGAAGCGTCGCGTTGATCGTCGCGCCTCCCACCCTCGTCGGGTCGCCCCCTGAAGTGGGCTCCTACAGTGGGGCACCACCGTCCGTGTAGCGCGTCGGGTCGGCCACGCCGGCGGCTTCGAAGCCGGCGGCGCGCAGGCGGCAGGCGTCGCAGTGGCCGCAGGCCTGGCCGTCGGCATCGGCGCGGTAGCACGACACGGTCTGGCCGAAGTCCACGCCCAGGCGCAGGCCCTCGCGCACGATGTCGTCCTTGCCCATGCGCATCAGCGGCGCGTGCACGCGGATCCCCGCGCCCTCCACGCCGGCCTTGGTCGCCAGGTTGGCCAGGCGCTCGAAGGCCGCGATGAACTCCGGGCGGCAGTCCGGGTAGCCGGAGTAGTCCACCGCGTTGACCCCGCAGAAGATGTCCGCCGCGCCCAGCACCTCGGCCCAGCCCAGCGCCAGCGAGAGCATGATCGTGTTGCGCGCCGGCACGTAGGTGACCGGGATGCCCTCGCCGCCGGCATCCGGTACCTCGATGTCGTCGGTCAGGGCAGAGCCGCCGATGCTGCGCAGGTCCACGTCCACGGTCTTGTGCGCCACCGCGCCCAGCGCGCGCGACACGCGGTCGGCGGCTTCCAGTTCGGAGGTGTGGCGCTGGCCGTAGCGCACGCTCAGCGCATGCACGGCGAAGCCCTGCTCGCGGGCGATGGCCACGACCACGGCCGAATCCATGCCACCGGAAACCAGGACGACAGCCTTCTTCATGTCAGCGCCCCGGCTCGTCGTTCCAGAGGATCTTGTGCAGCTGCATCTGGAAGCGCACCGGCAGGCGGTCGGCGACGATCCAGTCGGCCAGTTCGCGCGGCGCCAGCTCGCTCTTGCTCGGCGAGAACAGCACGTCGCAGCGGCCGGCCAGGCCGTGCTCGGCGACCATGTCGCGCGCCCACTCGTAGTCGCCGCGGCCGCACAGCACGAACTTCACCTGGTCGCGCGCGGTCAGCAGCGGGATGTTCTCCAGCCGGTTGCGGTCCATCTCGGCCGAACCGGGCGTCTTCAGGTCCACCACCCGCGACACGCGCGGATCCACGCCGGCGATGTCCAGCGCGCCGGAGGTCTCCAGCGACACGTCGTAACCGGCGTCGCACAGCCGCCGCAGCAGGTCCAGGCAGCGCTTCTGCGCCAGCGGCTCGCCGCCGGTCACGCAGACGTGGCGCACGCCGTGGCGGGCGACCTCGGCCAGGATGTCGTCGATCTCCCACCACTGCCCGCCGTGGAAGGCGTAGGCGGTGTCGCAGTACTGGCAGCGCAGCGGGCAGCCGGTCAGGCGCACGAACACCGTCGGCCAGCCGGCGGCATTGGCCTCGCCCTGCAGCGACAGGAAGATTTCGGTCAACCGCAGGCGGTTCTGCGGGATGGGGGTGTCCATACTGCCAAGCGCCTCAGCGCAGCTGGCCGATCTGGATCGAGTGCAGGCGGTCGCCGGCGATGCGTGCGGCGTCGGTGTTCGGGTAGCGCGCGATCACCTGCTGCAGGGTCGCCTCGGCCTGCTGCACCTGGCCGTCGCCGAACTGCGACAGGCCCAGCTTCAGCAGCGCGCCGGGCGCCTTGTCGTGGGTCGGGTAGCGGGCGGTCAGCGCGTCGAACTGCTGCTGGGCCAGCTTGAAATTGCGGGTGGCGTAATAGCTCTCGCCCAGCCAGTACAGCGCGTTGGGCGCATAGACGCCGGCCGGATAGGTATCGATGAAGGCCTGGAACAGCTGCGCCGACTCGTCGTAACGGCCGCCCTTCAGGGCGTCGAAGGCGATGTCGTAGGCGGCGCGCTCGTCCCCGGCCTTGGCCAGCGAGCCGCTGTCGCCATGCACGCGCGGGGCCGGTTCCGGCGGCGCGGAGGGAGTGACGGTGCGCGACGCCGGCGCGGTGGAAGGCGTGGCTGCGGAAGGGTCTGCGCCAGCGGCCGGCGGCGCGGGCACGGCCCCGCCCTCGAGCCGGATGAGGCGGCCGTCGAGGTCCAGGTACTGGTCGCGGGCGCGCTGCTGCAGCTGCTGGTTCTCATGCTGCAACTGCTCGACCGACTCGCGCAGCGACTGCACCTCGGTGCGCAGCTGGTCGAGCTGGTTGAGCAGGTCCTGGTTGGCCTGGGTGTTGTTGGCCTGCATTTCCAGCCGGGCGACCCGGTCGGCCAGGCTCAGCTTCTGTGCGTAAGCGGGCGTGGCGGCCACCAGGGCCGCCACGACCAGCATCCGCAGGGGACGCGACACGCGCATGGATCAGCGCGCGCTGTACACGATCTCGACGCGACGGTTCTGCGCCCAGCAGGCCTCGGTCGACTCGGTGCACACCGGGCGCTCCTCGCCGTAGCTGACCACGGTCAGCTGGCTGGCCGAGGCGCCGGCGGCCTGCAGCGCGGAGGACACGGCGTTGCCGCGGCGCTCGCCCAGGCCCATGTTGTACTCGCGCGAACCACGCTCGTCGGTGTGGCCTTCCAGGTTCTGGCGCGCGGACGGACGGTCGCGCAGGTACTTGGCGTGGCAGGCGATCACGGCCTGGTACTCCGGCTTGACGGTGTACTGGTCGAAATCGAAGTGGAGCACGCGCTGGCGCAGGCAGGGATCGGTGTCCAGGTCTTCCGGACCGTAGGCGCCCGAACCGGTGTCGACCGGCGCGGTCGGGGTGACCGGGGTGGTGTCGGCGACCGGCGTTTCCTTGACCTTCTTCGAACAGCCGGCCAGGGCGACGACAGACAGGACCGAGACCAGCAGGACGCGGGTGGAGGTGTTCATGATCATTCCTTGTGATGCACGGGGTGGTGGTAGGGCTGACGCAGGTTCGCCATCTTACATTCGATTTTTAACGGGCGCTGCGGTAGGGGGACCAGGCCGGCTCGCGCACGTCGCCGTCGGCCAGGACCAGGCGCTGGCGCACCCGGCCGTCGGCCGAAACGGCATACAGCACCCCGCGCCCGCCCTCGCGCGCCGCGTACAGCAGCATGCTGGCGTTGGGGGCGAAGCTGGGCGATTCGTCCAGGTTGCCGGTGGACACCGTGCTCCAGCGCGGCGACCCCAGGCTGGAGTCCATCAGCGCGATCCGGTAGGTGTTGCCGGCGCCCTGGGCCACCGCGATCTTCTTGTCGTCGTAGGACACCGAGGCGGTGGCGTTGTAGTTGCCCTGGAAGGTGACCCGGGTGGCGCTGCCGCCGCTGGCGGCCACCTGGTAGATCTGCGGGCGGCCGCCGCGATCGGAGGTGAAGTAGATCTTCGAACCGTCCGCGCTCCAGGTCGGCTCGGTGTCGATGCCGAAGTGGTTGGTCAGCTGGGTCAGCTGCTTGCTGCCCAGGTCCATCACGTAGATCTCAGGGTTGCCGCTGCGCGACAGCGACATGGCCAGCTTGCGCCCGTCCGGCGAGAACGACGGCGCGCCGTTGATGCCGCGGAAGCTGGAGACCAGCTCGCGCGCGCCCGAGGAAATGTCCTGCACGTAGATCGCCGAGTTGCCGCGTTCGAAGCTGACGTAGGCCAGCTTGCGCCCGTCCGGGCTCCACGACGGCGACAGCAGCGGCTCGGCCGAGCGCACCACCACCTGCGGGTTCCAGCCGTCGGCGTCGGCGACGTTGAGCGCGAAGCGCATGTCCTTGCCGCGGCCGCTGGCGGTGACGTAGGCCACCCGGGTCCAGAACGCGCCGCGCACGCCGGTGATCTTCTCGTAGATGGCGTCGGCGATCTGGTGGGCGGCATCGCGGGTGGCATTGGCGCGGGCGGTGATGGCCTGGCCGAGCAGGCGCTCGCCGCGGGCCACGTCGAACAGCTCGTATTCGATCCGGTAACCGCCGTCGCCGCCGTCGAGCATGCGGCCGACCACGATGTAGTCCTGGCGCAGCTGCTTCCAGGTCGGGTAGTTGATCTCGCCGCCGCGGGTCGGGCGCTCGACGATCTGCGCCTCCGGCAGGGTCCGGAACACGCCCGAGCGGGCCAGGTCGTCGCGCACCACCTTGGCCACGTCGGTTTCCGACGGCGTGCCGCTGCCCTGGTACGGCATCGGCACCACGGTGATCGGCAGGGCCGAAGCGTTGCCGCCGATGATGTCGATCTCCAGGCCCTGCTGCTGGGCCGAGGCCGCGAACGGCAGCAGGAGGAAGGCAAGCAGGGCAAACCAGCGCAGGGGGGTCTTCATGGGCTAGGCGTCGGCTCCGGTCCGGGCACAGAGGAATAGCAGCGTAGGCGTGAACATTTTCGCAATCATGAACGAAAAGAGCGTGAACGCAGGTTCATGGAGGCCGCCGACGCCCCCAACGCCTCTCCTGTAGGAGCCCACTTCAGGGGGCGACCCGAGGACGCTGGCCACCACCGCGTTCAACGCGAACCCGGCCGGAGGGGTCGCGTTGAACACCGCGGCCCGGTGACGGCGTCGGGTCGCCCCCTGAAGTGGGCTCCTACAGAAAGGCGTGCCGGGTCTGGAGGAACGGCGCGGCACCCCGGCGTCAGCGGTCCTGGGCTTCGAAGTTCAGGGTCAGGGTGGGCTGGAACACCGACTCGAAGCCGCGGTACGGCAGCGGCTTGGCGCGCAGCACGGCGGCTTCCAGCGAGCGGCGGCCGGCTTCGTCGAACGGGCAGCCCGGCTGCACCTCCACGTCGATCACCTCGCCACCGGGGATCTGCCGGATCGAAACCCGGCAACGCTGCCCCAGCGGCACGGTATCCGGGCGGATCCACTGGCCCAGCACCGCCTCCTGGATCGCGGCGGCGTACTTCGCGGTCAGGTCCTCGCTGTTCCCGCCCTGCCCCGGCGTGCCCTGCGACGGCGTGGCCGCCGCGGTGGCCTGGCGTTGCTGCACCTGCTGCAGCTGGCGCAGCTTCTGCTCGGCCAGGTCGGCCTGGCGGGCGGCCTGCTCGCGCTGCTTGCGGATCTCGGCCAGCTTCTGCTGCTTCTCCGCCTCGGCCTGCGCGGCCAGCCGGCGCTGGTTCTCGGCGGCCTTCTGCCGCTCGCGCTCCTCGGTCAGGTCGACCTGCTCCTGGCGGCGGCGCTCTTCCTGCTCGCGCTCGGCCTTCTCGCGGGCGATCGCATCGCGGCGGGCGGCGTCCTGCTCGACCGTGTCCGGGACCGGGATGAAATCCTGGGCCTTCTGCTGCGGAGCCACCGGCGCGTCCTGCGGGCGCGGCTCGGGGATCGGCTGCGGCGGCGGCACGGTCTCTTCCTCGGCCACCTCCTGCACCGGCTGCGGCAGCGGCTCGGGCTTGGGCGCGTCCTCGGCCCGCTTCTGCGCGGCGGCCACGTCGGCCGGCGACATCACCAGCGAGGCCTCGATCACCGGCGACCCGGCCGCCGGCTCCGCATGCCGCTGCGGCGACCACAGCCACGCTGCCCAGAACAGCAGCGCCACCAGCACATGCAGGCCAACGGCCAACGCCAGCGGGCCGCCGAGCCCGCCCTCGCGCTCGCCGGGATTGCGGTAGAAAGCGTCGGCGTGCATCAGCGGCCCGGCCTCAACGCGGCGCCTGTCCGGCCTGGCCACCCGGCTGGCTCATCAGGCTCACCCGCGGCACGCCGGCGGCCTGGACCAGGACCATCGTGTCCATGACCTTCTGGTACTCGGTCACCCCCGGGGCGGCGACGAACACCGGCACGTCCTTGTTCTGGGCGACGAAGGCGCGCAGCTTTTCGGTCAGTTCGGTGGCGTCGATGCCCTCGGCCTTGCCGCCCTGCAGGGTCAGGTAATAGCGGCCGTCGGCGTCCACGGTGACGATCACCGGGTCCTTCTTGCTGTCCACCGCGCGCGCCTGCGACTGCGGCAGGTCCACGTCCACGCTCAGGCTCAGCAGCGGCGCGGTGACCATGAAGATGATCAGCAGCACCAGCATCACGTCGATGTACGGCACGACGTTGATCTCGGACTTGAGCTTGCGGCGCTTGTGGCGGGCGAGTGTGCTCATGGCGTGCTCCTGTCAGGTCCGCGCGGACTCATTCGTCCGCGCCGGTCTGGCGCTGCAGGATCGAGCTGAATTCATCGGCGAAGCTCTCGTAGCGCTGCGCCAGCCGCTCCACGCGGGTGCTGTAGCGGTTGAACGCCCACACCGCCGGGATCGCCACGAACAGGCCGATGGCGGTGGCGAACAGCGCCTCGGAAATACCCGGCGCCACCGAGGCGATGCCCACCTGCGCGCCCTGGCTGACCATGTCGTGCATGGTCACCATGATCCCGAACACGGTGCCGACCAGGCCCACGTACGGCGCGGTGGAACCGATGTTGGCCAGCAACTCGAGGTTGCGCTCCAGCAGCCCGACCTCGCGGGTATAGGCCACCCGCATCGCCCGCTGCGCGCCCTCCAGCTGCGCGCGCGGGTCGTGCCGGCGCTTGTCGCGCAGGCGGGTGAACTCGCGGAAGCCGGCCTCGAAGATCGCCTCCAGCCCGCCGACCACGCGGTTGCGGTCGGTGGCCGCCGCGTACAGCTTGCCCAGCTCGGCGCCGGACCAGAACCGGTTCTCGAACTCGTCGGCCTCCTGGTCGGCTGCCTTGAAGCTGCGCAGCTTGCGGAAGATGATCACCCAGCTGATCAGCGACCCGGCCAACAGCAGCAGCACGATCAGCTTGACCGGCAGGCTGGCCCGCAGCATCAGGTCCAGGTAGTTGATCCCGCCGTGCGCGGCGCCGGCCGCGGCCTGGACGGCGGCCGCGGCCGCATCCTCCGGCAACGCCTCCACCACGGTGGCCACCAGGGCCATGATCGATCCGGTCATCCTTCCAGTTCCTCTTCTCTTATTGGTATGTCTGGGTGCAACGCCCGGGGCGGGCGGACGGGGTTGGCCGCGCCGCGGGAATCAGGGGGTGGGACCGGCCTGCAGCGCCGCCAGTTCCCGGTGCAGCCCGCCCTCGATCGGGCAGGGGCGGAAATCGGCCGCGCGCAGCGAGGCCACCTTCACCTCCGCCGCCAGCAGCAGCTCCTCCCCGCGCAGGATGCGCTGGGCGAAGACCACGCTGGCCCGGCCCAGGTGGGTGATCTCCGCGGTCACCTCGAGCAGGTCGTCCAGCCGCGCCGGGCGCAGGAAGTCCAGCCGCATCGAATGCACCGCGAACACCTGCCCGGCCTGCTGCAACGACCGCTGGCCCTGGCCGATCGCCCGCAGCGCGTCACTGCGCGCGCGTTCGAGGAACGCCACGTAGCGCGCGTGGTAGACCACACCACCGGCGTCGGTATCTTCCCAGTACACGCGTATCGGAATGCTGAACATCGGCGGCCACCCCACCCAAAGGCCGCCAAGCATGACGAAGAAAAGGGGCCGGAGGAAACATCCGATTGAATTCCGTCGATTCCGACACCTTTGCCCGGCTCCTCCCTATGCCCCACGTCCTGACCGCAGGGCATGCTGGGTTCACCCCTGCCCACCCCCGTGCCGTGACCCTTGACGCTAGTCCCAATTTGGGACTATGGTGCCCCGTGAGAGTGATTGCCAAGCCCGTCCTCGAAGCCTTCTGGAAACGCCACCCCGATTCGGAGCAAACGCTGCAGTCGTGGCACGACGAAGCAAAGGCCGCGAACTGGCGCTCCCCACAGGACATCAAGGACATGTATGCCCACGCCAGCTTCGTGGGCGGCAATCGCGTCGTGTTCAACCTCCGGGGCAACCACTATCGGCTGGTGGTGGCCGTCGCCTACGGATTCCAGGCCGTGTACATCAAGTTCATCGGCACCCACGCCGAGTACGACAGGATCGACGCCGCAACGGTGGAGCACATGCCATGACCCTCCGGCCCATCCGCACGGAAAAGGATTACCAGGAGGCCCTGCAGGCCGCCTCGTACTTCTTCGACCACGAGCCCGAGCCAGGAACCGCCGAGGGCGACGAGTTCGACATCCTCGTCACCCTGATCGAGTCCTACGAAGCCAGGCGCCATCCCATCGGGCCCCCCGACCCGATCGAAGCGATCAAGTTCCGGATGGAGCAGGCCGGCCTCACCGCCAAGGACCTGATCCCCTCGATCGGACAGCGCAACCGGGTCTACGAAATCCTCAACGGCCGCCGCGAACTGACGATTCCGATGATCCGCAACCTGCACAGGAACCTGGGCATCCCGGTCGAAAGCCTGATCGGCGCCTGAAGCAAAAAGGGGCCATCCCCCTGTAGGAGCCCACTTCAGGGGGCGACCCCGTCCCGTCAAAAGGTATCGCGGTCAACGTGCACACCCGGGGACCGAGCGCTCGCGTTGAACGCAGCTACGATCCTGCCGCGTCGGGTCGCCCCCTGAAGTGGGCTCCTACACGGGGTTCAGCCAGACGCTGTCCCAGAAGGGGTAGTCGCCGAGGTGGTCGACCATCCCGGCCCGCAACGGATTGGCGACGATGTAGCGGGCCGTGGCCCGCAGGTCGTCCTCCCTGCGCAGCGCGCGGTCGTGGAACGCCGGTGCCCACAGTGGGCCGGCACGGAACAGCACCCGATTGGCCTGCACGCCGACGGCGGCCTTCATCCGCGCCACCACCATCTCCAGCGGCATGCGTTCGCCGAGCTGCAGCAGCCAGTGCACGTGGTCCGGCATCAGCACCCAGGCCAGCAGCCGGGCATCTCCAAGCGCGGCCGGCTCACGGAAAGCGCGCACCGCGGTGCACGCCACATGGAAGTCCGCAAACCACGCCTGCCGGTCGCGCGTGACCGCGGTCACGTGATAGACCTGCCCCGGCAGCGACACCCTGCCGCGGCGCAGCTCACGAGCCCCCGGAAACGGTCGTGGATGTGCATGTCCATGAGCGCAGGTTGCCCGCGCGCCCTCGCCGGTGGCGGCCGAGGGCGGCGACCAGGTCATCGTGCTCCATCCGGCCGACCAGCCGGTCGTCTACGTGCCCAGCTACAACCCGACCACCGTGTATGGCAGCAGGGCGGATCCGGTCTACCCGCCCGCCTACGAAGCGCG